>CAVRIH010000005.1:0-51708 GCA_963721195.1 uncultured Actinomycetota bacterium | reverse complement strand
CCGGCCTGCTTGCGAGCCTCGCGCAGGACCGCCGCGACCGCGCGCTCGACCAGCAGCTCTTCGTCCCCCAGCACCAGATGTAGGCGCCGGAACCTGTTGAGTCACCCCACGATCGTGTCATGTCCGCCCGACAGGCCCGCCACCGTCCACGCGAGCAGGCACACGACCGCGCCGCATGTCCCGATGCGCACCCAGCGCCAGCGCCATGACACCACCGCCGCGACACCAGCGGCGGCGACCGGTGACGACGCCAAGCAGTCCCGGACGGGACGGGGATGGATGCGCCGGTGATGCCTGCGGCCCAGTGCGCCACCCGCAGCAGCCACCACAGCTCGGGACCGGTGAACCGGATGAGCAATTCGGCGCCGGACGGCCACAGCGGACACAGCGCGGCCGCCGCGGTGCCGACCACGGTGATCGGCGGGATCACCGCGGCGACGGCCAGGTTGGCGGCCACAGAGACGACGCTGAACGTGCCGGATATCCCGGCAACCAGAGGCGCCGTCACGAGCTGCGCGGCGACCGCGACGCTCACGGCATCGGCGAGCGGCTTGGGCCAGCCGCGCCCGGTCAGACGCCGCGACCACACCGGCGCGACGACGACAAGCGCCGCCGTGGCCGACACCGACAGTGCGAAGCCCACATCGACGGCGAGCTCGGGTGCCGCGATCATCAGCACGATCACGCTGGCCGACAGCACCGGGATCGCTTGCCTGCGACGGTGCGACACCACCGCAAGCAAGGTGATGCCACCCATGACGGCGGCACGCAGCACACTCGCCGACGGCTGGACCACGATGACGAACGCCAACAGGGCCATCGCAGCGAGCGCGACCGCCATACGTGGGCCGACCAACGCAGCGGTGAACAACACCGCCCCGCACACGATCGTGACGTTCGCCCCCGATACGGCCGTCAGGTGGGTCAGTCCCGCCGCACGAAACTCCGCGGTGGTCTGTCCGGTCAGCGTCGAGGTGTCGCCCAAGACCAGTGCCGGAAGCATCGCCGCCTGATCGACCGGCAGCACCGCACGTGCCGCATCGGCGAAACCTGTCCGGAGGTCGTGTGCCACCCGCTGAATCGGTGCCGCCTCACCGAATGTCGGCTCACCCGTCGCCGACAACACCGCGACGGTCAGGTCACGTCGAGTCGGCGGGCCGACTCGAGCCCGGAAGCCGACCGGTCTGCCCACCGCCACGTCCGCGAACTGCCGCTGACGCGAAAACCACTGTCCGGCCAGATATTTCACTGCCATCGAGTATCTGCAGCGTGCCGCGGAACATCATCCGGCCACCGCTCAGTGTGCGTGGGCTTTCGGTGGGCGTGACGACGACGGTGGCGACCGTGCCGTAGCGGTCGACGATCGGATGATGGCGCAACTCTTCAACGCGCAGCCCGACCGCGAGGGCGAAACCGGCACCGACCACGGCCACTGCAACAACGCCGGCGCGAAGCGCCCGAATGTCGGCCTCGCCGTCGCGGCGGCCACTACTCCACCACCCCGTCGCGGCCGTGAGCGCGATCGCCGCCGTGACCGCGGCGATCGAACCGCCGACCTGCCACAGGATGCCCGCCGCCGTCACCGCCCAACTGGTCAACGCGGCGGGCACCAGTCGCAGGTCGAGCCGGGACTCGACCGCGTCCACCGATGTCACGCATGCACGAGGTCACGCAGCTTCTCCAGCCGCGCGGGCCCGATACCATCGACATCCCCAAGTTGATCGACGCTGGTGAAGCGCCCGTTGGCGTCGCGCCAGGCGACGATCGCGGCGGCGGTCACCGGCCCGATTCCAGGCAGAGTGTCGAGTTGCTCCACGGTCGCGGTGTTCAGATCCACCAAACCGTCTGGCGCCGAGGCATTTCCAGTCGTGGACGGCGCATCTGCGGGCGAGGCGCTGGCTCGGCGGCGATCGAACTTCCCATCGCGGCCGGCTCCCCCGGCGGCCCCGCGATTCCAACGATGATCTGCTCCCCGTCGGCGACGCGGCGGGCCATGTTCAGTCCGATCAGATCGGCACCGTCCAGCGCGCCACCCGCTGCGCTCAGCGCGTCGGCGATCCGCGCACCCGGGCTCAGCGTGACCAATCCCGGTGTGTGTACGAGGCCGACCACGCTGACCACGACCGGCTCGTCCGACTTCGGCGCTGCGCCCGGCGTGGGGCTGGCCGACGAAACCATCTGCACCGGCGGCAGTTTGGCCGACGCCACGGGTGGCCGGTCGTCGCGCATCAAGGTGAACACCGTCACCAGCACCGCGATGACACCCACCGCGGCGAGCGCGATGACACCGGCACGCCCTGGGTCGGCCCGCACAGCCGCAATCCAGCTCGCTGACCCGCCCGACGTGCCGTCCGGCAGCCATCGCGACAACGACGTGTCGGGGCGCTCGTCCTCGGCGTCCGGCTCCGGCTCGGGTTCTGCTCCCGCGCCGAGCCGACGATGCAGACGGTCGGCAGGCAGTTCGGTTCGCATGCCACCGAAGTTAGGTGCGCCGCCCGACGATGCCGCAGCGCATAGCGACGACGCGCCGACGGGCCTGTGGATCAAATCGCGCTCTGTGGATAGCCGTCTACGATGATTTGCTATGGATCGTCGTATCCCGATGATCGCTGGCATCACGTTCGCGGTCCTGTTCGCCGCCGGCGCTGCTGATGGTTCCCACGCTGCCCGGTATCGACAAACCCGGCTACGACATCGTCTCGCACGTGAACGAGCATTCGGACGCGATGCGCATGCAGGCGCTGCTGGTGACGTTCGGGTGTTTGGCATTGGTGGTGGTGCTCGGCTTTGCCCGCGACAGGCTCTCGGGCCCAGAGAGTTACGTGTTCACCATCGGCTCCGCTCTTGGTGCTCGCCGAAACGAGCATCGCGATGTGGATCACGGCGGGGCTCGCGCTTCATCCAGACCAACTCGGATCGGCGACCGCACGCACCATCGCAGACATCGCTCGCCATGTGGGGACCGATCTTGACCGCCGCCGACATCATGGTTGCGGTGCCAATCCTGTTGGCGGCCAACGCCGGTCGCTTCCCGCGATGGCTGGGCATCCTTGCCGCGGTGTTCGCGGTTCAGCAGTTGATCGAGACGATCACGATCATCGGCCCGCCGGGGAGTTTCATATCACCAGGCGGCGCAATGAATTTCTACGTCGGCGGACCGCTGTTCGTGGTGTTCTTCGTGGCCCTTGGCGTGGCGTTGTCGCTGCAGCCGGCGACCGCGGAAAGCGCCGAAGCCGAGTAGACCTACTCATGCGCGCGACGTCGTGAAGCACCAAAGTACAGATATGCCAACCACCAAGTCAGCGCGTGGCGTCGCATGCTGCCTCATCGCCGGCCTTTGCTATCTGGTGTCGGCGGCCGCGAGCTGGGCCATCTTCAGCGATCCCGCGATCGCGGCCGACTTCGACGGCGGTACCGATACCGCGAATATGGGTGGCGTTGGGATACTGGCGGCCGTCACCGCGGCCATCGGCGGGATCTCGGTCATCAGCGCGCTGTGGATAGGGCCATTTGGACCTCGCATCGCAGCCGCCCTGCTGGTCCTCATCGGTCTGCCGGTCAGCTGGGCCGCGCTCTTCACGCTGGCGCTGTCTCAGGCGCTGCCGGCCAGCTGACGAGCCTCAGCGGTCGTCGAGTGGCCACTTATCGCACGCCGCACCGGAAACGGGCTGTTTCAAGAACGCGAGGCCATCTCACATCCTGAAACGACCCGCCCGGGCGTCCGTTGCGCCGTTGTGAAACACCCGCCTGCTGACGGCTGCTGCGCTGATCGTGGCGCGGGCCGCCACGGCCGGGCGGCCTGGACCCGGCGACGAACCTGTCACGTAAGCGTCATGCCGCGTTGGGTTCTGGCCCGCCGGGCTCGTGAGTTTCCGGCCGACGGGGTTGGTTGTCGTCCGGCTGCTCGATGTGCTGAGTCTGGTTGTCGCTCAAGGCGACCGGTTCGTGATCAGACGTCGGTTCCTCGTCGGGTGGTCGGAAGAGTCGTTCGGGTCGGTGGTAGTTGTTGATGCGGGCTTGGCCGGTGTCCAGGTGTGGCGGTGGGATCCATTCGACGTCGGTGACCTCGTTCATCCGGGTGCTCCAGCCGCCGGGGCCGACCATCCGGTTATCCGGTGGACACGCCAAACCCAGTTCATCGACGTTGGTCTGCCCGCCGTCGACCCAATCACGCGCGGCGTGGTGCACCTGGGTGCCGTAGGCGGGCACCGTGCAACCGGGTTTGGAGCAGCCCCCGTCGCGGGCGATCAGCATGATCCGCTGCGCCGCAGAAGCCACGCGCTTGGCGCGAAACAGATCCATCGCCGACCCAGTGGCCTTATCGAACACCGCCAGATAGTGATTCGCGTGCGACGCCATCCGGATCACCTCACTGATCGGAATCACCGTGCCCCCACCGGACACCCCGATCCCGGCGCGGCGCTCCAAATCCTGCAGCGTGGTCCGCACAATGACCGACACCGGCAGGCCGTTGTGCTGGCCCAACGCGCCGCTCATCAGCGCGATGCGGCCCACCGCGACCAGTGCGTCGTGCTGACGCTGAGCCAAAGTGCGGGTGTCGTTGTCGATCTGCTCCTGCGTCGGAGTCCCCAACACACAGGGATGCTCATCGGCCGGGTTGCACATCCCCGGCGCGGCGTACTTGGCGAAGATCGCCTCCCAGGTCGCCCACCCTTCGGGGGTCAGGTTCCCCTTGACCGGGACCATCTTGTCCGAGCCCTGCGGCCCCCTCCATACCCCCCGGCGCCGCGCACGCTCGGCGTCATCGGGTTCGGGCCCATCCTGATCCAGCAGAAACAAGGTCCGATCGGCATTGTTCTTGAGCTCCTTGGGTCCCACGCCGATCGCGGTGCGCGCCAGATCGGCCTCAATCTGACCGCGGGTCAGCACATCGACCGCAGGCGGGATCTTGTCCATCGCCTCACGCACCACCTTCACGTGCTCACCGTTGATCAGCCCGTGCGCCTGCGCCAACGCGGTACACGGCAACACCGGCTCGAGCGGCTCACCGGTCAATGTGCGGCGCGGACCCAATTGGGCGGCCTCATCAAGTCGGCGACCCGCCTCCGACGACGAGATGCGCCACCGGATCGCCAGCACGTCGCGCCACGACTTGGCGCCCATCTCCTTGGCGGTGCTCTCGGCTTGCAAGCGGGCCAACATGCGGTGGCTCTGGGTGGGCAGCTGGCACGAGAGGGTTTCCAGGTCATCGAGCACCCCGACCAACTCCGCTGAGGTGAGCGCGTCGATCGGCAGTGCGGCCAACTTGTCATGCGCGGCGCGCAGCGCGGCCACCGCCACCTGCACCGCCTCCGCACCCATCACTCGAACGTATGTGCGAACTCTAAGAGTTCAGCGACGTGTTTCCCAAAGATTCCATGAGAGATTGTCGCTGAATCCGGTACGTCTGAAACTGTTGTTACACAAGAGGTTTCGCCACTGCTCGGCAAACCCGCGACTGAGCGTTCAGGGCTGAGCCTCGGCGCCCCAGTGTCGGGTTGTGTCACGCAATTCCGCGAAAAGCGTGCATCAATCTGACGCCTGCGCGCTGTCGTCGTCCTTATCGCTCTTCGACTCATCCTTCGGCTCCGCCTTCGGCTCATCCTTTGCCTCGGCCTTCGGCTCATCCTTTGCCTCGCTCTTCGGCTCATCTTTCTCGGCCTTCGGCTGGTGTTTCAGCTCATCCTTTGAGTCGGCCTTCGGCTCGTCCTTCGGCCTGTCCTCGGGCTGCTTGTTCGGCTCTGGCTGGGCCTGCACGTCCGGAGTGTCCGCGGTATCCGAATCCTGTGTGTCGCTGCGCTTTTCGGCGGGCGGGTCGGCGACGGGCTTCACTTCCTCCTCGTTCACGACCGCGAGAGTGCTCGTTACCTCCGGCGCCGCTGGTGCCACTGGCGTCGGCGTCGACGGGAACGGATCGTTGAGCGAGTTGCGGATGTTCGTCACGGCGGTGTCGACCGCGGACGTGACAATTCCAGCCGACTGGTTGATGACCGTGCCCGCCTGCGCGGCACCCGCGGCAAGCGCCGCCACGGGGTCTCCGGATTGCGCCAGCTCCTGCGCCGCGGCATCCACTACCTGCACGACGCCCGCCAGCAGCAGTTCACCGGCCTGGAACGCGACAGCCGTGAAGACATCGATCGCCGAGACGGCCACCACCTGGAATATGTTCCTGGCGCCGGTCGGCGTTGTCGGCGGCCCCACCGGCTGATTGAGGGCCGCGAGGATGTTGGTGCGCGCGTTCTCGATCGCCGCGACGAGTTGACCCGGCGACAACAACGCCGCACCGACGTTGAACGCCTCGACGACGGCGACGTCGAGCGCGTGGAATGCCTTCGGAACCACCAAGAACACGTCGTTGTTGATCAGCGGTGTCACGGCATCGTTGGCCGGACCGGTGACCGACGCTGCTGCGGCCCCGATCGCTTTGAAGAGCGAACCAGACGTCGCCAGCGACCCCAGGAACGTCGCCGGAGCCTGCACCGCGGCGATCGGCACCGTGATCGCGCCCTGCACGGCGTACGGGCAAATCAGGCTGCAGTACTCAAACTGATTGCGGATGAATGCCAGTGGGATCGCGCCAAGCGCGGGCGCAGCAGTCAGCTGAACCTCGCTGACCACAGTCCGACGCGACTGAGGCTCTGGGGGCGGTGCCGATGGCACCGCGACAAGGGCGCTGATCCCTGCAATGGCAACACCGGTGACGACGGACGCACGAATATTCGCGCGCATACCTACCCCCATGCGGTCGTGTTTCGCGTGTATCCACACAAGACACGGCCGACAAGGCGGAACGGTTCAATCGCTACGCAGCGACTACTGACCTTGGGCGGCCAACAACGCGATCCGAAGACCGGCCACGTCGTCGGTCACGAGGTAGGTGATAGCCGGGCAGCCGATCTCGGCGTCACCGGCGTTGCGGCGCGACAACGTGCAGCGGTAGAGGGCCGACGTCGAATTGAGCACGATCACTTCGGAATGCAGCACCGCGGTGTGGTGATAGCCCGATTGCCCGCAGACCATCGATCTGGCTCTGGATCACCGCCGCGGCCTCGTCGTCGGTCATCAGCGAGATGACGCCGTCGTCACTGGTGACGATCAGCGGAACGCTGTAACAGCCCAGCAGCGCTGACATCTCCCGATCGCCGCGGGCACACGCCCCGAAGATGTCGAAGTACTCGTCGAACCAGCGGCCGACGGCTTCGGCGTCTACGGGCATGCCCCGATCATGCCGCCTTTATCCAGTACCGGTCAGCGGTTTCTCGAGCGCGATGCCGCGGGCATCGTCGGGCACCTTCGGCGCCGTCAGCTCGGGCCTCTCCCCGTTGGACGTTGGCGTCGCGCGCTCGAGGAACCGCAGCAGCTCGACCGGGAACGGCAGCACGAGCGTCGAGTTCTTCTCGGCCGCGACCTCGAGAACGGTTTGCAGCAGGCGCAGCTGCAGCGCCGCGGGTTGCGCGGACATCACCCCGCCGGCCTGCGCGAGCTTTTCCGACGCCTGCAGCTCGCCGTCGGCGGTGATGACGCGGGCCCGTCGCTCGCGCTCGGCCTCGGCCTGGCGGGCGATCGATCGCTTCATCGAGTCGGGCAGCACGACGTCCTTGATCTCGACGCGGTCGATGTGGATGCCCCAGCCCAGCGCGGGGCTGTCGATCAGCAACTCGAGGCCCTGGTTCAACCGCTCGCGGTTGGACAGCAGGTCGTCAAGGTTGCTCTTGCCGATGATGGATCGCAGCGAGGTCTGGGCGACCTGCCCGACGGCCGACATGTAGTCCTGCACGTCGACGGCCGCGCGCACCGGATCCTCCACGTTGAAGTAGATGACGGCATCGACGCGCACCGTCACGTTGTCGCGGGTGATGCCGTCCTGGGCGGGCACCGGCAACGTGACGATCTGCATGTTCACCTTCTGCAGGCGATCGGCGATCGGAATCAGCATCGTCAGCCCGGGTTGCCGGACCCGGTTCTGAACCCGCCCGAACCGGTAGACGACGCCCCGTTCGAACTGCTTGATCACGCGGATGTTCTGCAGCCCCAGCCAGATGCACGCCGATGCCGGCGGCTGCGGCGATGGTGAGGGTGTAGAGGACGCTCATGGTGTTCTCCTCGACGGATCAACCCGCGGCGCTGGAGCCCCGCGGGCCTCATGATCCGATTGTCGTCCCCCAGCCGTCGCTGCGCCAGCAGACCCAGTCGATCTCGACGCGGGCACCGACCGCGAGACCCGTGACGCCGACGCAGGTGCGCGACGGCAGCCGGTCGGGGAACCAAGCCGCGTAGGCGGTATTGAAGGCGCCGTAGTCCTCCCAGTCGAGCAGGTAGGCGCGCACCGCCACGACGTCGGTCAGTGCCCCACCGCATAATTCGGTCACCCGCACCAGGTTGCGCAGCACCTGTTCGGTCTGGGTGGCGACGTCGTCGCCGATCACAACGCCGGTGGCATCGGTTGGCATCTGGCCGGTGACATACAGCGTCGGGCCCGCGGAGGTGGCATGGGCGAAGGGCGCAACGGCCGGTGGGACGCCATCGTCCGGGGTGAACGTGAACGAACGAATTCCGTTGTCGCTCAAGCAGGAACTCCCGTTCCAGCGCGGGAAGCAGCGTTTGTCGATGCGGCCGTGCACGCCCTGGCGCTGATCGACCACCTGAGTGACGGAGAAGTCCACGGCGACTGACATGAACGAGTAGGCGTCGGCGCGGGAGAGGCCGAAGTAACTCTGCAGAATGTGCAGAGTGCGCAGGGCCGCGGCTTTCATCGCATCGTCGAGGGTGTCACCGAAGCCGTGGACCAGCAGCTCGGTGGTGGTCTCCAGGACGGGCACGCTGAACGGGAGGTCACGGCGAATCCTCAGGCGCAGCAAGCCGTTTAGCGACGATTCCAATGCGGTGCCGCTGACCTCGCCGTCACCCTGGGAGACATGGGGGTCACCGATCGACAGCAGCGCACCGGTGACCTGGATTGGGTAGTACATCCGTCCGCCGGCCCCGATGCGCCAGTTGTCGACATTGCCGCCGTGGTCGCCGGGCGGCACCGACGACACTCGCTCCGGGTTGGCGGGCGCGACGCCCATGGTGCCGAAATGGGGACGCAGTGGGACGACGACACCCTCCAACGCCGGCTCGCGCGCGCCGGCATCGGGCGTGACGATCGTGCCGGGCGCATCGGCGAGCGGCGTGGTCGTCCAGTCGTAGCCGAACAGCGCGCGGCCGAGCTGTGCGTCTGCGTCGAGTTCGTAGATCGTCACTCGTTCGACGGGAATCTCGCGGTAGAGGTGACCCCAATGCGCGGCCAGGTTGGAGCCGTACGGCAGCCGCGGCGTGGCTTCGAGAATGTCGACCTGCAGCACGTCCCCGGCACGAGCCCCTTCGACGGCGATGGGGCCGGTGAGCAGATGGGGGCCCGGTCCGCGGTCTTGCACGGCATCGAAGACCTCGGCGATTCCCGGGTCCATCAAAAGGTCGGGCGCGTCGCCGGCGTGGTGCGTGAGGGTCTCGATGGCCACCAAATCGCCTGACGCGACGGTGAGTACCGGCTCCAGGCGCGGATCGAAGTAGCCCCAGTGCACCGTCGACGGCGTCGCGGGAAGCTGATGGACCATCGACCGATTGTGACACCGGGCACTACGGCGTTACCAGTAGTGCCTCATAGGGGTTTTCCTGCCAATCGTCAATCAAATGCTGCCAACGGAATTAATTGGGTTCAGCCCTTGGTTTACAAGATCAGACGCAGCGTCCGACACACACTCGAGCGACGGCTCGAAGCCAGAGACGATAGAAGAAGAAGGCACCCTCATGAAGAAGTTCGGATACGCCACTGTACTTGCAGGCGGACTGGCCGCCGCGGTTATCGGCCTCGCCTCACCGGCCGTTGCCGCTCCTTCCGGTCCGGGCAACGCTCAAGACACCATCACCAGCCTGCAGCAGCAGGGCTACAACGTGATCGTCAACCGCGTCGGCGACACCCCACTGGATCAGGCGACTGTGGTTGCCGTCCGGCCGGGTCAGACGCACGAGACCACGGATTCGCGTGGTGGCGGCTCGGTCAACACGACCGTTACCTCGGAGACGGTCTACGTCGACGTCAAGTAACACCGCTCAAAACGCGAAGGGGCACCCCCACATGGGGTGCCCCTTCGTTGTGAAAGCCAAATGCGCCATCAGTACTCGTACCCACTGACCGGGACTGCGCCGCGGATATCCGGTACCACCATGGCAACCTAGGGTGATGACTGGTGGACTCTGACCTACGACGGCACTCTTCGCGAGATTTCCACCGACGCAGGTGTCCTGCGCTATCACGAGGCCGGCGACGGTGCCGCCACTGCTGTTCCTGCACGGCTCAGGCCCCGGTGTCACCGGATGGCGGAACTTCCGCGGCGTTCTCGGCACCTTCGCCGAGCACTTCCGTTGCCTGATCCTGGAGTTCCCCGGCTTCGGTGTCAGCGACGACTTCGGCGGTCACCCGATGATCACCGCGCAAGGCGCCGTCGGCACGTTCGTCGATGCGCTCGGGCTCGAATCGGTGGACATCATCGGCAATTCGATGGGTGGCGGTGTCGGCATCAACTACGCGATCCGGCATCCGAACAAGGTGCGCCGCTTGGTCACCATCGGCGGCATCGGAACGAACGTGTTCAGCCCGGGCCCCAGCGAAGGCATCCGGCTGCTGCAGGAGTTCACCGAGAACCCAAGTCGCCAGCGGCTCGTCGACTGGTTGAACTCGATGGTCTACGACCCGGCACTGGTGACCGACGAGCTCATCGAGGAGCGCTGGGCCCTTGCCACCGAGCCGTCAACGCTGGAGAGCGCCCGGCGCATGTACGGCAAGGCCGCCTTCGCACAGATGATGGCCGCCATGCGGGCCTCCGATGCCCCGATGCCGTGGGCGGTGATGCACAAGGTCCAGGCGCCCACCCTGCTGACGTGGGGGCGCGATGACCGCGTCAGCCCGCTCGACATGGCGCTGATCCCGATGCGCACCATCCCCAATGCCGAATTGCATGTGTTCCCCAACTGCGGGCACTGGGCGATGATCGAAGCCAAGGACGCCTTCGAAAGCACGGTGCTGGCGTTCCTGACCCGCGACGCACGGTAATTCAGCGTTGTGTGCTGCCCGCGTCGACGGGCAGGGTGACCGCGGTGATGTAGCGGGCCTCGTCGGAGGCCAGGAACAGGCAGGCGTTGGCCACGTCGACCGGCTCGACCCATGGGATCGCCAGCATGTTCATCGGCCGCGCGGCCTCGGCGAACTGCTCGCGCGTGACGACGTCGAGGTCGGGCCGAAACGCGCGACGGACATCGTCGTTCTGGATCATCGGGGTGTCCACGTTGGTCGGATGCACGGTGTTGACCCGGACATTGTGCGGCGCAAGCTCGTTGGCCAGGCTGCGCATCAGCCCGACCACGCCGTGTTTGGCTGCGGTGTAGTGCGCCACACCGACCAACCCGCGCAGGCCTGCGATGGAACTCGTCAGAATCATCGACCCGGCGCCACGTTCGATCAGGTGCGGAGCCGCCGCCCGGCACGTGCGCCATACACCGGTCAGATTGACGTCGATCATTGTCTTCCAGGCGTTCTCGCTGAGCTCGGCGACCATCGCGCGTGACGTGATCCCCGCGGTCGCGCAGACGATGTCGAGTCCGCCGAGCAGGCCGACACCGCGGTCGCGTCGCGGACTGCATTGCCGTCGGTGTCGCGCACATCGACGATGTCGGCGACGATCCGGCCGCCCGCTTCGGTGACCAACCGCGCCGTCTCGTCGAGATCGTCCGGTGTCGCAGGCGGCGTGATCACGGTGTCCACCGGGCCGCAGACGTCGAGCGCGATGATGTCGGCGCCCTCCTCGGCGAATCGCACCGCCTGCGCGCGTCCGATTCCCCGCGCCGCACCGGTGATCAGGGCGACCTTTCCGTGCAACCGTCCCATCGTCATACCTTCTGCGTCAGTCCCGCATCGACAACCAGCTGGGTCCCCGTGATGTAGCGGGCCTCGTCGGACGCCAGGAACACCACGGCATTGCTGACGTCGACGGGATCGACCCACGGCACCGGCAGCAGGTTGCGCGCCATCAGCGCCGCCGCGGCGTCGTCGGCGGTCGGCTCGGCGAGGTCGGGGCGTAGCTGCTTGAACGTCGTCTCGTTGAGGATCATCGGCGTGCCAACGGCGCCGGGATGCACGGTGTTGACCCGGATTCGCCGCGCGCCGAGTTCGTTGGCCAGTGTCCGCGCCAGACCCACCACCGCGTGCTTGCTCGCCGTGTAGGGCGCGGAGTTCGCCACTCCGCGTAATCCGTTGGTGGAGCTGATGATGACGACCGACCCGCCCCCGTCGGGCAGGTGGGGCAACGCGGCCTTGACCGTGTGCCACACCCCGGTCAGGTTGACGTCGAGCGTGTGCTGCCACACGTCGTCGGTCACCTCCCACGCCGGCGCACCTGCGGTGTAGATGCCGGCGTTGGCCACGACGACGTCCAGCCGCCCGAGTTCGGCGACCCCCGCATCGACGACGGCAGTCAGCGCGTCGAGGTCCGCGACATCGGCCAGCCCCGTCACGCAGCGTCTACCGCGCTTCTCCACTTGTGTTGCGGTGTCGCGCAATTCGTCGGCGGACGCGGAGATGTCCAGTGCGATCACGTCGGCGCCTTCGTCGGCGAACCGCTCGCAATGGGTGCGGCCCATGCCGCCGGCCGCACCGGTGACCATCACCACCTTGTCGAGCAGTCCGGACATCACGGCGCCTTGATCAGGTCGAAACCCGGGTAGCCGGTCGCGGCGACCTCGGCGCAGATGTCGTTGTAGACGGCGAATCCGCCGACGAACAACATGAACACCCGCGGCTTGCCGGGCACATTGGCGCCGACGTACCAGGAGTTGGCCTTGGGGAACAGCGTGGCGTCGGCCCGCGCTCGCCAGTTCGGCGATCCACCGGTCCACCGCGTCCGCGCTGGCCTCGATGGCGGTGTAGCCGTGCTCGTCGACGTACGTGATGCAGTCGGCGATCCAGTTCACGTGCGCCTCTGCGTGCAGCACCATGTTGGCCAGCACCGCGGGGGCGCCTGGTCCCGAAACGATGAACAGGTTCGGAAACCCGTCGACGCCCAAACCCAGGTAGGTGCGTGGGCCGTCGCTTCCAGTCGTCGCGAAGGACCTCTCCGCGACGGCCGACGATGTCGATCTTGGCCAGCGCCCCCGTCATCGCATCGAAACCCGTTGCGAGCACGATCATGTCGAGGTCGTAGTGCGCCTCGGTGGTGTTGATGCCTGTGGCGTCGATCGACTCGATCGGCGTCTTGCGCACGCTGATCAGCTCGACATCGGATCTGTTGAAGGTCTGGAAGTAGTTGCTGTCGGTGCAGATCCGTTTGGTGCCGATCGGATGGTCGTTGGGAATCAGCAGATCGGCGACCTCCGGATCGTCGATCAGCGCGCGGACCTTCTCCTCGTAGAACTTCCTGGCCTCATCGTTGGCCGCCGGGTCGGTCAATCTGGTCGGCGAATGTCTTGGAGAACAGCACACCGCCCAGCTGCCAACGCTTTTCGAACGCCGCACGGCGTTCGTCGCTCGACGCCTCCATGGTCAGCTTCGGGTGCACGACATGCGGCGAGCCGCCACCGCTGCGCCACGACAGCCGTCGGCGTTCGTCGTAGTTCTTCTTGATCTCCGCCATGTCCTGCGGCGTCAGTGGCTTGTTCCCGGCGGGAACGCTGAAGTTGGGCGTGCGCTGGAAGACGTACAGCTGCGCGGCCTGCTCGGCGATGACCGGGATCGATTGGATACCTGAGGATCCCGTGCCGATCACCGCGACCCGCTTGCCCGTGAAGTCGACGCCGTCGATGCGGCCAGTGGGCGGTGTGATAGACCTCCCCGCCGAACGTCTCCAGCCCCTCGAAGTCGGGTGTGATCGCCGCCGACAACGGACCGGTGGCCATCAGACAGAACCGCGCGGTGACCACCTCGCCGCTGCTGGTGGTCACGGTCCAGTGCAGCGTCCGCTCGTCGAGCACCGCGGAGGTCACCGCGCGTGTCGAAGGTGATGTCCCTTCGCAAGTCCAGCTTGTCGGTGACCCAGTTGAGGTAGCGCAGGATCTCGGCCTGCGTGGCGTACTTCTCGGTCCAGTTCCACTCCTGCTGCAGTTCATCGGAGAACGAATAGCAGTAGTCGATGCTCTCGACGTCGCAGCGCGCGCCGGGATAGCGGTTGAAGTACCAGGTGCCGCCGACGTCGGGAGCGGTCTCGAAGACACGCACCGACAGCCCCTGCGAACGAAGTTTGTGCAACGCGTACAGCCCGGCGAATCCGGCGCCGACGACCACGGCATCAAGGGTCATGGTCGACACGGTAGGCCTGGTCCCCCGGTCGCGGGGACAGCTTCCCGATGACCGGGAATGCCTGCGGCGCCGCCTTCACCTGCGGTAGACCATGAATCAGCCCACACAGTTAGGACAGCACGCATGACCGACCGAGTACTCGACAAGGTGATGGAGATCGCCGACCAGCTGCGCGAGCAGGCCCCCGAAGCCGAGCGGCTCGGCCAGCTGCCCGACGAGACGGTCAAGAACCTCAAGTCCGTCGGCGCCATCAGGATGCTGCCGCCCGCGAAGTACAGCGGCTTCGAGGTGCACCCCCGGGAGTTCGCGGAGACCGTCATGGCGGTCGCCGCGCTGGACCCGGCGGCGGGATGGATCTGCGGCGTCGTCGGCGTGCATCCCTACCAGTTGGCCTACGCCGACCCACGGGCGACAGAAGAGGTCCTTGGGCCCGACCACGACACCTGGATGGCTTCGCCGTACGCGCCGCAGGGGGTGGCCAAGCCCGTCGACGGCGGCTACCTCTTCAACGGCCGATGGCAGTTCAGCTCCGGCACCGACGCCTGCGACTGGATCTTCCTCGGCGCGATGCTCGGCGACGCCGACGGCAAGCCCGTCATGCCGCCCCAGATGCTGCACATGATCCTGCCGCGCAAGGACTACGAGATCGTCGAGGACTCCTGGAATGTGGTGGGGCTGAGGGGAACCGGCTCCAAGGACGTCATCGTGCGCGACGCCTTCGTTCCGGACTACCGGGTGATGGACGCCACCGAGGTGATGGACGGCACCGCCCAGCGCAAGGCGGGGATGACCAAGCCGCTGTACCTGATGCCGTGGTCGACGATGTTCCCGCTGGGCATCTCCTCGGCGGTCATCGGGATTGCCGAGGGTGCGCTGGCCGCGCACCTGGACTACCAGCGCGAACGCGTCGGCGCCAGCGGCACCGCCATCAAGGACGACCCGTACGTCATGTACGCGATCGGCGAGGCCGCCGCCGACATCAATGCCGCCCGCCAGGAACTGCTGGCCAACGTCGACCGCATCTACGACATCGTCGAGTCCGGGGCGGAAGTCTCGTTCGCCGACCGCGCCGCGGGCCGTCGCACCCAGGTGCGCGCGGTCTGGCGCGCGGTGATGGCCGTCGACCAGATCTTCTCCCGCTCCGGCGGCAACGCGCTGCGCATGGACAAGCCGCTGCAACGGTATTGGCGTGATGCGCACGCGGGCCTCGCACACGCGATCCACGTGCCGGGCACCGCGTTTCACGCCTCGGCGCTGAGCTCGTTCGGCGTCGATCCGCAGGGCCCGCTGCGGGCGTTGATCTGAGGACGATGACCGACATCAAGAGCCTCGGCTACATCACCGTCGCGGCCAGCGACATCGACCGGTGGCGTCAATTCGCCTTCGGCGTCCTGGGTTTCGCCGAGGGAACCGGCCCCGACCCCTCGGCGCTGTACCTGCGGATGGACGAGCGGGCCGCCCGAATCGTGGTCGTGCCCGGCGAGGTCGACCGGGTCATCACCGTGGGCTGGGAGGTGCGCGACCACGCCGCGCTGGAACGGGTGAAGGCCACGTTGGACGCGGCGGGCGTTGCCTTTCAAGGAGCTGTCGCTGGCCGAGGCCGACGAACGCCGGGTCGAGGAAGTCATCGCGTTCGACGACCCGGCGGGCACGACGCTCGAGGTGTTCCACGGCGCGGTGCTCGACCACAGCCCGGTCATCACCCCGTTCGGTGCGCGATTCGTCACCGGCGATCAGGGCCTCGGTCACGTGGTGGTGCCCGCGAACGATCCGAACGGGCTGTTCGACTTCTACACGCGAGGTGCTCGGCTTCCGCTCGCGCGGTGCGTTCCGGGTGCCGGCCCCTGAAGAGTTCGGTCCGGTGCGGGTGCGGTTCCTCGGCATCAACGAGCGCCACCACAGCCTGGCGATCTGCCCGGCGATGAACCAGGACGTGCCCGGGGTTGTGCACGTCATGGTGGAGGTCGACAGCCTCGACGCGGTCGGGCAGGCGCTGGACCGGGTCAACGCGGAAGGCTTCCAGCTGTCGTCGACACTGGGCCGCCACACCAACGACAAGATGGTGTCGTTCTACGTGCGCGCGCCTGGCGACTGGGACATCGAGTTCGGCACCGACGGCATGCGTGTCGACGAAACCCATTACACCGCAGAGGAAATCACTGCCGACAGCTATTGGGGCCACCAGTGGGTGAGCGACCTTCCCGCGGCGATGCGGCCATAGCGATGACCGCGGACATCTACCCCACCCCTGCCGAGAGCATCGAGGCCTGGGACCACGAAGCCGACGTCGTCATCGCGGGTTACGGCATCGCCGGTGCCGCCGCCGCGGTCGAGGCCGCCGAGGCGGGCGCCGACGTCCTCGTCGTCGAGCGCACCGGCGGCTGGGGCGGCGCGGCGGCGATGGCGGGCGGCTTCATCTACCTCGGCGGCGGCACCGGACTGCAAAAGGCCTGCGGCTTCGACGATTCCGTCGACAACATGGCGGCGTTCCTGAACGTGGCGATGGGCCCGGGCGCCGACGAGAACCGGATCGCCGACTATTGCGCGGGCAGCGTCGAGCACTTCGACTGGCTGGTGCGCTGCGGTGTGCCGTTCAAGCCGGTGTTCTGGGGCGAGCCGGGCTGGGAGCCGCCCGGCGACGAGGGACTGATGTTCACCGGCGGGGAGAACGCGTTCCCGTTCAACACCATCGCGAAACCCGCTCCGCGCGGCCACGTTCCGCAGATGGCCAACAAGCGCGCCGGCGAGGCGAGCGCCGGCTACATGCTGATGAAGCCGCTCGTCGACACCGCCACGTCGCTGGGCGTGCGGTGCGGTCTACGACGTCCATGCGACGTCGTTGGTCGTGCAGTCCGACGGCCGCGTCGCCGGGCTCATCGCCCGCCAGTACGGCAAGTCGCTCGCGGTCCGGGCGCGTCGCGGCGTCGTCCTTGCCGCGGGCAGCTTCGCCTACAACGACGCGATGGTCGCGCAGTACGCGCCGCGGATCGCCGGGCGACCCGCCGCGTCGATCGAGCAGCACGACGGGCAGGCGATCCGGATGGCGCAGGCCGCTCGGCGCGGACCTCGCCCACATGGACGCCACCGAGGTGGCGTTCCTGATCGATCCCCAGCAGACCGTCCGCGGCATCCTGGTCAACGGGCGCGGCCAGCGCTACGTCCCCGAGGACATGTACTCCGGCCGGATCGGCCAGCTCACGCTGTACCACCAGGACGACACCGCGTACCTGATCATCGACGGCGACGCGCAGGACGAGGCGATGGCCGCGACCTCCGCGACACCGTTCCTCAAGCGGCCGGCGACGTGGGTCTGCGAGACCGTCGCCGAACTCGAAGGCGAGATCGGCCTTCCTGCCGGATCACTGCAGGCCACGGTCAGCGCGTACAACGACGCCGCCGCGCGCGGCGAGGATCCGTTGCTGCACAAGAAGCCCGAGTGGTGCAAGCCGATCGGCACGCCGGTCGGTGCGATCGATCTGCGGGCCAGCTGCGCTGGTTTCACGCTCGGCGGGCTGCAGACCACCCTCGACTCCGAGGTGCTGCACGTCAGCGGCGACCCGATTCCCGGCCTGTACGCCGCGGGGCGCTGCACCGCCGGCGTGGCGGCGTGGGGTTACGCCAGCGGCATCTCCCTCGGCGACGGCAGCTTCTACGGCCGCCGCGCCGGCCGCGCGGCCGCCAAGGGCTGACCTTTCGCGCTCCTTGTGTGACAGCAGCCACAGCGCTATAGTGCCAACAGTCATATGACTATTAGTCATATACAGCCCATCGCGAGGAGCCGTCATGAGCGTGACCGTCGAACCCACCACCCCGAGCGCCGTCATCGACCGGGTGTCGCTGGTGTTGGACGCCTTCGACGGCCCGGGCCGGCTGACGCTGGCCCAGATCGTGCGGCGCACCGGCCTGCCCCGATCCTCGGCACACCGCATGCTCGAGCGGCTGGTGAAGCTGCGCTGGCTGCGCCGCAACGGCCGCGACTACGAACTCGGCATGCGGCTCGTCGAACTCGGCTCGCTTGCCGTGCACCAGGACCGCCTGCACCGCGCCGCGATCCCGATGCTGCACGATCTGCACCGCGCCACCGGCCTGGTCGTGCACCTCGCCGTCCTCGACGGTGCCGACGTCATGTACCTGGAGAAGATCGGTGACCGGATGATCGCGGCGATCCCCACCCGTGTCGGCGGACGCCAGCCTGCGCACTGCGCCGCCGTCGGCAAGGCCATGCTGGCGTACGCCGAGCAGACCGATTCGGTCGACCTGTCCAGCCGCAAGACCAAGTACTCCATCAGCACGCCGGCACAACTGACCGCCGAACTGGCCAAGGTGCGCGCGCACGGGATGGCGTTCGACCGTGAGGAGACGCTGCCCGGATTCGGTTGTGTCGCAGCGCCGATCGGCGGTCCCGGGCGAAGCCGTCGCGGCGGTGTCGGTGTGCGGCCCGATGAACAGGATGATGTTCGACCAGCGCCTTGTCGCGCCGGTGCGGATGACGGCGATGGGCATCTGGCGCAACGTCGAGGACGGCCCGCAGCGGGTCGCGCCGACACTGCAGCAGGTGCGGCCGCTGCGCGGCGGGCCTGCGCTGCGCCCCGCTCCTGCGCGGGAGCTGCAGTACGCATGAGCCTCGATCCGCAGATCGCCGGAATCATCGAGGCGCTGGACGCGGGATTTCCGCCTGTGCACACGATGACCGGTGCGCAGGCCCGGGCGGTGATTCGTTCGCGCTTCGTCGCCCCGGCCGTCGCCCGAGGAGGTCGGCGAGGTCTGCGACGCATCGATCCACGGACCCGCTGGCGACATCGCGGTGCGCATCTACCGGCCCGTCTCGACGTCGGGTCCCGTGCCGACGGTGGTGTACGCCCACGGCGGCGGGTTTGTGTTCTGCGATCTCGACAGCCATGACGGGCTGTGTCGTAGCCTTGCGAATCTGATTCCCGCCGTTGTTGTTTCGGTCGACTACCGATTGGCGCCGGAGAATCGCATGGCCGGCGGCCGCCGAGGATGTGTTCGCGGTGACGCAGTGGGCGGCACGCAACGTGGATGCGCTCGGCGGTGATGCCTTCCGCGTCGTCGTCGGCGGTGACAGCGCGGGCGGCAACCTCGCGGCCGCGACGGCGGTGATGGCGCGCGATCGCGGGGCGCCGGCGCTGGCCGCCCAGCTGCTGCTCTACCCGATGATCGCCGCCGACTTCGACACCGAGTCGTACCGCATGTTCGGCGAGGGCTTCTACAACCCGAGGCCTGCGCTGCAGTGGTACTGGGATCAATACGTGCCGTCGGCCGTCGACCGCGAACATCCCTACGCCTCCCGCTCTACGCAGACTTGAGCGGGCTGCCGCCCGCCGTCGTCGTCACCGCAGGGCACGACCCGCTGCGCGACGAGGCCATCGCCTACGGCGATGCCCTGGAAGCCGCGGGGGTGTCGACGATCCGGCTCGCCTACGAGCGGTGGCGTCCACGGATTCATGACGATGCCGATGCTCGACATCGCGCAGCGCGCCCGCGCCGAGGTGTGCGACGAGCTGTCCCGGCTCTTGGCCACCGCCCGCGTGTGAGCAGGACAATGTCGCCGATGAATGACATCGAAGAGATCAAGAAGCTGTTCGCCGCGCGACTGCGCTGCATGGACACCAAAGACTGGGACCGCTACGGCGACTACCACACCGAGGATGTGGTGAGCGACTCGTGGCGCGGACTGCCGGGCGACAAGCGACCGGTGACTGATGGGGCCAATGTCGTCGTCGGCAGCGACCGACTGGCAGCCACCATCCGGGCGTTCCTCGACGGGCCGGTGTCCATCACCTCCGTGCATCACGGCCATACGCCCGAAATCGAGTTGACCTCCGACACCACGGCACGCGGCGTGTGGGCGATGGAGGACAGGCTGTGGTGGTCCAACGGTGACACCGAGGAGCATCTGCACGGCTACGGTCACTATCACGAGGAGTACCGGAAGGTCGATGGCACGTGGCTCATCAGCTCCCGCAAGCTGACTCGGCTCAGGGTGGACGTCACCCCGGGCTTTCACTCGTTCCTGACAGGACGGCTGTGAGGTTGCTCGACATCGCGCGGTGAGACTAGCTCATCCGCTCAAGGCGTAGCGTCGTCGCACTACTCGGCACGGCCGGCCCGTACCGCTGATCGGGATCGAGCACGCAGTGTGTCCGCCCGAAGACTGTGACCATGCACTTGTTGTTGTGGGTGCAACGGCTTCGGGTGCCAGGGTCGGCGATCATCTTGTTTACCAGATCGGGCTCGCGCAGCAGCGCGCGTCCCATCGCCATGAAGTCGAAGCCCTCACGCAAACCGGTTTTCAGGTGATTGCGGTTGGTGATACCACCCAGCAGAATCAGCTTGGCATTGCGCATCAACGGCACGAATTGCCTTGCGGCCTCGAGCATGTACAGATCGAAGTACGGATAACTACCCATCACCCGCTTGCCGGCGAGCCTGACGCCGGGCCGAACGGCCGCCGGCATGACCTTTGCGAACTCCTTGACCGGCACGTCACCGCGGAAGAGATACATCGGCTTGAAAACAGATGACCCCTGGGTTAATTCGATCGCATCCAACGTAGCGTCGACGTCGAGCAGCTGCGCAGTACGCAACGCCTCGTCGATCCAGATGCTGCCGGGCAGGCCGTCGTCCATGTTCAACTTAGCGATGATGGCGATCTGATCGCCGACGACCTCACGGACCCGGAGCGCGATCTCGCGGACGAGCCGCGACCGGTTGTCGATCGACCCGCCGTAGTCGTCCTTGCGACGGTTGATGAGAGGACTCAGGAAAGAGCTCGGTAGGTACAGATGCCCGAAATGCAGTTCGACAGCATCGAATCCGGCGTCGATAGCGACCTGTGTCGCGGCTCCGAACTGCGCGACGACCATGCCGATCTCGTCGCGGGTTATCTCCCGGCAGTAAGCGAAGGACGTCGGGTTGATGAACCGACTTGGCGCGACTGCGGTGACACCCGCGAGTTTCTTGGGCGCCACCACTCCGGCATGGCCGAGCTGAGCGGAGATCGCAGCGCCCTCGCGGTGGACTGCGTCGGTGAGCATGCGCAGTCCCGGCAGAGCGGCGGGGCTCATTACGATCTGGCCCGGCGCACTCGCCCCCTCGGGGCAGACGCAGCAGTACGCCACCGTGGTCATCCCGACCCCACCGGCCGCGAATGCGCGATGGAAGTCGATCAGATCGTCGGTGACAAGGCCGTCGGGCGAGCGTCCCTCCGACGTCGCGGCCTTGATCACCCTGTTGCGCAGCGCCAGCGGACCTAGTTGGACGGGACCAAATGGATCCGGCGACTCAGCGGGCATCCCACCACCGTCACCCGACCCGGTGCCACGGTCAACGGTGTTCTCCCGATGGCCGGGAACGCTGGTGCGCCACTGTCGCCGACGTCCCTACCCTCAGCTCATGGCGGACGGTGCCGTGCTCGTCGATCGACCGAGTCGTCACCCGGCCCGGGTGCGCCAAGAAGTTCGTCGACACCTACCTCGCCGAGTATGCCCCGGCGCACGCGGCCGCGGCATGACGCTGCGCGATGTCTTGGTCAGCCCACCGATCTGGTTCGACGATCAGTCCAACACCGTGACCATCACCTGGTCGCTGCCCAGTGCGCAGGCGTGGTGGGAGATGACGTGGAAGGGTCGGCCAGACCCCACGCTCGGGCTGTGGTGGGACGGCATCGGCGAACTCGTGGAAGAACGGACGCGCAGCGTGGCGGCCGCCGCCGACGATGTCGATGGGCTCTGCGATGTATAGCGTCACTCGGCTGCTCGACGTCGCCGAAGTCGATCGCGACCGCGTGCTTGCCGCTGTGCGCGCCGCGGTCACCGCCACGAGGGCGCGACACCAACTCGTCGAGCCGACGCTGCCCGGTGTCCGCAACGGCGGCGACATCCTGGTGCACCTGCGCTTCGACACCGAAGACCAATGGCGGTCCGTTGAAACAGATTTCGCGGCGACACTGACCGGCCCTGCGATCACCCGTGTCAACGGTGCCTGTTATTCAGGCGGCGCTTCTCCAGGCAGCGCCCAGTCCGGCACCGTCTACCGCGCGCTGCTGCTGCGCGTGCTTCCCGGCAGCGACGCCCACACCGTCGCTCGCTTCGAAGACGACCTGCGGCTGATGCCGCGCTACGTGAACACCATCGCCGCCTGGCAGCTGAGCCGCGTCGATGAGGCGGTGGGGACGTCGGAGTGGACTCACGTCCTTCGAGCAGGAGTTCACCGACGTCGACGGGCTGATGGGCCCGTACCTGATGCACCCGATCCACTGGGCGGTGGTCGACCGCTGGTTCGATCCCGAATGTCCCGATGTCATCATTCGCGACCGCGTGTGCCATTCCTTTTGCGCAATGGCCGATTCCGTTCTGACTTGACCGGCGGTAAGGCACCGACGATCATCTGCATGCCGGCGCGTAGCGCTTTTTCCAAGCCGCGGAAGTCGCCCTGCTCCACCCAATGGACGTAGGCCTGGCGGCAGATCTGGATGATCAACTGGGCCGGCAATGTACGGATGAACGGGTCGCGGCCGAGATCGACGCGTTCGGCCAGGAATTCCGAGATCGGGTCGGCGAAGTCTTGGCCCCAGTCCAACCAACGAAGCCGGTACTGGGGATCGGTGATCATGAGCGACATGAACTTGCGGTCGATCTCGACTTCACCCCGCTTGGCAACCTCTGTCGAGAACGCCTTCACCAGGGTCTCAACGGTGTCACTCGTGCTCGGCGCATCGTGCAGGACTTCGACACTGAGACCGCCGAACCGACGGAATAGTGGCATCACGACGTCTTCCTTGACCGGAAAGTGACGATGAAAGGTCCGCGGCGCGATCCCGACCGCCTCGCAGATCCGCTCGACGGTCGCCGAAGTGGATCCATCGGCGAGGAAGATGTCGCGTGCCGTCAGCGCGATGGTCATCCGGAGTTCGTCGGCACGCCGCTCGGTCAACGTTGGTCTACTCGGCGTGCTCAACTGCGGCTCCGTTCATGAAACGTCTGATCGTGCAATACATCCCGCACAGTGGGATGTCCGCTACCGCCTGGTCGACGGCACCCTAACATCGCCTTGTCAGATTCTGCCATAGATGCAGTTTCTGACAACTGCCCCGGCGTGGAAGTCTCAAGGAGAGCCCGAAATGACTGACGAACTGAACTACGACGACTACACCCATGACTTCATGGGCAAAGTCGGAAACATCGAAGACTTCTCGCGGAACTTTCTGCTCGGACTGGCGCGGGTGTTCGAGGACACGCTGAACTTCGTGCCCTACGCCCACGTCAAGAGCTATTCCGAGAAGGTCGGCATCAACACCGCGATGGACGTCGCCGCCGAGGTGTCCCGGGCCGGGATGCGCCAAGTGATGCCGATGGGCCGGTTTATCGCACCGCCGGGCTGGGACTGGAAGAACGCCCAATATCAAGCCATTCCGTTCGACGTCCAGACCGAGGATCTGACGAAGGACGCCCTCATGCGGCTGATCAAGACCTACTGGGATCAGTACCTGAAGGGCCACAACTACTTCATCGACCAGTGGACGAAGATCATCCCCGAGGAAGAGGTCTGGCTCGGTCTCCCCGGCCTCTACGAGCTCATCATCGACTACCAGTACCCCAAGCTGGCCAAGGTGATGAAGATCGTTGGCTTTGTGTCACATGCCGGCTGGCAGGATGTTCGGGTTGGCGGTCGCCGGCGGTTCCAGCGGCGGCAGCACCGAGGCGCCGTCGAGACTGTGCACCGGCAGCTTCTGTGACCACGGATAGTGCAGGCTGAACGCGACCAATCCGGTGCGCTCGGCGGCGGGACGATGACACATCGCCAACACGGTCTCGGCGAGATACTCCACAGGTTCGGTGGGGAAGGTATCCGGAATCAATTGAGACGCACCAGGAGTGCGGACCGCCGTCGACGGGCCCACACAGTTGACCGCGATATTGGAATCGAGCAACTCGGCGGCGACGCCCTGGGTGAACCGATGCAGAGCGGCCTTCATCGACGCATAGACGACGTCGCCGGAGGTCTTGTTGTAGTCCCGATACGGCCGTACCGGCGCGATCCCGGTCACCGATCCGATGTTGACGATCCAGCCGGCCCCCTGCTTGCGCATGTGCGGTACCGCCGCCTTGGTGAGCACGAACGGCGTGCGCAAATAGTGCTCGAGCGTGCGGTCAAACGTTTCCATCGTCATGTCCTCGATCACCGAGTAGTCGGCGAAACCCGCGTTGTTGACCAGGATGTCGATGCGTCCCGTCCGGTCGAGCACCTCGTCGACGAGGCTGTCACGCTGCGCGGCGTCCTCCAGGTCGGCCGCGACTCCCAACGCCGTTCCGCCGGCCGTCTCGATGAGTTCGATCGTTTCGGCGATGGTGCCCGGCAGCGCCGAAGCCGAACCACCGCGGACAGACAGCGAGGGTTCATACCTCCGCGCGGTCACCACGACCGTGGCGCCCTCGGCCGCCAGGCGCTGCGCGATTGCCCGGCCTATCCCCCGGCTGCTGCCGGTGACCAAAGCCGTCCTGCCCGCTAGCTTTCCAGTCATTGCAGGATGAAGTCCTCTTCGAGCCGGCGCCCGATGCTGCTGCCAGATGTCCACCAACCGGTACGGAGTCGCAACGACCACGCGGCCCGACCCGGACCGGTAGTAGGTGTGCGCGTTGGGCGTGTGGCACCACACGGTGCGGCTCATCGCTTCGTCGATGCCGGCGACGTAATCCTCGTAGGCCTGCTGCGTCACCTCCATCGTGGTGGCACCACGCAACGCCATCAACTGCAGACACTCGATGATGTAGTGCGCCATCACCTCCATCGAGAAGTTCGCGCCTGCACCGTGCCCTGGGCTGTAGTTCGGCGCCGAGTTGATGAACAGGTTCGGAAATCCGGGCACGGTGCCGCCGCGGTAGGCGCGCGGGCTGTCCCCCCACTCGTCGGCCAGTTTCTTGCCGCCGCGGCCGCGAATGTCCACCGTCGACAGGAAGTCGAGGTGATATCCGGTCGCGTAGATGATGACGTCGAGATCGAGCTGCCGGCCATCCTGGGTGACGATGCCTTTCGCGTTGACTTCTGCAGGCTCACTGGCCTCCACGTCGACGTGCTCTCGTGTCAGCGCCGCGTAGTAGCCGCCTGGATCGCGGATGATGCGCTTGCCGTACGGCGCGAAATCCGGAGTTACCTTTTTCGCCAATTCCGTTCCGGCGCCGAATGTCCGGTCGATGTACTCCAGGCACATCTGCAACAGCACGTCGTTGGCAGGCGAGATCGACAGGTGGTCCTTCGCCCACTCGGGGTCCCGCAAGATGACCGGGTAGTTGTTGTCGGCGGTGGCCCAGTAGGACTTCAGCCGGTGCCAGTTCGCGTAATACGGCAGATGGCGTGCCGAGATAGCGGCGATGTTCGGGCACGTCGTCGGTCAACCGCTTGCGCGGCGCGACCCAGTGCGGCTGGCGCTGAAACACCGTCAGGTGCTCGACCTCATCGACACAGGCGTCGACGATCTGCACAGCGGTGCAGCCGGCCCCGATGATCGCCACCCGTTTACCGGTGAGATCCAACGACGCATCCCACTGTGCGGAGTGAATACTGGTGCCCGCGAACGTTTCCCGGCCGGGCAGGTCAGGCCAGCGCGGCCGGTTGAGGTAGCCGGCAGCCGTGACGACGACACGCGCGTAGCTGACGTCACGGTTGCCGTCGCCGTCCACCGAGTGGATCTGCCACTGCCGGCGATCCTCGTCCCACCACAGGGCCTCGACCTCGGTGCGGAACCGGGCGTGCTCGCGCAGCCCGTACTTGTCGGCCAGCGACACCAGATACGCCTGATACTCCGCGCCCTGCGGGTAGTAGCTCGACCAGTCCGGGTTCACCTCGCGCGACAGCGAGTAGTACGCCGACGGCGTATCCACGCCGATGCCCGGATAGGTGGTCGTCAGCCACGTGCCGCCGACTTCGTCGTTGCGATCGAAGATCTCGTAGGCGACGCCCGCGTCGGCGGCGGCGAGCGCGGCGATGATGCCGGCGAGACCCGCGCCGATGATGGCCACTGTCATCGTTTCCGGAATCGGCGCCGTGCGCGGCAGCGTCGGCTGCGACCGCTGGAAGCCGCCCTGCTCGAGCAAGAGCGGAACGAACTCGTCGTCGACGTCGGAGCCGAGCGCCAGCGGCAGCAGCCGCGTGAACAGTTCGGGATCGTCGGCGGTGCGCGATCCGCGCTGCCCGTGGTGCGTCCAGCGCGTCGATGACGGCCGCCGACGAGCGCCGTCGCGCGTGTCCGGGTCGGTGACGCCCGCGCGCTCCGGCGGATCGGGCACGTGTGAGATCGCCGGGCCGAACCGATCGACCACCGACGCGTCACCGCGTGAGCTGGGCCAGCACCGCCACCAGCACACCTGGGTCGGCCTGGCGCAGATGTGCCCGCAGTTCAGCTTCAGTCGTCACAACAACCGAGTATCGAGGCAGCCACGGTCGATGCGGACTGGTCCTGTCTACTCAGCGGGACACGTGTCCTTTGCAGCCCGCGTACATGCCTAGGCTTCGGCCATGCAACGGGTGCATTACGACGCCGACCACCGCGCCTTCGCCGAGCTGGCAGGCGATTTCGCGGCCAAGGAAGTCGCGCCCCACATCGCGGATTGGGACGATGACGGCATCATCCCTCGCGAGCTGTTCGCGAAAGCCGGCGCGATCGGGCTGCTGGGATTCGCGGTCGACGAACGCTTCGGCGGCGTCGGTGCGCGCGACTTCCGCTACAACCAGATCCTGATCGAAGCGTTCATGGACGCCGACTGCGGTGCGGTCGGCCTGAGCTTCGCGGTCCACAACGACATCTGCCTGCCCTACCTGGCCGACCTGACCACACCCGAACAGCAGGACCGCTGGCTGCCCGGCTTCGTCAGCGGCGATCTGATCGCGGCAATCGGCATGACCGAGCCGGGAGCCGGATCCGATATCGCCGGCATCCGCACCTCCGCCGTCGACGCCGGCGACCACTTCGTGGTCAACGGCGCCAAGACTTTCATCACCAACGGGCAGAACGCCGACCTGGTCATCACCGCCGTGCGCACCTCTCCCGACCGTCACCGCGGGCTGACACTGATGGTGCTCGAACGGGGTATGTCCGGTTTCGAGCGCGGCCGCAATCTCGACAAGCTGGGACTGCACTGCCAGGACACCTCCGAGTTGGTGTTCACCGACGTGAAGGTGCCCAAGGAGAATGTGCTGGGCGAGGTGGGCCGCGGATTCGACTACATGATGAGAAACCTTCCGCAGGAACGCATGCAGATCGCCGTGGGCAGCCTCGGACGTGCTCGCGCGGCGCTGCGCTGGACGGTCGACTACGTGCGTGAGCGCACCGCGTTCGGCAAGCCCATCGGCGCCCTGCAGAACACCCGCTTCGCGCTCGCCGACGTCGCCACTGAGGTGTCGGTAGCCGAGGCGTTCGTCGATCGGTGCGTCATCGAGCTCAACGCCGGGCGGCTGTCACCCGCCGATGCCGCCAAGGCGAAACTGTGGGCGACCGAGACGGAGTTTCGCTGCCTCGATTCCTGCCAACAGCTCTTCGGCGGTTACGGCTACATGCGGGAATACCCCATCGCCCGGTCCGCCATCGACGCCCGCGTCACCCGGGTATACGGCGGTACCTCCGAGATCATGCGCGAAATCATCGGGCGGGACCTGAATCTCGTGCCGAAACCGTGAAGGACATCGACATGCAGGTGCGCAGCCACTCTCTGGGCGACATCCCCCGACGCTCGGCACGCCGATACCCCGACAAGGTCGCGATCATCGACGGCGATCTCACGCTGACGTTCGCCGAATTCGACGGACTCGTAGACCGCGCCGCGGCAGCGTTGCGGGACAACGGCTTTGCACCCGGTGACCGGATTGCACTGCTGGCGCGCAACTGCTGGCAGTACGCGGTGCTGGCGTTCGCCACCGCTCGAGCAGCGGTCGTGCTCGTGCCGATCAACTTCATGTTGACCGCCGAGGAGATCGCCTTCATCCTCGGGCACAGCCGGGTCCACGGATTCATCGTCGAACACGATCTGATCACCACGGCAGAGCAGGCGATGACCCGTGGCGGGGCGGTGATCACCAAGGTGGCGTTGACCGCCGACGGGCAACGCGCGCCGTACGGCTGGGACGACTTCGCACTGTGGCTCACCACCACGACTCCCCCGCCGGACCTCGAGATCGCCGACGATCAGTTGCTGCGGCTGATGTACACCAGCGGCACCGAGTCCCGCCCCAAGGGCGTGATGCACTCCAGCCGCAGCCTGATGTCGAACTACGTCAGCACCATTGTGGCCGGATCGATGTCGGTCGACGACGTCGAAATCCACTCGATGCCGCTCTACCACTGCGCACAGCTGGACAACTTCCTTGCCACCGACATCTACCTCGGTGCGACGAGCATCATCGTTCCGCGGCCCGATCCGGAGGTGATCCTGCGCGGCATCGAGAAGTACAGCGTCACCAATTACTTTGCGCCACCGACGATCTGGATCGCCTTGCTGCGGTCGCCGGTGTTCGACCAGGTCGACCTGTCCAGCCTGCGCAAGGGCTACTACGGCGCGTCGGCGATGCCGACCGAGATCCTCCGCGAGATCCGCGAGCGGCTGCCCAACCTGCAGTTGTGGAACTTCTACGGCCAGACCGAGATGGCGCCGTTGGCCAGCGCGCTGGGTCCCGAGGAGCAGCGCGACCACGCCGGCGCAGCAGGGCGGCCCGCGATCAACGTCGAGACCACGATCCTCGACGACACCGACACGCCGGTGCCCCATGGCGACCGTCGGCGAGATCGCCCACCGTGGCCCGCACCTGATGCTCGGCTACCTCGACGATCCCGCGCGCACCGCTGAGGCGTTCCGCGGCGGCTGGTTTCATTCCGGGGACCTCGGCTACTACGACGAGTTCGGCCTTCTGCACGTCGTGGACCGCAAGAAGGACATGATCAAGACCGGTGGCGAGAACGTCGCAAGCCGCGAGGTCGAAGAGGTGTTCTATCGGCACCCCGCCGTCCAGGAAGTGGCGGTATTCGGTGTCCCCCATCCGGTGTGGGTCGAGGCCGTGGTGGCGGCCGTGGTCGCGCGCGACGGCGCCACCCCGACCGCCGACGAGTTGGTCGCCCACTGCCGCACCCACCTGGCCGGGTACAAGACACCCAAGCAGGTGTTCTTCGTCGACGCGTTGCCGAAGAACCCGAGCGGCAAGCTGCTGAAACGCGAGCTGCGCACCCGCTTCGGCGCTGAACAGAACGTGTTCCACTGACCGGACGCAACTGTCCCGTGGCGCGCATGGCGGCGGTTGACTCGCTCCATGAGCAACGACATCACGCTGTCCGAAGTTCAGGAGTTCATCGCCGGGTTCTGGTACCACTACGACCAGGGCCACTTCGACGAGCTGGCACTCCGCATCGGCGACGAGATGGAGTACCTGAGCCGCTCCGATTCCGGTGAACTGTCCGTTCGAGGACCTGCTCGCGGCCGAATTGCACGGCGGCGCCGAGACTCTGGCGTGGCTGACCCAGCACCGCAACGAGAACCCGTACCCGCTGCGCCACCACGCGACCAACATCTTCCGCACCGGTAGTCGACGGGAACGTCACGAAGGTCCGCTTCTACCTGTACGTCAACCAGATCACCAACAACATCCCGTTCGACGTGTCCAGCGGTGTCGTCGACGTCGGGATCCGCCGGGGCGAAGAGCGGTCTGGTGTTCACCTCGATGAAGGTGGTTCTGGACGCCGAGGACTCGGTGCCCTTCGCGGAGTACAGCAGCGCGTCCGCCGGTGTCATGACCGCTCGCGACACGTTCGGCGGCGGCGTGGCCGTCATCACGGGCGCCGGTGCGGGCATCGGCGCGGGTCTGGCCCGCCACGCCGCCCGGCTCGGCATGACGGTGGTGCTCGCCGACATCGACGCCAAAGCGATTGCGGCGCTTCGAGACGAGCTCACCGCGGCGGGCGCCGTCGCCGTCGACGCCGTCTGCGACGTCCGTGATCCCGACGCCGTGGCACGACCTCGGCCGAGCGCGACCTACCGCGACGTCGGACCGGTGCGGCTGCTGGTCAACAACGCCGGCGTCGAACAGTTCGGGTATCTGTGGGACACGCCGGTCGAGAACTGGAACCGCGTGGTCGACATCAACATCAGCGGGGTCTTCCACGGCGTTCGTGCGTTCCTGCCCAAGATGATTGACGCGGGCACCCCGGCCTGGGTGTGGAACCTGTCGTCGATCGGCGGTGTCGCCGTGGTGCCTCTGCAGACGCCCGTACATCATGAGCAAGCACGCCGTCCTCGCGCTCACCGAATGCCTGCGGCTGGAGGTCCAGCACGCCGGCCACGATCACATCCATGTGCAGGCCGTGCTGCCCGGCGCGGTGGTGTCGAACATCTTCGAGTCCGCTGGCGGGGTCAGCGACGGCGACGTGAAGGCCGCTGAGTCCCAGCGCGACGCCATGCTCGACATCAAGGCCGAGGCGATGGATCCGGTCGCCGCCGCCGAGGTCGTCTTCGAGCAGGCCGCCGAAGGGCGGTTCTATCTGCTGACCCAGCCGGAGTACGTCGGGTCCGCGATGGCCGAGCGCGCCGAAGTCCTTGTCTCCCAACGGCCACCGGCGTTGCGGACGGGCCGCCGGTTCGACCCCGCACACCAATGAGGCTCGACCCCGACGCCGCCGCGCGGGTCGCCTCGTTCGGCGAGATACCGCCGATGCGCGCAGCGTGGCTTGGCGGCCGTGCGCGAGGCGATCGAGTCCGCTCCGCATCCCGACAACATGCCGTCGATGGCGCAGATCGAGGACTGCGCGATTCCCGGCCCCGCCGGGCAGATCCCCATCCGGATCTACCGGCCGTCGCCGGCGGCCGGCGGGCCCGTGCTGCGTCTACTTCCACGGCGGCGGAATGGTGATGGGCTCCAACCACTCGTTCGAGCCGCTGGCGAGAACGCTTGCCGCCGAGTCGAACGCGACCGTGGTGTCCGTCGACTACCGGCTGGCTCCGGAGTATCCACCGCCCGCGCAGTTCGACGACGCCTACTCGGCGACCGCGTGGGTCGCCGACAACGCCGATCGACTTGGCGTCGACCCATCCCGGCTGGCGGTCGTCGGCGACAGCGCCGGCGGCTCGCTGGCCGCCGCCGTCGCATTGGCTGCCCGCGACCACGACGGACCCGAGATCTGCTGTCAGGTGCTGCTGTACCCCGGCCTCGACCGCGACATGGCCGCACCGTCGATCACCGCGCTGGCCGACGCACCGATGCTCTCCGTCGACGACATCAACTACATGCACGACCTCGCCGACAGCGGTGCAGGCGCGCCGCACGACCCCTACCGGGTTCCCGCCTACGCCACCGATCTTTCCGGGCTGCCACCAGCGATCGTCGTGACCGGCGAATGCGATCCGATTCGCGACTGGGGTGAGCGCTACGCCGCGCGACTGCGCGACGCAGGAGTGCAGACGACCGTCACCCGCTACCCCGGCATCTACCACGGCTTCCTGATGCGCTCCGACGCCACCGCGCGGGGCAGGCTGGCAATCGCCGAGATCGGTGCGCTGCTGCGCGCGAAATTCGCCAACCCGCTGCCGTTTTAGCGTCCCGATCACCGGACACGTGCGCACTGCACCGGCCGTTCCGGCCACAGAATCGACGTAACCTGAGAAAGAGGAGACGATTGATGCTCACCGACGAGCGGCGAATGGAGCTTTCCGACGTGCTGCGGCCCGCCGCGCCGCCCAGGGAAGTCGACAACGTCTACACCGAGGACCAGCGACAGCGGCTGCTCGAGGTGGTCCGCACCGAGGGCCCGTGGAAGCTGATCATCGCCCAGCACTTCGCGTCCGCGGATGAGTTGATGGCGACGATGAGTGGTGCGTTCCCCGAAGGTTTCACACCGTCGTTGGATCTCTTTCTCACGCCGACATTCCGCGGCTACCTCGCTAACTACGGGACGGTGCTGTACCCCGAGCTGCATGACTGCTTCTACAACGCAGAGTTCCTCGAACACGCCAAGAGCTATTGGAGCGCCGAGTACGCCAAGCCGGAGATGATGCTCTTCAACATCAACGGACCGTGTGCGAATCGCGACCCCGGGCATTTGGATTCGCCGAGCTTCCGGGGCGTCCGCCACGAGAATGCGCCGACCTGGTTGTGCAGCGTGATGGGCAAGTCGGGCCTGTTCACGGACTATCTGATCAAGATGGCTCAGGTCATCACCTGGTTCTCACTGGACGAAGGCAGCGGCTTCACCTACTGGCCTGACGGCCCGCTCAAGGCACCACAGCGCCTCCTGCCGCCGGTCTACAACCGCGGCGTGGTCGTGCAGAACGAGATGATGGTGCACCGCGGCGAGGCCAACGGCCCACTGGATCAACAGGTTCCGGCCGGCCTCGCGTTCGACACGGTGTTCAGCGGCGATCCCGACGACCGCGACCACTGGCTGCTGAAGAACGGTGACGACGTCATCGCCCGACACCACACCGACGAACTCAGGTTCCTGGTGCACTGGTCGGCCGAGGTGTTCTCCGATTACGACGAACTGAGAAAGAACATGGACGGCTCCGACGACCTGACCATCGATCGCGCCATCGACATGCTCGTCGACGATGTCCACAAGAAGGGCATCAAGCTCGACGTGCCCGCCGAGCCGCTGCATGATCCAGCGTTCATCGGCGCGCTCAACGCCGCCTACGACCTCGGCGGACCCGCAATCTATCCAGAAGAGGCCCCGCTGAGCGCGTTCCAGCTGGCGTGACCGTGAGACTGTCGCATGGAGCTCCAGATGCTGCTCGACGAGCGTGACATCAGTCGCGCGCTTGCCCGCTTCGCACGCATCGCGGACAGCAAGAAGTTCGATGCACTTGACGAAGTCTTCGCCCAGGATGTCGTGTTCGACTACGGATCCGGGCGCCTCGAGAGCGGCCTCGCCGCGCTTCGCGCACTACTCGGCAGACACCTGGACCGCTGCGGCGGAACCCAGCACCTCATCGGCAGCATCGCCGTCGATATCGACGGAGACGCCGCCGTGAGCCGCGCCTACGTGCAGGCGCGCCACCAACGCGTTGGTGATTTCGTCGGCCCGATATTCGACTCGAACGGTGAATACCTTGACCGCTGGGAAAGACGCCAAGACGGATGGCGCATCGTGCACCGGACCGCGACGTGGGCGGCGAACACCGGGGAACCCGAGATCATCGCCGGGGATGGACAACTGCGATGAAGGCCTCGATCATCACCGGCCCCGGCAAGGTCGAGACCGTTGAATCCCCCACTCCGACAGTGGGATCCAACGACATCCTGGTGAAGATTCGCGCATGCGGGTTGTGCGGGTCAGACAATCTCTACATCTCCATCGGCGGTCTGCCGCCACACCAGGGCACGATGCCGCTCGGCCACGAAGCAGCCGGCGAGATCGTGGAGGTGGGCAGCGACGTTTCCGGTCTCGCGGTCGGCGACCACGTCGTCATCAACCCGATGGCCAGACCCGAAGACATCATCGGCAACGGGGGTACGACCGGAGCGCTGGCCGACTACTTGCTCATCAGGAACGCCGTTCGCGGAGCGAGCGTTGAAGTCCTGCCGGCGAACGTCCCGTTCGAAGTGGCCGCGCTCAATGAACCGATGGCAGTCGCCCGCCATGCGGTCAACCAGGTCGCGCCCAAGACCCGCCGACACAGTGGTGGTGTTCGGCGCGGGTCCGATCGGGCTCGGCGCAACGATCGCCTTGAAATCACTTGGCGTCAGCCATGTCGTGGTCGCCGATATCGTGGCGGCGCGACTGGATAAGGCCCTCAAAGTCGGCGCCGATGCCGTCATCAACTCCGCCGACGAAGACGTTGTTCAACGATTGATCGACCTTCATGGCAGCGGGGAATCGCTATGGCCGGGTAAAGCCGGCACCGACATCTACCTGGACGCTGCCGGCGTTCCTGCGGTCATCGCCACGGCATTCGCGGCCGCCAAGCGAGGCGCCAAGCTCGGAGTGGTCGCGGTGCACAAAGAGCCCGTCACCGTCGATCTCATGAATGTGATGAGCAACGAAATGACGATTGTCGGCTCGATGGGCTATCCGACTGAGATCTTCGAAGTGACCACTGACATCGTCGAGAACTGGCAGAAGTACGCCGTCATCATCAGCCACACATTCCCGTTCGAGGACGTTCACGACGCGCTGCGGTGTGCTGGCACGCCAGGGGCTGCCGACAAAGTCGTTGTCACGTTCGATTGACATATGTTGTGCATGTGAACAAGGGACCGGACATGAGCGAGACCATCACCGCGACCGTCCACCGCTACCTCGAACTGATCGGCACCGGTACCGCCGACGACATCGTCGCGCTCTTTGCCGACGACGCGACGGTCGAGGATCCGGTGGGCAGCGAGCCGCGCGTCGGCCGTCAAGCCATCCACGGCTTCTTTTCCGCCCTCGAGAGCCTTGACCGGGCAACCGAACTCGTATCTCTGCGAGTATGCGGCCGCGAGGCTGCGTTTCAGTTCGCCATCACATTCAATGCAGGCGACGCCCGAATGCGCCTCGAACCAATCGACACCGTAGTTTTCGACAGCGACGGCAAGATCACATCGCTGCGGTCCTACTTCTCGCCTGCCGACGTCAGGCCAACGTAGCCCGTCTACACCACGCTGTAGCCGCCATCGACAACCAGCGCCGACCCTGTGCAGTACGAAGCGTTCTCACTACACAAGAACAAAATCGGTGCCGCTATCTCGGCCGGCGATGCGAACCTGTCCAACGGGATGTGGTCGAGTTGTTCCTGTTTGACCTCCGGAACATAGTCCATTGGTGCCGTCATCCGCGTGGCGGTGACGCCTGGCACGACCGCGTTTACCCGGATCCCGTCTCCTGCCCACCGAACAGCCAGGTTGCGGGTCAGCGACAGCACGCCTGCTTTGGCCGCGCCGTAGCCGGGCACCATCGGAACGGCTCGCATCGCAGCCATGGATGCCAGCATCACGACGCTGGCTCCGCCCGCCGCGCGCGACGACTTCAGGGCGTCGCGCAACGCGGTGGTCAGCCGGAAGGGAGCAAGCAGGTTCACGTCCACAGAGGCCGCAAAGCCCTCCACGGTCGACTCATCAAGGCCGCCAGGGAAGTTGGCACCGGCGTTGTTGATCAGGATGTCCAGCGTGGAGAACGACGCGGCCAGCTCGTCCGACCTGCATCGGAGTCGGTCACGCTGAGTTGCCGGTAGGTCATTCCGCCGAGGTCGACGTCGTAGTCCCCTGTCGACGGCTTGGTACCGGTGATCGTCACCTCGGCGCCGCAGTCGCGGAGCAGTGTCGCGGTCGCATGGCCGATACCGCTGGTGCCGCCGGTGACCAATGCCGTTGCTCCGGTGAAGTCGAAACTGGCCCGATTGGTCATGACAGCTCCTCAATCTGCTTGCGCAACCACGCTGATTCCCAGAAGTTGGTGCTCTGTTTGAGGAGTTGCTCATGTGCGCTGGTCAACACCGTCCTGGCGTCCTCATTGTGCGGCTCAACACGATTCACGATCTCGGCCAGATGGATGGCCCGTAGCGGTTCACCTTGGCTCAGCAGGGCGCGTGCGCGCCCGACGATTGCATCCGCACCGGCGAGGCCGACGAGATCAGCCGAGACTGACTCCGGTCCAACGGGGTACAGCTCAGTCGTTGAGCGGTGGTGGAACCAGCCGGCATAGTTCTCCCAGATGGCGCGTACATTCCAGCGGACCATCCCGTAGCCCTCGCCCACCTCCAACTCGGGCGGCAACGTCACCTCACGCATCAGCGTCAGGACGTCCTTACCCGCGTTCATACCGGCCACGGTCTGATCATGGATATAGGCGACCGCGTCCCGCAGCCTCGTCAGCTCAGCGCGGATCCGGTCTCTACCCGTGATCGGTCCGAAATGGCCGGTGAGCAGAACCTCGGCGCCGAGTTCGCGAACCGCTTCGATCGACTCGATCACTGTCAGCGCGTCACGATAGCGGTCACCACGCATCGTGACCAGGTTGGGTATGTGACCGAACAGCGCCCCGAAGACATTGCCGCACAGGCAGACACCTTCTTCAGGCAGCCATACCACGAGGCTGTCGGTCGTCTCCCCGCCTGGTGTCGCGTGCAACTCGAGGCGCCGGCCACCGAGTGTCAACTCGAGTTGCTCGTCGACGACGATCGTCGGAACTGGCGCGCTCTGTGGGGGCAGCGTGCCGCCGGTTCGTTCCATCGTGTACGCGATCGAGGCGGCAACCTTATCGGCCCAGGCGAACGACGAGTTGGCGATGCGGAAGTTGGCCAGCAGCTCGTTGTCGCGCCGCCACGTCTCCCAATTCGCCTGGGCGACAACCTCACTACCGGGATCGCTGAGAACGTCCGTCCCACCGACGTGGTCGTAATGGCCCTGGGTGAGGATCACATACCGGATCGGTGATGAATCGACGGCGTCATAGTTCGCGCGGTGGACCGGTGCCTCGAATCCCATTCCGGTGTTGACGACGATCCGCCCTTCGCCGGTGGTCAACAGGTACGAGTTCGATAGCCCAGGTGACATCCAGATTCCTGGATGAACCTGTTGCGCGGCTGGCGCATTCGCGCCGACGATGTCCTCGGCACCAGGGCGGGTGCGGTATACCGGTTCGAAATCGGTCACACTTCCTCCCTGACGCCGAACCGTTCGAAGTAGAACGCGAAGCGGGACCGGATCTCGTCGGGCGAGCGGTCGAAGTCGCGTTTGAGGTCGTAGACCATCCGACCGTGCTTACCCCGGGGATTGTCGTCCAGATATCCCTGAAGAGCGGCTTTCACATCGGGCGGAAGGTCTGTGCCGTTGTACTCGTAGAGCGTCTGGAGGATCGTCATCTCATTGCCATTGAGCTCGTGAAACCGGATGTCGAGGCTGCGGTCGGCGGGGATCAGCTCGCGGTCACGCACACATGCACGCAACAGCCTCTCGATGCGGTCGATCCAGTAGTCGACGAGACCCTGCTGGATCGATGTCGTGGCGGCGCATCCGGTCCCCGTACGCCAGCATCGTGACGGCCGACTGGATCACTGCCACCGGGTCGCGGTGGGTGAACGCCACAGTGGCATCCGGGAACGTGTTGATCAGCGGGCCGAGCTGCTCGGCGTGCTGCGGCGACTTCAAGACCCATTGCCGCGGGCCGCGCAGGAACGTCAGAGCCTTCAGTATCGTCCGCAGATACGCGTAGTGCTGGTGCTGGTCCAGGCCGAAGTAGAAGTCACGCCACCCGGGCACGCGGGCATGCCATTCCAGTACATAACTGGCGAAGTCCAGGTCGAGAAGTTCGATCTCCTCCTCGATGGCGGCCGGGAAGCGGTCGTGCATGGCCTGCATGTGCGGAGTCATCGCCTTTGCCGCTTCGTACTCGGCGGCACAGCGCGCGTAGCGGGGATCGATTCCATCGACATCGGGGCCGTCGCCGCGAAGCGGGAATGGCTCCTGGCTTTCCCAATAGGGCAGCGCACGCCGCCGTTTGTCCGCGGCGATCAGGTTCACCAGATGCGTTGTGCCCGAACGAGGAAGACCGACGACGATGATCGGTCGTTCGATCTCGATCTCGTGGATCTCCGGATACCGGCGCAGCAGGTCAGCCAGCAGCAGCCGCGACGACAGCAGGCGGATGATTCGGTTGCGCAGAATCAGCCGATTCAGGTTCGTGTTGCCGGTGTCGGCGTCGATCGCCGCCGCGTACGCGTTCAGCCGCGGGCGGAAATCTCCCGTCCCGAAGTCGTCCAAGCCCGTGCGCCGGATCGCTTCCTCGATGAGCACGTCGGGGGCGAGGTCGACCGGCTGCTTGTCGAGCTGATCGAGCACCTGCCGCTGAAATGGGCTAAGCGCCGGCGAAGCGAGGTCCTCGATGACGAGCTGAGGATCGTGCATCCTGCCGCCCTTCCACAGGTTGAGGCTTGCAATGACGAATATTCGTCGTATGCTTCCGAATATATGAACAAGCTAGAGGAGCCGGCCGAGCCCGGTCAAGACTCATCACCGCCGACTCGGCGGGTGGTCGCGGTCGTCGAGCTGCTCGCGAGCCGGCCGGACACCCGGCTGGCACTTGCTGACATCTGTCGTGACCTGGGGATCAGTCGATCCACCGGGCACGCAATCCTGCACACGTTGTGCGCCTGCGGGTGGGCGATTCGCGACCCGCACAGTGGGAGATATTCGTTGGGCCCCGCCATGGCCAGGATTTGGCGGCAAGCCACGCCGCTCCGTGTCCTGCGTGAGCCACTACAACAATGCGCGGTAGCAATCGGCATGCCGATGTGTATGTCCGAGGTCAGGGAGGGCTCCATCGTCGTGGTCGACGCGGCTGCTGTGGGCCCGGCGCAGCCGCCGGTCCCCGCCGGAGTACGGCTGCCGTTCATCGCTCCGTTCGGACGTGAGTTCGTCGCGTGGGCGCCGCGCGCCGACCGCACCGCCTGGGTTGACGCAGCAGGACCGGTTAACGATGTATTCCGTGCTCGAATCAACAAGGTACTCACTGAGATTCGCGACCGCGGATACGGCATCGAGCGCCTCAGCGATCCCCTACTTCGGGTCTACACGGCGCTACAGGCACTGGACGATGGAGTGCAGCGCGACCCGATCTCAGCGCGGCTGGCCGCTGCCCTCGCCGACTTGACTATCGTTGACTTTCTTCCCGGCGAGTTCGCCGAAGCAGACTCGTGCGCATTGGCGACCATCTCGGCCCCGGTCTTCGACACCGCGGGACGTGTGGTGATGTCGGTATCCGCACAGCCCTATCGACGTCTCAGTGCGCGCGAAGTACGGGATGTCGGCGCGCGTGTCGTCGAGTTCGCCCGCGCCGCGGAGACACGTGAGCTGATGGCGCTGTCCGTACTCCGATTCAATTTCGCCTCACCCCAGGGCAATCCGTCGACACAGCGCGAACTGATCAATTCCGCGATCGAATTGGCCGAGTGGGGCGATACCCGGGGCGTCACCGCGGTCAGCGTCGATGAACATCACGTGACCGGCCACGGCTGGAGCTGCAATCCCATCATGGCGGCGTCACTGTTTCTCACACGCACCCGCAACGTCTATCTGAGCGTGGATTGCGCGCTCGGACCGTTGTGGAACCCGATTCGCCTCGCCGAAGATATCGCCTTCGTCGACGCGATGAGCGGCGGACGGCTGCTCACCACCGTGGGTCTGGGCTACCGACCAGTCGAATACGAGGCGCTGGCAGTTGATTTCACACAACGTGGCGCCGTAATGGACCACGTTCTCGAGCGCGATGCTCAAGGTCTGGTCCGGCACACCGTTGGTGGCCGGTGACCCGAACTCGTGCATCGGCACGGGAACATGGACGCAGCCGCATCCACCGTTGTTCGTCGGCGGCGGAGTGCGGGCGACAGCCCGGCGCGCAGCGCGATTCGGGCTGGGATTGAGCCTTCCGGATCACCTACCGGACATCGCGCAGTACTACGTTGAGCTGTGCACCGAGGCCGGCATGGCGCCGGTCGTCATCATGCCGGCGCGGGTCAACCGCGGAATGATCTTCCTGCACGAAGACCCGGACAAGGCGTGGGCCGAGTTGGGCAAGCACATCCTTTGGGAAGCGGTGACGTACGGCGGCTGGTCGCGCGGAACTGCGCAATCGCTGATGCATCTGCCCGGCGTGCAGACCCTCGAAGCCGTCAGGGAATCGGGCCGATACCGCTTCCTGACGCCGGACCAACTGATCGCCGAAGTTCGCGAATGTCCGGACTACGGCCCGATCGTTCTTCATCCGCTCGTCGGCGGTATGCCCGTCGACGAGGCATGGAAGTCGGTTCACCTTCTCACCGACGTTGTGCTGCCGCAGCTGAAGTAGGACGGCGCTCAGCGCACGATCACCGAGCTCGGCTCCCGCGGCGCACCCAACATCTCCCGGTGCGACGGCGGCTGCCGGCCGTCCTCGTCGGTGATGCCGTAGCGCTGCGCGAGTTCCGCACCGATCACGGTGTGCCCGGACAACTCGGCGAGATCGGGGTCGTGGTACAGCGCGTTGATCAAATGGCCAGTGAATTCCGGGGTTTCGGCGTGCTTGGCGGTCTTCGGCGAGCGCCTCGGGATGCCCGGCGAACGCACTACGGAACCGTTCAGTGAGCAGAATGCCCATCCAGATCGAGATCGTGGCAACCCCGGTGTCGCGGAAGTCGACGGCCATGTCGGCGGTCAGCTTGTCGACACCCGCCTTCTGCGCGCCGTACGCCGGGCCGTGCATGTAGCACACCGATCCGGGAGACGACGTGAACGCGATCAGTCCGCGGCCCTGCCGCACCATCAGCGGCGCGGCGTGCCACGACGCCACATAGGCGGAGCGCAGCCCGACGTCGAGAACGTCGGCGAGCTCGAGTGGCTTCTCCCAGAACGGCTTTGGATTCGTCAGGTCGTCGTGGATGGCCGCGGCGTTGTTGACCAACAGATCCAGCCGGCCACTTTCGTGCGCGACTCGTTCGAACAGGGCGGCGACCGCGGCGTCGTCACGGTGATCGACAGTGACCGCAATTCCGCCGTCGCCGGGGTCGGTCACCGTTCTGCCGGTCAGATACACCCGCCACCCATCGGCAGCGAGCGCCGCGGCGATACCGCGTCCGGCGCCGCGACTCGCCCCCGTCACGACCGCCACCGGCGGCACACTGTGCGTCACGGGTACGAAGCTACGTCGTCACCGGCACCGATTCGTCGACCACCGGCAGATCGCCGTGGCGCACCGCGTCGACGATCGAGTCGCTCAGCGCCGAACAGGCCAGGAACAGCCCGCGCGCCGAGTATGCGGCCAGGTTCTCGGCGTCGCGGCGCTCGAGGCAGCGCGCCGACGCCTCGGCATCCCACTGCACGCTGGTCTGATTCCAGCTGCTCTTGCGCGCCAGCACGCACGCTCCGCAGCGCCGGCAGGCCACCGGCACCATCGGCGAGTCGGCGTAGCGGTTGTCGGGCCGGACGGTCATCAGGTGGTTCCCGCGGCAGTCCTCGCGGCGAGGTTGGCGTTGACCACCTTCATCCATTCCTCGTGCGGGCTGGTGGTGTCGAGTTCGTATTCGAAGCGGTCGACCATGTCGGGGGCCACGTCGGCGACGTCGACGTAGAACTGCTCGTACCACCGGCGGAGCTGGTAGACCGGGCCGTCCTCCTCACACAACAGCGGATTGTCGATGCGCGCCTTGTTCTTCCAGATCTCGACGTCCTGCTCGAAGCCCATCTTGACGAAATCCCCAAGACCGATCGCGGTCTCCATCGCCAGATCACCCGGCAGCGAGTCCGACTTCTTCACGATGATGCCGTACTGCAGCACAAAGGAATTCGCGTCGATCGGGTAGTGGCAGTTGATCAGAATCGTCTTGTGATCGACGTCCGCGTAGTGATAGGTCAGGTCGTCGATCATGAACGACGGTCCGAAATACGATGCCACCGAAGTGGTTCCGAGCATCTGCGTCTCCCCCGGGTCGCCGATGTCCGGGCGCCCTGCGCCGTTCATGTACTGCGTTGCGACATGGCCTTCGAAGATGTTCTTGAAGTGCGTGGGCAGCGAGCCGTGGATGTAGAAGAAGTGCGCCATGTCGACGACGTTGTCGATGATCTCGCGACAGTTGGTGTTGACGACGGTGGTGTACCAATGCCAGTCGGTCCACTCGTCACTGGTCGCACCCTCGATCCGGGGAATGGTCACTTCCGGGGGCGGCGGGTTGCGCTCGGGGTCGTTCCACACGAACAGCATCCCGTCCTGCTCCAGCGTGGTCCACGTCGCGGTGCGGGCCAGCCTTGGCACCCGCTTGCTGTAGGGCACCTTCTTGCACCGGCCGTCGCCACCCCAGCGCCAATCGTGGAAGGGACACGCGATCTCGTCGCCCTTCACCTCGCCCTGGGAGAGGTCGCCGCCCATGTGACGGCAGTAGCCGTCGAGGACGTTGATCCTGCCGTCCCCACCTCGGAAGACCACCAGCTTCTGGCCGAACGCATTCACGGCATGCGGCTTGCCGTCGCCGAAATCCCTGGTCAGCCCCAGGCAATGCCAGCCGCGGGCGAACCTGGTCGGTGCCGCTTCGGCCTCGATCTGCCGAATCTCGTCGGCAGTCGACTGCAACGTCATGGCCCTGTTCTACAACCGTCGGACCCGGTTTGTGGAGCCGATCGTCCCGCTGGCAGGGAAAAAGCCGCTGCGACGTCCGATTCCTGGACTTACTGTCGTAGGCCGTGACGACTGCTCCACTCGACCATCCCCGCCGGCCTGCCGGTCGACGACACCACCGTGGACCTGCTCGTCGTCGGCTCGGGCACCGGCATGGCCGCGGCACTGGCCGCGGCCGAGCGCGGCCTGTCGGTGCTGATCGTGGAGAAGTCGTCGTACGTCGGCGGGTCGACCGCCCGATCCGGCGGCGCGCTGTGGCTGCCGGCGAGCCCGATCCTCGAGGAGAACAACGCCGGCGACACGCTGCCACGTGCCAGCACCTACCTCGAGTCCGTCGTCGGCGGCACCGCGCCGCCGCAAGCGGTCCGCCGAGTTCCTGGCGCATCTCGGCGAGACGGTCGAGATGCTGCGGCGCACCACACCGATGCGGTTCATCTGGGCGCGGGACTACTCCGACTACCACCCCGAGCAGCCCGGCGGGGCAGCCGCGGGCCGGACCTGCGAATGCAAGCCGTTCAACACATCGGTGCTCGGTGCCGTACCGGTCGCGACTGCGGCCCGGCGTGATGGAGGCGTCGATTCCGATGCCGACCACCGGCGCCGACTACCGCTGGATGAACCTGATGGCGCGGGTGCCTCGCAAGGGGCTGCCCCTGATCGCGAAGCGCCTAGGCCAAGGCGTGGGCGGCCTGCGTGTTGGGCGGCGCTATGTCGCCGGCGGGCAGGCGCTTGCTGCGGGTTTGTTCGCCGGCGTCTGCGCGCCGGCATCCCGGTATCTGGACCGAGACCCCGTTGTTGCGGTTGACAACCGACGGCAACAGGGTCACCGGCGCCGTCGTCGAACACGGCGGACGTGAGATCACCGTCACGGCGCGGCGCGGCGTGGTGCTGGCCGCGGGCGGTTTCGACCACAGCATGGACATGCGGTGGAAGTTTCAGTCCGAATCGCTCGGCGAGCACGTGAGTCTTGGCGCCGAGACCAACACCGGCGACGCGCATCCGGATCGCCCAAGACGCCGGTGCCGGAATCGATCTCATGGACCAGGCGTGGTGGTTTCCCGGCCGTCGCACCGCTGCCAGGAGCGGATCCGCTGGTGATGCTGGCCGAGCGGTCGCTCCCTGGTTCGCTGATCGTCGACCAGACCGGCAACCGGTTCACCAATGAGGCCACCGACTACATGTCGTTCGGACAGTCTGTGCTCGAGCGGGAACGCTCCGGAAATCCCGTCGAGTCCATGTGGATCATCTTCGACCAGCAGTATCGCAACAGTTATGTCTTTGCGGCGAACCTGTTTCCGCGCATGCGCATCCCGCAGGCGTGGTACGACGCCGGCATCGCCCACCGGTCCGACAATCTGGCGGAACTCGCCGGCATGATCGAGAGTGCCCGCCTCTGCGTTCCTGGCCACCGTGTCCCGATTCAACGAGATGTCCCGCACCGGAGACGATTCCGATTTTCACCGCGGGCACAGCGCGTACGACCGCTACTACGGGGATCCCACGATCGCCCCGAACCCGAATCTGCGGGCGCTCGACCAAGGGACCGTTCTACGCGGTGAAGATGGTGCTCAGCGACCTCGGGACCTGCGGCGGCCTTCGAGCCGACGAGCGCGCTAGGGTGCTGCGAGAGGACGGCAGCGTCATCGACGGGCTGTACGCGATCGGCAACACCGCGGCCAACGCGTTCGGAACGACATATCCCGGTGCGGGCGCGACGATCGCGCAGGGGTTGGTGTACGGCTACATCGCCGCCCAGCACGCGGCCGCACCGTAGTCAGTCGTCGGCGTCGGCCTTCTTTTCGATCTCGTACCAGAATTCCGGTGCCGGCCAAGGAATCTTCGTATCGCCGTCCCCGGCCCGGGGGAACACGTCCTCCGCCTCGTCGAGGTCTTTGATCATCTTCAAGGCCAGCTCGCGCTCGTTGGCGTAGTAACGATCGGCCCATTGCAGTGCGACGCGCGCATACGCCCACGACGGATCCGCGCCTGCCCACTTGGCGTCCTTCGCTGCCTTGCGCTGCATCTCGTCGGCATAGGTCACGTGTTCTTGGAGGATCTCCTTCAGCCTGGCCGGATTGGTCAGATGCCCGAGAGTCACCCGCAGAAGCGGGCCATGCTTCAACGTCGGCGAGTCGACCGGCGCCTCGTTCGCCCATCGGGTGACCGCATCCAGTCCCGCGTGAGTGATCTTGTACAGCCGCCGATTGCGGGTGCCGCTGTCCTCCACACGCGAGGTCACCAAGCCGAGCGTTTCGAGCTTCTTCAGCTCGGAGTAGATCTGGCTATGGGCCGGACTTCCGTAGAAGAACTGCATGCTCCACTCGCTCCACTTCCGGATGTCATAACCCGAAAGTTCATGCTCGTACGACAGCATGCCCAGCAGCGCCCAGCTGGTCGCAGCCAGATTCGGCTTGCCCGGCTGATCGCTTTCTCCCACTTGGTCAGGGTAACAACACAGGTCACGGGCATGAGCGCCACTCACCACTGGCCGGGACACCATGTTGCGACCGACACGAGCGCGCGTGCACGCTGCAACGATGACCACCCAACGGCGGATTCACATGAACGACCGGCTGGCGCAGTCGGTGCGCCGGCTCATCGACGCAACCATCCGCACCCAGGTCGATGTTCAGACTCTCGCCACGGTGTCAGACAAGATCGACTGGGCAACAGAACAACTGAGTGCTTCACTGCTTCCCGGGTCGTTCGGAGTACAACAGTCCGCCGACGGTCAGAGCTTGGCATTGGGCAATGTCGTTATCGGCCGACGCAATCCGGTCGCGCCTCCCCTCGTCGTTGCCGAGGGTGCCGACGGCACCGTACACGCGGACTTCGTGCTCGGCGCCGCCTACGAGGGACCGCCGGGGCACGTCCACGGAGGTGTTTGCGCGTTGATCCTCGACCACGTCCTCGGCGCCACGGCGCATCAGCCGGGCAAGCCGGCCTACACCGGCACCCTGACCCTGCGGTACCTCCGCGGCACACCCCTGAGCACGCCGCTGCGCGCGCAGGCCCACGTCGACCGGATCGACGGACCCAAGACATTCGCAGTCGGCCATATCGCTGACGCCGAAGGCGTCACCGTTCAGGCTGAGGGCGTGTTCATCCATCCGAGGGAGTCCCGGCCTTGACGACCTGGGACGACGAAACCGACGTCATCGTCGCCGGATCCGGCGGCGGGCTGGTCGGCGCATACACCGCCGCCCGCGAGGGTCTGTCCGTCAAGGTCGTCGAGGCGAGCGACCAGTTCGGGGGCACCACGGCGTACTCCGGCGGCGGCGGGATGTGGTTCCCATGCAACCCGGTGTTGCGGCGGGCAGGAAGCGACGACACCCTCGAAGCCGCGTTTGCCTACTTTCACGCCGTGGTCGGCGACCGCACGCCAGTTGAGCTGCAGCGCGCCTACGTGTATGGGGGCAGCGAGCTGATCGCCTACCTAGAACAAGACGATCACTTCGAATTCGATGTACTTCCATGGCCGGACTACTTCGGCGCATTGCCGCACGCACGCCTGGACGGCCTGCGCCACACCGTGATGAAACCGCTTGCCGCGCAACGCCTCGGCGAGCTGGCGGACAAGGTGCGCGGGCCGTTGGACTCCGAACGACTCGGCGCCGAAGTGCCCAAGTACCTCATCGGCGGGCGGGCCCTGATCGGCAGGCTGCTGTCGGCGATCACCGCATATCCCCACACCTCGTTGCACACCAACAGCCCGCTGGTCGAGTTGGTCACCTCCAACGAGGGAGTCGTCGGCGCCGTCATCGAGGAGCACGGCCGACGCGTCGCAATCCGGGCCCGCGCCGGTGTACTGCTCGCCGCGGGTGGTTTCGAGAACAACCCCGCCCTGCGCCAGCGCTTCGGTGTGCCCGGCGATGCCAGGGACACGATGGGCGCGCCAGGCAACACGGGACTGGCCCTGCAGGCAGGCATGGCTGTCGGCGCCGCGATCGACCTGATGGATCAGGCGTGGTGGTCCCCGGGGTTCACCCATCCCGATGGGCGCTCCGCGTTCTCGCTGTGGTTCACCGGCGGGATCTTCGTCGACCAGGCCGGTAAGCGATTCGTCAACGAGTCCGCACCGTACGACCGGATCGGCAAAGCCATCATCGAGCAGATGAGTTCCGGTGCAATGACATTGCCGTTCTGGATGGTCTACGACGACCGCGAGGGTCTGGTTCCGCCGGTGAAGGCCACCAACGTCTCGATGGTCGAGTCCGAACAGTACGTCGGTGCGGGCCTGTGGCATACCGCCGAGACTCTGCCCGAGTTGGCGGCGAAAATCGGCGTGGACGCCGACAACCTGGTGGCGACGGTGCAGCGGTTCAACAAGTTGGTCGCCGCCGGTGTCGACGAGGACTTCGGCAGGGGTGACGAGGCCTACGACCGTGCCTTCTCGGGCGGCCGGTCACCGATGGTGCCGATCGACACGGCGCCGTTTCATGCCGCCGCGTTCGGCCTTTCCGACTTGGGCACCAAGGGCGGACTCGTCACCGATTCGCACGCGCGCGTGCTCGACACCGACGGAAATCCGATCGGTGGGCTGTATGCAGCGGGCAACACGATGGCCGCGGTCAGCGGAACCTCCTACCCCGGCGGCGGTAACCCGATCGGAGCGTCCATGTTGTTCAGTCATCTCGCGGCCCTCGACATGGCGGCGAAAGACACAGGAGGATCTGCCCTATGACATCTCTTCAGCGATACAGCGACCGTCGTGTCCTGATCACCGGCGGTGGTTCTGGCATCGGGCAGGCGACCGTGCTGCGCATCCTGGCCGAAGGCGGTCTGGTCGTCGCCGCCGATATCAGCGAGTCGGGCCTGAAGGACACCGTCGCGAAGGCCGAGCGTCATGGTGACCGGCTCACCACTGTCGTCATGGACGTCGGCTCCGAGCAGTCGGTACGCAACGGTGTCGCGGATGCGGTGAAGGCCCTTGGCGGCCTGGACACCCTTGTCAACGTGGCCGGGATCCTGCGGTCGGCTCATTTCGATCAGACGACCGTTGCCGACTTCGAGCAGGTACTGCGGATCAACCTCGTCGGCACCTTCCTGGTGACCAGGGAGGCCATCCCCGCGTTGCGCAACGGCAACGATCCCGCCGTGGTGAACTTCAGCTCCACCTCGGCGGCCTTCGCGCACCCGTACATGTCCGCGTACGCCGCGTCCAAGGGCGGGGTCCAAGCGATGACGCACGCGCTGGCGCTCGAGTTCGCCAAGGAGAAGATCCGGTTCAATTCGGTTCAGCCGGGATCGATCTCGTCCGGAATGACCGACGGCACAGGCGAATCCAAGCAGAGCATTGGACCGGGACTGCCGGACGACGCGGACTACTCGCTGTTCGGCAAGATCACCCCGGTGCTGCCGGTCGACGGCGGCGGGATCTTCGCCAAGCCGGACGCGGTCGCCGCCGTCGTCGCGATGCTCGGCTCGAACGACGCCTATTTCGTCACCGGCACAGAGGTCCGCATCGACGGCGGCACGCACATGTAGATTCTGCGCATGAGCACCGTTGACCGACCCCTACGGGTGATCCAGTGGACGACCGGCAACATCGGACGGCGATCGCTGCACGCGATCATCGGGCGCGACGACATGGAACTGGTCGGGGTCTACGCGCACGGCGCGGACAAGGTCGGCGTCGACGCCGCCGAACTGTCCGGGTGGCCCGAGCCCACCGGCGTCACCGCCACCAACGACATCGACGCGCTGATCGCGCTGAAGCCCGACGCGTGTTGCTACAACCCGCTGTGGCCCAACATCGACGAGCTGACCCGGCTGCTCGAAGCGGGGATCAACGTGTGCTCGAGCGCCGCGTGGATCACCGGCGGCAAGCAGTCGCCCGAGGATCTCGAGCGGATCCGAAAGGCTTGCGAGAAGGGCAATTCGACGATCTTCGGCAGCGGCGCGCATCCTGGCATGACGAACATGGTCGGCATGGTGCTTTCCGGATCGTGCGAGCGCGTCGACGAGATCCGCATCACCGAGTCCGTCGACTGCTCGACATACGAGTCGGCGGGCACCCAGACCGCGATGGGATTCTCCCAGGATCCCGACACCCCCGGCCTTGCCGACAATGTCCGGCGCGAGAGCGAGGTCTTCGCCGAATCGGCCGCGATGATGGCCGACGCGATCGGCGCCAAGCTCGACAGGATGACGTTCGACGTCACCTTCACGACCGCCACCGGTGACACCGACCTCGGCTTCATGCAGATCCCGAAGGACACGGTGGCGGGTGTCTACGGCTATCACCGCGGCTGGGTCGGCGACCGCAACGTCGTCAGCGTCGGTTTCAACTGGATCATGGGCGACCACGTCACCCCGCCCAAGCCGCTCGAGCACGGCCACGTCATCCAGGTATTCGGCCTGCCCAACATGCGCACCGTGCTGCACTGCCTGCCGCCCAAGGACTGGACCGAGCCCGGCTTCATGGGCCTTGGCATGATCTACACCGCCACTGCCGGTCACCAACGCCGTGCCCGCCGTCGTCGCTGCGCCGCCTGGCATCGTCACGCTCAAGGACCTGCCGCCGGTCACGGGTCGCTACGCCGTCTGAGCCTCAGATATGTTGCGCGAGTTTGTCTTTACCCGGACCGTCCAGATCCTGCGAGCGCCGCCCGGCGGCCCGCCATCGCCATCAACAATGCCTCGCCGGTACCCAGCACCTCGGCCCTTTGCCGTAGGCTCCACGTCGAGGTCGGTGGCGACGAGGCGCACACCGCGCGCCCGCCACGCGCCCCGCAGCGTCGGGTGCCCATCGCGCGAAATCCAACGCCGTGCGCAGCCGCTCCGCGGTCGATGGCGCGCGGTATGCCGAGCGGCCTGCGGATGTCCTGCTGGTGAATCATGCCGTCGGTCAGTGCGATCCGGCCTCCGAATCCCGTTGTCAAACCGCTTGGTTCAGCGTACTGGCGCACCAGCGAGACCAACTCCTGCCGGCGACTGATCGGCGAATTCGGTCGACCCCGACCGCGTTGTGCGACGCCGGAGTGACGGCGCCTTTCGCGAAGCGCCGCACCAGTCGCCGGAATGCTCAGCTCGTCGTAGCTGACGCGTGTGCGACGACATCGTGCACCCGCCACCGATCGCACAGCGACTGGCTCTCCCACTGCTGCAGTCGTCAACCCCTCGAGCAGGGCGGCGAAATCCTCGCGTTCGTCGCGGGCCAGCTGCATGATCGACGTCACGACTCATGGTCCTCCCGTCGAAAAGGCCGGCGTAGCGCCGCAGATACATCGGCCACCCGTCGTCGCCACCGCACCGGCGACGACGGATTCCCAGCCCTCACCGTGTCGTTCGAGATGACGATGTTCGAGTTCGACGCGGGTGCGCTCGGAAGACTCGGCGAGAAGCGGACCTCGACCTCACTGCACCGCGCCGGGTCCGTTTCCACATGCCACGTCAGGCCGATATCCCAGGTGAACACAACCCGATTCGGTGGCTCGTAGGCGACCATGCGCGCCCACTTGCACAGGCTGCCGTCCTCGCCGCGGTCGTAGATGTGTCCGCCGACTCGTGGTTCGAATACCGACTCGGCGATCGGCACGGTCAGCAGATTGTGCTCGCGGGGCTTGAAGTCGCCGAATTGCTCGGTGAACACCCGGAACGCCCGTTCGAGGGACGCGTTGACGACGACGTCGTGGCGGATGGTCTTCGACGGGGCTTGGGTCATGTTTCGTCTCCTTCTCGCTCAACGATCTCCTTGAATCGGCCAAGGCTTGCATCCAGAACCGATCGAGATCGTCCCGCAAGGCCATGAACCCCACCTGATTAATTCGGTACAGCCGCCGCGTGCCCGCGACCGATTCGACGACCAGATCGGCGTCCTTGAGCACCCGGAGATGCTGGGAGACCGCGGGTCTCGATGATCGGCAGCTGCTCGGCGAGTGCCCCGACCGCGACGGGGCCGTCGGCCAGCCGTTCGAGAATCGACCTACGGGTCTTGTCGGCCAACGCGTCCAGGACGGCAGCTGCACGACCGGACATACCGTAAGTCTGCACTAACGGTAAGTAGACTGTCAACCGTTAGCGAACACTTACCGCGACTCCGACCGCACCGCCGCCGACGTGAATCGACAGCACCGGGCCCATATCGGCGACCGTCAGCGATTCGACCTGAGGAAGCCGCTGCGTCAGTGCCGCGCCGATCTCATCGGCGGTGTCATGATTGTCGACGTGGTGCACCGCGATCGCGGCCCTGCGGTCGCCGACGACTTCCGCGACGCGATCGACCATCGCGGCATGCGCCTTGGTCACCGTCCGGATCCGCTGATCGAGCACCAGCCGGCCGTCGACATCGAGGCACAGCAGCGGCTTGAGCGACAAGGCGGTGCCCAGCCATGATGCCGTCGTGCGTATCCGGCCGCTGCGGCGCAGGTTGTCCAGCCGATGAACGACCACGAACACGTGCCCGCGCGTGACAGCCGAACGGGCAGTCTCCTCAACGGTATTCAGGTCCGCGCCAGCCGCCGCGGCCTTCGCCGCCTCGAGTGCCACGAACCCGACACCCATGGCGACCGACCGCGAATTGACCACGCGCACCGAGGGCCCGAACTCGCGGGTCAGTGCAACGGCCGAGCTGAACGTGCTCGACAGCGGGGCCGAGATGTGCACCGCGACCACACCGTCGCCGTCGCTGTCCTGTCAAGGCCTGGCGGTAGGTTTCGGCGAGCTCGACGGGCGTCGCGCCGGCGGTGGTGGTGCGGGCCAGCTCGTGGATGTCGTAAGGAAGCTCGTCGACACCGTCACGCAGGTCGATACCGTCGATGAGAATATGCAGCGGCACCTGGCGGATGTTCCACTGCTTCAGTTCGTCCGGCTGCAGTCGCGAGGACGAGTCGGTCACGACCACGACGGCCATGGGACGCCCGGCTTCGGCGAGGGCCTTGAGCGTCAACTCGGCCACGGCCTGATGCGCCTCGAAGTTCCAGTGGATGCCGTCGGGGTTACCCCGCCCGCTCATGATGTACTCGCCGACGGCCGCCTTCTGGTCGATCAGCGGGACATCGTGCTGCTCGGCCCAATCGGTGATCGCCTTCGCGGTGCCTTCGCGCCCATGGTGCGCCTTCCCGTACGTCGGCGCGATGTGCACCGCGGGCAGCGAGGCCACGATCGGGATCCCTGGCCGGTTGAAATCAATCGCGTTCCTGGTCATTTCGAGATACTCCGCCGTCAGATGCGGCGGCAGCGCCGCCCGCGAGATCGGCGAGAACCGCGGCTGGACCCAGCCGTAACCGTCGCGCACCCACCGCCGCAGCCACGGTGGCCGTACGTAGCG
>CAVRIH010000004.1:0-192489 GCA_963721195.1 uncultured Actinomycetota bacterium | reverse complement strand
GAACCGCGCCGAGCGACGTGTCGAAATCGTCGTGGCCGGACCCGCATCCGAGCCGCCGTCGGATGCGGACGGCGCCTTGGCGCAGGGCGCGGATTACTGGCCGCTGGCCCTTACGCGCGAACTCGACGACTTGATCTTGCGGCTGCGCACCAACGAGCCGGAGCTGGGGACCTGGGTTATCCGTGTGGTCGGCGATCCCGATCTCGTGCGGGCGCATGACCGGCAACTGCGAGACAATGTGGACGACTGGTTCGTCAACGAGGTGCGGCTGTATTACAAGCGCACGTTGAAGCGTCTCGACGTCACGAGTCGCAGCCTGTTCGCGGTCATCGAACCGGGCAGTGCCTTCGTTGGATTCCTGCTCGAGCTAGCGCTGGCCTGCGACCGCCAGTACATGCTCGACGGGGTCTATGAGGACATCGACCCGGACGCGACGCCGGCAGCGATCGTCGTCACCGAATCCAACCTCGGCGACTTCCCCATGGGTAATGGCCTGAGCCGCATCGAATCACGCTTCTACGGGCATCCAGAGCAGCTGGCAGCCGTGCCCATCGATACTCCGCTTCCGGCGGCGGACGCCGACAAGCTGGGCCTGGTCACGTCCGCGCTTGATGACATCGATTTCGCCGACGAACTTCGCATCACACTCGAAGAACGGGCGTCCCTGTCGCCGGATTCGCTGACCGGGATGGAGGCCAATCATCGGTTCGTCGGGCCAGAAACGGTGGAAACGAAGATCTTCGGGCGACTGACCGCCTGGCAGAACTGGATCTTCGTGCGGCCCAATGCAGCAGGGTCCGAGGGCGCGCTGCGGCGGTACGGTACCGGTCAGCGTGCGAGCTTCGACACCAAGCGGGTGTAGTGATGGACGCGTTCAACGCCGCCGACTTCCTGGTGCACCGCCATGTGCGGAGCGGAGTGGAAGACAAGATCGCCCTGCTTGGTTCGCGGACCCTGACTTACGGCGAGCTCTCGCACGATGTGGCAAGCCTGGCGAGCCGGTTTACGGGGTCTCGGCCTGCGCCGTGACGATCGCATCGTGCTGGTGATGGCCGACGATGTGGAGATGGCCACCAGCATCCTGGCGGCTTTTCACGGCGGATTCGTCGCGGTCCCGGTATCGACGATGCTCAACGGTCACGAGCTGGCGAAGATTGTCCAGGACGCGGGCGCGTGCGTGGTGATCGCGACGCCGGAGTATCTCGGTTCCGTCGCGCCGGCGGTCGATTCTTCACCCGATGTCGGGCATCTGGTGATCGCGGGTGAGGAATCCGCGGTAACTAGACCTGTCCGCCAGGACGTGACGGTTACGAATTGGACGGATCTGTTGGGTCCCGGCGAATCGCCGGCGGCCACCGACTCGGACGCGTGGGCACTGTGGCTGTACACGTCCGGAACGACCGGCACACCCAAGGCTGCGATGCATCGGCACGCCAACATCCGCCACGTTTATGAAACTTACGGGCGGCAGACGCTGGATATCGGTCGTGACGATCGGTGCCTGTCCGTTGCGAAGTTGTTCTTCGCCTACGGGATCGGGAACAGTTTGTTCTTCCCGCTGGGCGCGGGCGCGACAACGATCTTGCAGCCGCTACGCCCGACGCCTGAGTCCATCGGTCAACGTTTGAAGATCCAGACACCCAGCCTCTTCTTCGCAGTGCCGACGTTCTACTCCGCGCTGCTGGCATCAGACTTGCCCGATGACACGTTCGGCTCTGTGCGGTTGTGCGTATCGGCCGGCGAGGCCCTACCCGAGGTGGTGCAGAACAGATTCAAGGACCGCTTCGGTGTGGACATCCTCGACGGCATCGGTTCGACGGAGGCGCTGCATATCTTCTTGTCGAACAGCCCCGACAACATTCGGCCTGGTACCACGGGCAGAGCTGTCCCTGGCTACAAGGTAGAGCTACGGGACGCCGATGGTCATGTGGTGCTGACGCCGGGTACGCCAGGGGACCTGTATGTGAGCGGTGAATCCATCGCGCTCGGGTACTGGAGACGCGCCGATGCCAATCGCACTGTGTTCCAAGGGGAGTGGCTGCGCACCGGTGACACATACATCGTCGACGACGAGGGCTACTACCACTGCCTAGGGCGGTCCAACGATCTCCTCAAGGCCGGCGGGATATGGGTCGCCCCGGCCGAGGTCGAGGAGCGCCTGCTCGAACACGACGGTGTCGCCGAAGCCGCGGTGGTCGGAATGCCCGATGGCGACGGCATCGACAAACCCGCGGCCCTCATCGTGCGTTCCCCTGGCCATGACGACGTCTGTGCCGACGACCTGATCGGCTGGTGCCGGGAAGGCCTGGCGGCATTCAAGCGGCCGCGAACGGTGGAGTTCGCCACGGAGCTACCGAAGACCGCGACAGGCAAGATCCAGCGGTTCCGTGTCCGGGAGATGATGCTCGAGTTGACCAAAGCGGAAGTGCTGCAATGACCGTCCACTCAGTCGACCTGTTGATCGTCGGCGCAGGCCCCGTCGGCCTCTACGGCGCCTACTATGCCGGTGTGCGCGGGTTGCGTGTCGCGGTTATCGATTCGCTCTCGCAGCTCGGCGGCCAGATCACCGCGATGTACCCGGAGAAGCTGATCTTCGACATCGCGGGCTACCCGGCCGTGAAGGGACGCGACCTCGTTGGCGCGCTGGTCACACAGGCGGCGTCCGCAAGTCCCCTGTACCTCCTTGGCCAGGAGGCCCGCGAGCTTTCGACAGATTCGTCAGGCACTCACGTTGTGACTACTAGTGGTGGCGACGAGATCCGCTGCGGGGCAATCGTTATCACAGCCGGCATCGGAACCTTCGCACCCCGTAAGTTGCCCGCCGGAGAGGACTTTCTGGGCAGGGGCCTGGAGTATTTCGTCCCTGATCCGGCTCCGTATGCCGGTGCCGACGTGGTGATCGTCGGCGGCGGTGACTCAGCCCTGGACTGGGCGCTGATGCTGGAGAACGTTGCCTCCTCGGTGACAGTCGTGCACCGGCGAAATACATTCCGGGCGCACGCTGCCACAGTTGCCCAGGTCGAGCGGTCCACGGTCGGGTTGATCACCGACGCCGAGGTCAGCACCCTGGGCGGCAACGGCAGCGTTGCGCATGCCGACATCGCGATCAAGGGAACCGACGATGTCCGGCGAGTGCCCTGTCAGCGGGTCGTTGCGGCGCTCGGCTTCGTCGCCAACCTCGGGCCCCTGCGGGAGTGGGGAATTGAACTGCACAACAACCGGCACATCGTCGTGGACTCGGCAATGCGCACCGGACGCACGGGTGTCCATGCCGCCGGTGATGTCGTCGACTACGACGGCAAGGTGCGCTTGATTTCCGTCGGCTTCGGTGAAGTGGCGACGGCGGTCAACAATGCCGCGGTGCACATCGACCCCAGTGCGCAGCTGTTCCCTGGACACTCCACAGACGAGCAGCCGGTGCTGGCTGCGGTGTAAGCACCGCCAAACGCGAAGGGAGGCAGGACATGCCGTATGTGATTGCAGGTCCGTGCATCGACGTGATGGACAAGTCGTGCATCGAGGAATGCCCGGTGGACTGCATCTACGAGGGCGAGCGCAAGCTCTACATCAACCCCAAGGAATGCATCGACTGCGGCGCATGTGAACCGGTGTGCCCGGTCGAAGCGATCAGCCAGGACCGCCGGGTCGGTGACGACGAGCTGGATTTCGTTGAGGACAACCGCCGATTCTTCACGGACGTGCTAGCCGGCCGCGATGAGCCGATCGGGGCGCCCGGCGGATCACACACGACCGGTGCGATCGGCGTCGACACCCCGATGGTCGCAACGCGATGAACGCGACCGGTCGCCCAGTGGGGGAGCTGACCGACGAGGAGCTCGAGGCGCAGGGAACGCAGGCGCACGAAACACGCAATTGGGTGTTCTTGCACGGGAGTGCTGAGCAATTCGCCAATCACACAGAGCGCATGCTGGCCCTTGAGCAGGAGTATTTGCGTCGGCACCCAAAGCGCACCTGGCAGGGCTCCGGCGGGGCCGCGACCGAGCGGGTTGACACTGTGGGGCAACCCGGCGACCCGGTGCGCTGCTTGTTGACAAAGGTCGCCCAGCAGCCGGGTTGTCGCATGCACAAGCTCGAACTGCACCAATCCGCGAGGGAATGCGGCCTGACCCGCGAAGCTCTCGCGGCGATGTACAACAAGGACAACCATTTCCTGGTGGCCGATCGATCCGACCGCGTGCTTACCGAGAACGGTCGTAAGTACCTGGTACACCCGGTCACGATCGGATCCTCATGAGTGGCTGCCGCTAACAGCCCTGCACTGGCCCAGGTACTCGATGTGGAGATGCCGCTGAAGCTCAACCGCGTGGGTTGAAGGCGCCCTTCGGAATGGTCAGCGGCAGGTCGACCGAGCTGAGCAGACCCGGCTGTGCGTCAACGACATACGGCACGGCATTCACGACGCGCATCGCCGTGGCCACCATCGCTCCCGCCCCGGAGGTCATGCCTTCGATCCCGGCCTTCTTGCGATCACGGAGCGTTACATCGAACGTGCAGTCGACGTCCGGCTGGCCGGTGATGACCACGCGGTAGCCGAGGGCATTCGGCAGCGTCGGCCAGTCGGGTGCGACATCCGGGGCCAGTCGCGTGACATGTTCGATGACGATGGCCTCGCGGCCGTCGACGACGCCGATCGCCTGCATGCGCAATGCGCCGCAGGTGCCGGCTTCGACGGTGCCCATGGCGACCTCCAGCGTCCGGTCCGTCACCGCGCGATCGAACGTTGACCGCATTTCCTGCACCTCGACGCCCAACGCGTCGGCGACCATCCGGATCTGTCCCTGCCATTCACCTTCGATGGCGCCTGGCATGGCGATCCACGGCTCGTAGTCGAGCGGACGGCCGAAGCCCATCGCATCGCTCATGATGTCGGGTACGCCGTAGTCGTCGTACATTCCGATCTCGTAGCAGTGGATCTTCTCGATCTGTGACGATTGCGTCGCCAGGACGAGGGGTAGATAGTCGGCGGCGAATCCGGGCTCGATTCCCGACGCGTACAGGGAAACCTGCCCCTGCTTGGCCGCGGTGACGAGCTGATCACGCCACTCAACGGGTTCGTAGGCATGCGGGTTGACCAGCCGGGTGGTGCTCGTCGTCACGACATTGATTCCCGCGTTGAGCAGCTTCACGTAGTCGGGGATCGCCAACGCGTCGCGTTCGGGACCGCTGGCCGCGTAGATGACACAGTCGGGTCTGAGCGCGATCAGCGTGTCGGCGTCAGTGGTGACTGCTAGCCCGATCGGTTCGCCGTTGGCGAGTTCACCCGCGTCCATGCCGTCCTTTTCGGGAGAGTGCACCCATACCCCGACGAGATCGAGGTTCGACCGCTGATGAATGGCGCGGATCGCGATCGACCCAATGCCGCCCGTCGACCAGACCACGACGCGGTAGTTGCCTTCTGTCATCGTTCCTCCTCGTGGAGAGCGCCGAGCGAGATTTTAGAATAGCAATCACTATTAAATCGGACCAGAACAAATTTTAGGTTATAGTCGGTCGGCGTGACCACCTCGTCCCGGATGCGGCGCTGATGTTCACCCTGCGGTTCGACATGCGTGCGCCCGCCGGTGGCGCGCCCGCGACCGACCTGTACGCGGCGGCCATCGACATGTGCTCCTGGGCGGAGACGCGCGGGGCGATGATCGCGGTGTTGTCCGAGCATCACGGTGCCGGCGACGGTCATCTGCCGGCTCCGCACATCCTCGCGTCCGCGATCGCTGCCCGCACCAAGCAACTCGCGATCCTGCTGGCGGCCGTGCCGATCACGTTCTGGGACCCGGTGCGGCTGGCGGAGGAGATCAGCGTCCTGGACATCATCAGTAAGGGACGGGTGTCCTATGCCTTCGGAATCGGTCACCGCGCTGAGGAATACGAGCACTTCGGGATTGACATGGAGGGCCGCGGCCGGCGAGCCGATGAGTCCCTCGCACTGCTGCGACGGCTGCTTGCGGGTGAATTAGTCGACCACGACGGCAGGCGTATCCATGTCACACCCGCCCCCGCGACGGCCGGTGGTCCGTACATGCTCATCGCAGGCGGCAGCAAGGCGGCGGCGCGGCGCGCGGCAAAGTACGGGCTCGGGTTCATCTCGCAGACCGATTCGCCGGCACTGCGGGACTTCTATGAAGCGGAGTGCCGTGCCAACGGCCATGAGCCGGGCGTAACCCAGTTTCCCGTCCCCGGTGCACCGACCACAGTTTTCGTTGCCGACGATGTCGATGCCGCATGGGACGAGCTCGGGCCGCACCTCCTGCACGACGCGACGACGGCGGCATCGTATCGGCATGGCGACGACTCGGTGGCCAGCATCTCGTGCGCCGATACTGTTGCCGCACTGCGGGAGACGCAGGGCCCTTACCGAATATTCACCATCGACGAGGCCGCCGCCTACATCCGCGACGGCAAACCGCTTCCGCTGCTTCCATTGTGCGGCGGTGCCCCGCCAGACATCGCGTGGCCGTACCTGGAACGCGCAGTCATGGCGTCCGAGCGTGCGTGACCGAAAGGAGGACCCGTGACGTTGAGGACTGTGGTGTGGTCGACCGGGGGAGTCGGGTCGATTGCCATCGATGCGATTTGCGGCAGGCCGGACCTCGAACTCGTCGGGGTGTGGGTGCATTCCGAGCAGAAAGTCGGTAAGGACGCGGGCGTGCTCGCCGGCATCGAGCCGATCGGGCTGACCGCCACCGATGACGACGCTGCCCTCATCGCGTTGCAACCCGACTGCGTGGTCTACGCCGCCAGCGGGCCTGACCGCGACGCGGGCGCGGTGCCCGACTACCTGAAGTTCCTGGCAGCGGGCATCAACGTCGTTTCGACGTCGTCGACCAGCCTGGTGTATCCGCCGGCGTATTACTCGCCGCAGTGGCGTGAGCAGATGGAAGAGGCGGCGACGGCAGGCGAAGCGTCGTTCTACGCATCCGGCATCTTTCCCGGGTTCGGCTCCGATCAGCTGGCGCTGATGCTCGCCACGCAGTCGAAGAAGATTCGATGCCTCAAGGTCACCGAGGTCGCGCTCAACGACCACTACCCGGTGGCTGACGTGATGATGAACGGCATGGGCTTCGGCCATCCGCTCGACTTTGAACCTCTGCTGAAGACCCCCGGGTTCATCGAAATGGCCTGGCGCGCACCAATCCATCTGATGGCGGCGGGTTTTGGCGTGCAGGTCGAGGAGGTCCGCGGAACCCTCGACCGGCGACTCACCGACCGGGACATCGAGGTGGCCTTCGGCACGATCAAGGCGGGCACGTGCGGTGCAGTGAGCACCCGGGCGGCCGGCGTGGTCGACGGCCGCGAAGCCATAGTCGTCGAGCACATCATCCGGATGGCGCGCGACGTCGCACCGGACTGGCTCGCATCAGAGTTCGACGCCACATACCGCGTCGACATCGAGGGCGATCCCGACATTCGCTGCGCGATGAACGTCGGCGCTGCAGAGGGACACGCTGCGGGCCACGCGGCCATGACCGCCACCGCAATGCGGGTGGTCAACGCGATTCCCTACGTGGTCGAAGCACCCGCAGGGCTACTGAGCTCGCTCGACTTGCCGAACACGTTGCCGCATCACGCATTCGATTGACTTGGAAGGAGCGTAGATCTGATGACCAACACGAGGAGCAGCGGATGACCGGCGCGAACACCACCGATCTGTACTACGACCCGTTCGATTTCGCCATCGATGACAATCCATATCCGATCTGGAAACGGATGAGGGACGAGGCTCCGCTCTATCACAACGAGAAGTACAACTTCTATGCGCTGAGCCGCTATGAGGACGTCGCGCGCGAACTTCACAACTGGGACACCTACCGATCGGGCAAAGGCACCACGATGGACATCATCATGAGCGGCGTCCAGGTGCCCCCCGGGGTGATCCTTTTCGAGGATCCGCCGCTTCATGATCTTCATCGACGCGTGCTGTCAAAGGTTTTCACGCCTCGTCGGATGGAGGCCATCGAACCTCTGACTCGTCAGTACTGCGTCCGTGCGCTCGATGCTCTGGCGGGCGCCTCGAGCTTCGACTTGATCACGGACTTCGGGGCGCTGATCCCGATGCGGACCATCGGTTATCTGCTGGGTATTCCCGAAGAGGGTCAGCAGCAGATCCGGGATAATACCGATGCGTCGATCGGTCTGAGAGACGGCAGCTTCCGGTCAGTGTCGGCCGACATGTTCGAGAATGCGTACCAGCTGTTCGCCGAGTACATCGAGTGGCGTGCCGAACATCCGTCCGACGATCTGATGACGCAGTTGCTGAATGCGGAGGTCGAAGAGAACGGAGAACTTCGGCCGCTGACCCGTATCGAGGTGCTGACCTATACCAGCATGATCGCTGGGGCGGGCAACGAAACGACCACCCGGCTGATCGGCTTCATCGGACAACTCCTCGCCGAACACCCCGAGCAGCGGCGCGAACTGGTCGAGGACTTTTCGTTGATCCCCCGGGCGATCGAAGAGGTGCTGCGTTACGAGTCGCCGTCGCCGGTGCAGGCACGCTATGTCGCTTCCGACACCGAAGTTCACGGGCAGACAATTGCCGAAGGTTCAGTCATGTTGCTGCTCAATGGTTCAGCCAACCGCGACGAGCGGCACTATCCGGACGGCGAGATTTTCGATATCCACCGCACTGGACCTCATCTGTCGTTCGGCCAGGGACTGCACTTCTGCCTGGGCTCGTCGCTGGCCCGAATGCAGGCGCGGGTCGCGCTCGAAGAGATGCTGACACGATGGCCCGAATGGGAGATCGACTTTGAGAACGCCGCCATGGCGCACACCTCAAGCGTCCGTGGATGGGGTCGACTGCCCCTGATCACGGGTTGAGAAGGGATGGTCACATGTCGCGCACGGCGATGCCCCGCAAGGTCGTGTCTCGCGCGAGAATCAATGCGTTCCGCGTGCCGATTTCCTGAAGGATGTTCTCCGGAATCCACTGCTCGCCGATGATGCACCGGGCGAGGAGGTCGGTCGTCGGGCTTTCCACCTGTATCTCGCCCGAGCGCATACCCTCGGAGAGCAGAGCTTTCATCTGCCGGATCCGGGTGGTGAACGACCATGCAGGGGTGGACGTGTCCGGAGGCGTCTGCCGCAACCACGCCAACTGAATTCGGAACTCGTCGGGGAACTGGTCGAGTGCATTGATGTTCAGCCAGCTCAATGCGTCGAGCTTCTCGACCGTGGTGGAGTCGGTTCGCACGATATCCGTCCACGCACCGCCGACCTTGTGTCCGAATTCCAGCATGATCGACATCAGCAGCTCGTCTTTCGAGCCGATGACGCGGTACACCGTGCCGGTACCCAGTCCCGCGGCGGACGCAATGTCCCGAATGGTCGTCATCTCATACCCGCGGCGGCCGAACTCGGAGCGGGCGACTGCCCGCACATGAGCTGCCTTGAGATCGCTGTCGTCCTCGGTGTCGACCCAACTCTTGATCACCTCTTCAGCGGCCGCGAACGCATCCGAGGAGTCCAGCTCCGCATCGGAGGGGACGTCGACGGCGAGACCCTCAAGGGTTATACGGCTTTTCAACTTGGCCAGTTCGTCCGTTGACGCCTTGTGTCGGATGACGTCGAGACCAACATGCAACATGCTCTGGCACACCCGGTCGGCCAGGGTGGGAAGGTCCAGATCGGATCGGATATATCCGCTCCACCGGCCGGCCCGAAGCGCCTGCAACATCGCGGCCTGGATGGTGGACGGTGGGCGCTGCGTCAATTCCATCAGCTCGGGGTCCGAGCTGGGACCCTCGTAGAACGACATCTGCAGCGCGGCCCGATGCTCGACTGCACAGCGCGCGATCGCACAGCCAAGCTCGGTGATCTGCTCGGCGACGGGGCTGGGATCCGGCGCATCGAGACGTTCCAATGCCAACTCGCCGACGCGGTCCAAGTCTTCGTGATAGCGCCTGATCAGCTCGATCAGGATGGCTTCCTTGGAGTCGAAGTGGTGGTAAAGGCTGCCGGCGAGGATGCCCGCAGCATCGGCTATCTGCTGCAGCGACGTACGAAGACCGGAGGTCGCGATGACGGAGTTCGCGGTCTTGAGGATCTCCGTGCGCCGCGTCGCATCGCCCACCGGCTCGTCGGTGACGGCGGTGAGTTTCACGGCACGCTGACCCTTCTTACCTGCAGGCCGACCGCTCCTCGAACTCCGCCTCGCGGCGTCGGCATTCGCCATCACTAACTGCGTACCTTTCCTGGCGTCGTCGGCTTCGCCAACTGCAACGAGATCCTACCGACCACCACTCGAACTGCGGGGATGCCGCAATCGCAGGTTGCACTCATGCGGGTGCGTCCATTCGCGATCCTCCAGGCGGGTAAGCCGTTCCCGTAGTTTCCGGATCTCGTGGTGGTGAGCAGGTCGTCGATATCCACGTCTGCTCCCTACATTTTCGTCGGCTCGGGGAACGCGACCTCCGCGCTGTCGGGCATCGCGCTGATACCGAGCCGGTCGCAGACTTCGAGTACTTCGTCGACGATCGACTCGGGCACGATGAACCTGTCTGTCGCCGATACCTCGTCGAGGTGTTCCAGGATGTCCTCAGCGGTCGGTTCGGTTTCGGCGTCCGCCAGCCAGCCCGCGCCGAGCCCGACGAACACGCGGGCGTATCGTCTCGCGCACGCCGAGTAGTTGCGATGTGTGAAATCGCAGGCACGGCTCGCCAGGAACGACACGAGGGGCACTACCAGCTCTGGCCGGATGGCGCGCATGAAGCCCGACTCTTTGAGGAACTTCTCGTCGCCGACCGTCTCGGTGACCATCCGCGAAAAGCCGGTGGGCAGCACTGTATTCGAGAGAATTCCGTGTGCAGCTCCCTCGATCGCGATGACGTTGGACAGCCCGACGAGACCGGTTTTGGCGGCCGCATAGTGCGCTTCCATCGGTTGTCCGAAATTGCCCGCCGACGACGAGATGAATACGAACCGGCCGTAGTTCTGTTTCGTCATCACCTTGAAGGCGGGCTGGCTCAGGTAGAAGCCGCCGTCGAGGTGGACCCGCAGCATCTGGCGCCAGTCGTCGGGGGAGAGCTGATCGAACGGGATGCTGTTGAAGATGCCTGCATTGCTGACGACGGCGTCCAGTCGCTCGAAGGTGTCGACCGCTGCGTCGACGATGGACTGGCCGCCCTCGGGACTGTCCACCGAATCATGGGACGCGACCGCCTGACCACCCGCATTCCTGATCTCGTCGACTACCTGATCGGCAACGCTCGCGTCCGCGCCGTCGCCGCGCATGGTGCTCCCGAGGTCGTTCACCACCACCGCCGCGCCCCGCCTCGCCAAGTCGAGCGCGTACAGCCTGCCCAACCCACGGCCGGCACCTGTCACGATCGCAACTTGGCCTTCGAAGTCGATCACGATGCACTCCTTGCTGATTCGGCGCCGTCTGGTGGTAGATGCCCTACGAGTGCGGCAGCATCGCACCCGCAGGAAGCCCTCATCGGGATTGACTCCAGTAGCACCGGACTTTACGGTGGAACAGATATTTGGTCAACGGGCGACCTGGTCGGAGGTGGTTGTGGCGAGCGACGCCGACGGCGACCGCCTGCAGGCGCTGGGCATGCTGGCGTCAGTACTCGCGGGCCGACCCGTCGCGGTGGCGCCCCTCGATCCGGGAGAGCCGTCGTGGACCGATGGACAGACCGTCTTCGTCGATCACTCCGCACAGTCCCGCGAGACCCTGGAATCGGTGGCAGTGCACGCCTCGCTGATCGCGGCGGACAGCCTGGCCCCCGAAATGGTGGGCGCACTGGTCTGGCATCCGCGGGTGGCCAAGCGCTACCTGACCGTCGAGGGGCACCGTGCTCTCGCTGCTAACGCTGACGTGCTGCCAGGCGTGTTGAGTTCAATGGCAGATCCCGAAATTGCTTGTCGCAGCGCCTCACCCGAAGCGTCGCTGTCCATCGCGTCGGGCAGGAGCCCGCTAGATGATCCACCTGCGCGGTTCGGCGTCATCCGCGCCAAGAAGGTACTGGCGGCCGGCAGTCGGGCTGCTGAACAGGTGGACCACGAAACGGCGGGTCACGTTCCACGACGCGACAGCAAGGAGGCGCTCGAAGAACTCGATGACGGCGAGGTCGATGACAGCGACGACCCCGACCTGTTCACCAGCCCCGTCGGCGGGGGCGGATTCATCGGCAAGTGGTTGAAGAAGATGTTGTCATCGGCACGCAAGTCGGGAGGAAGCGGCGGACCGCCAGGTGCCGATTCACCGACCCATCGCACCAACTCTTCCAATCGCGGCGCCTTCGCGGTTTCGTCGACGGCCAGAGCTTCAGCGGAGGAGGTCGCCGACATCGAAGCGCACGGCTTCAAGTACCCGGAATGGGACGCTGACCACAAGAGCTATCGGCCGGACTGGTGCACCGTGCGCGAGGTCGAGCCGCGGGTCAAGGCGTCAGCGCCGCAAGCCATCGACGGCGCGGTCGGAGTCCGGCGTCCGCTCGCACGGCTCGGCATGGGCCTGCATCGTCGTCATCGGCAGTCCCAAGGCGACGACATCGACATCGACGCGGCAGTTGAGGCACGCGTGGAGGTAAGGGCGGGATCGGTGCCCGACGAGGCGGTGTATCTCGACAGCCTGCGGCGGCAGCGTGATTTGTCGGTACTCCTGCTGCTTGATGTCTCCGGGTCGACTGCGGAGCCGGGAACCGTGGGACGAACGGTCCACCAGCAGCAACGGGCGGTGATCACCGACCTCACGGTCGCGCTGCACGACCTAGGTGACCGCGTGGCGCTGTATGCCTACAACTCGCAGGGGCGAAGTGCGGTGAACATGGTGCCCGTCAAGAGATTCGACGACCATCTCGATGCCCGGGTGATGCGACGGTTGAACAGCCTCGAGCCGGGAGCGTATTCGCGTCTCGGGGCGGCCATCCGTCACGGTTCGGCAGTCCTGGAGACACGCGGCGGGACGTCGCGGCGCCTGCTGGTCGTGGTGTCCGATGGTCTGGCCTACGACCACGGCTACGAGCGTGCCTACGGTGCGGCCGATGCACGACGCGCGTTGACCGAAGCTCGCCGCCGGGGGACCGGCTGTGTGTGCCTGACCGTGGGAGCCGGCACCGACGTCGGGGTGCTGAAGAAGGTGTTCGGAAGTACCGCACACGCCACCATCGGCCGGCCCGAGCAACTGGCAGGCATCGTCGGCCCGCTTTTCCGGTCCGCCATCCGTTCCGCAGAAGTACGGCGACGGGTGTCGTGATATCGCTTGCACGCCAAGGCCACAATATTGAAACAAACATCTGTTCCGGCTAGGCTTTCACACACCGCAACGACGCGGGTGACGAAAAGGGGCGTTATGGGCACCGAGCCCGGCATCGCGTACCAGAACGGCGCTATGCCGCAGACCGATCCTTCGCGCCCGTACTACCGGCAGGTGGGCAACGAGGAGGCTGTGTTCAAGGCGGCCTATCGCCAGGGCCTGTCGCTGGTTCTGAAGGGGCCGACCGGTTGCGGCAAGACTCGTTTCGTCGAGGCGATGGCACACGACCTCGGTCGTCCGCTGATCACCGTCGCCTGCCACGACGACCTCACCACCGCCGATCTGGTCGGCCGATACCTGCTGCGGGGCGATGAGACAGTCTGGGTCGACGGGCCGCTGACCCACGCGGTGCGGGAAGGGGCGATCTGCTACCTCGACGAGGTCGTCGAGGCCCGTCAGGACACCACGGTTGTGCTGCATCCGCTCGCCGACTACCGGCGACAACTGCCTATCGAACGCCTCGGCATCACTCTCGACGCGGCGCCGGGGTTCGGCCTCGTCGTTTCCTACAACCCCGGCTACCAGAGCGTTCTGAAGGACCTCAAGGACTCCACGCGGCAGCGGATGGTCGCCATCGAGTTCGGGTTCCCCGAGCCAGAGGTCGAAGAGGGCATCGTTGTCCACGAGTCGGGAGTCGATCATGCGACGGCCGTTGAGCTCGTGAAATTCGGTCAGGCGATCCGGCGGCTCGAGACCGGGGGGCTGCGCGAGGTCGCATCGACGCGAGTGCTCATCGCGGCGGGCCGGCTCATCGCCGAGGGGCTGACCACGCGCGATGCGGCCAAGGCCGCCATCGCCGGGCCGCTGACCGACGACGCGTCGGTGGGCCGTGGACTCCACGAGATGATCGACGTCTACCTGGGTGTGTCCGACGTTGATTGACGGTACTGATCGCCCCGACTAAGGTCTGAACAAATATTAGGTCGAGACGCTCAGGGAGGTCAGATGTCCTACGAAAGCACCGCTGAGCCCATCAAGGTCGGCTATCTGATGGACTTCACGTTGCCTCCGGGTTTTCCCGAGGAACTTTTGGCCTCGTTCACCCAGTGCTTCGACCTGATTTTCGAAGAGGCCGTCGAGCAGGGCCTGATGGATCGACCGGTGCAGATGATCTACCGCGAGGTCGAGGGTCTTCCAAAGGGTTCGGTGAAGGCGGTGATCGACGCCTACGCCGAGCTCGTCGACGAGGGCTGTCTCGTGGTCTTCGGGCCCAACATCACCGACAATTGCGTGCCGATGCGCGAGGCGATCGAAGAGCGTTTCAAGGTTCCGGCGATCAGCGTCACCGGCACCGACGACTGGCTGGGTGAGTGGACGTTCGCCTTCCCCCAGGGGTCGATGACCGACGAACCGATCTTCCTCGCCGACCTCGTCGCCAAGCGCGGTCTCAATGAGATCGGCGTCCTCGTCGAGCAGAACCTCATCGGCGAGAGCTATCTGAAGAACCTGCGGAGTGCTTGTCGTCGCAAGGGAATTCGGATTGTCGCAGAAGCGGCGATCGCTCAGACCGCACAGGATATCAACGAAGCGGTACGCACGCTGCACGATGCGAAGGCCGAGGCGATCGTGCACCTCGGTTTCGGCTTCGGCATCGTGTTCGTCAACCCTGCGCTGGAGGCGGTCGATTGGGACCCGCCACGGTTCACGACCACCGCGTTCCAGAACGCGTGGGTGAACCCGATCATGTGGAACGCATTCATGGGCTGGGTCGGGGTCGATCAGTATGACGAGGAAAATCCGATCGGACAGGACTTCTTGGATCGCTACGCCGCGAAGTACAACGGCAGTCGTCCGGAGTTCTGTGTGACGGTGGTGAACCGCGATGTCGCCGCGACACTGGTGCGCGCCTTCACCGACGCCCACCCGCTGAGCCCGCGCGGCGTCAAGGAGGCGCTCGAGCGGGTCAAGATGATGCCCGCCGCCTCCGGCGCACCGGGAACCCATGTGTCCCTTGGTAAGTGGACGCGCCGTGCGTGGATGGGTTCGGGCTATCTGGTGGCCCGGACCTTGGACGCAGATGGCGTCAACTCCCATCTGGTTGACCGGTTCGGAGAGGGATGAAATGAAAACGGAATCGAAACCGCTTGAAACCGAGCAGGAATCACCGGCCGCGGCACGCAAGGGCCCGAATTGGGGCCGAGTGATCTCACTGTTTGCGTGGCTCGGATTCCTCGGGTTGTTCCTCGCTGTGGGGCGCACCGCCGTGGACCCGCGTGTGGCGAACCCGAACGTCGAGGGCCGGCCCCGTCCGGTTGGGTTCCTGACGGGATTCGATCACTGGCAGATCATCCCGCAGGTCGGCGCCTTGATCATGGTTGTGGTGCTGACCATCGTCTTCATTGTTGGCTGGCGTAGAAACCCCGGCAGCCCGGTGCTGCTGATGGTCCTGGTTACTACGCTGATCGTATGGCAGGACCCGATCATGAACTGGTCGCCATACGCGGTGTACAACCCGGCGCTCTTGCACTGGCCGGAGTCCTGGCCCCTGATCATGATGTCGCCGACCGTCGAACCCTTCATCGTGTTCGGGTACGTGACGTTCTACTTCGGCCCGTACTTCCCGGCGATCTGGATACTTCGCAAGATGCAGGCCAAGCGCGGACCGGAATCGTTTGTCAGCCGGCACCCGCTGATCAGCCTGGGCGGACTGGTGTTGGTGATCGGCTTCATCTTCGACGCCATGCTGGAGATCAGCCTGGTGCGCACGGGGCTGTACATCTACTCGCAGGCGATCCCGTTCGGAACCTTGTTCCCAGGCACCACCTTCCAGTTCCCGCTCATCTGGGAGTCGCTGTCGGTGACCTTCGTGATGATCCCGGCGGCCATCCTCGTCTACCGCGACGACACCGGAAAGTCGGTGGCGGAGAAGCTTGCTGCGAAGGCGAGGCTCTTCCCCACGAAGCCGGTACTCGGCACCTTCCTGGTGATGTTCGCGATCATCAACGTGTCGTACTTTGCCTACGGCGGGTGGTTCTGGGCGATCAAGGCCAGCGGGCTGGCCACGTCGGTTGCGTGCCCGTGGCCGTATCCCGAGGCAAAGGTGTACGACCCGCAGGGGTACTACGAGGAGAACGGTGCCGAAGGCCCGTACTCGGTCGGCAAGTGGTCCACCTGGCAGCAGGGGCTTCCGGACGGTCGCCCCGACGTCGAGCGCGGTTCGAAGAGCGACCGTTGTGCGCCGGAAGGTCCGAATGGCTGAGCCTCGCACAGTCGTCATCACCGGCGCGTCCCGCGGGCTCGGCTTCGCATCGGCAGTCCGCCTCTACCGCGAGGGGTGGCGCGTGGTCGCAGCGATGCGTGCCCCGTACAAGGGGTTGCCCTTGCTGCGTGAGGCGACGGGTGCGGGCGACGACGACGATCGTCTCATCGGGATCGAGCTCGACCTGATCGACGACACGTCGATTGCCCTTGCGGCCAAAGCGATTGAGGAAGCTGTCGGCGCCCCGTACGCGCTCGTCCACAACGCCGGAATCTCCGCAGCCGGAATGGTAGAGGAAGCGCCGATCAGCCTGTGGGAGCGCATGTTCGCCACGAACATCTTCGGCCCGGTTGCGCTGACGAAGGCGCTGCTGCCGCCCATGCGGGCAGCGGGCAGGGGCCGCATCGTGCTGATCTCGAGTGCCGGAGGTGTACGCGGAATGCCCGCCACGGCACCGTATTCCGCAGTCAAAGGTGCGCTGGAACGATGGGGCGAATCCATGGCCGGTGAGGTCGCACCGTTCGGCATCGGCGTCACGGTCCTGGTCACCGGCACGTACGACACCGAGATCATCACCGATGCTGGAACCACGGACAGCCGAGTGCTGGATGGACCGTACGCTCGCCATCATCGCACCATGGACAAGCGTGGTCGCGCTGCGATGAAACGGGCGGCCAAGTCACCGGACCGCTTCGCGACCGGGCTCGTCAAAGCACTCGAGAGCAACAAGCCGTTCGTGCGACGGTCCGTGGGGCCTGACGCTCGGATGTTGCTGGTCGCGAACAAGCTGCTTCCCGGCGCGGCGATGCACACGATGACGCGACTGATGATGGGAATCCCAGGATTCGGCGCTCTGGCAGGCACATCGGCCGCAACCATGGGAGCACCCAACCAGCACACTCAGGAGAGCGACGAGAATGGCTGACACGCCGAAAGCATCATACGAATCCAGGATGCTGATCGACGGCAAGCTCGTTGACGGCGAGGCAGGAACCTTCACCAACATCAATCCGGCCAACGAAGAGGTCCTCGGCGAGGTCGCGGATGCGTCGAAGGCCGACATGAACCGCGCGATCGACGCTGCCAGAAGGGCTTTCGACGAGACCGACTGGTCGACGAATCGTGATCTTCGGAAGCGTTGCCTGCTGCAGCTGCACGACGCGATCGAAAGCGAACTCGAGGAGTTGCGCGAGGAGCTTATCCGCGAGGTCGGGGCTCCACGAGCTGTGACGCACGGTCCGCACCTGGATGCGCCGTTGGAGGACGGTCTGAAGTATCCCGCCAGGCTGATCGACAGCTTCGAATGGGAAGTCGACCTCGGCGACAAGGTCGTATCGGTGACAGGTGTCAACACCAGGCGGAAAGTGTGGCATGAGCCCGTCGGCGTGGTCGGCGCGATCGTCCCGTGGAACTTCCCGTTCGAAGTCACCATCAACAAGCTCGGCCAGGCGTTGGCGACGGGCAACACCGTTGTGCTCAAACCCGCGCCGAACACACCGTTCAATGCGACGCGGCTCGGTCGGCTCGTTGCTGAAAAGACGGACATCCCAGCGGGTGTGGTCAGTGTGGTGACCGCGTCGGATCACTTCGTCGGCGAGGAACTCACCCTGTCGCCGAAGGTCGACATGATCTCGTTCACCGGGTCGACCGTGGTGGGCAAGCGGATCATGGAGAAGGGGGCGGCGACGATGAAGCGCCTGTTCCTCGAACTCGGCGGCAAGTCGGCGACCATTGTGCTCGAGGACGCGGACTTCAACACCGCCTGCCTGATCGGTATCGGTCCCCTGATGCATGCGGGTCAGGGTTGCGCCGCCCCGACGCGGATGCTCCTGCCGCGGTCGCGTTACGACGAGGGGGTGGCGATCCTGCGGGGGATCTACGAGAACATCAAGGCGGGTGACCCGCAGGATCCCGGCACCATCTGTGGTCCCGTCATCTCCGCCAAACAGCGGGCACGCATCCTCGGCTATATCCAGAAGGGTGTCGATGAGGGCGCGACCATGCTGGTCGGAAGCACTGAGTCCCCCAAGGAGTTCGACAAGGGATTCTGGGTCAGTCCAACGCTTTTCACCGACGTCGACAACAAGATGACCATCGCGCAGGAGGAGATTTTCGGGCCCGTGCTGGTCGTCATTCCCTACGAGGACGAGGACGACGCCGTCCGGATCGCAAACGACAGCATGTACGGCCTGGCCGGCAACGTGATGTCGAGTTCGCTCGACCGATCACTTGCCGTTGCGCGCCGCCTGCGTGCCGGCTTCATCGGGCTCAACGGAACCGCAGGGTACGGCGCCGACACACCCTTCGGCGGTTACAAGGACAGCGGAGTCGGCCGTCAGAACGGCATCGCCGGATTCAGGCAGTACACCGAAGTGAAATCGGTGGCCTACCCAGCCCAGTAGGAGGAGCGGACTCTTGTCAGACCTATTCGACGACCTCGAGGACTTCGGGTCCTTCGACGACGCCATCTCCGGCGACGTTCGTGATCCGTACACGGAGTTGGCGCGCATCCGCCGCGAAGAGCCGGTGCAGCGACTTGAAACGTCCGGTGCGCTGCCGCACGAAGAGTCGCTACCGATGTTCATCGTGTATCGCCACGAGGACGTCCAGCAGATGCTGCGCGACAACGAGACATTCTCGTCCGCCGCAGTCATCGCGGCCTTCGGTCCGGTGCTGGGCGAAGGGGTGATGCTCGGCATGGATGAGCCGATCCATGGCCGGCTTCGTGGCCTCGTCTCGAAAGCGTTCGCGCAGAAGTCGTTGGCGCGGTGGGAGGACGAACTCGTCGGCCGCGTGGGCAACGGCCTCATCGACAAGTTCGCGCCCAACGGCAAGGCCGACCTGGTGAAAGAGTTCACCTTCGACTATCCGAGCCAGATCATCGCCGGTCTGCTCGGACTGCCCGAGGAGGACTATCCGCAGTTCCAGCGGTGGTCGATCTCGCTGTTGAGCTGGATTATGAATCCCGAACGGGGACTTGCGGCCTCGGCTGCGCTGTGTGACTACTTCGCACCGATTCTCGACGCTCGCCGGGCCGAGCCGCGCGAAGATTTGATCAGTGCCCTCGCTGCCGCAGAGATCGACGGGGAAAAGCTCGCCGACGAGGAGATCTTCTCGTTTCTTCGGCTGCTTCTGCCCGCCGGCGTCGAGACGACATATCGCTCGCTGGGCAGCTTGCTCTTCGCGCTGCTGTCGAACCCGGACCAACTCGACGCGATTCGTGCAGACCGCTCGTTGGTTCCTCAGGCGATCGAGGAGGGTGTGCGGTGGGAACCGCCGCTGCTGACCATCACTCGCCAGGCGACCAAAGATACGGTGCTCGGGGGGGTGGAGATCCCCGCGGGCGCGACCGTGATGCCGATGCTTGGGTCGGCGACTCACCAGGATGATCGCTTTCCGGACCCCAACAAATTCGACATTTTTCGTCAGCAGAAAAGCAATCTGGCGTGGGGCCACGGCGTCCACGTATGCCTCGGCATGCACCTCGCTCGTCTCGAGATGCGAACGGCCATCAACCTTCTGCTCGACCGACTTCCGAACCTGCGGCTCGATCCCGACGGTGACGATCCGCACGTCAGGGGGCAGGTGTTCCGGTCGCCGACCTCCGTGCCCGTGCTGTTCGACCCGCAGGTCCCGTCCCCGTGAGCGGATTCCATTTGGCGCCGATATTGCGATTTAGGAGCATTTCGTGACCGACTTCGAGACAGTGGATTTCTTCACCGACGAATCCCTTGTTCCGGACCCGTACCCGTACTTCGACCATCTGCGGTCGAAATGCCCCGTCGCGCACGCCACCCCGTTCAACGTGCTCGCCATCACGGGCTACGACGAGGCGCTCGCCGTTTACAAAGACCCCGCGTTCTCATCGTGCGTGTCGGTCGCAGGTCCGTTCTCAGGTATGCCGTTCGGGCCAGGTGACACCGACGATGTCACGGACCTGATCGACCGGCACCGGGCATCGGTACCGATGGCTGAGCACATCACGTCGCAGGACCCGCCTGAGCACACCCGTACCCGGAGCCTGCTGAACAAACTCATCACGCCGAAGCGCCTCAAGGAGAACGAGGACTTCATGTGGCGCTTGGCCGATCAGCAACTCGACACCTTCCTCGATAAGGGCAGCTGTGAGTTCCTGACCGCCTACGCCAAACCGTTCTCGTTGCTCGTCATCGCCGACCTGTTGGGCGTTCCGCTCGAGGACCATGAGGAATTCAAGTCGGTGTTCGCGCTCGAGACAGTCGGCGAGTTGGGTAAGGAAGCACCGACCTCGCACAACCCCCTGGAGTGGCTGAACGAGAAGTTCTACGCCTATATCGAAGACCGCAGGCGGACGCCGCGACAGGACGTGCTGACCGAACTGGCCCAGGCTAAACACGAGGACGGGTCGACACCCGAAATCGAAGACGTGATGAATCTCTCGACGTTCCTGTTTGCCGCCGGCACCGAGACGACGACGAAATTGGTCAGCTCGGCGATGCGGTTCATCGGCGACAATCCGGGATCGGAAAAGGTATTGCGCGATGACCGCAGCAAGATCCCGGCCTTCCTCGAAGAGACGCTGCGGCTGGAGAGCCCGGTCAAGTCGCATTTCCGGATGGCGCGCACGACCACGAAGATCGGCGAGGTCGAAGTGCCCGCGGGCACAACTGTCATGTTGCTTCCCGGAGCGTGCAACCGCGATGAGCGTAAGTTCCCAGACCCCAATTCCTTCCGGAGCGACCGGCACAATGTGCGGGAACAGATTGCGTTCATCCGCGGTGTCCATTCCTGCCCCGGCGCACCCCTCGCCCGCGCGGAGGGCAGGATCTCGCTGAACACGATTCTCGACCGGATGAGCGACATCACGATCTCCGCCGAGCACCATGGCCCGGTAGACAACCGCAACTATGCCTATGAGCCGACATTCATCATGCGCGGACTCAGTGAGCTACACGTCACCTTCACGCCGGTTGGCTGAGCCAGCCCTCCACCTAGGAGCAACATGACCGGAAAGCTCGACGGCAAGGTCGCTTTCATCACAGGTGCGGCCCGTGGTCAGGGTCGCGCACACGCGATCGAAATGGCAAAGGAGGGTGCGGACATCATCGCGGTCGACATCTGCCGCGACATTCCGTCCAACCCCTATCCGTTGGCCACACCCGACGACCTCGCCGAAACGGAACGGTCGGTCAAGGAGATCGGACGCCGCGTCGTCGCCCGCGTCGCCGATGTCCGGGAGCGCCACGAGTTGCGCGACGCCGTCGAGGCAGGAGTCGCCGACCTCGGCAAGATCGACATCGTCGTCGCCAACGCCGGCATCCTGCCGATGGCGATGGGACGAGCCTTCGACGCGATGTCATTCGTCGACGCCAGCGATGTCGACCTGCTCGGCGTGATGAACACCGTCGCGGTCACCGTCCCGCACCTGCCCAACGGTGCCTCCGTGATCATCACGGGATCGACCGCCGGGATGATCCGCGGCACCACCGACAACCCGAACATGGGCCCCGGCGGCAGAGGCTACGGCTGGAGCAAGCGAGTGCTGATCGAGTACGTCGAAGAGATGTCGATGGCTCTCGCAGACAGGATGATTCGCGTCAACGCCATCCATCCGACCAACTGCAACACCCATCTGCTGCAGAACGACGGCATGTACAGCATGTTCCGTCCCGACCTCACCAACGAGGGCAAGCAGGCCACCCGCGAAGACGCCGAGCCATTGTTCACCATCTTCCAGGCCATGCCGATCCCATACATCGAACCCGAGGACATGGCGAAGCTGGGGGTGTTTTTGGCCAGCAATGACAGCCGCTACATCACCGGCCAGCAGATCCGGGTCGACGCGGGATCACTGCTGAAGTGGCCCAACGGCCCCGGGGGTTAAAGAACCTACCGTGACGGCCGGTGAAGGAAACCGTGCAGGATGGCCTGGACGAGTTCGTCGACGATGGCTTCGCGCGACGGCGGCCGGTTACCGAAGAAGGTCGATCGCAGCGCGACCATGCCGACGATCATGGCCACCGTTGAGTGCGCCGGCAGATCCGGCTGATCCGAACGTAATCCGCGCAGACGCATGCCTTCGCCGCTGATCTGGCCGAGCAGGGTGAGCGCTCGCCGAATGTCGGTGATGCCGGCACTTTCGATTTCCTCCTCGCTGAGGCCGTCCGAAGCGACGAGAGTCAGCAGCAGGCCTTTGTGCTCGACGAGGACGTCGTAGAGGCTGCCGACGAACTGCCGGGACAGTTCCTCTTCGTCGGTCTCCTCGGGAACCACGGCCTGCCATGTCTTGCCGAACTCGTCGACGAAGTTCGTGAACGGCAGGACGAGGGCTTCGCGGAACAAGCCGGCCTTCGAGCCGAAGTGGCGGAAGAGCAGATATTCGGTGACCCCGGCGGCCTCGGCGATCTCACGGGTGGTCGTGGCGCGGTAGTCCTGGCGGGCGAACAGATCGCGGGCCGCGTCGAGCAGCAGCCTGCGCGCCTCTCCGCGCGGCCGACGAGTTGTCTTCCAGGTCTGCTTCCCAGATGAACGTCGCTGCGGCACGGCCTCTCACTCCTCTAGACCGCGCTGCGCGGTTGCTGGCGCTCAACGATAGCGGTCCTTGACGTGACCCTAGTAATAGTGTCCACTATTACTGATCTGCTGACCGCTCTGGAGGGACGCGCTCGTGGGCCAAATCATCATGCTCGGGACTCTGTTCGGGCTGATCGTCCTGATATTCGGTCTGGTGATCTACTTCGACCCCGAAGCACGCCGCAGTGCGGGGGATGAGCGCGTACGCGAAGAACAGGCCGCTAGCGATGAGCTCGATCGATGAACACCGAGTTGACGCCGCTACTTGCCGCTTCCAATGCTTTCGGCTGGCTCAGCGGCATCCTATTCATCATCGCCGGGACCTACTTGAGCATTCGCCGCGGCCGCCTGCACCCACTGCTTCTCCTGTGCATCTCGGCGATCTCGTTCTCGTGGATCGAGGCGCCCTACGACTGGGCGATGTACGCGCAGTTCCCTCCGGCGCTTCCACGCATGCCGTCGTGGTGGCCGCTCAACATGACGTGGGGCGGGCTGCCCTCGTCGGTGCCGCTCGGATACATCGGCTACTTCTGCATTCCCGCCGTGACGGGCGCCGCGATCGGGCGACGGCTGAGCGCACGGTTCAATTGGCGCAGGCCGCAAACCCTGCTGATCGTCGGCCTCGTCGTCGGCTTCTGCTGGGCCCTGATGTTCAACGCCGGCCTCGGCGCCCGGCTGGGAGTCTTCCACTACGCCTACGTGATTCCCGGTCTCGGGCTGTTCGAGGGAACACTGCATCAGTACCCGATCTACGACGCCATCGCGATGGGCATCCAGATGATGGTCTTCACCTACCTGCTGGGCCGGACTGACTGGCAGGGGCGAAATGTCATCGAGATTTGGTCGGACAAGCTGTCCAAGACGCGTGTCCAGTCGGCGATCGTGTCCGTCGTCACCGTCATCGTCCTTGGAAACGCGCTCTACGGCGCCGTTTTCGCGCCCCACCTGGTGACCAAGCAGTTGGGCTACGTGACCTCCGGGCCGGATGTGCAACTGTTCCCGGGGGTGCCGAACCAGCCGAGATAGCAGCTCCGCGGCAGGTCGCGACGGGGTGGTATGGGGCCCGATGTCTCGCTACTTCATCGTCGCGAGGTTGTGCCATAGGTTGCGCAGACTGTCGGTGCCGCCGAAGAGCGTGGTGAAGTGCGTCGAATCGATCAGCACGATGTCGCCTGCGCGCTGTCCGTTCGGAGGCATCCAGATGCAGCGCGTTGAACTCGGTGTTGCCCGCAGCGGTGAACGGATGCGGGCGGTTCGGGTCGACGCGTTGGCGTCCGAGTACTCGCAGGGCGTCGCCTTCGGGTGCGGTCAGTTCGTAGTGGGGAAGGTGCGGGTGGAAGTTGAATGTGGTGACGTTGTCGAGCAGTCGCGCGGTGTCCAGCGTCACGGAACCCGGTCAGCGGTGCGATCTCCTTGGTGCCTTCGACCACGGCGGGCCGCAGCCCCCACGTGTTGTGGACAGGCACATCGAGGGCCTTCATCAGGGATCGCGTGTACTGACCGAACCGCTGCTGCCGCGGCACCAACGGGTCGCCGTGATGCTCGAATTCCATTTGCCGCTGCGGAAAGTCGTCGGTGAACCCCACATCGTGGTGCGGTGCGAGCAGCAGGCAGGTGCCCTCGCGCTGTAGCCACTGCTTGATCGCTGCGACCTCTTCGGGTGCGACTTCCTGCTCGGACAGGATGTGGTCGAGCCCGAAGACCATCAGGGTGTCGGTGTCGGCGAGGATCCGCTCGTCGATCGGCAGCTTGTAGCCAGCCTGATCGATACGCTGGAACACCGCGACCGGGTGCCCCGTCGCTTCACCGGCCAAGTCCTGGAAGGCCAGCGTCGAACGATGGAACAACTCCAGGGTCCCCGCGATGCCCTGTAGAAAGTGGGCTTCGTCGTACTCCGGGGTCTCGTAGTTCGGCCACAACGCATTTCGGACTTCGGTCATCGTGGAGAAGCGGTTGTACATCTCGGTGGGATCGCGTTGGGATTCCCACGGATAACTCCACGTCCAGTAGATGCTGATCCGTCGACGCCCGTCGTGGTTGCGCGGTATATGGCTCTGGTTGTAGGTGCGGGCCGGAATCGGGGTGGTCATGATGCGCTCTGCTTTCCGCCGAGCGTCGTCAGATAGCGCAAGGCGTTGATGCCGGGCAGGAAGAAGTAGGCACCACCTGTGAGAGTGGTGAAGGCCGGTATACCCTTGTGCACCTTGCGGATCGGACGTTTGGGAACGGTGAAATCCAGTGTGCCGTCCTGTGTGCCGCAGATGGGGTCGTGCTCGTTACCGAGCTCATGGAACGCCTCGTCATTGATCCAGACGTTCTGCGCGAACTCGAACTGGCGAATGAGGTCCGCGCAGATGATGAATGCGGCGATGCCGCGGTCGACACCGTCGTCGGGTGCCCCCTCGGGGAGTGCCGGTCCGTAGGTGGCCCCGCGCCGGATCATCCTGCGACGGTTCATGTTGTGCGCGGTATCGCGAGGATTGAGCCGTCGTGCATGGGAACCCAGCGGACATGCGTAGCCGAAGGGATCCATTTCCTTGTAGTTGTAGTCGTTGTTGCGCATGGGGTCTGCACCCAGCTCGGGGTCGTCCTTGTCAGGTGCCAGCACCAGGGGGGCCCCGCTGCGCCAGCGTCCCATGAACTTGGCGGCGAGCAGCTCCTCGCCGTCAGCCGTTTCGGAGTTCTCGCGGAGGTAGCCGCGGAACTCTGCCACGTGTTCCCGCAGGCGACGATATGCCATGAAACTGCCGTTCCGAGCGAGCGTTTCGGGCTGTGGCAGGTTCGCGACCGGCCCATCCTCATCCGGGTACCCGAGGATGAACTCGCCCGGCTTCAGCGGCGCCCCCGAACCGGGTGTCGGCTCCTCACCTGAGCCTTCCATAACTGGTTGCGACAGCCTGTCGCGGAAGCCGAAGTGGTCGTGGGCGTAGTTGAACGGGGGCGTCGCGTTCAGATCGAGGAACGACAGGCTGCGGACGCCGTCGGTGCGCGCGAGCAACTTGTCGTGGTTGTCGATGGATATCCGAGATTGTTCGTCGTCGCGGGCGAACAGGATCGCGATCGCGTGCACATCGTCGCCCGCAAGGCCGCCCACCCAGTTGTCCGGATGATTCGGTCCCGTGTCCCCGAGGATGTCGGCTCGCGACGCCATCCCTTCGCGGAACTCGTCGGGAAAACTGGCCAGGGACTCCTCGGGTACGCCGAGTGCGCGCAGTCCGGTCCACGTGAATGCCAACGTGATCCACCGTCGGCTCTCGTCCATGGTTTCGGTTGCGTCCGCTGCGGACTGCACGAGATCGAGGAGTTCCGACAGCCAGGCTCGGCCACCGGCCTGGGTGTCGAACGTCAGAAACTCATAACGCCCCGTGATGGCGGGCGTCCGGGTCAGCAGAATGTGCTGAATATCGTCGAGTTCAAGCATTATGGCGCCCCGAGGGCTATTGCATCTGGTCGAGCATGTCCGAGAAGGACGCCTTCAGGCGCAGCGCCTTCTTGACCTCGTCGGCCGTGACGTACGGGTACTCGCCGTACTCCAGAAAGCTGGGGTAGTGGTGCTCGCGGACGAACTTCACGAACGAGTCCGGGTTCTCCTTCCAATCCTCGGGGAACCCCTCGAGATTGGTGAACACGGTGTTGATGCCACTCTGGCCGAACAGCTCGCACCGCGTCCTCGGTGTACTTGTCGAAGTCGGTGTCGAAGATGCCCTGGTACTGGAAGGTCAAGCCATCGCCGATATCGAAGAGCACCCAACGCAGGTAGTGCAGACGCAATGGCGCAAGGAACTCCGGACTCGTCCGCGATCGCTTCCTCGATCGTTCTTGCCGTGGGCGCGGATTGCTTCCTCGCGGCCTTCTTTGACCTTCGCGATGATCGAGAAGCCGTAACAGGCGGGCGTCCTGGGAAAGATCGGGCCGTAGCGGCCCCGCTCGAGTTCGAAGTAGCCCTCTTTGAGGGATGGCTATTGCGGCCGGCTTCGACCACACGTCATCTGAATGACATATCCGCCCCTTTTCTCGAACCGGATTAGTCGGACATTAGCACTGAGAAATTGGCGTGCAGCAGTTTTCGCATTTTCGCCAAATCTACCGATAGGTAACGAAAGCCGTACCGAATGGTACGGTAGTGCTGAAAGTTAGCTGCTCTCCGGACTTTTGGGGATGCGCGGCGGGGTTAGGTAACCCTGATGTCGGCGTTCACACAGGAAAGTGATGATCCATTTGCCGAATTCAGCCTTGAACTTTGACCTTGACCGTATTCTGCGGGCAGACGGGTCCTTTTATTCGCGAAAGGAGGAGCCGTGAAGTTAATTGTGCGGTATTTGATCATGGGGCTGGCTTCGGCGTCAGTTCCCGTTGCCCTCGCCGGTGCACCGTCGGCGTTGGCGGATTGCACCAACGCCGGCGCCGCCACCGTGTGCGCACAGGGCACGGTGCGCGGCGGTGGCCCCGATGCCCCGCAGGCGGGCCCGGCGTATCCGGGTTACTGCGCTGACCCCTGGTATTGCAGCGACGACTGGGGCGTCGACATCGACCTCGATCCAGGGCGTCCAGGCCGACCTGGAGGCGGAGGAGGCGGCGGGGGCATCTTCCCGCGCTGAGCACCGCCGCAAGAGTCCCAATTGTCCATTCGAGCAAGGAGCTTCATATGTTCTCTCGCAGCGTTATAGGCGCCGGCATGATCGTCGGCGCGATGTTCTTCGGCTCCGCGGCGACGGCCGCCGCCCAGCCGCCGGGCTGCACGGCCGCCGACCTCGCCAACGTGATGTCCGGAGTATCGGCGGGCACGTCGCAATACCTGTTCACCCATCCGGACGTGAACGCATTCTTCACGGGTCTCAAAGGCAAGCCCCGCGATCAGATGTCAACTGAGATCCAGGCGTATTTCGACGCGAATCCACGGATCCGCGACGAGATCCAGGCGGTCAGGCAGCCAGCGGCCGACTTCCGGACTCGCTGTGAAGCGCCGCTGCCCCCGGGTGGGCCGATGGGTTAGCCGTCGGGAACGCCGGAGGTGCGAGGGCCGTCGCATCCACCTTCGGTTCACGGGCCGAACTGCCACACTGGAGCCGTGCGCTCCACCCGCCTGTGCTGGCTCACCGATATGGACGGCGTGCTCGTCCGTGAGGAACACGCTCTGCCGGGAGCGGCCGAGTTCCTGCAGCGACTGGTAGATCGGGAACGACCGTTCCTTGTCCTGACGAATAACTCGATCTTCACGCCACGGGATCTGTCGGCCCGGCTGCTGCGCTCCGGCCTCACTGTTCCGGAGGCCTCCATCTGGACGTCCGCGCTGGCCACCGCGACGTTTCTGGCCGACCAACTGCCCGGCGGCTCGGCGTACGTCATCGGCGAGGCAGGCCTGACCACCGCACTGCACGCCGTGGGTTACACGCTCACCGATATCGAGCCAGACTTCGTCGTCCTCGGTGAGACGCGCACGTATTCGTTCACGGCCATCACAAAAGCGGTGAGGCTGATCATGGGCGGCGCGCGATTCATCGCCACCAATCCCGATGTGACCGGACCGTCGGCCGAGGGCCCACTGCCGGCCACCGGTTCGGTGGCGGCGATGATCACCAAGGCCACCGGGCGTGAACCGTACTTCGTCGGCAAGCCGAACCCGATGATGTTCCGCAGTGCGCTGAACCGGATCGAGGCCCACTCGGAGAACACGGTCATGGTCGGTGACCGGATGGACACCGACGTCGTCGCGGGTATCGAGGCCGGGCTGGAGACCATCCTGGTGCTCACCGGTTCAACCACGGTCGAGGACATCGAGCGCTACCCGTTCCGACCCAGTCGCGTTCTGCCGTCCATCGCCGAGGCGATCGACCTGGTGTGAGATGGCCGATATCGAATTGATCGGGGTGCCCTTCGACGGCTACGGCCGTGCCGGTAACCAGGCGAGGGCGGCCCACGTCCTACACGATGCAGGCCTGGCCGATGCCTTCGACCATCACCACGTCACCGACCACAACCTCGAACTGCCCGAGCCGGATCCCGGGCGCGGTGCGTCGACCACCCTGATCAACGAACCCGCGCTGCTCGCGATGACCGATGCGCTGAACAGCCGTGTTCCAGAGGCGGTCGAGGCGGGTCGATTCCCGATCGTCTACGGCGGTGATTGTTCGTCGCTGTTCGGCATCGTGACCGGCCTTCGTGATCACATCGGCGACGTCGGGCTTGGTGTTCATCGACGGACACGAGGACACCATGCCGCTCGACGTGTCCGAGGACGGCGAGGCGGCCAACACCGAGATCGGCCTGCTGCTCGGCTTGACCGGACGGCTTCTCACCGGTGGCCTCGGCGATCGGCTGCCCGCGTTGCAGCCTGAGCATCTGATCGTGCTCGGGCCAAGAGACGACGCCTGGAGACGGCGTTTCAACGTCGGCACACTCGCCGACAGCGGGGTCTGGGTTGCGCCGCTCGCGGAGGTCGCCGACGACCCTGCGGGTGCAGGCCGTGCCGCCATCGCCGAACTCGCCGGTCACGTGGACCGGTGGTGGCTGCACATCGATTTCGACGTGCTCGACCCCGTCGAGTTCGGAGCGCAGGGGCTGCCCGACGTCGAAGACGAACCCGGTGGCCTGACGTGGGATCAACTCACCGATCTGGTCGTATCGCTGTTCGGCTCCTCGGCGCACTGCGTCGGCGCCAGCCTGGCGATCTACGACCCGGATCAGGACCGCGATCACGTCCATGCGACGAAGATCATCGAATTCGTGCGAAACGCGTTGTCCCGCACGACAATAAGCCCTTAGCGCAGGAGACGAGTGGCCGAACCCATCGACGAATACTTCACCGCGACCATCTCGGCGATGGACGGCTCGGAGCGGCAACTGGGCGTCGACGACCCGATCCGGGACGGCTCCTCGCTGACGGTGCAAATGTGCCTGGCGCTGTTCGATATCGCGCTGAGCAGCCGCCATCTCGATCTTGCCGCGCGCTATCTGAGATCGCAGGGCAAGGGCTACTACACCATCGGGTCATCCGGGCACGAGGGCAATTCCGCGGTCGCAGCGGCGCTGCGGCCCACCGATCCGGCGCTGCTGCACTATCGTTCTGGTGCCTTCTATCTGGCGCGCGCCGCCCTGGTCGAGGGTCGCGACGCGCTGCGCGATGTGCTGCTTGGGTTAGTCGCGGCGACCGATGAACCGATCGCAGGCGGACGGCATAAAGTGTTCGGACGTCACGACCTGCACATCATTCCGCAGACGTCGACCATCGCGTCGCATCTTCCGCGGGCGGTCGGCGTCGCGTTCTCCATCGCGCGTGCCAAGAAGCTCGGGGTGGCCTGCGCGTGGCCCGAGGATGCGGTCACGGTGTGCAGCTTCGGTGACGCGTCGGTGAACCATTCCACCGCTGTGGGGGCGATCAACTGCGCGCTGCACGCGTCGTATCAAGGTGTGCCGATGCCGCTGCTGTTCGTCTGCGAGGACAACGGGATCGGCATCAGTGTGCCGACGCCGCGTGACTGGATCGAGCGGACGTACGGCGACCGCGACGGGTTGGCATACTTCGCGGCGGACGGATGGGACTTGGCCGCGACCTTCGATGCGGCCACCGCGGCCGCGGATTGGGTGCGCACCCGTCGGCGCCCGGCGTTCCTGCATCTGCGGATGGTGCGGCTGATGGGTCACGCCGGCTCGGACTACGAGCCGGCCTACCGGCGGCCGGCGGAGATCACCGCGGAATACGGCCGAGATCCGGTGCTGTGCACCGCGAAACTGTTGATCGACACCGGTGTGCTGACACCTGAAGATGTGCTTGACCGTTATGAAGCCAAGCGCGCCAACGTGATCGAACTCGCCGATCGGATCAGCGAACTGCCCCAACTCGACAGCGCGCACGCGGTGATGGAACCGCTACGCACAACCGACGAGGATGTCCACCGCGCCGTCCCCGCATCTCTGGTCGCGTCGGTCAAGTCCGGCGAGACGGAAGCGCCGATGACGGTGGCGATGGCGATCAACCGTGCGCTGCACGACATTCTGGACCGCTATCCGGAAGCGATGATCTTCGGTCAGGACGTCGCCCGCAAAGGGGGGGTGTACGGCGTGACGCGCGGACTGCTGTCGGCGACCAGCTCGGCGCGAGTGTTCGATACGCTGCTCGACGAGCAGTCGATTCTCGGCCTGGCGCTCGGGGCGGGCGTCTCGGGTCTGCTGCCGATACCTGAAATCCAGTACCTCGCTTACTTTCACAACGCCGCCGACCAGATCCGCGGCGAGGCGGCGACGTTGCAGTTCTTTTCCAACCGTCAGTACCGCAACCCGATGGTCGTACGGGTGGCCGCCTACGGTTACCAGAAGGGTTTCGGCGGGCACTTTCACAACGACAACTCGATCGCCGCGATGCGTGACATCCCCGGTGTGGTCATCGCATCGCCCGCGCGTCCGGATGACGCTGCCGCGATGTTGCACACCTGCGCCGCGGCGGCGAGGGAGGCTGGCGCCGTGTGCCTGTTCCTCGAGCCGATCGCGCTCTATCACACGCGAGATCTGCACGACGACAACGATGGCGGTTGGCTTGCACCGTATCCGGAGTCTGGCGTAGCGGTCGGCCGGGCGCGAACGTACGGCGAGGGCACGGATCTGACAATGCTCACCTTCGGCAACGGGCTGAGAATGAGCCTGCGGGTCGCGCGCAGGCTCGGGTCGGTCGGCATCGACGCCCGCGTCGTCGACCTGCGGTGGTTGGCGCCGCTGCCGGTGGAAGACATGCTCCGGGAGGCCGGAGCCAGCGGGCGGGTGCTCATCGTCGACGAAACCCGCGAGACCGGTGGGGTCGGCGAGGGCGTGCTCGCCACATTGATCAAGCACGGCTTCGGGGGCCGTCTCGATCGCGTCGCCGGAAATGACAGCTTCATCCCCCTAGGCGACGCCGCGCTGCACGTCCTGCTGTCGGAGGACACCGTCGAGGCGGCAGCGATCAAACTCGTCCGAGACGGCGCTTGATAGCTTGACCGGATGAGTTCGGACCCGATCCGGCCGCTGGCCGGGGTGCGCATCGTCGAGATCTCGAGCTTCGTTGCGGTGCCTCTGGCCGGGATGACGCTGGCCCAACTGGGCGCCGAGGTGATCCGGGTCGATCCGATCGGGGGAGCTGCCGACTACCACCGGTGGCCGCTCACCGATGACGGCGAGAGCATCTACTGGGCGGGGCTCAACAAGGGCAAGCGTTCGGTCGCCGCCGACATGCGCTCCCCCGACGGCCAGGATCTGGTGCAACGATTGATCGCCGGAAGCGGTGTCCTGATCACCAATGTTGCTGGGCGGCAATGGCATTCCTATGAAGCCCTGACGAGGCTGCGGCCCGACCTGATCCACGTCGAGGTGTCAGGACGCGCCGATGGCGGCACGGGTGTTGACTACACGGTCAACGCCGCCATCGGCTTTCCGATGGTGACCGGCCCGGCCGAGCTAGCCACTCCGGTCAACCACGTGTTGCCCGCATGGGATGTGACCTGCGGGATCTACACCGCACTGGCCGTGACGACCGCCCTACGGCACCGCGATGCCACCGGGCAGGGACAGCGGATCAGCATTCCGTTGGAGAACGTCGCGCTGGCGACGGCGGGCAACCTCGGGTTCTTCACCGAAGTCATGATCAACGGCACTGCACGCCAGCGGATCGGCAACTCGGTGTACGGCCAGTACGGGCAGGACTTCACCAGCAGCGACGGCGCCGCATTCATGGTCGTCGCCCTCACCGGCCGGCACTTCGGCGATCTGACCGAACTGACCGGGACGACGAAAGCCGTTGCTGCACTGGCGGAGACGCTGGGAGCGGACTTCACCGACGAGGGGCAGCGGTACGAGCACCGCGATGCGCTGTCCGGGCTCTTCAACGAGTGGTTCTCACAGCACACCGCAGAGGAGATCACCGACGCCTTGTCGGCCAGTGCCGTGCTGTGGGACCGGTACCGCACCTTCTCCGAGACGGCCCGCAGCGACCGGGTCACCGCCAATCCGATGTTCACTCCCCTCGACCAGCCGCGCATCGGCGAGTACCTGGCGCCGGGACTGCCCATGTCGATCGGCGGCGTGTACCCGGCCGCCACGGTCGCTCCGGCACTTGGTGACGACACCTCGGCAGTGCTCGGGGAGTGGCTCGGGCTGAGCGCGGACGACATCGCCCGCCTCACGGATGCGGGCACGGTGAAATGAGCAGGCTACTGGCGCTGCTCGACCTGCAGCCGGGCGGCACCGAGGAGACGTGGATCGGCCCGGCCAGTGGACCGGAGGGAAAACGTTCCTACGGCGGCCAGTTCATGGCACAAAGCCTCGCCGCGGCGTGCCGGACCGTCGACGCCGACCGCTCGCCCACCAACATGCATCTACAGTTCCTGCGCGGCGGCGAGGCTGGCGATCCCGTCGAATACACCGTGACAAAGGTTTTCGACGGCCGGACCGCGGCCGCACGCCGTGTCGACGCCCGGCAGGACGGTCGGCTGCTGACGACGGCCACGGTGTCGTTCGCCATCGAGCTGGCCGGCCCCGAACACGGTACGCGTAGTTCGGTGCCGGACGACCCCACCGGACTTGTGCCGACCGGCCCGGCGGGCCCGGCGCCGTCGATGCCGTTGGACGAACTCGACATCAGGATCGCCGACGAGGGGAGCGGTGACGCGTTTGTCCGCCGATTCTGGTGGCGGACAACGGCTGTCCTGTCTGATGACCCGCTGGTGCATACGCTGGTCGCGGCGTTCGTCACCGACGTGTACATGATTGATCCTGCGCTGCGGGTGCACGGGCACTCGATGGTGGCGCGCACGCATCGCAGCGGCACCACCGACTCGTCGATCTGGTTTCACAGACCCGTGCGGGCCGACGAGTGGAACCTGCTGGAGTCAACCTCACCCGCGGCCGCCCGGGGACGCGGCGTCGTGACCGGCAGCCTGATCCGCGCCGATGGGGTCATCGCGGCGACGCTGGCGCAGGAGGGGCTTATCGCAGAGCGGGAACCGCGACCGAGCGCAGCGAACTGAACCGGCCGAGCAGCCAGCGGCGCAGCACTGTCACGACATACGTGAGCAGTACACCCACGGCCAGTGAGGCGAGAACGCCGAGGGCGGGATGGCCATCGAACATCGCATAAACCTGATAGTGGACCAGATAGGTATACAGCGACGCCTCCGCCAGCACGCCGGCCGTCACTGTGAGCGCGGACGGACACCGAATCGTCGGCACCCAGATGAGCACGAGCAGGCCGCCCATCACCGTCACTTCGCGCAGGGTGCTGTCGAAATAGCCATGCAGGCTGACGACCAAGGCGAGGGTCACCGCGACGCGCTGCAGCGTCGTCGTCGTCTTAGACGCCGCCCAGCCAATCGCGAAGAACCAGAACGCCAGCATCGTGAACCACGCGTCGCGGTCGAGGTTGAGCCCGAGGATGTCGTACCGCAGCGCGAGGCCGATGACGAGGAACACGACAGCGACCGTGAAGGGAAGACGGCGTTCGAGACGATCCATGAACGGCAGCCAGAACACCAGGGCCAGCACGACGAGCGTCCACACCAGCACCTCGACGAACCACAGCCGGCCCGCGGTCATGCTGTCGTGCGGACCCAGGAACTTGTTGGCCAGCAACAGGTTGGTCCATGTGTAGTCGTCGGTCAGCAGCAGCGTGATCATGACCCACAACACCGACGGCACCGCGATCCACGCGATGGTGTTGCCAAGATGCCGCACCCGGTCGTTGCGGGGAACCGGTGTGAGGCAGAACCTTCCGAAGTTGTACCCGGCGATGCCCAGCAGCAGGTGCGCACCGCCCCACAGCTCGAACAGCTCGGCATGCGATCCGACGATGAGCACGATCGCCGCGGCGCGCAGCGCGACGCTGGTTTCCAGGGTCGCCAGCCAACTGCGGCGCGCCGGTTTCGAAATGCTTTCCAGCTGCCGGATCGACATGCGCTGCCAATCGGCAGGCAGCTGGCCGATCGCCCGTTCCAACCGCACGGTCATCGTGACGTATGACAGCGAGTTGCCACCGAGGTCGACAAAGCTGGCGTCTGGATCGAGTGTGGCGGCGTCGATTTGCAGCACATCGGCGAACAATCCGTGCAAGTCCGTCGACTGCGGCTGATCGGTCTTTCGTGCCAACCGGCGCACGGTCTGGTAGTCGGGCTTGCCTGACGACAACAGCGGAAGTTCGGAGACGGTGACGGCGCGCACGGCACCCGCGCGGCACGCCTGCTGCCTCGGCCGCCGCCCGTTTTACGTCGCGGTCGTCGTGTCTGCCTGCGACGGCGACCACGACGGCGTCGTCGTCGCTGGTGCAGAACGCCGGCATCCCCTGGGCGCGCAACGCGGACTCGACCTGCTGGAGATCGATACGCAGGCCGTACATCTTGACGAATCGGCTGTTGCGGCCGACGACCTCGTACAGTCCGTCGGGGCAGCGTCGCGCGATGTCGCCCGTGCGCAGCGTCTCGACCGTCTTGCCGAGCGCCAGGTCGTCGAGGCCGTGCGCGTAGCCCATCATCACGTTGGGGCCGCGGTAGACGAGCTCGCCGACGTCGTCGTCGGCCCAACCTTCCAGTGGCTCGATCGTGAACGATCCGCCGCGGATCGGCCGGCCGATTGTATTAGGCCGGGACAACACGAGTTCTGGTGGCAGAAAGGACATTCGGGCGGTCGCCTCGGTTGCGCCGTACATCACGAACAGCTCGAAACCCTTATCCTGCGCGAGTTCGGCGAATCGGCGCACGCGCTCAGGTGGCATTCTGCCGCCGGCCTGCGTCACGTAGCGCAGGTGGGGCAGGCGCGCGGCGTCGAAGCCAACGCTCTCGAGCAATTCGAAGGTGTACGGCACGCCCGCGAATGACGTTGCGCGGTGCCGGCGGAACAGCTCCCAGAACTCGTCGTCGACCACGGAGCGGTCGGTCAGGATGAGCCCGGCGCCCACCAGCAGGTGGCTGTGGATCACCGACAGTCCGTAGCAGTACGACATCGGAAGTGTCGTTGCAGCCCGGTCGGTTTCACGGATGCCGAGATAATCGGCGATGACCGTGGCGTTGGCGACGAGGTTCTCGTGCGAAAGCCGTACCAGCTTCGGAGACCCCGTGCTGCCAGACGTCGACATCAGCAGCGCAAGGTCGTCGTGCAGTGGACTTGGGTCGTGGTGGCGATGGCGGATTCCGCGGTCGTCGATGACGATGCCGGGCGCGTAGATCTCTTCGATCGCGGTGTGGTCGCGACGCGCATCGACGGGCAGTACCACGTGCTCAGCCGCCAGGGCGCCGAGATAGTGCACCAGCGTCGAGATGTCGTTGCGGGTATGGAGAAGCACAAGGTGACGCAGGCCGGCAAGGTCGTGCGCCGCTTCGGCGACCCGGTCCGCGAGTTCGCGGTAGGTCAGTTGCGCGGTGTCGGTGAGCACCGCGACACGTTCGCCGTGGCCGCGCAGATGCTCGATGAGCGCGCTCACGTGAACACCACTCCGGTGCCCACCACCTCGATGCGTACCTTCGCGTCGATCGGCGGGGGTGCCAGGCTGTGCTGGCGCACGATGATCGGTTCGACGTCGCCCGGGGGGTCGATGGTCAACAGGACGTCGTGGCCGAGGAACTCGACGGCCAACACCGTGCCGACGCCGTTCGACTGGCCGCTGTCCGAAACGACTTTCGCCACAAGCTGTTCGGGCCGAAGTAACAAGGTGCCGGGACCGTCTTCGGCGCGCACCGTAACCCGTCCGATGGCGCAGTCGGCGATTCCGGACGCCACGATGCACGGCAGCATGATGCTGTCACCGAGGAACTCGGCCGTGAAGCGGTCGTTGGGCTGCCGGTACACCTGCTGTGGTGCGCCGACCTGGGTGAACCGCCCGTCGCGCATCACCGCGACCTGGTCGGCGATCGACAGCGCTTCCTCCTGGTCGTGGGTCACCAGCAGCGAGGTGATGCCGGCATCGGCGAGCAGTCCGGCGACCACCTTTCTGGTGGACGCGCGCAGCCCGGTGTCCAGCGCGCTGAACGGCTCGTCGAGCAGCATCAGGACCGGCTGCCGGGCCAGCGCCCGGGCTAGCGCGACACGCTGCTGCTGGCCACCCGAGAGTTGGTGTGGGCGACGATCAGCGAATGATTGGTCGAGAGAGACGGTTTCGAGCAAGTCGCTGACGCGGCTGCGCACCTTGTCGCGGCCTTCGCCGCGGATACCGTAGGCGATGTTCTGCCCGACTGTCAGATGCGGGAACAACGCGCCGTCCTGCGCGACATAGCCGACACTGCGCCGGTTCGGTGCCACCCCCCGGTCCGGGCTTGCGACCTGGCGACCGTCGATGGTGACCGTTCCATCGCCTGGGGCCTCGAAGCCGGCGATGATCCGCAGCAGCGTCGTCTTTCCGCAGCCGGAGGCGCCGACGACCGCAGTAGTGCTGCCCTGCTCCAATTGCAGGTCGATGTGGTCGAGCACGACATGGCCGTTGAACGACTTCGCGAGTCCCCGGATATCGACGATTGGTTCGGTCACAACGCGGCCACCTTCATCGACTGGCGGAAGAGCAAAACGGTCACCGGTATGGCCAACAGCACCAACATCATTGCGTACGGCGCGGCGGCCGCGTAGTCGAGTTCGCTGCTGAACGACCAGAACAACATGGACAACGTTCGGGTGCCGGTCGGTGCCAGCAGTAGTGTCGCGGTCAATTCCGTTGCCACCGCTACGAATACCAGGGACGCGCCCGCAGCCGCGGCAGGCGCGGTCAGGCGCAACGTCACGCGGAAGAACGTCGCAGACGGCGAAGCGCCCAGTGACCGCGACGCTTCCTCCAGGCTCGGCGGAACCTGGGCAAGGCCCGCCCGAACGTTCACCAGTGCACGCGGCATGAACAGGAGGACGTAGGCGAACACGATCAGCAGCACGCTCTGGTAAAGCGGTCGGGCGTAGTGGATCGCGACGGTGACAAGTGCGAGCGCGGTGACGATGCCGGGCAGTGAGCTCGTGACATAGTTGGCGCCTTCGACGGCGCGGGCCAGGATGCCGCTGGACCGCACCGCGACCCACGCGACCGGGAAGGCCAACACCGTCGTGATGAGCGCGGCCGTACCGGCCAGACCTATGGTCTGGGCAAGTGAATTGCCGAGGTCGGCGAAGTCCCACACCTCGGCACCGCCGATCCACAGCCATCGCAGCAGCGTCCACACCGGAACACCGAGCGACAGGACCGCCAGCACGGTCAGCGCGGCTAGTGCCGGGATTGTGCTGTGGCCCAGACGGTTCGGGGTGGCGGCCCGCGGCGCACCCGAGCCGATCCTGGCGAATCGGATCTTGCCGCGGGCAGTCGCTTCCGCGATCAGCAGAGCAAGACACAGCAGAACGAGCACACCGGCGAGCATGCTGCCCGCAGCGCCGTCGAAGGTGACCTGGAACTGCTGGAAGATCGCGACGGTGAAGGTGTCGAAGCGGATCATCGCGAACGCGCCGAATTCGGCGAGCAGATGCACGCCGACGAGCAGTCCGCCACCGAGGATGGCCAGCCGCAACTGCGGCAACACGACGCGGAAGAACACACCGACCGAATCCGACCCGAGGGCACGGGCCGATTCCTCGACGGCAGGATCGAGCCGGCGCAGGGTCGCCGCCACCGGCAGATACATGAACGGGAAGTACGACAGCGTGGTGATCAGGACTCCCGCCCACAAGCCGTGGAGCGAGGGGATCACTCCGACCCAGGCGTAGCTGTTGACGAATGCCGGAACAGCCAGCGGCGCAACGAATAACGGACGCCAGAAGGCCCGTCCCGGAAGGTCGGTTCGTTCCGTCAGCCAGGCGAGGCCGACACCGATCAGCACGCAGAGCGGCACCGTGACGAAGACCAGCGCGACGGTGTTGATCAGCAGTTCACCGACCCTGGGCCGGACCACCAACTCGTAGGCGCGCGTCCACCCGACCGACACCGTGCCCCACACGACGTAGCCGAGCGGAATGCAGGTTGCTGCGACCAGAATCGCTACCGTCGCCGAGACCAGCGGACCGGGTCGCGCGGTCGCCTCAGATCGCGAGGACTCCGCAGCGGGTAGCGGTACGGGAGGAGCAGCAGTCACCTACAACAAGCCCGCCTTCGTCATCAGGTCCGTCACCTGCTGGGAGTTCAGCGTTGACGGGTCAACCGCGGGTGCCTGCAGTGTGTCCAACGGTGGCAATGCGGGATTGGCAGGCACGCCACTGGCGACCGGATATTCGAACGAGGTGCCCTTCTCCAGCACCTCCTGGCCCACCTTGCCGGTGATGAACCGGATGAACTGCTGGGCCTCATCCTTCTTGTTGCTGGATTCGAGCACGCCGCCGCCGGACAGGCTCACGAATGCGCCGGGGTCCTCGTTCTTGAAATAGTGCAGAGCCGTATTGGCGCTCATCTCTTTGGTTTTCGACTGGTCGCGGAACCAGTAGTAGTGGTAGATGACGCCGCCGTCGACCTCGCCGGCGTTGACAGCCTTAAGCGTGGCGATGTTGTCGCTGTAGAGCGTGGCATTGGCCTTCATCGCCGCGAGCCACTTCGAGGTTTCTTCCTCACCTTTGAGCTGCAGCAGCGCCGCGACGATGGCCTGGAAGTCGGCCTTCGTAGGCGGTGCGCCCCAGCGGCCCTTCCATTCGGGCGCCTGCAGGTCCAACAGTGACTTGGGCAGCTGATCAGGTTGCAGCCTGGATGTGTTGTAGACGAAAACGGTGCTGCGCGCCGCGACGCCGGTCCACTTGCCGGTGGCCGGGCGGTACTGCGCCGGAACCTGATCGAGCGTGGCGGCATCGAGATCGGCGAACAGTCCGGCCTTTTCGACCGCCGCCATGGCCGGTGAGTTCTCGGTCAGGAACACGTCGGCGGGTGACGCATCGCCTTCGGCGACCAGCTGGTTGCCGAGCTCGGTGTCGCCCCCCTGGCGATATGTGACCTTGATGCCGGTCTCTTTGGTGAATGCGTCGATCCACTCCTTGGTCAGCGACTCATGCTGAGCGTTGTAGATCAGTAGCTCGTCGCTCTCGCTCGAACTCGAGCACGAGGTCGCTGCGAGCACGACAGCAACGGTCGACACGAGTGCGGCGATCCGGCTCCAACGGGGGCGCATCCAGGCGGTCCTTCCCGCGCCAACCCGGCGCTTTTAGCTGAGGTTTACCTAATTGAACATACCCTGCCCTGTTTGGTCTGGTGTCGGCCGAAATCGGGTTCACGGCCGAGGCGGATTGATCTGGCGCACGACGGGTAAACCTGCCACCAGGTCGAGGGAGGGCAAACTGTCACCGCGATGAGAGGACAGCGACATGAAGAAGAAATTCGTCGCAGCCATTGCCATGTGTGCGCTCGGGGGCGCCGCCGTTACGGTCGCGCTTCCGGTGGCCGCGGCTCAGCCGGGCTGCACTGCAAGTTCCTTCTCCCACACGGCCAGCGGGGTGCTCGCGACGGCGGGCGCGTGGCTCGACGCCCATCCTGGGGCGAACAACGTGTTGACGAACGCCGGCATGCAGGGGGCGGGCGCCGAGCAGTCGGTCCGCGACTACTTCGTCGCGCGTCCGCTGGAGTACCAGGAACTGCGCGGCATCGCGGCACCGCTGATCGACCTGCAACGCAACTGCGGTACGACGATCCAGCCGATGCAGATAGCGGCGCTCTACCAGGCCTTGTCCACGAGTGGCCCCTCGTAGAACAACCCGGGCGATGTTCGGAGCTTGATCTCCGCGGCGGGTGGCCGATGAGTTTCGGTGGCGCCGGGAGTCGATCCTTAGACGAGATCCGGCACACCGAAGGGACAATCGATGACTACGGAGGCGACGGCGGCCGCGGGAAAGCCCCCGGTGGTCGACGTTCAAACATGGCGCGTCGCATTGGATGATCTGCGTCACCGCGAGAAGGCTGCGACGCGCGAGCTCGATGCGATCGCGGCGGCGCGCCGGCGGCTGCCGATGGTGAAGATGGACGACTACATACTGACCGGCGCGGACGGCCCGATCCGGCTGGTCGACATCTTCGCCGGCCGATCACAGCTCATCGTCTACAACCACATGTGGAACGACGGGGCCGAATGGCAGTGCGGCGGCTGCACCGGTTTCACCTCACAGTTCACCAGGCTCGACTTCCTCGATAACTACGACGCGCGATTCGTCATCGTCACCAACGGGCCCATCGACGAGGCGCTGGCCTACCGCGACAAGGTCGGCAATCGGATGGACTGGTACTCCGCGGCGGACAGTTCCTTCGGCGCAGATGTCGACGCCGCACCCAACGAGGGCTTCGGGGTCAACGTGTTCCTGCGCGACGGCGACACGGTGTACCGCACGTGGCATACGAATGGTCGGGGTACGGAGCAGCTCAGCCACACCTTCGCGTTGGTGGACATCCTGCCCTGGGGCCGGCAGGAGGAATGGCAGGACTCACCCGCGGGTTGGCCCTCACGACCGACGTACTCGGGATGGCTGGACAGCCCGGATATCGCGCGGCTCTACGGCAACGGCGGCTGACTGCGCGTCACATGCGTCCGAAGCGTCCGCGCACGAAGCTGTAGACGCCAAAGGCGGCGATGCCGAGTGCTGCGAGGATCAGCAGGAACTTCCCGAACGGGGCGGGCCCGAGCGCCTTGACCGCGGCGTCGAAACCGGATGCCTTCGACGGATCGGCTTGCAACGTCGCGACGATCGCCAGCAGACCTGCGCCGGCCAGAACGAGCCCCTTGGCCACGTAGCCGCCGATCCCGACAGCGGTGATACCGCTGCCGCCCGCTACGCGCAGATCCTTGAGGAACTTCTTCGACACACCCTTGTAGACGTGATAGCCGCCGACGCCGACGAGTCCGAGGGCGATGGCGATGAGAAGCGCCTTCCCCCAACCCGATTGCATCAAATGGGCACTAAGCCCGGCGTTCTGCAGACTGCTCTGCTGACCGCTTCCCATCGCGAAACTGGCCGCGGATGCGGCGATGGCGAAATCGACGATCGCCAGCCCGATGGACTTGGCGCGTTTCCAGGCCGGGGTGTCGTCCTGGTGAGGCCCCGAGCCCTCGCCGGGCTTGGACCCGACGATTGCTTCAGCTACGCGCCACAAACCAAGCGCGACAAGGCCGATGGCGGCCACCCAGAGGACCACGGCGCCGCCGGTCTGGCGGGCCAGCGTCGAGAGGGCGCCGGACTGGTCCGCGTTTCCGCCTGACCCGAAGGCGATGCGGACGATGATGTATCCGACCAGAAGATGCAGTACGCCGCTGGTGATGAAGCCGGCGCGGGCCGCGTATTCGAATGCGTCGCTGTCGGTGGCTCGATCGGCGGCGCCGTGCAGGGTCATGACCCCTTGTACCCAACTTTTTACGACGACGAAACTTCTTTGGGCTGTGGATGAATTAGCAGTTGGGGATAAGTGCGCTCCGACAGCCGCAGCCTGTCGGAGCCACCCCGCAGGGTGTGGCCATGACCTATTCGAAGACTTCGTGGAGCCGCGCCGAGATCGGCGCACTCGGAGAACGGTTGGCGGTCGAACATCTGCAGTCGTCGGGGCTTCGAGTGCTCGCACGCAACTGGCGCTGCCGGTATGGCGAACTCGATGTGATCGCGGCCGACGATGCTGCGCGCGTTGCGGTATTCGTTGAGGTGAAGACCCGAACTAGCGACCGATTCGGGGGCATCGAGCAGGCCGTCACACCGGAGAAGTTGCGCCGGCTGCGGCGCCTTGCCGGGCTATGGCTGGCCCGGCAGGACGACCGTTGGTCGCAGGTACGCATCGACGTCATCGGTGTGCGCGTCGGGCGGCGGCCCATCCCAGAGATCACACACTTGAGGGGAGTGGGGTGATGGCGCTAGGGCGAGCATTCTCGGTCGCTGTTCGCGGCCTCGACGGGCACATCGTGGAGATCGAAGCTGACATCTCGTCCGGGCTGCCCGGTGTGCATCTGGTCGGGCTGCCCGACGCCGCGTTGCAGGAGTCGCGGGACCGGGTTCGCGCGGCGATCACGAACTGCGGCGACGACTGGCCTCAGGCGCGGCTGACACTCGCGCTGTCTCCCGCCACGTTGCCGAAGATGGGTTCTGTCTACGACATCGCACTGGCACTCGCGGTGCTTTCTGCGAGTACCAAAAAAGAGTGGGCGCGGCTGGACAAGACGGTGCTGCTCGGTGAGTTGGCGCTCGACGGAAGGGTGCGCCCGGTCAAGGGGGTGCTACCCGCCGTACTCGCCGCGAAGCGCGAAGGGTGGCCTACCGTCGTCGTACCGGTCGAGAACCTTTCCGAAGCAGCGCTCGTGGATGGCATCGATGTCAAGGGAGTGCGGACGCTCCGCCAACTGAAGTCGTGGCTCACCGGCAAGGGGCGACTCGAGGACAGTGTCCGCAGGCCGTCTTCGGTGCCATTGCCTGCGGCAGACCTGGCCGACGTCATCGGCCAGACACAGGCCCGATACGCCGTCGAGGTCGCCGCCGCGGGTGCGCACCACTTGATGCTGACCGGCCCGCCCGGCGTCGGCAAAACGATGCTGGCGCACCGCCTTCCGGGGCTATTGCCGGAACTGAGCGAAAGCGAGGCCCTCGAGGTCACGGCGATCCACTCGGTCGCCGGCCTGCTGTCGTGCAGTACCCCATTGATCACCCGGCCACCGTTCGTGGCGCCGCATCACACATCAAGTGTGGCGGCGATGGTCGGTGGCGGCAGCGGGATGGCCCGCCCCGGTGCGGTCAGCCGTGCCCACCGCGGCGTGCTGTTCCTCGACGAGTGCGCCGAGATTGGTGTCAGTGTCATGGAGGCGTTACGAACTCCGTTGGAGGACGGCGAGATTCGGCTCGCCCGCCGCGACGGTGTGGCGCGCTACCCGGCACGGTTCCAGTTGGTGCTGGCCGCCAACCCGTGCCCGTGCGCACCGGCGGATCCGAGGGACTGCATCTGCCCGGGACAGGTCAAGCGTCGCTACCTGGGCAAGCTTTCCGGCCCGCTGCTCGACCGTGTGGACCTGGTTGTGGAGATGCACTCCGAGCGCGCCGGTACGTTCGCCCAGCAGGAGGGCGAGTCCACGGCCACCGTGTGCGCGCGCGTCGCGACAGCGCGTGAGGCCGCGGCAGAGCGCTGGCGGCCGCACGGCATCCGCACCAATGCCGAGGTCAGTGGATCGCTGCTGCGCAAGGAATTCCGGCTTCCCCCGACGGTGATGAAACCGCTGAACGATGCGCTCGACCGGAAGCAGATCAGCATGCGTGGTGCGGACCGCAGCCTGCGAGTCGCCTGGACGCTGAGCGACCTTGCGGGACGGACCTCGCCGGTGTTGGAGGACGTCACGACCGCATTGAGCTTTCGACAAAATGGGGGTGCACGATGACCGATGAGATCTCACGTGCGTGGGCCTATCTGTCGCGAGTCGCAGAGCCGCCGTGCCCGGAGTTGAGAGCGTTGGCGAGACGGGTTGGCCCGGTCGAGGCGGCCGAACGTGTGCGCACCGGCAGCGTCGACGGCACCGTTGCTCGGGTGGTCGAAGCCAGACGCGAGATCGACTGTGCAGCAGAAGATTTAGATGCGCTGGAACGTATGGGTGGACGGCTGATCACCAAGGACGATGCCGAATGGCCATTGTTGGCGTTCAACTCGTTCTGCGGAGTGGCCGACCGGCTGCGGCCACAAGCACACGAACCAATGGTGCTGTGGGCGGTCGGCGCGGCGCGGCTCGACGAGGTTTCCGGTCGTGCCGCGGCGGTGGTCGGCACCAGAGCCGCCACCGCGTATGGCGAATACGTCGCGGCTGACCTCGCTGCAGGTCTGGCGGCGCGGGACGCGACGGTGGTGTCCGGCGCGGCGTTCGGCATCGATGGTGCGGCGCACCGTTCCGCGCTGGCCGCCGACGGGCTGACCGTAGCGGTGCTCGCCGGCGGCATCGACGTGCCTTATCCGTCGGGACACGGCGCACTGTTGCGGCGGATCGCCGGTAGGGGGTTGCTGGTCAGCGAGTACCCGCCCGGCGTGCGACCGGCACGGCACCGCTTTCTGACCCGCAACAGGTTGGTCGCCGCACTTGGCGGTGCCACCGTGGTCGTCGAGGCAGGTGCGCGCAGCGGTGCCGCCAACACGGCGGCCTGGGCCCGCGCGCTCGGCCGGAACGTGTGTGCGGTGCCCGGCCCGGTGACGTCGTCCGCATCGGTGGGTTGCCACGCTCTGCTGCGGGCCGGCGCCCAGGTGGTCACCCGTGCCGAGGACGTCATCGAACTCATCGGCCACATGGGTGAACTCGCTCCCGATGAGCAGCGCCCGGTGTCCGCGCTTGACGGGCTGGCCGACACCGACAAGAGGGTCTACGACGCGCTACCTGCCCGAGGTGCCCGCACCGTCGACCAGATCGCGGTGGCCGCTGGCCTGCCACCGACCCAGGTGTTGGGTCCGCTCGCGGTCCTCGAGCTGTGCGGGTTGGTGGAACGTCGGGAAGGGAGGTGGAGGCTCGCGAGGTAGCCGACCGGCGCTGTGGGAGCGCTCGTATCCTCGGAAGGGCTCGAGCAATCAACAGGAGGAACAGTGGCAGGACGTCCGGTCCACACGTTCGAAGTCGTGCATACCGAGCAGGTGACGCCGCATCTCACGCGGGTCGTCCTTGGTGGTGGCGGCTTTGACACCTTCACGCCGAATGGCTCCACCGACGCCTACGTCAAGATCGTGTTCGTTCCCGACGGTGTCGACGTCGCTGCCCTGCCACAGCCGCTGACGCTGGACAGTTTCAAGGCCCTGCCCGCTGAGCAGCAGCCGCCGGTCCGCACCTACACGGTCCGGCGCGTGGATGCCGAGCGCCGCGAGATCGCCATTGACTTCGTCGTGCACGGAGAGCACGGCGTCGCCGGGCCGTGGGCCGTCGCGGCAAAACCCGGGCAACCGGCCTACCTGATGGGACCGAGCGGCGGGTACGCCCCTGATCCCGCGGCAGACTGGCACCTGCTGGCCGGTGATGAGGCAGCCGTGCCGGCAATCAGCGCAGCGTTGGAAGCGTTGCCCGACAACGCTATCGGCCAGGTTTTCATCGAGGTGGGCGGCCCCGACGACGAGATCGAGCTGACCGCGCCGCCAGGCGTGGACATCACGTGGATCTACCGTGGCGGACGCGCCGACCTGGTATCCGAGGACCAGGCCGGCGACCACGCCCCGCTGATCGAAGCCGTGAAGGGCGCGCCGTGGCTGCCCGGCCAAGTGCAGGTCTTCGTCCATGGCGAGGCGCAGACCGTGATGCACAATCTGCGGCCCTACATCCGCAAAGAACGGGGCGTGGACGCCAAGTGGGCCTCCTCGATTTCGGGCTATTGGCGTCGCGGGCGCACCGAGGAGACTTTCCGGCAGTGGAAGGCAGAACTCGCGAAGGTGGAACAGGCCAACGCCTGACCGCGGGCCTGGCACGCTACCCCCATGGCGTTCAGCGATTACCAACTCGAGATTTACCTTCAAGGCCTGTCCGGTGTGCTTCCGTCGCTGCCCATGGCCTTCGCGGAGTTGGAGGCCAAGGCGCAGGCCGCGATGTCACCGTCGATGTGGTCCTACGTCGCGGGCGGTTCCGGCGATGAACGGACCCAGCGGGTCAACGTCACCGCATTCGAAAACTGGGGTCTGATGCCGCGAATGTTCGTCGGCGCCAAGGAGCGCGACGTCTCCGTGGAATTGTTCGGCAAGACGCTCCCGTCCCCGGCCATGATGGCGCCGGTGGGCGTCATCGCCCTATGCGCCCAGGACGGGCACGGCGATTTGGCGACTGCGCGGGCTGCCGCGCGCACAGGTGTGCCGATGATCGCCTCGACCATGTCTGCGGATCCCATGGAGGACGTGGCCGCCGAATTGGGCGAAACCCCAGGCTTTTTCCAGCTTTACACGCCGACCGACAGGGAGGTGGCCGCAAGCTTCGTCCGCCGCGCGGAGGCGGCCGGCTTCAAGGGCATCGTCGTCACCCTGGACACCTGGATTCCGGGCTGGCGGCCGCGCGACCTGTCGACGTCGAACTTCCCGTTCCTACGCGGGCACTGCTTGGCGAACTACACCAGCGATCCCGTGTTTCGTTCGCGTCTGTCTCAGCCGCCGGAGGAGAACATTGCGGCCGCAGTGATGCAATGGATACAGATCTTCGGAAATCCTCTGACGTGGGATGACCTTCCGTGGCTGCGATCGCTCACTGATTTGCCGCTGATCGGAAAGGGCATCTGTCATCCCGACGATGCGCGCCGCGCGAAGGACGGCGGCATGGACGCCATCTACTGCTCGAATCACGGCGGCCGCCAAGCCAATGGAGGCATCCCGGCCATCGACTGCCTGCCCGGTGTGGTGGAGGCCGCCGACGGGCTGCCCGTGCTTTTCGACTCGGGCGTCCGCAGCGGTGTCGACATTGTCAAGGCGATGGCGCTGGGAGCCACGGCTGTCGCGATCGGGCGTCCCTACACCTACGGGCTCGCGCTCGGCGGGGAGGACGGCATCGTGCACGTGCTCCGCTCACTGCTGGCCGAAGTGGACGTCACGATGGCGGTCGACGGCTACCGGTCACTGAAGGAACTGACGCCCGATGCGCTGCGGCGCGTCACCTGAGCCATCGCGGCGCGGTCTGCCACGGTAAAGATGTGGAGACCGTTCTCGAGGAGTTCGACGAGTACCTGGCGTTGGAGCGTGGCCGCTCCGACCACACCCGTCGCGCGTACCTCGGCGACTTGCGGTCGCTGTTCGACTTCGTCGACGAACGCGCACCCGATGCCGGGATCGCGGGGCTGACGCTGCCGATTCTGCGCTCGTGGCTCGCGGCGCTTGCGGCGACGGGTGCCGCCAGGACCACGCTGGCCCGACGCACCTCCTCAGTCAAGACGTTCACCGCGTGGGCGGTGCGGCGCGGTTTGATCGCAAACGACCCGGCCGCTCGCCTGCAGGTGCCCAAGGCCCGCCGTACCCTGCCCGCCGTACTGCGCCAGGACCAGGCGCTGGACGCCATGGCGGCTGCCAAATCCGGTGCACAACAGGGAGATCCGCTTGCCCTGCGGGACCGTCTGATCGTCGAGCTGTTGTACGCCAGCGGCATCCGGGTCAGCGAGCTGTGCGGACTCGACATCGACGACATCGACATGTCACGGCGCCTGCTGCGAGTGCTGGGTAAAGGCAACAAACAGCGCACGGTGCCGTTCGGCGCGCCCGCGCAGGCGGCTCTCGGTGCGTGGCTGTCCGACGGGCGTCCGGCATTGGCCAACGCGGGCTCTGGTCCGGCACTGCTGCTGGGCGCGCGTGGGCGTCGGCTTGACCCGCGGCAGGCGCGCACCGTTGTGCATCAGACGATGGCCGCGGTCGACGGCGCACCCGATATCGGTCCGCACGGCTTGCGGCACAGCGCCGCCACGCATCTGCTCGAGGGCGGCGCCGATCTGCGTGTCGTGCAGGAGCTGCTGGGCCATTCGTCGCTGGCCACCACGCAGCTCTACACCCACGTCACCGTCGCTCGCCTGCGCGCGGTGCACGACCAGGCCCACCCCCGTGCCTAGCCGACGGGCTTGAGACGGATCGGTGTGCTCGCCACCAGGCCAAGCGGATCCACATAGTCGGCCCGCGACGCCGGACCCCACATCGCTCCCCAGTGCAAACAGGCGGGCGCAGCGCAGCCGGCATGTCCGGCCTGCAGTTCGCCGATCTTCGTGCCTGCGTCGACCAGCTGACCGGCCCGCACCGACGCCAGGACCGGCTCGTAGCTGGTACGCAACCCACCGGGATGGGCGATCGACACCACCGGTCTGCCTGCGAGCTTCCCGGCGAACACCACGGTCCCGGGGGCCGCCGCAAGTACCGGCTGACCTGGTGTTCCGGCGAGATCGACACCGCGGTGGCCCGCTTGCCAGTCAGGCGACGGGGCATCGAACATCCGCATAACAGCAGGCCGTGGCCTCAGCGGCCAGGTCAGCCGCTCGCCGTCAGCGGAGGCCGGCGCCGCCAACAGAACTGCTGCCACCGCCAGGGTGATCCATCGCATAAGCCCAGCTCAGCCCGACGAGCTGTCGTACGCCAGCCCTCGGCTCCGATCTGTGGACCACCAGGTCACTGTGGAAAAAGCACGCCCGAACAGCGTGTAAACTTCTACCCGCAGCTCGCTTGCGCGGGCTGACTTCGCGTGTCTGCACATGACCCGGTTCCAACAAGGTCATATCCGGATGCCAGCGGTCCCGTCTCACCGACGGGTTGGCACTCCCAGCGGGCACCAGGGTTCGGCATCACCCGACGCCGGACGACAACCGACACAAAGGAACATAGGCCCACCATGGCTGTTGTAACCATGAAGCAGCTGCTTGACAGCGGCACCCACTTCGGGCATCAGACCCGTCGCTGGAACCCCAAGATGAAGCGGTTTATCTTCACCGACCGCAACGGCATCTACATCATCGACCTGCAGCAGACGCTGACGTACATCGACAAGGCGTACGAGTTCGTCAAAGAGACTGTCGCCCATGGCGGCAGCATCATGTTCGTCGGCACCAAGAAGCAGGCCCAGGAGTCGATCGCCGAAGAGGCGACCCGCGTCGGCATGCCGTACGTGAACCAGCGCTGGCTGGGCGGCATGCTCACCAACTTCTCGACCGTCCACAAGCGCCTGCAGCGCCTCAAGGAACTCGAGGCCATGGAGCAGACCGGTGGCTTCGAGGGTCGCACCAAGAAGGAAATCTTGATGCTGACCCGCGAGAAGAACAAGTTGGAACGGTCCCTGGGTGGGATCAGGGACATGCAGAAGGTGCCATCGGCGATCTGGGTCGTGGACACCAACAAGGAGCACCTCGCTGTCGCGGAGGCTCGCAAGCTCAACATCCCGATCATCGCGATTCTCGACACCAACTGCGATCCCGATCTCGTCGACTACCCGATTCCGGGCAACGACGACGCGATCCGCTCGGCCGCACTGCTGACCAAGGTGGTGGCCTCCGCGGTCGCCGAGGGTCTGCAGGCCCGTGCCGGCGCAGGCCGCGACGGTGACAAGGCCGAGGCCGAGGGCGCCGAGCCGCTCGCCGAGTGGGAGCAGGAGCTGCTCGCCGGCGCGACCGCGTCCGCCGAGGCCGGCGGATCCAACGCCGCCCCCGCCACCGAGACACCCCAAGAGTCATAGGGAAAGGCTGATATGGCGAACTACACCGCTGCCGATGTGAAGCGACTTCGGGAGCTCACCGGCGCCGGCATGCTCGACTCCAAGAACGCACTGGTCGAGTCGGAAGGTGACTTCGACAAGGCCGTCGAACTCCTCCGCATCAAAGGCGCCAAGGACGTCGGCAAGCGCGCCGAGCGTGCGACCGCCGAAGGTCTCGTCGCTGCGAAGGATGGCGCGCTGATCGAGCTCAACTCCGAGACCGACTTCGTGGCGAAAAACGCCGAGTTCCAGTCTGTTGCCGACCAGATCGTGGCGGCCGCGGCCGCGGCGAAGGCAACCGACGTCGACGCGCTCAAGGCCGCCAAGGTCGGAGACACCACGGTCGAGCAGACCATCGCCGACCTCTCGGCGAAGATCGGCGAGAAGCTCGAACTGCGCCGCGTCGCCTACTTCGATGGCACCGTCGAGACGTATCTGCACAAGCGTGCCGCCGACCTGCCGCCCGCCGTGGGTGTGCTGGTCGAGTACACAGGATCGAACAAAGAGGCCGCGCACGCCGTCGCCCTGCAGATCGCGGCATTGAAGGCCAAGTACCTCACTCGTGAGGACGTGCCCGCGGACCTCGTCGCCAACGAGCGCCGCATCGCCGAGGAGACGGCCAAGGAAGAGGGCAAACCCGAGAAGGCGCTGCCCAAAATCGTCGAAGGCCGCGTGACCGGCTTCTACAAGGACGTCGTGCTGCTGGACCAGCCGTCGGTGTCCGACAACAAGAAGACCGTCAAGGCACTGCTCGACGAGGCGGGCGTGACCGTCACTCGGTTCGCGCGCTTCGAGGTCGGCCAGGCGTAACGACGCACTGACGCGAAGGCCCCCAGTTTTCTGGGGGCCTTTAGCGTTTCGTGCGCTAGAAACAAATCCCCACACGGGTTCACCGAGGTGGTACGACTTGGTACCGTCGCCTCATGAAACGCATCCATGCCTTCGGCGACGACGCCCTCGGCGACCTCGACGCCGTCGGCCTCGTCGAGGCCCTGCAGGCGGGAACCGTGTCAGCGGCCGAACTCGTCGACGCGGCGATCGCCCGCACCGAAGCCGTCAACCCGGCGCTGAACGGCCTGGCGTTCGAGGCCTACGACCGTGCGCGAATCCGCGCCGCGTCGACTCGGTCCTTCGGCGGCTACTTCGACGGGGTGCCGTCGTTCATCAAGGACAACGTCGCCGTCGCGGGCTGGCCAACGATGCAGGGCACCGACGCATGGGATCCGCGCCCGATGCGTGCCGACGGCGCGTTCGCGCGCGTGTTCCTTGGCACCGGTCTGGTGCCGTTGGGCAAGACGCAGATGTCAGAGTTCGGCTTCAGCGGTTCGGCCGAGCATCCGCGCATCGGCCCGGTACGCAATCCGTGGAACCTGGACTACACCGCGGGCGCGTCGTCGTCGGGCTCCGCCGCGTTCGTCGCTGCCGGGGCTGTGCCGATTGCGCACGCCAACGACGGCGGCGGTTCGATCCGAATCCCGGCCTCCTGCAACGGCTTAGTCGGCTTGAAACCGACGCGTGGCCGCCTTCCGCTGGACAAGGAGCTGGCCAAGATGCCGCTCCACCTGGTCACCAACGGCGTGGTGTCGCGATCGGTGCGCGACACTGCCGCGTTTCTGCGCGAGGCCGAGCGCGTGTATCGCAATCCCCGGCTGGCGCCCATCGGGGACGTGACGCAGCCCAGTAAGCAGCGACTGCGCATCGCCGTGTGCACGCAGTCGACTTCGCGTGACGCGAGTCCCGAGATCCGCGAGCTGACACTGAAGACGGCGGCCCTGCTGGAGGAACTGGGCCACCGGGTCACCGAGATCGACAATCCCATCCCCGCCCGCTTCAAGGACGACTTCCTGGTCTACTGGTCGTTTCTGGCGATGGCGGTGGTGCGCGGGGGCCGCCGGATGTTCGGACCCAGCTTCGACCGCACGCGCCTGGACAACATCACGCTCGGACTCGACCGCACGGCCGCGCGCAACCTGTACAAGGTTCCGTTGGCCGTTCGCAGATTGTCTGCATCACACCGCATCACCGCGAGGCTCGGTGCGGATTACGACGCTGTGCTGATGCCCACCCTTGCCGAGGTCACGCCGCCGATCGGCCACCTCGACCCGATGCAGGACTTCGACACCGTGATGGAACGGCTCGTCGACTGGGCGGCATTCACCCCGCTGCAGAATGCGACAGGCGATCCTGCGATCTCCCTGCCGCTCGCTGAATCTTCTGCGGGTCTGCCGGTCGGCGTGATGCTGTCGAGCCCGCGCGGCCGCGAAGCCCGCCTGCTGGAGTTGGCCTACGAACTCGAAGAGGCGCACCCGTGGGCACGGATCCGGTCATGACCCGCGACTACGTCCTCGACCAGGGCTTTGACCAGGAGCGCGAACGGATCTCCGGCATGGAGGCGCTGTGGGACCCGGGCAGCCAGGCAATTCTCGACGAGCTCGGCATCGGTACTGGCTGGAAGTGCCTCGAGATAGGCGCGGGCGGGGGATCACTCGTCGAGTGGATGGCTGGGCGCGGCGCTCACGTCACCGCTGTCGACATCGACACCCGGTTTGTCGAGCACCTTGCCTCCGACTCGATCGCGGTGCGCCGCAGCGACATTCGCGAAGACGAACTTCCCGAGGCCGAATTCGATCTGGTGCATTCGCGCCTGGTCCTCGAACATCTCACTGACCGACGGCAGATCCTCGGCCGGTTGGCGAGCGCACTTCGCCCCGGCGGCTGGATCGTCATCGAGGACTACGACTGGAGCGCGTTCCGGTTCGACGACAGCGATGAGGGATTGAGCAAGGTGACCGATGCGATCTTGGATTTCATGACCCAGGCCGGTTTCGAGCGGAATTACGGCGGCCGAGTGGTCGGTGACCTGGCGGATGCGGGGCTCACCGAAGTCCGCGGCGAGGGCCGGGTTCGCATCATCGACTCCGGCTCACCGGGTTTCGACTTCTTCCGACTGACCTTCGAAAGCCTTCGCGGAGGCGTCGTCGACGCCGGCTTGATCACCGCCGAGGAGGCCGACGCGGCAGCTGTCCGATTCAATGCGGACCTCCGGTTGAGCACGCCGCTGATGATGGCGGGGATCGGTCGTCGCGCCCCCTGACTTCTCGCGAGAGATCAACCGGCGATATCCCGGCAGACCTCGGCCGTGGCGCGCGTCAGCGATTCGGGGCCCTCGCGTAATGCTTGCTCAATAGGCGTGCCCTCCGCGGTGATCGCGACGAGCCGCTCCACCCCATGTTCGAGCAACACCGACGCGTCGGGCGCCACTCGGCCGGCGAAGATAATTACCCGAGCGCCGGCCCGCGCCGCGACCTGTGCGACGCCGAAAGGTGTTTTGCCCATCACGGTTTGGGCGTCCACACTGCCTTCGCCGGTGAACACCCAGTCGGCGCCGCGGAGAGCGCGCTCGAGGCCAACGGTCTCGGCAACCTCGTCCACGCCGGGTCTGCTCTGCGCGCCGAGGAATTCGACGAGTGCGAAACCCAGACCACCCGCGGCTCCGCCCCCCGGCCGTTGCGGGCTTGCCTTCCCGAGCGTCCTCGACGTAACGGTGGCCAGTTGCGTCAGAGCGGATTCCAGAATCTGGACATCGGTTGTCGTGGCTCCCTTTTGAGGTCCGAACACCGCGGACGCACCGGTGGGCCCCAGCAGCGGCGCGGTGACGTCGGAAGCCACGTGGATGTGGATGTCGCGTAGCCGCGGGTCAAGACCGGACACGTCGATGCGCTCGAGGTGACGTAGTGCCGCGCCGCCGGGTTCGAGCGGGGTGCCGTCGGCGTCGACGAATGACGCGCCGAGCGCGGTGAGCATTCCGGCGCCGCCGTCGTTGGTTGCCGATCCGCCCAGTCCGATCAGCAACTGCTCGGCCCCGCGGTCCAGCGCGGAGGAGATCAGCTGTCCGACGCCGAAGGTGCTGGCGCGCAGTATGTCTCGCTGATCCGGTGGGATGAGTTCCAGTCCTGAAGCGGCCGCCATCTCGATGACCGCCAGCTGACGTAGCGGAATGTAGCCGTAGCGTGCGTTGATCGTCCGGCCGAGCGGATCGCAGACTTCTGCTTCAAGGTGCTGGCCATGCAGCGCGTCGACGACGGCGTCGACGGTGCCCTCGCCGCCGTCGGCCATTGGAACACCAACGCATTCGGCATCGGGTATCACCGCGTGAACCCCGGCACGCATCGCGGCGACCGCTTCGGTCGCAGTCATCGACTCCTTGAACGAGTCCGGAGCGAGAACGATCTTCATCGGCCCTAGTCTCGCAGAACCTAGTCCGAACCGAGCGCCACGAGAACGCGCTTGAACTCCTGTCGCTGCTCGCTGGTCAATCCCGCCATCAGCTTCCGCTCCGCGGCACGTACTCCCGTATCTGTGCGCTTCAATAGATCCTCGCCCTCGCGTGTCAGCCGGGCCGGAAGCGACCGTCCCGACGCCACACTTGCCGGTCGCGTGACCAGTCCGCGGCCTTCGAGGCGACGCAGCACCATGTTCATCGCCTGCGGGGTGACGTTGGTGTCGCGGGCGAGATCCGCATTGGAACGGCCCGGGTACTTCGACAGGATCCGCATGCAGATGTATTGCGGGAAGGCCAGTCCCATCGGATCCAGCACGGTCGCGGTCACCTCCGCGCGCAGTGCGTTCGCCACCCGGGACAGGAGATAACCCAGCGGCTGATCCTCGAGCATGTCGTCCATATCAAGCATCTTGACACATATCAACCACATTGATATACCGGATTCATGACTCAACCTACGAATGAGATGTTCGAATCCGCATACCGGGGTGAGGCACCCGAGATGGCCGGCGCGAAGCCTCCATGGAGCATCGGCGAACCGCAACCGGAGCTCGCCGGACTGATCGAGCAGGGCAAGTTCCGGGGTGACGTGCTCGATGCAGGCTGCGGTGAGGCCGCCATCTCGTTGTATCTGGCCGAAAAGGGCTTCACCACGGTCGGGTTGGATCAATCGTCCACCGCAATCGACCTGGCCAAGGCGGAAGCCGCCAAGCGCGGCCTGGACAACGCCACCTTCGAGGTCGCCGACATCAGCGATTTTGGTGGCTACGACGGCCGGTTCTCAACGATCGTCGACTCGACGCTGTTTCATTCGATGCCCGTGGAGCTGCGCGAGGGCTACCAGCAATCCATCGTGGCCGCGGCGGCGCCAGGCGCGTCGTACTTCGTGCTGGTGTTCGACAAGGCGGGCATGCCCGACGGCCCGGCTTTCCCCGTCACCGAGGACGAACTGCGCGCCGTCGTGTCGAAGTACTGGACCATCGACGAGATCAGGCCGGCGCGGATTCACGGTGTCTTCCCGGAGGGCTTCGAGGAGTTCTTCCCGGTGACCGATGTGCGGGAGGAGCCAAAGGGCCGCAGGTCGGTGCCCGCCTTCCTGCTGACCGCACATTTGCCGGGCTAACCGCGACGCGCACCCCCGCTTACGGGTCTGGAGGCCGCCATGAGGCAGGATTAGGGGAATCTCAGCGAGGACCCGAAGGAGTCGGATGGCAGTGCCAGCCAGCCAGCCAACCAGCCCCAACGGTGCCGACCCTGTTTCCTCGGGCGATACGCCGCTCCGGCCGGGGTACACCCGCGTGCTGCTCAAGCTCGGTGGCGAGATGTTCGGAGGTGGGGAGGTCGGCCTGGACCCCGACGTCGTCCACCAGGTGGCCCAACAGATAGCCGAAGTCGTTCGCAGCGGTGTACAGGTTGCCGTCGTCATCGGCGGCGGCAACTTCTTCCGCGGGGCACAGCTACAGCAGCGTGGCATGGAGCGAACCCGCAGCGACTACATGGGCATGCTCGGCACGGTCATGAACAGCCTTGCGCTGCAGGATTTCCTGGAGAAGGAAGGTATCGCAACCCGCGTCCAAACCGCGATCACGATGGGTCAGGTCGCCGAGCCTTACATCCCGCTTCGGGCGCGCAGGCACCTGGAGAAGGGCCGCGTGGTCATCTTCGGCGCCGGCATGGGGCTGCCCTATTTCTCGACGGACACGACGGCTGCGCAGCGCGCGCTCGAGATCGGTGCCGAGGTGGTACTGATGGCCAAGGCCGTCGACGGTGTCTTCACCGCCGATCCGAGGGAGCACCCCGACGCCGAGTTGTTGACCGCGATCAGCCACCGTGAGGTCATCGACCGCGGCCTGAAGGTCGCCGACGCAACCGCGTTCAGCCTGTGTATGGACAATGGCATGCCGATCCTGGTGTTCAACCTGCTCACTGATGGCAATATCGCGCGTGCGGTCGCAGGTGAGAAGATCGGAACACTGGTCACCACCTAACACCCGACGCGCCCACGAGGAGCACGTCATGAGGAGAGCAACGTGATCGACGAAACCCTCTTCGACGCCGAAGAGAAGATGGAGAAGGCGGTGGCGGTGGCGCGCGACGACCTGTCCTCGATCCGAACCGGTCGCGCCAATCCCGGCATGTTCGCCCGCGTCAACATGGACTACTACGGCTCGCCCACGCCGATCACGCAGCTGTCGAGCATCAACGTCCCCGAGCCGCGGCTGGTCGTGATCAAACCGTATGAGGCCAATCAGCTGCGCAACATCGAGGATGCGATCCGCAACTCGGACCTGGGCGTGAACCCGACCAACGACGGCAACGTCATCCGGGTGTCCATCCCGCAGCTGACCGAGGAGCGTCGTCGTGAACTGGTCAAGCAGGCCAAGTCCAAGGGCGAAGACGCTCGGGTGTCGGTGCGAAACATCCGCCGCAAGGCGATGGAGGAGCTGCACCGCATCAAGAAAGACGGCGAGGCGGGCGAGGACGAGGTGAGCCGGGCCGAGAAGGATCTCGACAAGGTCACCCACACCTACACGAATCAGATCGACGAATTGGTCAAGCACAAAGAAGGCGAACTGCTGGAGGTCTAGTGACCGACCAGCAGGTGAGTCCCGTGACAGATACGCCGGTCGAAGAGCCGCCCAAGAAGACGTCGCGGGCGGGCCGTGACCTGCCCGCCGCCATCGGTGTCGGCGTCGTGCTCGGCGCGATCGCGATCGCCGTTCTGTTGTTCGCGCCCGTTGGGTTGGCTGGCGGTGCTGGCGGTGGCGCTCCCGATCGGGATGTATGAGGTCGTGCGCAGGCTGGGGGAGGCCGGCTACGCCCTTCCCGCGATCCCCCTGCTGGTCGGCGGCCAGGCCATGATTTGGCTGACGTGGCCTTTCGGCCCGGCCGGCCTGCTGGGTGCCTATGCAGGAACGATCGTGGTGTGCATGGTGTGGCGCCTGGTCGGGCACGGGCTTCGCGAGCAGCCGGTCAACTATCTGCGCGACATGTCGGCCACGGTCCTGCTGGCGACGTGGGTTCCGCTCTTCGCCAGTTTCAGTGCGCTGCTGATCTTCCAGGACGACGGTGGCATCCGCACGTTCACGGTGATTGTGACGGTCGTGTTCGCCGATATCGGTGGTTACGTCGCCGGAGTGTTGTTCGGCAAGCACCTCATGGTGCCCGCGATCAGCCCGAAAAAATCATGGGAGGGCTTGGGCGGTTCGCTGGTGTTCGGTGTCACCGCGGCCGTGCTGGCGGTGACGTTCCTGCTCGGCAAGCCGTGGTGGGTGGGGATACCCCTCGGACTGATGCTGGTCATCACCGGGGTGCTCGGCGATCTGGTCGAGTCGCAGGTCAAGCGCGACCTCGGGATCAAGGACATGGGCAAGCTCTTGCCCGGTCACGGGGGAGTGATGGACAGGATCGACGCGATGCTGCCCTCGGCGGTCGCCGGCTGGATCGTCCTCACTCTGCTCGCGTAACGGCGGTGAGATTCTCGCTTCGTGCGGCGGCCGGCCGAGTGCCCTTTCCGTTGAGCCAACACGCTGCCGCACCGAAGACGAGGCCAACGGCGATCCCGATATCGGGGCGTTGGCCGAGCATCACCCACGACAGAACACCTGCCACAGCCGGGATTACGGCGAACAGCATCGCCACCGCGGCTGCGCCGTATTCGTTGATGCCGCGGACGTACAACGTCATCGACAGCACCGCATTCAGCAGGACTACGGCCGCGACGGCGCCTGCCGCCTTCCACGGATCGCTCACCGTCCACGGCATTATCGCGGCCAAGCCGACGACCGGCAGGATGCATGCGGCGTTCTGCAAGGCAGCTGTTGCCCGGAAGTCCACGCCGGAGCAGAACTTCTGCTGGTACACGCCACCTGCGGCAACGCTGAACAACGAGACAAGGATCAGCAGCACCGCGGCGTCGACTCCGCCGACCGCGATCAATCGTCCAGCGCAGGACGCGAGGACTGCTATCACCCCCAGCGCGAGCGCCCCGATCCGCGTCCAGCTCAGCCCCTCGCCGAGGAACATCGCCGCCAGTACCGCCGTGACGACCGGATTCATGGAAATAATGACCGCACCGAGCACGGCGGGCGCGCCATGCATCAGCGCCACATAGAGGCAGGTGAACAGCAGGCCTTGGGCAAGTAGTCCGCTGATCAACACATGCACCAGCGTGCGGCCTGTGGGCCAGCTGACCCGGGCCAGTTTGGCCCACGTTGCCAGGATGGCGGCGGCCAGAACGAACCGGAACACCAGCACAGCCATCGGCGACATCACCGAAACGGCAAGCGCACCAATGGGATAGCCCAATGCATAGAAGAACGTCAGTGCCGACGCCCCTCCGAGCGGCATGGTCCTGCTGGGCATACGAACCATAGTTGCGGGCAACGCCGGAGTTCGCGAATTAATTTCGGGCCCCCGGCAATGAGATACTGGCAAGAGCTCATGGCCATCTCCCTGCCCCTTGTTTTCGATCCGCCGCGACGCGCGATGCCGCCGCGTCACCTCGCCGACCTCGACGAGGATGCGCGCACGGCCGCCGTGGCGGAGTTGGGGCTGCCCGCATTCCGGGGTAAACAGCTGGCCAATCAGTACTACGGACGGCTGATCGCCGACCCGCATCAGATGACCGACCTGCCGGCGGCGCTTCGCGATCAGATCGCGGACGCACTCTTTCCGAAGCTGCTCGATGCGGTGCGTGAGATCGAATGCGACTCGGGGGAGACCCGCAAGATGCTGTGGCGCGCGGTCGACGGCACGACGTTCGAGTCGGTGCTGATGCGCTACCCACAGCGCAATACGGTGTGTATCTCGTCGCAGGCCGGGTGCGGGATGGCGTGCCCGTTCTGCGCGACGGGTCAGGGCGGGCTGCAACGCAACCTGTCCACCGCCGAGATCCTGGAGCAGGTGCGGTCCGCGGCAGTCGAACTACGCGATCGCGACGGCGACGGGATCGTGCAGGCGCGCGGCGGCCGGCTGTCCAACATCGTCTTCATGGGCATGGGAGAGCCGCTGGCCAACTACAACCGCGTGCTCGCGGCCGTGCGTCGCATCGTCGCGGCGCCGCCCCACGGATTCGGCATCTCGGCGCGTTCGGTCACCGTGTCGACGGTCGGGCTCGCACCGGCGATCCGCAAGCTAGCCGACGAACGCCTTGGCGTGACACTGGCGCTCTCGCTGCATGCGCCCGACGATGAACTGCGCGACACGCTGGTCCCGGTGAACAGTCGCTGGAAGGTCTCCGAAGCGCTCGATGCGGCACGGTATTACGCGGATGCGACCGGGCGGCGGGTGTCGATCGAATACGCACTGATTCGTGACGTCAACGACCAGCCATGGCGGGCCGATCTGCTGGGCAAGCGGCTGCACGGTGCGCTGGGACCACTTGTCCACGTGAACGTCATCCCGTTGAACCCGACGCCTGGCAGCGAGTGGGACGCCAGCCCCAAGGCCGCAGAGCGTGAGTTCGTCAAGCGGGTCAGGGAGCGAGGCGTGTCGTGCACGGTGCGTGACACTCGCGGTCGTGAAATCGCCGCGGCCTGTGGGCAATTGGCGGCCGAGGGCTGATTTCCAGCGCCGCGGAGCAGGGGCATGCGTGAAAGTGCCCGCGTACCGAGCGACAACCGAAGCTGGTGAAGCTGCGCTGGTGGACGAATCAGATATGGCCTTTTGCGGCGGGCCAGGTGCATATGCAAAAGTGCCCGCGTACCGAGCGACAACCGAATCTATAGCCGGACACCTCGGAACCACAACGGTTTCGCCGCGGCCCGCAGGGTCATCACCCGGCTATAGATTCGGTGCTCCGTGGCGCGCGGTACATACCCCGGGCCGTAGAGTCCCCGCGCAAGTCGACGGACCCTGCCGCGTCGCCGCTCCCAGCGCAGCGCATCCGACACCTGTTTCGACGCACGCCCGCGGATCTCGAAGCCCTGCCAGTCCATCGCCTCGATGAGCTCGCCGACGGTCGTAGGACCGTGTTGCAACAGGTACATGGTGAGCGCATAGCGGAGATCGATGCCCTGCAGCTGATGCCTGGTTTCCATAGTCGAAACCGTGGCATGCACATCCGACATGTTCGACGTTGTCGCTCGGTACGCGGGCAAAATTAGATGTGCGTTTCCGGAGCGGCCGCCGGCGCGTTAGCGAACCACACGTTCTCCTCGCGGAGTCGACGGCTGCGCCATCCGTCAGGTGTGCGAACGAGGTCGTGGTGGTAGTACCCGCCGCAGGAGCTCATCTCCGCCATTCCGGGCAGTTGCATCGGGTTGTAGAACATCGCCCGCACGCGTCGCGGTATCACCGTCGATATCGCTTTCGATATTGGTGATGTAGTGCATGCTCCATGGGATGACGCCGAAATTCGCCGCGAACCAGTCGACGACCTCATCACGACTGCCCACGACAGCGCCCGCCGAGGAGTAGTCGATCGTCGCGTCGTCGGTGAACACCGATCGATACAGCTCCCAGTCCTTGGTGTCGACCGCGCGGGCGTATCGGTATAGCAGCCGGGCGATCTCGGCCTCGTCGCTCACTTCAGTCCGCTCACTCGGGCATGCCGATCGTCTTGGCCTCCAGGTACTCCTTGTAGCCCTCCTCGCCGTTGCGGTAGCCCAACCCGCTCTGTTTCGTGCCGCCGAAGGGACTGGTGATGCCGAAATGGCTCTTGCCGTTGATGGTGACGTTGCCCGTCCGCATCCGCTTGGCCACGTCGAGGGCCCGGTCCACATCGCCGCCGCTGACCTCACCGGAGAGGCCGTATATCGAGTTGTTGGCGATCGCGATCGCCTCGTCGTCGCCCTCATAGGGAATGACTGTCAGCACCGGGCCGAAGATTTCTTCCTGCGCCACTTGCGAATCCGGGTCGACATCCGCCAGCAACGTCGGCTGCACGTAGTATCCCGTCGGTAGACTTTCGGGGATACCGCCGCCGGTGACCAGCCGGGCGCCCGAGTCGATGCCGCTCTTGATCAGGCCGAGCACCTTTTGCCGCTGGGTCTCGCTGATCTGCGGACCCTGCATGTTGCCCGGCGTCCACGGGTCGCCGACCGGGAAACCTTCCATCATGGTCTTGAGCATCTCGATACCTTCTTCATACCGACTGCGCGGCAACAGGATCCGGCTCGGCAGGATGCAGCTCTGCCCGGACATCACGCACGCCATCATCGCCGCCATCGGTAGCGCGGAATTGAAGTCGGCGTCGTCGAGCACGATGTGTGCAGATTTCCCGCCGAGCTCCAGCAGCGTCTTCTTCACCGTGGACGCGCCTGCGACAAGGATCGCGCGACCGGTCGCAGTGGACCCCGTGAACGTGATCATGTCCACCCGCGGATCAGCCGACAGCGCCGCACCCACCTCGTTGGCATTGGAGACGACGACGTTGAACACCCCGGCGGGGATGTCGGTTTCCTCGGCGATGATGCGGCCGAGCTCACTGCCCGACCACGGAGTGAGCTGCGCGGGCTTGAGGACAACGGTGTTGCCGGCCATCAATGCGGGGATCGTCTCGGCGACGTTGAGGTAGAACGGCACGTTCCAGGGGGTGATCGCCCCGACCACCCCGACCGGTTCGTAGTGGATCTTGCGTCGCGCCGGCCCGAGTTGGGTGGGATGCACGCCGGTATCGACCAGGTACTCGAAGTTCTTTCCATGTTCGGCCCAGTGCTTGACCTCCTCGATCGGACTCTCGATCTGGCTACCCGACACCGTGACGGGACAGCCAACCTCGGTGATGAGGATCCGGCGCAACCGCTCCTTGTCCTTCTCGAGCGCGGCGTGCAATTGCGTCAGGCAGTGGTAGCGGAAGTCGAGGTCTCGCGCCCACTTGCCGGTGTCGAACGCCCGCCGCGCCGCGCCGACCGCGCGGTCCATATCCGCGACCGTGCCGTCGGTCGCCTGTCCGGCCACCTCTTCGCTGGCGGGGTGAATCACGTCGAACTTCGCGCCGCTGCTTGTGTGTTGCAGTTCGCCGTCGATGAGCATCCGCTCTTCGCCGGCCAATACTCCGGTTTCGTCCTGCACGCTGGTCATGCGCTCAGCATTACAAACTTCTGCGGAAGTGTCACCCCCCGCGGCGGAGCCGACCGATCAGCCCGGATGCTTGATCCCCGCCGCGTGCCGAAGCTGGGCCAGAAACTGGTCGTCGTCGTCGCTGCGCACGATGTAGTGCGAGATCGCGACGCGAATTGCGGTGGCCGCCTTGACCGCACCGTTCGGGCCGGTCAACAGCCGCTCGAGCCGCGCCCGCATGATCGGCAGGATTCGCCCCAACTGTCCGATGACCACCTCGGGTTCGATGTCAACCAGTCGCACGCCCGAGTACGAGTGCTGGTACTCGACGATGAACCGCAGTGCGGCGTCGAGTTTCTCCGTGCCACGTAGTCCCGAGGTCGCCTGGCTTATCCCGTTGTCGAACATCTCGCGCTCGTGGATGCCGAAGGCGTCGAGCAGTTCCTGCTTGGAGGCGAACCAGCGATACAGCGTGGGCCGCGAGACGCCGGCTTGCAGGGCGACCTCTGAGAGGCTGAGCTTGGTCTGTCCACTGCGGGCGAGCACTTCGGCGGTCGCGACGAGGATCCGGTGTGTGGTCGAGGTGTCCTCGGCGGCTCCGGATGCATCGCGCAGCGGTTCGTTCACTTCCTGGGCCTCAATCGTTTGGGTTCCATGATGGTAGTTCGTCGCTCACAGCGACTTCTTGAGGCTCGCGACTGTGTCGAGATCGTCGAGCGCCGCGACCGCACGCCGCAACCCTTCTAACGCGATGCCTTCGTCCTGCATGCCACCCATTCCTGCGGTGATCAGGGCCGCGACGTACGCGTACAGCGCACCCTGCCGGTAGCGCTGCCACAGTTCGTCGCTGTCCAGGTCCGGCCCGCCCGCGGCGGCCAGCGCTTGGCGGTATCCGTCGAGGACGTTGCGTTCGCAGGCTTGCCGGTCGGCGGTTGTCATGCTGGTGATCAGGGTGTAGGCCAGTTCGCGGCTGGGGTGCCCGCGTCGCACGGCCTGCCAGTCCAAAAGGCCGGCCGCGCCATCGCGGAAGTAGACGTTTCCGGGGTGGGCATCGCCGTGCATGACTGTGTGTGGCGGCGTGTCGATCAGGCGCGCCACGGCGCGGTAGTTCCCGTCGATGAAGTGCCCCCTCGCGACGGCGATGTCGGTGCGCTCGGCGATCCGGCGTGCCGAGGTCTTGAGCAGGGGCCCCGTCATCAGCGAAGCGCTGTCGGCGGAGGCGGAGTAGAGCCAGTCGGGGATTCGGCCCCAGAACTTCCCGTGTAGCCGAGCTAGAAGTTCGACGATCAGACTCGCCCGGTCGGCGCTGAGCGGATGAAGTGTGTCGGGGAACTCGCACTCGTCGACGGCGAGGTCTTCCAATACCAGCACGAAGCGGCCGGTCATCGGGTCGAAGGCCGAACCGTAGGACTTCGGCACCCCGCTCAGTTCCGGCGACAACTCACGGTAGAACCGCGTCTCGGTTTCGGCGAGTCGGCCCATTTCACCCATCAGGCGAGTCGCGACCGTTTCGGCGGGCATCTTGACGAACACCGAATCCGGTACATCCGCGCCGGTGAGCGCGAGGCGGGCCCGGGATGACGTTCCCGCGTCACCCCCGATCACCGACATCGATGTCACCGTCCGGCCCATCAGCTTTGACAGGTAGGCCGCGTCGAGATCGTCGACGGTGCGGGGCAGCGATCGAACCCGGCCGATGGCCGCGTCGGTGACGATACGTTGTACACCGCGCCCGATATGCGATGCGAGGCCGACCAGCGACGCAACGGAATTCACCTCGCTAGTTTACAAATATGCCGCAATTTGTAAAGCCGATTGAAAGGAAAGCCGATGGCCGGACCGTTGCAAGGGGTCAGAGTCGTCGAGCTCGGTGTGTGGGTCGCGGGTCCGGCGGCCGGTGGGATCCTGGCCGACTGGGGTGCCGACGTCGTCAAGATCGAGCCACCGGCCGGCGATCCGGCGCGGATGTTCGGCCGAATGCTGGGTGTCGAGGACGGCTCGAGCCCGCCGTTCGAAATGGACAATCGCGGCAAGCGCAGCATCGTGCTCGACGTGACGACCGAGCACGGACGTGCGACCGCGCGTGAATTGTTAAGCGGCGCCGATGTTTTTCTGACCAACGTCAGGCCCGCCGGGCTGACGCGGGTGGGTCTGGACTTCGAATCGGTGGCCGCGCGCAACCCGGCGCTGGTGTACGGCCTGATCACCGGCTACGGCGAGAGCGGGCCCGACGCCGACCGTGCCGCCTTTGACGTCGCAGCCTTCTGGGCCCGGTCGGGCCTGGCGCACCTGCTGACGAGGCCCGGCGACACCCCTCCGTTTCAGCGCGGCGGAATGGGTGACCACACGGCGGGCATGACGTTGGCCGCGGCGGTGTGCGCGGCACTTGTCGCCCGCGGGCGGACCGGCAAGGGCCAGATGGTCAGCACGTCGCTGTATCGGCAGGGCGCTTACACGGTCAGCTTCGACCTAAACACGTTTCTGATGACGGGCAATCCCATCGCGATCGGCCAGCGCGAATCGATGGGCAATCCCTGCATGAACAACTATGCGGCCGGTGACGGGCGACGGTTCTGGATCGTGGGCCTGCAGGCCGGCAGGCACTGGCCGCCGTTGTGCCGCGCCGTCGGCAGGACGGAGTGGTTGACCGATTCGCGCTTCGAGACGCCGGTCGACCGCGCGATCAACGCACGAGAATTGATCGCCGAACTCGACGAGATCTTCAATACCAAGCCGCTGGCCGAATGGGCGGAAATCTTTGCGGGAGAACCGGATTTCTTCTGGTCGCCGATCAACTCGCTCGAAGACGTGATGGGTGACGAGCAGTTCCACGCCGCGGGCGGGATCGTGACTGTGCCCGACGGAGAGGGCGGCGTCCCGATGGTCGCCTCGCCCGCGGACTTCCACGGCACACCGTGGGAGCCGCGCTCACCCGCGCCACAACTGGGCGAGCACACCGAGGAAATCCTCGCGGAACTCAAGGAGCGTGGTGCTTGACGCGGGCGGCGTGCCGAAGCTGATTCAGGAAGTCGTCGTCATCGTCGCTGTGCACTACGTAGTGCGAGATCGCTACGCGCACAGCAGTCGACACCGCCAGGCCGGGATCGGGCCCCGCCGCGAGCCTCTCGAGCCGCTGCCGCATCAGCGGAATGACCCGCGATAGCCGCTTGATGACCTGCGCGGGTTCGATGTCGATCATGCGGAGTCCCGGATAGGACTGCTGATAGTCGACGATCACCCGTAGCGCGGCATCGAGTTTCTCGCACGCGGGGAGATCGGCGGTCGCCTCGGACACGGCCTGTTCGTAGAACTGCCGCTCCCACACCACGAATGCCTCGAGCAGGTCGCGCTTGGAGGCGAACCACCGATACAGCGTGGGCCGCGACACCCCGGCCTGCGCGGCGACCTCCGACAGACTGAGCTTGGTCATGCCGTTGCGGCCGAGAACCTCCGCGGTGGCGGCGAGAATTCGCTGACGCGTCGAGCTGTCGACCTCGACCCACGATTCCGCCATCGCCATAGCTTTACAAATTTTTGACGAAGTGTCACGCTAAATCTGTGACAGCCCCGCCCGTGCAGGCACGTGAATACAGTCGGTTCGATATCACGTCGCGCGACTTCTGGAGTCGGCCCTTCAACGGCCGCGATGAGATATTCGCCGAGCTACGCGCAGGTGACGGCCTGACCTGGCACCGCCCGTTCGACTCGCTGTTTCCAATGGAGGAGCCGGGATTCTGGGCGCTGACGCGACGCGCCGATATCGCGTTCGTCAGCCAGCATCCGGATCTGTTCACCTCGGCCCAAGGGGTGGCGCTGAACCCCATGCCTGCGGAGATCCAGCGGTTCGCGTCGTTTTTCCTGAGCATGGATCCACCGCAGCACACCGTGTACCGGCGGCTGATCAGCTCGGCGTTCACGCCACGCAACGTCCGCCAGATCGAGGAGCAGATCCACCGGAACGCGATCGCGATAGTGGACGATCTCGTCGGGGCGGGGGACGTCGAGTTCGTGGCCGCGTGTTCGGCGCGGTTGCCGATGCTGACGATCATGGACATGCTCGGTGTGCCGACTGCCGACCAGCCGGCGGTGGCGTACGCCGCCGAGAAGCTCTTCGGCATGAGCGACGATGAGTACGCCACGCCCGAGGAGCGCGCCGAGGACCCGATCGCGCAGATCACGCTGCTGTCGAACACGGGGATCGAGCTGGCGAAGTTCCGGCGCAAGAATCCGGGTGACGACCTGATGACGGGAATCGTCAACGCGGAAGTCGACGGGCACCGGCTGACCGACGAGGAGATCGGCGCCTTTCTGATTCTGTTGGCGTCCGCCGGCAACGACACCACCAAACAGTCCACGACGCACGCGATGCTGGCCCTGGCCGAGAACCCCGCCCAGCGGGAATGGTTGATGGAGGATTTCGAGAACCGAATCTCCTCGGCCGTCGAGGAATTCGTGCGGTGGTCTTCACCGGTGCTGCAGTTCGCCCGCTTCGCGACCGAAGACACTGAGATCAACGGAGCGCCTGTGCAGGCGGGCGACAAAGTGGGTCTGTTCTACTGCTCGGCCAACAGGGACGAGGCGGCCTTCGCCGATCCCGGTGTGTTCGATCTGTCGCGGTCACCCAATCCGCACCTCGGCTTCGGCGGGGGCGGCCCACACTTCTGCCTTGGCAGCCAGCTGGCCAAGGCCGAGTTGCGAAACCTGTTCCGGGAGTTGCTGACTCGATTGACCACCATAGAGTTCGGCGAGCCCGACCTGCTCTACAGCAACTTCGTCCACGGCGTCAAGCGCCTGCCTGCCTTCGTACGATAGGAGTTGAGAATGCGGGTGGAAGTCGATCTGGACAAGTGCACGGGCCACGGCATCTGCGAATCGATCGCCGAAGACGTCTTCGAGGTACAGGATGACGGCATCGTCGAGATCCACGACAATGAACGGCCCGAATCCGACCGCGATCGCATGCAGCAGGCCGTGACCCAATGTCCCGTTTCGGCTCTGCGCTTGACCGACTGAGGATCGACCGGCGCGTACGTCTATCGTTTCGTCATGAAGCCGATTCGCCTTGCGGCCGCGCTCATCGTCACCATCCTGACGATGGGCGTGACCGGGTGCGGCCATGTCACGGAGACCTTCGACAGGATCAGCCGGGCCGCAGAATCCGGCCCGCCGGTGGTCAGTGTCGAACGACCGGATGAGTCGCTGGCGAGCGGCGCCGTCGTCGCGAACGCAGCGCACAGCGTCGTCAAGGTCAGAGGCATAGCAGACTCATGCCTGAAGATCCTCGAGGGCAGCGGCTTCGTCGTCGCGCCGAACCGCGTGATGACCAACGCACACGTGGTGGCTGGTGCGGACGCTGTCGCCGTCTCGGTCGACGGTCAGGAACACGATGCCCGCGTGGTGTCCTTCGATCCCAACGCAGACATCTCCATGCTGGATGTGCCTGACCTGCAGGCGCCGCCACTTGACTTCGCCCACGACATCGTCTTGACGGGCACGGACGCCGTGGTGTTGGGATATCCGGGTGGGGGACCGTTCGTCGCCCATCCGGCGAGGATCCGCGAGATCCTTGAACTCAACGGTCCGGACATCTACCGGACGACGACCGTGAGACGTGAGGTTTACACGATCAGAGGCGAAGTGGGGCAGGGAGATTCCGGCGGACCGCTGATCGACCGGGACGGTCGGGTGCTCGGCATGAATTTCGGCGTGGCGGTCGACGATCCGGAAACCGGCTTCGTACTCACGACAAAGCAGGTCTACCCGCACGCCGTCAATCCGGGTGCGACGGAGCCGGTTCCGACCGGCGAGTGCGTCAACTGACGGTTCAGCGGCCGGGCATCGGCCGGACCAACACCGACTCCTGAATCGCGCCGACCGCGCCGGACTCGTCGAAAAGCGTGCCGATCGTCGTGCCGATGCCGTCGGGGCCGTAGTTGGTTTCGGCGCGGATTCCGATCCACTCACCGTCTGGAATCCGGTGAATGTGCACGACCAGGTCGGTGTTCATGAACGTCCACCTCCTGATGTCGAGCTTGGTGCCGATGCCGTTGGCGTCGTCGGCGACGGCGAACAGTCGCTCGAGAGCGGACATGTTCTCGCCCTTGACGAGGTCGACTTCCGGGCGGATCCACGACTCGCCGGGCCCGTCGCTCATCGGCTGGGTCAACCATCGCCAATCGAGGCTGTGCACGTAGTTGCGGTCCCAGTCTTTCTTCATGTCGCGGCTGCGCGCTTCGGCAAGGGGCCGCAGCGGCGGCGCCGACGTGTGAACCACCTCGGCGGTGTCCATCGTCTTCAACCGCCATCCGCTGGCCCGTGCCACCGCCCGTGGCTCACCGTCACGCCGTGGCGCCAGCATCTCGGCGCTGACCAACTCGATCTGCTTGCCGGAGCGCTCGATTCGAGATCGCACCCACAGGTCTCCCTCAACGGGAACCGCACCCAGCAGGTCGATCATCACGCGGCTCAGCCGGGTGTCGTCGCGGGCTTCGCAGTTCTCGAGGGAGCGCACCAGCAGCGCCGAGGGCGGCGCACCGTGTTGTATCTCGGCCGACCACGTGCTGCGTACCAAATCGGTCGCCGCGAACTTCTCGCCACGCGGGTCGTCACCATCGAGCAGTTCGTAGTAGGAATCGCTCACGGCAGCCCGGCTCCCGGGACGTCGACAGTCATCACGTCGAGACGTGACTGCTTCGTTCCGATCAGCCGCTGCGGATAGGCGTCCGTACTGGACAGCAGGAATAGGGTGCGTCGCTCCGGCCCGCCCAGCGTGCAGGCGATCGCGGTGCGCTCGCCCATGTCGATCCGGTCGGTGACGGTGCCGCCCACCACGATCCGCGCGAATGCGCGCGCCAGGGTCATCGCCACCCATACCCCGCCGTCGGCGTCGAGGCAGATGCCGTCGGGCGGTCCTTCGAGCCCGTCGGCGAATGTCCGTCGATCGCCAAGCGATCCGTCGGCCCCGATGCTGAACGCGGTCAGTCGCCTCCCCGTCGACTCCGCCACTATCAGGGTGTGATCCGGCGTGATCACCATTCCGTTGGGGAAGTCGAGGTTCTCGGCGACGATGGCGACCGTGTCGTCTGGGTCGACCCGCACGATGACGCCGCTCTCGCGGGCCTGGGATCCGACGTATGCGCGCCCGGATTCGTCGATGACCATGTCGCCGAGGACAGCAGGCACGAGGTGGGACAGATCGGCGACCGGTTCGACGGTGTACCCGTCGTAGCGCAGCAGCCGGCGCTGCTCGCCGGACACGATCAGCAGCGTTCCGTCGGGTCGAAACCCGAGCCCGGACGGGTGGTGGCCGGGCAGCGGCAGTGTGGTCTCCTCGCCGCGCAGGTTGACCGTGTGCACGGCCTCGCCCAGCATGTCGGAGAACCACAGCAGTCCCTCGAACCACCGTGGACCCTCGCCGAAGCAGAATCCTTCTGTGAGTGTCGTCAGCGTATCGGCACCTTTACAAATCACGCCATAAGTGTCACGCTCGCAGGGTGCGACTGTCAACTAGGTGCTGGTTGTGAAGAAGTTCTACGGCCACACGCTTCTCTATCTTCACGAGACGATTGCGCTGGGTGAAGGCCGAAGCGATCGGTTCACAAGTGTCTTCGGCGACGTCTACCACCCGATGATGGAAGACCTCGGTGCGCGTCTGTTCGCCATGTGGGAGACCACGCCGTACAACGGGCGGTGGCCGCAGGTGACGATCATCTGGGAGATCGACGCCTTCTCGGACTATGCACGCATCGGAAAAGCGCAGACGAGCGGCGGCAGCCACGCCGATGCGGCGGCGACGTGGTCGACTTTCCTTGCGCAGATCCGGGCGTCCGGTGAGGGCCGGATCATGTACGCCGGAAAGTTCAACAGGACGCTGGCCCAGTTGAAGGAGGCCGAGTTCGGCGCGGGCCTGGTGATTCAGGAGATCATGCAGACCAAGCCGGGCCGTCAGGACGACTACATCCGGGAGCTCGAACGCCTCTATGTTCCGTGGTCCGAGCGCACTGGAAAGCGTTGGCTCGGATCGTTCATAACCACCTTCCGCTTCAACGAGGTGATCCACTATTGGGCGTTGGACGGTGACTGGGACTGCTTCGAAAACCACTATCCGTCGTGGAAGGACAGCCCGCCCGCCGAGATCGTCACCTGGATGAGCGTGGCGCCCGCGCTGCGCGACGGGTGGGAGGACTCGATACTGCAGGCGCTACCCCCGTCCCCGCTGCAATGAGTTCGCAAGCGACGCAGACGATGTCCAACTTCTCCTACGATCCGTTCGACCCCGCGGTGATGGCTGATCCGCCGTCGTACTACCGGGTGCTGCGCGACGAACATCCGGTGTACTACATCGACAAGTGGGACACCTATGCGTTGTCGCGCTTCGACGACATCTGGCAGGTGCTGGGCATCAACGACGGAACTTTCGTCGCCTCGGAGGGAACCCTGCCCGCCGCAACGGTTCTGGCGAACCACAACGACGGCCCGGTGGCCGACCCGCCGCTGCACCCGCTGCCGTTCCACGCGAACTTCGATGCCCCGATTTACGACTCGGTCCGGCGCTGCACGTCGGGCCAGTTCCGGCCGAAATCCGTGGCGACACTGGCCGACCGGATCCGCACCATGGCCAACGAGCGACTCGACGAACTGCTGCCGCGCGGCACGTTCGACCTGACCCAGGACTACGGCGGCATCGTCGCCGCCTCGGTGGTCTGCGAATTGGTCGGGCTGCCAGTTGATCTGGCATCCGACGTTTTGGCGACCGTCAACGCGGGTAGTCTGGCGCAGCCTGGCAGCGGGGTAGAAGTGGCAAACGCGCGACCCGGCTATCTGGAGTACCTGGTGCCGGTCATCGAGCGCAGACGCGCCGGAGAGGGTGGTGAGCTTCCGATCGCCGACAACCTCATCGGCTACCGCCTGCCCGACGGTTCGGCCCTTTCCGACATCGAGGCAGCCGTGCAGATGCTCGGTGTGTTCATCGGTGGCACGGAAACCGTGCCGAAGATCGTCGCCCACGGACTCTGGGAGTTGGGCCGGCGCCCCGAGCAGATGACGGCGGTGCGTGGCGATCTACAGGCCAACGTTCCCCTCGCGCGTGAGGAGATGATCCGTTACTGCGCACCCGCACAATGGTTTGCGCGCACGCTGCGCAAGCCGTTCACCATCCACGGCACGACGATCAATCCGGGCCAACGGGTCATCACGCTGCTGGCATCGGCCAATCGCGACGAGCGCGAGTACCCCGATCCCGACGAGTTCGTCTGGGACCGTCGCATCGAGCGCCTGCTCGCGTTCGGCCGTGGCCAGCATTTCTGCCTCGGTGTGCACCTGGCCCGCCTCGAGATCGCGATTATGGTGACGGAATGGCTCAAACGGGTGCCGGACTGGCGGATCATCAGTGAGCGCGCTGCCCGCCCGCCGTCCAGTTTCCAGTGGGGCTGGAACAACCTGCCCGTGGAGGTGTGACGTGTGGGCATACCGACTTGTCGCGCCGTACACCTTTGAGCGAGTGGATATTCCAGACAAGACAGCCGACGATCTCGACGACCGCGAGGTCCTGCTGCGATTCATGGCCGCAGGGATCTGTGGCAGCGACCTGCCTCCCTTCCGGGGCGTGCGCGGCAAGATCGCGGGAGACACGGGGCTGAATGCGGCCGAGATGGTGGGCTTTCCGGTCCACGAGGTGGTCGGCGAGGTGCTGGCGAGCCGTCATGGCGACCACCGGGTGGGTGACCGCGTCGTCGGCTGGGCCTCGGGCTTCGACGGTTTGATGGGGCTCGTGGTGGCCGACGGCGACGGCCTCGCGCCCTACGATCCGGCGTTGAGCGCGCAGCACGCCGTGGCGCTGCAGCCGCTGGCGTGCGTGCTGTACGCCATGGAGCAGCTGGACGGCCTGGCGGGTCATCATGTCGCCGTGATCGGGCAGGGCTCGATCGGATTGCTGTTCTCTTATGCGGCAAAGGTTCTGGGCGCCCGACACGTGACCGGTGTCGACCCCGTCGACCGGGATGTCGTCGGCAAGGAGTTCGGCGTTGACAGCATCGTCCGCGCCACCAGTGACCGGTGGGTGAGTCACTTGGAGCTCAGCGACCGGCCCGACATCGTGATCGAGGCCGTCGGCCACCAGGTCGCGACACTTGGTCATGCCATAGACGCCGCGGCGCCCGGTGGAACAGTGCTCTACTTCGGCGTGCCCGACGACGACAGCTATCCGATCAGCATGCGCGCCATGCTGCGCAAGAATCTGACTCTCAAGGCCGGCGTGACGCTCGATCGACGTCGAGTCCTCGCTGCTGCCAACGAGTTCGCCAAAGACCACCCGGAGCTGCTCGCCGCGTACGTCACCCACACCTTCGATGTGGACGACGTGCAGTCGGCGTTCGACCTGGCCTGCAGGCCCGTCCCGGAACGCGTGAAGATCGCGATCACCGCATGATCAGCAGCCTGCAGGAGGCCCTGGCCGCGAAACCGCACGTCTGGGGTGGATGGGTGGTGGGGCCGACCATAATTGGCCCCGAGGAGTTCGCCCGGGCGGGCTACGACTACGTCGGATTCGACGTTCAGCACGGCTATCTCGACGACGCCGACGTCGCGCTGCTGTTGCGGCGGCTGGAGCACGTGCCGATTGCGACCGCGGTGCGGCTGCCGTCGGCAGATCCCGCGCCGATCGGTCGCGTTCTCGACGCCGGTGCCGACGCGGTGATCATCGCAATGGTGGAATCGGCGGAGACGGCCGCCGCCGCAGTGGCCGCAACCCGGTACGCACCCGCGGGTGTGCGCAGCTTCGGGCCGCTGCGTGCGAGCCTCGGTCACGATCCCGCCGCGCACGAAGAACGGACCAGTGTGTTCGCGATGATCGAGACGGCGCGGGGAATGTCGGCACTCGACGAGATCTGTGCCGTTGAAGGGCTGTCCGGTGTGTACGTCGGCCCGGCGGATCTGGCGATCTCACTGGGGCATGCTCCGGCGCAGGCGTGGACCGAGCCGTCGGTACGTGACGCCATGGAGCGAATTCAGGCAGGTGTGTCCGCGGCGGGGCTGGTCGCCGGAATCCATGCGGGGGCGGGAAGCCACGGAAAGATGATGGCCGAGTTGGGCTTCCGAATGATCACCCTCACGTCGGAATCGCAGGCGCTGCGTCGCGGCGCTGCGGCGCACCTCGAGGAGGCGCAGTGACGTCGACGGCCCGTGTTGCCCTGGTTACCGGTGCGGCCCGCGGCCAGGGGGCGGCGATCGTCAAGCGGTTGCATGCGGACGGCTTTCGGGTGGCCGCGTGCGATGTGCGGCTCGATGAACTCAAAGTCGGCGTCGCCGCTCTCGGGGACGGTGTCACCGACGTCGAACTGGATGTGACGTCGGCCGAGCAGTGGGCGAAGGCAGTGGCGACCGTAGTCGACCGGTTCGGGACGTTGTCTACGCTGATCAACAACGCCGGGGTGCTGCATCGTGCCTCTTTCGCCGATGAGACGCCGGCGGGGTTCGAGTCGAGTTGGCGATTCAACTGCCTGGGACCATTCCTGGGAATCCAGGCTGCGCTCGAACACCTCCGGCGAGCCGACGATGCGTCGATCGTGAATACCTGTAGCACCGGTGCGATCCGGGCGTTTCCCAACCACGCCGCATACGGCTCGTCCAAGTGGGCATTGCGAGGGCTCACCCAGATCGCAGCCGCTGAGCTCGGTGTGCACGGTATCCGTGTCAATGCGGTGTTCCCCGGCCCCGTCGCGACGCCCATGCTCGATAGCGCGACGCAGACGCGCCTCTCCGAGAAGGGACGCTTGGGACAGCCACGGGAGATCGCCGACGCCGTCGCATTCCTGGTGTCCGGGGAGGCGTCGTTCATCACCGGTTCCGAACTCGTCATCGACGGCGGCCAGACTTTGCAGATCGGATGACGCAGATGGCCAAGTCTCTATCGGTGGGTATCATCGGCGCCGGCCCTGGAGGGCTGGCGCTGGGAATCTTGCTGAGAAAGAATGGTTTTCGCGACTTCACGATCTTCGACCGTGAGGACGGCGTCGGCGGCACCTGGCGGATCAACACATATCCGGGTCTGGCCTGCGATGTGAAGTCTCACCTTTACTCCTATTCGTTCGACCTCAACTCCCACTGGTCGCGCCTCTGGTCCGGACAGTCGGAGATCCTTGCGTATTTCGAGCGCTGTGCGGACCGATATCAACTCGCCCGGCATCTGAAGTTGCGGACCGAGATCGCGTCGGCCCGGTGGGACGCCGAGACCAAGACGTGGCTGCTGACCACCACGAGCGGACAGTCCTACACGTTCGATGTGGTGGTTTCGGCTGTCGGCCTGTTCACCCAGCCGGTGCTTCCCGATCTCACCGAGGAGGAGCGATTTACCGGGACGCTGATGCATACCGCGCGTTGGGACCACTCCGTCGACCTCTCGGATGCGCGCGTCGCCGTCCTTGGGACCGGATCGACAGCGGCGCAGCTGATCCCCGAGGTCGCCAAGGTGGCCAAAAAGGTCTACTCGGTGCAGCGGTCGCCGACATGGATTCTGCCGAAACCCGACCGCGCCTACACCGATCGCGAAAAGTGGCTGTTCTCCCACGTTCCGTTCGCCAAGAAGATCTATCGGACGCGGCTGTGGTTGCGCAGCGAGTCCAACATCGGCGTGATCGAGAACGGCAGCGATAAGACGCAGGAGTTCAGGGACATCGCGGTACGCACCCTCGATGCCGCCGTGCCCGATGAGGAGTTGCGCCGCAAGCTGACTCCGGAGCACCCGTTCGGCTGTAAGCGGCTCGTCTTCGCGACGGATTATCTGCAGACACTGTCCGCACCGCACGTCGAGGTCGTGTCGAGTCCGGCCCGAGCGCTGCGCACCCGCTCGTTGGTGACCGCCGACGGTCGCCAACTCGACGTCGACGTGGTGTTGTGCGCGACGGGCTACGCAGCGGCGGACTACCTGGGTCAGATCGACGTCGTCGGCGAAGACGCCATCACGCTGCGCGAGACATGGAGCGACGGGGCGTATGCGTATCTGGGCATGGCGGTCCCGGGATTCCCCAACTTCTTCATGCTCTACGGCCCGAACACCAACGTCGGGTCCAACAGCGTCATCTTCATGCTCGAGGCGCAGGCCCACTACATCGTGCGCGCGCTGAAGTACATGCGACGTAAGCGCAAGTCGTACGTGGCGGTGCGTAGCGAGACGATGACGGATTTCATCGCCAGAATCGACGAGTGGATGCAGGGCACCGTGTGGCTTACCCGGTGCAGCAACTACTTCCGCGCACCGAACGGTCGAGTCGTCACCCAATGGCCGCGCAGCGCACGGGCGTTCTGGGAGATGACGCGTCGCTTCCGGCCGGCCGAGTACACCTTCGAACCTCCGGCGCGGCTACCCATCGTCGAGGTGGGATCACACACAACGGCGACCAGTTAGCACCATGGACGACGCCGAATTCGCGCCGCGGCTCGATCCCGCATTGCGCCACCTTGCGGCAGCCCGAACCGACCTGTCGCCGAGATTACTTGGTGTCGTTCGCGACTCGCTGAACCAGCGGCGCGCCGAAACGGCGAGAGAAGTCAACACCGTCGGGGTGGAGATCGAACATCGCGACGTGGACTCGGTGCCGGTGCGGATCTACCGAGGTGCAGCGGCCCCGTCACCGGCGGTGATCTACTGTCACTCAGGGGCTTTCGTGCTGGGCAACCTCGACACGGATCACCGGCAGTGTGTCCAGTTCGCCAGGCAGGGCAGCTGCACGGTCGTCTCCGTCGACTATCGGCTGGCCCCGGAAGACCCGCACCCGGCAGGGCTGGACGACGCGTCGACGGTGCTCAACTGGGTGGCCGAGAACGCGTCGGAGCTTGGTGTGGACGTCGGCCGGCTCGCGGTCGCCGGCAGCAGCGCCGGCGCGGCACTGGCCGCGCGCCTTGCGCAGTGCGCCGCCGATGGAGCCGCGCCGTCCGTCGTGTTCCAGTTGTTGCATCAACCCGTGCTCGACGACCGGCCCACGCCGTCCAAGGACGAGTTCATCGCCACACCGGGGATCGACGGCCCCGCGGTCGAACAGATGTGGCGGCACTACGTCGGTGACGGATCCGTCTCGGTCGACTCTGCGCCTGGTCGTGTTCGCGAATTATCCGGTGTCGCAAGCGCGTTGATCACCTGTTCCGAGCTCGACCCGCTGCGCGACGAAGCGATCGACTATGCGCTGAGACTCATGTGGGCGGGAGTCGCCACCGAACTGCATGTTTTCCCGGGCACCTGCCACGGGTTCGACTCGCTGCTCCCGGACTGGGAGACGAGCCAGCAGCTGTTCGAGCTGCAGGGTGCCGCGCTTCGAAGGGCACTACACGGGTGATCGCCGCGGACCGCCGAGGCGACAACCGTTGTGCCCGCCTCTGAGCGACGATTCAGCGACAAGCGTTGCCGCTCATTAGTTGTGTCGCGGCGCTGTCGCTCAGAGGCGGGCAGACACAACACCGGACGGACGCCGCACGCCTCAGACGGCTAGTTCTCTCGCCACGGCGGCGTGGTACGCGTCGATATGCGCGGGATTGACCGTTCGGAAGAACGCGTCCGGTAGGGCAGCGTGCTTGTATGCCTCGATCGTCATCGTCCTGGCGAACAATGTGATGCCCTCACCGGGCTGGCTGAAGTGATAGTGGACCGTGATCCGGCCCTCCATCCCGCCGTTTCCGCCGCGATCATGGCCGAGCCGGCCGACCGAGTTGAAAACCCACATCGTCGGGCGCATGGCGATCGCGAGATGCCATGTGAATATGCGGTCGCCGTCCGGTCCGGACTCAGTCCAGGTGTCGCCGACCTTCAGGGGAAGCTGCTCGGGCAGATCGCCGATGTGCGCGCTGCCCGGATAAGTCTTGGTCCAGTTGGCGGGATTGGTCACGAAGTCGTAGATCACCTCGGGCGGCTGGCTGAATGCCGTTTCCGAGCTGGTCGTCACGATGCCCACGGTCATGCCCTTCGGTTGACGGCTCGCTGACCACACAGACTGACTTTACAGATCGATCGGAAAGTGTCACGGTTCGGTGGGTGGACTTCTCTCGCGTCGAACTGTCCGCCGATGACCAGGCGTTCTCCGACGAGCTCCGGGCGCTGCTGAAGACCCTGGTGACCGATGAGGTTATTCGGCGAGACCGCGAGACCGGCGAGAACTTCGACGAAGGCGTTCACCTTGCGCTCGGTGAGGCCGGCTACCTGGCCGCCGACTTCAACGACGAGGTCGACGGCGGCTTCAGCCGTCTTCGACGCCGACTCTGGAATCTCGAGATCGGCCGTGCCCATACACCGTGGTTCCACTGGGGTACGACGGCGATGGTCGCCAGGGCGGTGCGGCAGTTCGGCTCACCCGAGCTCAAAGACGAGGTGATGGAGCGGGCGCTGTCGGGGCGAATCCGGTTGTGCCTGGGCTACACCGAGCCGGAAGGCGGATCCGACGTTGCGACGTGCAAGACGCGTGCGGTGCGCGACGGTGACGGCTGGATCATCAACGGTTCCAAGATGTTCACGTCCAATGCACAGAACGCCTCCTACGTGTTCCTGATCACCAACACCGATCCGTCCGCGCCGAAACATCAGAGCCTGACCATGTTCCTGGTGCCGCTGGACTCTGAAGGTGTTGAGATCCAACCGCTGCGCACCGTGGACGGCGATCGGACCAACATCACGTACTACAGCGACGTGCGGGTCGACGACAGGTACCGGGTGGGTGAGGTCAACGGCGGCTGGGCAGTGCTGCGTGACGCGCTCAATGACGAGCACGGCACCGTCGAACGCGGAGCCGACGGTCTGCAGAAAGTGGCTGCCATGGCCGAGCATCTCGTACTTCTCGCCGAGGCCATCGACGAGGTTGCGGCACTGGACTCCGACGACGATGCGGTGAAATACCGACTGGGTCGCGGCATCGCCCGGATGGAAGCGGCGATGAGCACTCCGGACATGTTCGGCCGGGTTGCCAACGCGCAGACCATGCGCGACGTGTCACTGGACCTGATGGACATCCAGGGCGCGGTCTCGACCCTTCCTGTCGATGCGCATGGCGCCCAGGCCGACGGGGGAGCCGAATACATCTTCCGGTTGGCTGGACCCACCGGCATCTACGGCGGCACCCTCGAGGTGTTCCGCAACATGATCGCCCAGCACGCCCTTGGGCTTGGCCGGCCCGCCTACGCGCCTCCGACGGCCAAGGCGACCTAGAGTCGGGCGATCACCTCGGAGGCGAGCAAGTCGAGGGTCTCGTCGGATCCGCGGTCGTGGGTGAACAACACGATCTGGCCGAACCCCAGTTCCTGCAGCTCGCGTAGGCGGCCGACGATCGCGGACGGCGTACCGACCAGGCCACCTTCTTTGAGTCCGAACGCCGGTATACCGAAACGCTTCTCGGCGAGCTGCCGCACGGCGGGCAGTGATGCGTCGTCCGCCGCCAACGCCATCACCGCCTCGATCGACATCACGATCGTCGACGGGTCGCGGCCTATCTCGTCGCAAATCGACCGCAATACCGAGACCTTGTGCTCGAGTTCACCCAAGGCGTAGGTCGGGACGTTCCAGACGTCGGCGTAGCGTGCGACCAACGGCAGGGTGTACTTCTCACCGACGCCACCCACAACGATCGGTGGCCTTGGCTGCTGTACCGGACCGGGTTTGATCGGCATGTCTTTGACGATGAAATGCTCTCCGGTGAAATCGATCGCCTCGTTGGCGAACGCCTGATGCAGGATCTGCAGCGTTTCGCCGAGGCGTTCGGACCGCTCGGCGAATGACCCCCACGCCAACCCGAGGCGGGAGTGTTCATCCTCGATCGAACCGCTACCGATGCCGAGCGCAAGCCTGCCCGCCGAGATCTGGTCCAGCGTCGTCGCCATCTTGGCCAATACCGCGGGATGACGGAACTGGTTGCACAGCACCATATGTCCGACCCGGATATGTTCGGTGCGGCTGAGCAGTGCGGTGGCCAGCGTCCAAGCCTCCATCGACGGGTAGTCCGGCATGCCGGGCGCGTAGAGGTGGTCGTACAGCCAGATCGAATCGATGCCGAGCTGCTCACAACGCAGCGTGCGATGCAGGATCTGCTCGTAGGTGAAGCCCATCTGAGGCAGATAGACGCCGATCTCCGGCTTGTTCATGCCCTCAATTCCAATCTTCCGTGGGTGATGGTCGTCATGCCGTTGGGCGGGCGTGGATCGCCGGCTGGGTCGGCGGTGGCCTCGAAGGCGAACGAATGCTCGGAGATACCAAAGGCATTCACCGTCAGATCGCAGTCCAGCGGCGTGGGCGCTGCGAACCTTACGGCGACCCGCCGAACCCGGCCCGGGTCGTCGACGCCCAAAATGCCGAGCACGCGGTGGGTGCAGATCGCCATCGTGCACAGCCCGTGGGTGAACACGAAATCGAAACCGGCCGCGCGGGCCACGTCGATGTCGAAATGGTGGGCTGCCCAGTCTCCGGACAGCTCGGCATAGCGACGTGTGATATCCGCATCGATGTGCTGCCTTACGGTGCCAAGTGGATGAGCCCGCGCCTCGTCCGGAAACCTGTGCTCGGCCGGTGTGATGCCGACATCCGCCATCCCCCGTAAGCCGAGCAGTATCATCGTCCACCACTGTTCGACGACGACACGGCCGTCCCGGTCCATCTGTTCGAACTGCATCACTACCTTGGTGCCCGCCGTGGTCGTCCGCACCGTTGAAATTTGTGACCAGGTCTGCAGCTGTTCACCGGGAATCAGCGGTCGGTGAAGCACGACGTCATGCTCACCGTGAACACCTCCTCGGGCACCCTGGTACGCCGCCTCGGGCAGGTCCGCTCGCGCGGCTTCGTTCGGGGTGAACACCAGGATCACGGGAAACACCGCGGGCACAGCGAGTCCGCTCAGAACCGCGGGCGTCTGGTCGCCGGTGGCGTGCGCATAGGCGGCGATTCGATCGCGGTCCAGACTGCCGCCGAACGGGCCGTGCCGGACGGAGGCCACCGTCATCTCGCTCATCCCCGGTGACCCTTCTGCGACACGAACCCTGTACTTTCCGTGATTCGCATGGTAACGACATTCTCAGAAATCGAGAAGAATGTTCTAAGGCGGCACATACATGCGGTTCACGTTCACCCACCCGATGCACAGCCATCCGTACAACCCGGAGCTGGTGACCGGTTCGGGCATCGCCACTGTCGCGGCGGCTGCCGAAGCGGCCGGATTTCACGGCTTCGGATTCACCGATCATCCGGCGCCATCACAGCGATGGTTGGAGTCCGGCGGCCACGACGCGGTGGATCCGTTCGTGGCCATGGGCTACGCCGCGGCGCGGACCACGACGCTGCGGCTGATCCCGAACATCGTCGTGCTGCCGTACCGCAATCCGTTCGTGGTCGCCAAGGCGGGCGCGACGCTCGATTTGCTCTCGGACGGGCGGTTCACGCTCGGGGTCGGCGTGGGCTACCTCAAGGGTGAGTTCTACGCATTGGGGGTGAACTTCGACGAACGCGCCGCGTTGTTCGAGGAAGCCCTGGAGGTGATCCGGGGAATCTGGACCACCGACGACTTCTCTTATGAAGGACGGCATTTCAGCGCCAAGGGGATCACCGCCCATCCGAGGCCGGTGAGCACGCCTCATCCGCCGATCTGGATCGGTGGCAACACTGCGGCCGCGCGCAAGCGCGTTGTGAACTATGGCGATGGCTGGTGCCCGTTCGCAGCGCCGGCGATGCTGGCTCAGACCGCACGCACCGCGGTCATGGATTCGGATGTCCTGGTGGAGGGGATCGACGATTTGCGTCGCAGATTCGACGCCGCCGGCCGGGACTTCACCGGGAATCGACATCACGTACACCAACGCCGACGGCGGCAGCCCGGGAAGCGATGATTTCAATGCCGACGCCTACCTGGCCGGTTTGGAAAAGCTTGCCGCCGTGGGTGTCACGTGGGTACAGGTCGGCTTGCCGGGCGACAGTCTGGTGCACGTGGTGGAGACAATCGACCATTTCGGAAGCTCGGTGATCAAGTCTGTGAGCTGAGCGCTACCGCATCATCTTGTCGGGACTGAAGGTGGGCAGGACGGCGCAGATCTCTTGCAGGTTGCGGCCCGAGGCGCGTCGAACATGAAGCTATGCGCGAATTTCGAAAATCTCGAGCACATGCGCACGCTCGGCACTCCGGCCGCTACCCGAGATCGCCGAAACTGAAGTTGCGCAGGAGTTTCCGCGTAGTTCCCCTGCACAAGCTCAGTTTCGACGTCGAGGGGACGCTAGAACGCGGCCTCGGGCAACTCCATGATGTCGACGTCGATGGCTTCGACGATGCCGCGCGTGGTCGTGATGGTCGGCAGCATGTGCGAGGCGAAGAAAGCCGCGGTGGCGATCTTGCCCTGATAGAACGCCTCGTCCCGCTGTGGGGGTCCAGCCGTCAGCGCCGCATGCGCGACCTCCGCCTCCACCAGCAGGCGCCAGCCGATGATCAGGTCGCCGACCGCCAGTAGGAAGCGCACCGACGTGAGCCCGATCTTGTAGATCGCCGACGGCTGCTCGGACGCGGACATGAGATATCCGGTCAGCGTGGCCGTCATCGCCTGGACGTCCTCGAGTGCGACCCGCAATGAATCCGATTGCGGCTTCAACGCCGCGTCACAACCCTCGATCGTCTTGGCGATCTGAGTCGCGACGTGCGCCAACGCCTCGCCGTTGTCGCGGAAGATCTTGCGGAAGATGAAATCCATCGCCTGGATCGCAGTGGTGCCCTCATACAGCGAGTCGATCTTGGCGTCGCGGATGTACTGCTCGATCGGATAGTCCTGCAGGAACCCGGAACCGCCCAGCGTCTGCAGCGATTCGGTGAGGAACTCGTAGGCCCGTTCAGAGCTGACGCCCTTGACCAAGGGCAACAGCAGGTCATCGACGCGGTGAGCCAGTTGCGGGTCCGCACCCGAAACAAGTTGCGCCACATCGTCGTTCTGGTGTGCCGCGGCGTACATGTAGAGCGCGCGCAGCCCTTCGGCGTACGCCTTCTGCGTCATCAGGCTTCGTCGCACGTCCGGGTGATGGATGATCGTGACTCGCGGTGCGGTCTTATCGGTCATCTGGGTCATGTCGGCGCCCTGCACGCGCGCCTTGGCATACGCCAGTGCGTTGAGATAGCCCGTCGACAGCGTCCCCGCCGCCTTGACACCGATGGTCATGCGCGCGTTCTCGATGACGGTGAACATCTGCGCGATGCCGTTGTGCACATCGCCGACCAGATATCCGACCGCCGGGACGCCATGGGCACCGAACGTCAACTCACACGTCGGGGAGGACTTCAGCCCCATCTTGTGTTCCAGACCCGTCGCGAAAACGCCGTTGCGGGGACCGAGTTCGAACGTATCGAGGTCGAACAGGTACTTCGGGACATAGAACAGGCTCAGTCCCTTGGTCCCCGGTCCCGCGCCCTCCGGGCGGGCCAGCACGAGATGGAAGATGTTCTCCGCGGTGTCACCGATGTCGCCGCCCGAGATGAACCGCTTCACGCCTTCGATGTGCCAGGTTCCGTCGGGCTGCGCGAGGGCCTTTGCGCGGCCCACACCGACATCGGAGCCCGCGTCGGGTTCGGTCAGCACCATGGTCGCCGCCCAGCCGCGTTCCACACCGATTGCCGCCCAACGCTTCTGCTGTTCGTTGCCCTCGACGAAGAGCGCATTGGCCATCGCCGGGCCTGGTGCCCACCAGAAGCCCGCCGAAGGGTTGGCGCATGCCAGCATTTCGTTGATGCCCCACACCAGCGGCGCGGGGGCGGCGACCCCTCCGATTTCCTCGGCAATCCCGATACGCCACCATTCGGCATCCTTGACGGCCTGCACCGACTTGGCCAATTCGCCGGGCACCGTGACGGTGTGGGCGTCGGGATCGAAGACCGGTGGGTTACGGTCCGCATCCGCGAACGATTCTGCAACCGGGCCCTCGGCCAGTCGGGCAACCTCGTCGAGCATCGTGCGCACGGTGTCGACATCGAGGTCTCCGTACCCCCCGGAGTCCAGCACGCTACCCAGGCCCAGTACCTCGAAGAGGTTGAACTCGATATCGCGGACGTTGGCGATGTAGTGGCCCACGGGTCTTTCCCTTCGTCTCAGCAACCCCTTGCAGTGTCGCTGAACAGGAAAAACGTACGCAACCGTAACCTACGGTGACGAAACCGTAAGCGGCGAGGTCGCGCCCGTGAGATGTGATGCGTGTCACGCTTCGCAACCGCAGTCCGCGGCGCCCGCCGACTTCGGCAGCTCCGCGACCACCTCGGCTTTCTCGGCGTCGAAGCTGAAATACCCTCTGATGGGCAAGGTTTCGGGTAGTGGTTCGTCGTAGCTCCACGCGACGTCGGCGACAATGTCGTCACCAGCAACGGCCGACCAATAGGTCGCGTAGCCCTTGTAGTTGCAGTAGGTGCTGGTCTCCGAACGCTGCAGGAGGTCGGTGCGCACGAGCGAGGGAGCGACGTAGAGACGGGGTTCGAGCGCGGTTTCGAACACGATCATCGTGTCGGTGGTGTCCACCAGCACCTCGCCGCCGACCGCTACTCGGAGCCCGCGATCGGTCGGCCGGCAGTCGACGCGGTGATACGGATTCGGCGGGTAGTGCACGAGTCGACGGCCCTCCTCCAGCCACACCTCGACCGCATTCCACGGCACTTCGACGAAGCCCGGCGCCTCGGCCACCGGTTCACCGGGAAGGTCCGCGATCTCGTCGGCCGGAAACGCGTAGCTCAGGGGGCGGTCGGGCCGGTGGACCAACAACGCCCGTTCGGTGTCGATCACCGCGCGGCCATCGCGCAGCGCCTGCACGCGTCGCGGGTGCGGTTCGACGAACACGGTGCCCGCGGCCACTGGCGGTGAGAACCATCCGGCAGGGTCCTTGCTGAGCGGGCCACGTCCGGTGACGAGACTCATGAGCTCACTTTACAAAGTCTCCGAGAAGTGTCAGTTCTTTGCCGAAGTCGTGTGACAGGGCCATTCAAGGAGTGCAATTGGGGGCACGCGGGTGGTTGGTGAACGGGGTGGGACGTGAAAAGACTCAACGGCGTCGACGCCTTGATGCTGTACAGCGAGACGCCCGAGATCCACATGCACACATTGAAGATCGGCGTGCTGGATGTGTCGGAGGTGGACGGCTTCAGCTTCGAATTGTTCCGGCAGGTGGCCTATCCGCGGTTGATGGCGCTGGCGCCATTGCGATACCAACTCGTCGATAGCCCGATGAAGCTTCATCACCCGATGTGGGTGGAGAACGATGACATCGACCTCGACTACCACCTCCACGAGGTGCGGGTGCCTGCCCCGGGCGGACGCCGCGAACTGGACACGCTGATCGGTGAGATCGCCAGCACACCGCTGGACCGTGGCCGTCCGCTGTGGGAGATGTACCTCGCCCAGGGACTGGCCGAGAACCGAGTCGCGATCATTCACAAGGTTCACCATGTGCTTGCCGATGGTGTCGCATCGGCCAACCAGATGGCTAAGGCCATGGAGCCACACCAACCGGGGGACGTTCCGCGGACCCTGGATGACGTGCCTCGCACCCGGGGGCGCCTGCTGGCGGGTGCGGGGCGCGATCACGTGGCCTTGATCCGGAAGCTGCCGCGCCTGGTGAGCGAGACCGCGACAGGGGTTTCGCGGGTCCGTCGGCGGTCCAAGGAACGCGGCACGCATCCGGACCTGGCCCGCAATTTCTCGCCGCCACCGTGCTTCGTCAATCATGTCGTCACGCCGGGTCGGCGGTTCGCGACGGCACCGCTGGCGCTGGCCGATGTGAAGGAAACCGGCAAGCACCTGGGTGTGACACTGAACGACGTCGTGTTGGCGACGGTCGCGGGCGCACTGCGTCACCTGCTGTTGCGCTACGACGGCCGGGCTGACTCGCCACTGATCGCGGGTGTACCGGTGAGCACCAACCCTTCTCGAGAGCGCTTGGCGGGCAACGAGTTCACCTACATCACTCCGTCGCTGCCCGTGCACGTCGCCGATCCGCTGGAGCGGGTGAGGCTGACCGCGTTGTCCACGGGTATCGCCAAGGAGAATCACCAATTGCTCGGCCCTGCGGTGCTGCCCGCGTGGATGTCCTACCTTCCGCCGTCGGTCGCTCCTGGGATCTTCCGTCGCCAGGCTAGGCGCGTCGAGTCGGCGAGCGTGTTCAATCTGACGGTGTCGAACGTCCCCGGGCCCCGCGATCGGGGCGTTATCGCGGGAGGCGTGGTCACCGAGATCTATTCGGTCGGGCCCGTGGCCGCGGGAAGCGGCATGAACATCACGGTCTGGAGCTACGTCGACCAACTCGCGATCTCCGTACTGACCGACGACGTCACGCTCGCCGACCCCCACGAGGCCACCGACGCGATGATCGACGCGTTCGTCGAGATACGTGCGGCCTCAGGCCTGACCGGTGAGCTGACGGCGGTGGGCGCCGCCATGCCAGTCGCCGCGGCCGGGTGACCTCCGCCTACGCGTGACGAGTCGTGCTCGAAAGTTTACAGATTTGCGGAATTCGTCATGTCGTCGCGAAAAATCATCCTTTACAGATCCTCGGGAAAGTGTCACGCTTCGTAGGTGCCTCTGCCCCTAAACGAATCTGAGCCCCTCGGGAGCTGTCGCTATCAGCTGACTGTGGTCGCCGCGAGCATTGCCGACTTGGTCGGATCGGCCGGCGGATGGATGTGTGACAAGGCCAGGGCCGGGTGGGACGTCAGGGTGGTGCTCACCGACGAGCAGGACACGCGGCCTCTCGCGATCCTCGGTGCGTCACCGCTGGACGTCGACGCAGAGCTGTCCGACGTGATGAAGATTGCCGCGCACGGCGGCGCGCTCGCCGTCAGCGCAGGTGCGCTCGCGGACGAGCGTATCCGCGCGGGCGTACTCGGGATCTTGAAGCGCGGTCTGACCCAGGTGACCGTGTGGGGTCAGGACTGGCCAGCAGAATTCAGTCGGAACGCCGAACCCGTCGAGCACCGGCTGAGTTCAGCCGCCCGGGCGTTCAAGGCCCATGCTCTGGGTGCGGCAACGCAGTCGAAAGGTCAGGTCGCACGAACCGAGACACTGCTGCGGCTCGGCTCGGACGCGCTTCGCCCGCTGTACTCCGTCTAACGGATCCAGTGGCGGCGGCGCAGCCACCAGTCACGGCCGACCAGCACGAGAATCAACGCGGCGAAGCCGATGAGGAATAAGTCCTCGACGTGGCCCGTGTGGTTGCCGTGCAACATGGCCAGCAGGAAGCCCGCTGCCAGAATGCCGCCGATGTGGATCAGCTTGTAGTTCTCCTTCGACCAGCCCCATTCGGCGGACGGCACATCCTCGACGTCAACAGTGTCTCTGCCGGGGTGTAGCTCGACCTCGGTGGTGGCCACGGCTGCTCCTCAGGGTGGGCGGACAACTGCCGACATTCTGGCATACGCGTCTTTCCGGAGAACCTCGCGCGCCCGTAGGGTCAGGCGTCATGGCCGACCAGTTCGAGGGAAAAGTCGCTTTCATCACCGGCGCCGCGCGGGGTCAGGGCCGCGCCCATGCCGTGCGGTTCGCCGAAGAGGGGGCCAACATCATCGCGGTGGATCTGTGCGACCAGATCGACAGCGTCGCGTATCCGATGGCGACACCTGAGGATCTCGACGAGACGGTCAACCTTGTTGAGAAGACCGGACGTCGGATCGTGGCCGAGCGCGTCGACGTCCGTGATCTCGAACAGCTGAAGGCCGCCGTGGCCAACGGGGTGGCCGAATTCGGGCGGATCGACTTCGTGCTCGCCAATGCGGGGATACTGCCTGCCGCGGGGAAGCCGGGCAGCCAGATCGGGGCGTTCGTCGACGCGGTGAACGTGATGCTCAACGGCGTCTATTTCACGATTGTGGCCGCGTTGCCCGCCATGTTGGCGCACGGCGATGGCGGGGTCATCGTGATCACCAGCTCGGCTGCGGGATTCAAACCGGTCACCGTCGACTTCGGCACGGCCAGCCACGGCGCAGCGGGGTATACCGCCGCTAAGCACGGCGTGATCGGGGTGATGCGGCACTTCGCAATAGCGCTGGCCGAGAAGAACATTCGCGTCAACACGGTGCATCCTGGTGGCGTGGCGACGCCGATGATCTACAACGAGGCGATGGCCATGTGGTCCGCGGAGCACCCGTCGTTCAGCCCGTCACAGCAACCGTTGTTGGCCAATCCGCCGGTGGAGCCGGAGGCCATCAGCGACACGATGGTGTACCTGTGCGGCGCATCGGGTCGCTATCTCACCGGGGTGGCGCTACCCGTCGACGGCGGGCAGACGATCAAGTGATCGTGCTGTAGCGGCGCAGGGCTCTGCGGTGCGCTACCGCTGCCAACAACAGAACGGGCATGCCATTGATGCTGCCCGAATTTCCCTGTAGAGAAACAGGATGCAGTTCTGGTCGGGCACCGCGTTCATGAAGACGTCAGAAATTCTGCCTGTGGCACGGATGCTCGACGAGGCGGGCTATGACGGGATGGTGTGTTCCGACCACATGATCTATCCGCGCGAGCTCTCGTCGCCCTACCCGGACTCGTCCACCGGCAAGCCCGGCTGGGCACCCGAGACGGCATGGCCGGACTGTTGGGTGCAGATCGGTGCGATGGCCGCGGTCACGAGTCGGCTGCGCTTCTCCAACGCCGTCTACATCGCGCCCGCCCGGCCGCTGCTGGAAGTGGCCAAGCTGGTCGCCTCCGCAGCCGTGCTGTCCGACGGGCGGGTGACGCTCGCGGCCGGCGTCGGATGGATGCGCGAGGAGTACGAGCTGATGGGCCAGGACTTCACCACACGCGGCAAGCGACTCGACGAGATGATCCCGGCACTGCGCGCGCTGTGGCGTGGCGGCTGGGTGTCGTGGAGTGGGGAGTATTACCAGGTGCCCGAGATGATGCTCGAACCCCATCCCGAGGGACCTGTGCCCATCCACTGCGGCGGCGAGTCGGACGCTGCACTGCGACGCGCGGCTCTGCTGTGCGATGGCTGGGTCGGCTACGCGTACGCCTGGGACGACGCGGTCTCCTACGTGCGGAAGCTCACCGATCTTCGGCGCGAATACGGAAGGGACAGTGAGCCGTTCGACATCATGCTGGCGCTGTTGGAGCCTCCGACGCCAGACCTCTACAAGCGAGCCGAGGACATCGGGATCACTGCGGTGATGTGCGTTCCGTGGATGGGCGCAGAACTGCCCGGCGGCGGTGTCGATGGGTTGCGGGAACCCATCGAGCGGTTCGCCGAGGACATCATCGGAAAGGTGCGGTAGCGGTAGTGAGCTTTGAACGCGATGGGATCCGAGACCTCGTGCAGTGCCTTTACGCCGCGATCGATCGACAGGATTGGTCGACGCTCGAGGCGGTGGTGTCACAACGGGTAATCGTCGATGTCGGCGGCTCCGGGCCGGTGGGGCGGAACGAGTGGCTTGGCCGCCTGCAGGAGTTCTTCACCGCCTTTCCCGACGGCCGCCATGAAATCGACGAGGTTCTCGTCGACGGTTCGCACGGTGTGTCCCGCTGCCGATTCGTAGGCACGCACACCGGCGAGTTCCAGGGCGTAGCGCCGACCGGTGCCGTGGTGTCGGTATCCGGAATCCACATCGACCGTTTCCAGGGCGACATGCTCGTCACCCACCGCGGCCAGCTCGACATGCACCGGTTGTACCAGCAGCTCGGAGGCGGTTGAGCGGCGGCAGCGTCAACATGACACTTGCGATGACGTCATATTGATGTCACCATGACACCATGGATTTGCAGCCGTACGTCGATGCGGTACGCCACGAGTTGACCGTCGCGGCGGCCGCGGGCGGACCGGACGCGCAAGCACTGGCCGACCGGCTCACCGCACCCCTGGAGTCGTCACTGCGGCTGGCGCTGCTCGAGGCACTGTCGGAGGCGGCCGAGCAGATCACTTCCGACCTCGCACCGGGCTCGGTCCAGGTGCGTCTGCGCGGGCGCGATCCAGAGTTCAGCGTCGACGCCGGGGTCGCGGAGTTGCCCGATCCGCCGGCGGCCGCAATCGGCGACGTCGCGGACGATGGCGGTACCTGGAGGGTGACGTTGCGACTGCCCGACCAGCTGCGTCCGCGCGTCGACGCGGCGGCCCGGGAGGAGGGGCTGTCCGTCAACGCGTGGCTTGTTCGCGCCGTCACCGCAAAGCTCGGCCCCGGCACGCGCCGCCGTGGCGATTCCGACAAACACTTCAGCGGCTGGGTCCGCTGAGCAACATCAGATAAGGAGAAAGCATGCCCACTTTCGATACCCCGCGACCCATTACGGCGACGGTGGAGATCGCCGCCGGGTCGGTCCGGCTGGTCGCCAGCGATCGAGCCGACACGATCGTCGAGGTGCGGCCACGCGACGAGTCCCGCCCCCAGGACGTCAAGGCCGCCGAGCAGGTCCGCGTGCATTTCAAGAACGGCACCTTGGCTGTGCAGAGCAATCGCGGCTTCTCATTCCCGCGAAGGGGAGCGGTCGTCGTCGACATTGCGCTCCCGTCCGGCTCGAGGCTCGACGGATCCGTCGCATCGGCACACGTCACCGCGGACGGTCAATACGCCGACTGCAAGCTGGCATCGGCCAGCGGAGACCTGGCGGTGGAATCCATACTCGGAAAGCTGAAGGCGGACACCGCTTCCGGTGGCATCAGCGTTGGGAGCGCGAGCGATTCGGCGTCGGTGTCGACGGCGTCCGGCGACGCCACGTTCGGTGAGCTACGCGGTGGCATCAAGTTCCAGGCCGCCAGCGGTTCGTTGAGCGTCGGCCGGCTCGAGGGCAACCTCAATGCACAGACCGCGTCGGGCGACGTCACGGTCGACTGCCGCCGTCAAGGGCAACATCTCCGTGCAGACCGCCAGCGGCGAAGTCGGCCTCGGGATCGCGGAAGGCACTGCGGCGCAGCTGGATCTGCACACCCTGTCGGGTTCGGTGCGCAACAACCTGCAGTCGTCGGACGGACCCGCCGACGGCGACGAGACGCTCATCGTCCACGCACGTACCGGTTCGGGCGATGTGGTCGTGCAGCGGGCGACCGGCCCGGCGGCGGCCTAACCGTCAGGGTCAAACCGGAACACCGGGACCCTGCCGGCGAGCGTCTCGAATTCGTCGGGCGTGCCTTCTCGCACCAGGCCCGACCGCTTGGCGAAGCCCACCCCGACCGGCACCTCGACGGCGAAGCTGCGCAGCACCGGCCCGGCATCCTCGGGGCTGAGTTCGATGATCTTGACCTGTCGCGATTTGCGGCCGCGGGTCAGTGTCCCCGCGCCCGCAGCGCGTGCGTTGGCCGCCCAGTCGGCGCCGGGATAGCCGGCGACGGTGTAGAGGCCGCCGTTGTGCGTGAACGGTGTCATCGGCGTGCTGCGCAGCTTGCCCGACTTGCGGCCCGGCACCGTCAGAATCTGCGACGGTCCCGCCGGGATGCCGAGCTTCTGGATCGCCTTGACGATCCGGTTCATTGGCTTGAGATACCGCGGTGGACGAAGGTCAGACACGGTTACTCCCTTAGTGGTTCGTGAACAGGTCGCGATGGGCCGACATTGCGTCGGCAAATGACTCGGCGGGACGGCCGAGAATCTTCTCGACGTCGTGGGTCACCAAGGCGGGCTTGGAGACCGTTTCCGCCAGAAGCGCGATGTAGGCGTCGGCGAATTCGGCCGGGAAACCGGCGACGACGAAGCGTTGCCGCACCTGTTCGGCGGGGATCTCGCGGTAGGTCAGCCGACGACCGAGGACGCCGCCGATGACGTCGACGAGCTCGGTGTTCGTCAGGGCTTGCGGGCCGGTCAGCGGAACCTTCTGGCCGACAAGGTCATCGGTGAGCAGGGCGTGTGCGGCGACTGCGGAGATGTCGCGGTCCACGATCGGCGCGGTCGACGCCTCCGCATACGGGCCCGCGACGACGTCGCCCGCCTGAATCTGGGGTGCCCACATGCCGACGAAGTTGGTGACGAACACGGTGGGGCGCAGGCTTACCCACTCGAGGCCGGATTCGACGGCGAGCTGTTCGACCTCCCAGTTGCGGTCGCCGCGAAAGCGCGACGGCTGCCGAGAGAAGTCGTCGTCGGCGTTGATCGCCGAGAGCGCGACGAGACGCGTGACGCCGGCTTGTCGTGCGGCTCGCACCACCGAGGCCAGTTCGTCGCCGAGCGCGCGGGAGTTGAGGAACACCGCAGACGCCCCGTCGAGACCGGCGACGGCAGACGTCACCAGCTGAACTCCCTTCGGAAAGCCTGCGGTGCCGGGATGGCGGGTGACCGCGCGGACTTCGGCACCTGCGTTGGCGAGTTGTGCGATGAGGGGGCGGCCGACATTGCCGGTGGCACCCGTGACGAGAATTGCGTTCATGGCAGCTAGGACGACGCAGGACCCGGAAAAGTTACGTGCAGGGACCCGTAACTTTTCGTCGTCCTGTTTCGTCCTTGGATCATGAGCAGTTCACCGTCGATCGACGCCGCATGGCGCAGTCAGCGCCCCTACCTGGTGAATCTCGCCTATCAGATGCTCGGCGACGTCGGCGGGGCCGAGGACGTCGCGCAGGAGGCGTTTCTGCGGCTGGCGCGTACGGACGTCACGCAGATCGATGACCTCCGCGCCTGGCTGACCGTCGTCGCCGGACGCCTCTGCCTCGACCAGATGCGCTCATCGCGCGCCCGCCACGAACACCCCGATGAGTCCGGCGTGCTCGACGTCGCCGCCTCATCGGATCTTGAGCCGGCCGACCGGGCCACCCTCGACGATGAGGTTCGCACCGCGCTACTGGAGGTGCTGCGACGGCTCAGCCCGGGTGAGCGGGTCGCCTTCGTGCTGCACGACGTCTTTCAGCTGCCGTTCGATGAGATCGCCGAGACGGTGGGCAGGCCCGTCGGCACCTGCAGGCAACTCGCCCGGCGAGCACGGGCGAAGTTCTCCGACGCCTCGCCGCGGCTCGCCGACGTCAGCGACATCGAACATCAGCTCGTCACCGAGAAGTTCATCACCGCGTGCGCGAACGGCGACCTGCAGGAGTTGACCGCGATCCTGGATCCGACGGTATGGGGCGTCGGCACCATCTTGGGCGACGGAGCCCCGCCGCCACAGGTCAACCATGGTCCACACGATGTCGCGGTCAATCTGCTCCGCTACCTCGGGCAGGGCGCCACGCTGGTGAGTGGACCGGCGGGTCAGCCGGTGCTGTTGGCGTTCATGGACCGCCGGCTGTTCGCGGTGCTGGTATTCACGCTGCGGGACAACCTGATTCACAAGATCGAGGCGTCGGTGGATCCGTTGCGAGTGAGTGATCTTTAGTGGTCACGCGACTCGCACCCCATCTCGGGGTTGTTCCCCAGCTGGTTGGCTGGTTCCCTTCCGCGCTTCACGGCCACCAGCCCGGCCAGGCCGGGTCTTACGGTCGGCTCCACGCTTGACGGCGGCCCCAACTGGGCCGACGACGCTATTGGTGTCCTCGTAGCGTGCGAGGTTGATCGCGGCATTGTCATCACGGTGATGCGATGCTGAGCAGCCATCGCATTGCCATTTTTCGTCCCAGCCGATGTTCTGTGCATGCCCGCAGGAATGGCAGGTTTTCGACGACGGGAACCAGCGGTCAGCGACCACCAGTGCCGATCCGTACCAGCCCGCCTTATACGACAGGTGGCGCCGGGGTGTACCCAGGGCGGCATCGGAGAGCCCACGCCGCCTGGCGCGGGCACCCGGTAAGCCCTTTTGCCGCCCCATCCCCGCCGCGTCCAGTCCTTCCACCACGATGCGGCCGTGAGTTTTGGCCAACCGTGTTGTCAGGACGTGCAGGTGGTGGGTGCGGACATCGTTGACCCGGCGGTGCAGCCGGGAGATCTCGGTGCTGCGCTCACGATATTGTCGTGAGCCTTTCGTGCAGCGCGAGCGGGCACGGCTGGCGTGGCGTAGCGCTTTGAGTGCCGCCTCCAGTGGCCGGGGATTGGGCACTTGTTCGAGCACTGCGCCGTCGGCGTTGGCGACGGTGGCCAGGCGCCGCACCCCGACATCGACACCGACTCGTGAACCGGGATGCGCGACCTTGGGTTGCTGCGGTCGCTGCACCAGGACCCGGACACTGGCATCCAGCCGGGTGCCGTTGCGGCGCAACGTGATCGCCAGCACCCGTGCCCGACCTTTCGTAATTAGGCGCTCGATACGGCGGGTGTTCTCGTGCGTGCGCACGGTCCCGACCACCGGAAGCGTGAGGTGGCGGCGGTCAGGTTCCACCCGCATCGCCCCGGTCGTGAAACTCACCCGGTCGGGGTCGCGTCCCTTCTTCTTGAACCGGGGAAAGCCCATCGGTTTGCCCTCGCGTGTGCCAGCACGCGAGCTCTGCCAGTTCCAGTACCCTTCCACCGCGCCCGCGATGCCATCGGCGTAGGCCTCTTTCGAGCACTCCGGCCACCACACCTGCCCGGTCTCCGCGTTGACACACACCTCGTTCTTGACGGTGTTCCAGCGTTTGCGTAGCACCCGCAGCGAGGGTTTGGCTGTCTCGACACCAGTGGCGCGCCACTCCTGGATGTCCGCTTTCAGCGTGGCGACCGTCCAGTTGTATGCCTTACGGCGGGCACCGAAATGCCGCGCCAACGACCGCGATTGATCGTCGGTCGGGTCCAGCGTGAACCGGAACGCCTGAACCGTCGAGCCCTCGGGAACCTCGAACCGGGCCATTACAGCCAGTCCTCGCCATCCCGGCCGCATGCCGGGCCGTCGCCGGCATTGCACACATCGCAGAGCCCACCGCAGTCAATACTGACAATGAACTCCGCCCGGCAACACAAACACCCGAATGGCGTCTTCGGCTCGCCGACCCTCATACCCATTCCCGACACAGATCCGTTCCTACGGCACACCCCCGACAACTACCGACCACTCAACCCCCCAACAGCTGGATCCCTCGGTGGCGATACCGCGATGAGCCTTGGACGCTTTTGTGGTGCGAGCGATCACGTGGACGGCGCGTGCACCAGGACCGGCTGATCGCGGTACAGCCCGGGGAACATCTGCTTGAGGTCGTTTACCTTCGGCAAGTCGTTCGCCGCGATGTACGGCGTATCCGGATGGGAGTTCAGGTAATCCTGGTGGTAATCCTCGGCCGGGAAGAATCCCGCGTCTTTATCGGTACGCGTAACGATCGGAGCGTCGAACACCTTCGATTCGTTGAGCTGTGCGATGTAGGCGTCGGCGACCCTTTTCTGAACCTCGTTCTGAGGGAAGATCGCTGATCGATACTGTTCGCCGACGTCGGGGCCCTGCCGGTTCAGCTCGGTCGGATCGTGGACGGCGGAGAAGAAAATGTGCAAGAGCTGGCCGAAGCTCACCTGGCCGGGGTCATAGGTGATGCGGACGGACTCGGCGTGGCCCGTGGTACCCGTCCCCACCGTTTCGTACTGCGCGGTCGACGCGTCACCGCCTGCATAGCCGGACAGCGCTTGTGACACGCCCTTCACGTGTTGAAAGACGCCCTGTACGCCCCAGAAGCAGCCGCCTGCCAGCACCGCGGTCTCGCTGGAGCCTGGGACGGGCGCGGGCTCGTCGACCGTAGGCGCGGGAATCGTCGTCGAGGCGCCGGCATGCGGGGACAGTCCAGGGTCGCCGGGCGCGGCCAACAGGGCAACAGCCAGTGCCAGGAAAACGGTGAGGACTGCGGGTCTGCGCGTCTTGTTGGTCAACATCATCGGACACCTCGTGCCTTGCAGGAAGGAATCACGTCCATTCCAGGCTAACCGCGTCGTACGAGGAAGTTATTACTGAACTGTGACAATCCTTCTACCGCAACATCGTTGCAGATTAGGCTCGGGCGAAGAGGAACGACTCACGGAGGTCGGGTGCGATGGACGTGTCGAGACGGCGATTCCTGATCGGCGCGGGTGCGGCCTCGGCTGTCGTTCTCACGGCGACCGCGTGCGCACGCCCGGCGACGGCAAGTCCGGACGTTGAGTACGAGGTCACCCACACCGACGCCGAGTGGCAGCAACTGTTGACCGGCGATCAGTACAACGTTCTGCGTCAGGCGGGTACCGAGGTGCCTTACACCAGTCCGCTCAACGACGAACACCGGCCCGGCATCTTCAGCTGTGCCGGATGCGCGCAGGAGCTGTTCTCTTCCGAAACCAAATTCGACAGCGGCACCGGGTGGCCGAGCTTCTGGCAGCCGCTGGATGGAGCTGTGGTCGAAGACGCCGACACCACACTCGGTATGACGCGCACGGAGGTGCTCTGCCGGCGTTGCGGTGGTCACCTCGGCCATGTGTTCGACGACGGTCCGCCACCCACCGGCCTTCGCTACTGCATGAACGGCGTCGCGATGACCTTCCTGCCGGCCTGACCGTCACCGCTGACTACCGCACCGAAGGGAAGGCAGCCCGGCGGGGGGAGCGCGGGCTGCCTTCCTGCTTCGGGTTGTGCTGCAGGTTAATTCATGGGCGGCATCAGGACCGTGTCGACCATGTAGACGGTGGCGTTGGCTGTCTGCACGCCTCCGCAGACCACGGATGCGTCATTGACTTTGAGGTCGTTGCCCATACCGCTGACCGTCACGTCGGCGCCCTGAACCGTCTTGTGCTCGCCGACGACCTGCGCTGGACCGGCCTGGCCGGGCACCACGTGATACGTCAGGATGCTCGTCAGCAATGGGGCATCGGTCTTGAGCTTCTCGATGGTCGCCGAATCGATCTTGGCGAAAGCCGCATCGGTGGGGGCGAACACCGTGAACTGACCGCCGTTGAGCGTATCGACGAGGTTCACTTCCGGATTCAGTTGTCCGGAAATAGCTTTGGTCAGCGTCGTCAGCATTGGATTGTTCGACGCGGCGATCGCCACCGGATCCATGGCCATGCCCTGGACCGAACCGGGGCCCGTCGGCACCTGCTGTGCGTAGGCCGCGCAACCCGTGCCCACCATCTCAGCCTGGGCGCTGGTTGCGGTGCCGAGGTACAAGCCGGCGGCGGCTATGGCGGCGAAGCCGACTCCCAGAGTCTTTCTTGCGTGCATGAATTCGCTTCCTTTCATTGGGGCGGCTGGTGCCGCCGCGATCTGTACTTCACCCGATATTCGGGGCCGTCCGCGATGCGGATGGGTCGTCAGCCGTAGGTGAACGAAAACACCTGCAGCCCAGCGGGTACCGAGACTTCGAGCCGTCCTTGCGCGACGTCCGGGTCATCGACGATCTGGTGAATTGTCGGCGGACCGCTGATGGGCACCGTGGATTCCACCCCGTCGCGGGTCACCGTCAATGTGCCCTCGCCGCCAGCCACGATGTAGACGTCTTCGGCGTGGTAGTTCAGTGCGACGCCGGAGTTCACGCCTCGCGATGTCGCACCCTGATAGTCGAGCGCCCAGTCACCGCGCAATGCAAAGCTGTCGGCGCGAAGTTGTTGTGGATAACTGAAGTTGAACGATCCCTCGTCATAGGTGCCAGTGCCGCCGTAGTTGACGACCTTGCCGACACTCAGGTACGTCTCGGGTGTCGTTTCCGTTTGTGGCGTCGTATCGTCGGCGTCGATCGGCGGCGGCAGTTGCGCCGACGGATTGGCGTCGGAGATCAACTGACGGATCAGCCGTTCGGTGGTGTCGTAATCACCCTCTCCGAACTTGATGTGACGCACGGTGCCCGCTGCGTCGACGAGGTACTTGGCCGGCCAGTACCGATTCCGGTAATTCGTCCATGTCGAGTAGCCGTTGTCCAGCGCTACGGGATAGGTGATGCTCAGATCGCGGGCGCCAGAGGCCACATTGCTCTCGACGCGTTCGAAGGCGTACTCCGGGGTGTGCACTCCGATCACCTCGAACCCGAGGTCGCGATAGGTGTCGTACCAGTCGACGATGTGGGGAGCCGCGCGTTGACAGTTGATGCACGAATACGCCCAGAAGTCTATGAGCACCACCTTGCCGCGCAACGATTTCAGGTCGACCGCCGAGCCGTTCGGTGTGTTCAGCCATGCCGTGATGTTCTTGATGTCCGGCGCGGTGCCACAGCTTTCCAGCTCGGGAGCACCATTGGTGCAGTTCACGAGTTCTCTGTTCTGGTCGTTGACCAGTCCGGCCAGGTTGAGCTTCTCGCGGATCTGCTCGTCGCCGCCGACGCGCTCCTGCAGCGTGCTCGTGTAGTCGGGGATCGCGCGCTGCAATGCTGCAGGAACGTTGAACGCCAATGCCACCGCCAGCAGGATCGTCACGATGCCTGCGGTGATCCGGATTTCGCGCTGACGGCGCCTGAACGCCGCCACCCGCTCGGCGACGCGGCGGCCGGCCAGGGCGAAGAACAGCAGCGGAAGCGCTGCACCGACAGCGAACGACAGGGTCAAGACGATCGTGGGGAGCCCAATGGTCCCGGTTGCACCGGCAATGACGATGGCCGCCAATACCGGCCCCGCACACGGCACATAGAGCACGCCCAATGCCAGCCCGAGACCGAAACCGCTACTGCCGGAGCCGAACTGCTTCTGCGGAAGCTTGGAGAACGGCTTCTCCAGGATTGCCTCGAATTTTGGGAAGATCAACCCGACGCCGATCACCACCAATGCGATCAGCGCGAACCATCGGATGGCGTCCTGTGGTAGGTGCAGCAGCGACAGCAGCGCAGAGCCCGCAAGGGTGACAATGCTGAAACTCAGTACCAGGCCGGCGATCACGCGGTAGGGCCGCAGCCTGTCCGACAGTGTCGGCCTGGTCTCGACGGCGACGCCTCCGCCGGCGCCGGTTGCGTCGGCACGCACGCTCTGCGTACCGGAGAAGAAGATCACCGGCAGCACGGGAAGGATGCACGGCGAGATGCCCGTGATCAATCCGCCCAGAAAGCCGATCAGTGCAAGCGTGGTCATGGGGGTTCCTTGAGTGGGGCGAGCAGGGCCCACACGGAGTAGGGGGAACGCGAGAAGTGCCTGAAATGCCGTACTTTTGGGCACTCTTGCGTCTGCTCGCGGTGAGAAGTGACTCGCGGTGAGAAGTGGGTAGTGGCCTAGTTGGCCGGCGGCATTAGCACCGTGTCGATCATGTAGACCGTCGCGTTGGCGGTCTGAACGCCGCCGCACACCAGCGAAGCGTCGTTGACCTTCAAGTCGGGTCCGGCTCCGGTCACAGTCACCGAGCCGCCTTGGAGCGTCTTGTGGTCACCGGCGACCGCAGTCGGGCTGGCCTGACCCTCGACGACGTGGTACGTCAGGATGCTGGTCAACAGATCTGAATCGGTCTTGAGCTTTTCGATGGTGGCCGGATCGATCTTTGCGAAGGCGGCATCGGTCGGCGCGAACACCGTCAGTCCCGGATTGCTGTTCAGCGTCTCGACGAGGTTCACGTTCGGATTCAGCCGACCCGACAACGCCTGCGTCAAGGTCTTGAGCATCGGGTTGTTGGACGCCGCGATCGCCACCGGATCCTGGGCCATGCCCGTCACCGATCCGGGCCCCTCCGGCACCTGCTGGGCGTACGCGGCGCAGCCCGTCCCCACGAGGTTCGCGGCGGGATCCGCCATCGCCGTGCGCGGGTGACTGCGCTGCCGATGTCGTCATCTCCGAAGCGGCCGACGTGGCGGGCTCGGCCCCTGATGAACTGTCGGCCGAACACGAGACTGCACCGAAGATCGCGAGCGCGCTCAGACCAGCGGCGGCGACCGCCTTGCGGTGAACTGTTCTCATTGGAATCCCATCCCTTGTCTCGGACGGCGCGTGCCGCCGTCCTTTGCGTTGACGAGGGGGATTCGATGTGACGTGACGCGCGGATGGACGACCGCGCAATCGGTCACATTTGCGTCACATTTGTCACCGCTGGAGAGGGTCACATTGTCACCGCTGGAGAGGAGGGCACCAGGCGGATGGGGCCGTCACCCGCCCGGAGCGTCACAATGGTTCGGTGAGTAGAACCAGGGTGTTGATCCTCGGAAGCACCGGGTCGATCGGCACCCAGGCGCTGGAGGTCATCGCCGCCAACCCAGACCGCTTCGAGGTCGTGGGTCTGGCAGCAGGCGGTGGCAATCCCGACCTCCTGGCCCAGCAGCTGGCCGAGACGGGGGTGACCAACGTCGCGGTCGCCGACTCCCAAGCGGCCGCGCAGGTCGGTGACGTCACCTACTCGGGACCCGACGCCGTCAGCCACCTTGTGGAGGACGCCTGCGAGAACGCCGGAGTCGATGTCGTGCTGAACGCGCTCGTCGGTGCGCTGGGCCTCAAACCCACGTTGGCGACATTGACCGGCGGAGTCCGGCTCGCGCTGGCGAACAAGGAGTCGCTGGTAGCGGGCGGGCCGCTGGTGCTCAGGGCCGCCAAGCCCGGCCAGATCGTCCCCGTCGACTCCGAACACTCTGCGATGGCGCAATGCCTACGCGGCGGCACGCCAGACGAAGTCGCGAAAATCGTGCTGACCGCCTCGGGCGGACCGTTCCTGGGCTGGTCCGCCGACGACCTCGAGTCGGTGACCCCCGAGCAGGCGGGAAAGCATCCCACCTGGTCGATGGGTCCGATGAACACACTCAACTCGGCCACGCTGGTCAACAAGGGCCTCGAACTCATCGAGACACACCTGCTGTTCGGTACCGACTACGACCGCATCGAGGTGGTCGTCCATCCGCAGTCGATCGTTCACTCGATGGTCACGTTCACCGATGGTTCAACCCTGGCCCAGGCCAGTCCGCCCGATATGAAGCTGCCGATCGCGTTGGCGTTGGGCTGGCCGGCCCGCGTGCCCGCCGTGGCGCCGGCATGTGACTTCAGCATGGCGTCGACCTGGGAGTTCGTGCCGCTGGACGCCGAGGTGTTTCCAGCCGTCGACCTCGCCCGGCAGGCGGGCCAGCGCGGTGGCTGCCTTGCTGCGGTGTACAACGCAGCGAACGAGGAGGCGGCGGCCGCCTTCCTGGACGGGAACATCCGATTTCCGGCCATTGTGCGAACAATCGCCGAGGTCCTGCGCGCTGCCGACCAGTGGGCCGCCGAACCCGCTACCGTGGATGACGTACTCGATGCTCAGCGCTGGGCCCGTGAGCGGGCAAAGCGCGAAGTCGAGCGGGAGATTTCAAGAAAAGGACTACTCACCAAATGATGTTCGTGCTTGGCATCATCGCGTTCGCATTGTGCATCCTGCTGTCGGTTGCACTGCACGAATGCGGCCATATGTGGGTGGCGCGCGCCACCGGGATGAAGGTACGCCGCTACTTCGTCGGCTTCGGCCCGACATTGTGGTCCACCCGCCGACCCAACAAGCTGGGCGAGACCGAGTACGGAGTCAAGGCCATCCCGTTGGGCGGCTTCTGCGATATCGCAGGCATGACCTCGATCGACGAAATCGCACCCGAGGACCGGCCCTACGCGATGTACAGGCAGAAGACGTGGAAGCGCACTGCCGTGCTGGCCGCGGGTCCCGCCATGAACTTCGTCGTTGGCCTCGTGCTGATCTACGCCATCGCAGTGATCTGGGGGCTGCCGAACCTGCACCCGCCCACTCAAGCCCTCGTCGGCGAAACCGGTTGTGTCGCAGCGCAAATAGCCAAGGACAAGGTGGCCGACTGCAGTGGTCCAGGCCCGGCGGCGGAGGCCGGTATCCGCGCGGGCGACGTGATCGTCAAGGTCGGCGACACCCCCGTCGGCACGTTCGACGAAGCCCGGACCGCACTTCAGGGAGCCTCCGGCCCGACCACCGTCGTCTACGAGCGTGACGGCCAAACCACCAGCACGGTCGTCGATGTCACCCGAACGCAGCGGTTCACCGGCGAGGGCGACGAGCCGTCGACCGTCGGCGCCATCGGTATCGCCGCCGCGCAGTTCGGGCCGACGCAGTACAACCCGCTGTCGGCGGTACCCGCCACCTTCGCGTTCACCGGAGACCTGGCCGTCGAACTGGGCAAGTCGCTGGCCAAGATCCCGACCAAGATCGGTGCGCTGGTGCACTCGATCGGCGGCGGGGAGCGTGACCCCGAGACGCCGATCAGCGTGGTCGGCGCCAGCATCATCGGTGGCGACACCGTCGATGCCGGCCTGTGGGTGGCTTTCTGGTTCTTTCTGGCCCAGCTGAACTTCGTGCTCGGTGCGATCAACCTGGTTCCGCTGCTGCCGTTCGACGGGGGCCATATCGCGATTGCCGTGTTCGAGAAGATCCGCAATATGATTCGGTCGGCGCGCGGCAAGGTCGCCGCGGCGCCCGTCAACTATCTCAAGCTGATGCCCGCCACCTACGTAATCTTGTTCGTAGTGGTCGGCTACATGCTCCTGACCGTCACCGCTGACCTGGTCAACCCGATCAGGTTGTTCCAGTAGGAGAACCATGACCTCGATTGGTCTGGGGATTCCGGCGCCACCCGCGCCGACCCTGGCACCACGCCGCAAGACGCGCCAGCTGATGGTGGGCGACGTCGGCGTGGGCAGCGACTATCCCATCGCGGTGCAGTCGATGTGCACCACCAAGACCCATGACATCAACTCAACGCTGCAGCAGATCGCCGAGCTGACCGCCTCGGGCTGCGACATCGTCCGTGTCGCCTGCCCGCGCCAGGAAGACGCCGACGCGCTGCCCGCGATCGCGCAGAAGTCGAAGATCCCCGTCATCGCGGACATCCATTTCCAGCCCAAGTACATCTTCGCCGCGATCGACGCGGGCTGTGCAGCGGTGCGTGTCAACCCCGGCAACATCAAAGAATTCGACGGCCGGGTCAAGGAAGTCGCCAAAGCAGCTGGGGCAGCAGGCATCCCGATCCGCATCGGTGTCAACGCCGGATCCCTGGACAAGCGCTTCATGGAGAAGTACGGCAAGGCGACTCCGGAGGCGCTGGTCGAGTCCGCGCTATGGGAGGCCTCGCTGTTCGAGGACCACGGCTTCGGCGACATCAAGATCAGCGTCAAGCACAACGACCCTGTCGTCATGGTCGCCGCCTACGAGCTGTTGGCCTCCAAGAGCGATTACCCGCTGCACCTCGGCGTCACCGAGGCCGGCCCGGCTTTTCAGGGCACAATCAAGTCCGCCGTCGCGTTCGGCGCGCTGCTGTCCAAGGGCATCGGCGACACCATCCGCGTCTCGCTGTCCGCGCCGCCCGCAGAAGAGGTCAAGGTCGGCAACCAGATCCTCGAATCGTTGAACCTGCGGCCGCGTGGCCTGGAGATCGTGTCGTGCCCCTCGTGCGGGCGCGCGCAGGTCGACGTCTACACCTTGGCCAACGAGGTGACTGCTGGACTGGAGGGCATGGACGTTCCGCTGCGCGTGGCCGTGATGGGCTGCGTCGTCAACGGACCCGGTGAGGCGCGGGAGGCCGACCTCGGCGTCGCGTCCGGAAATGGCAAAGGCCAGATCTTCGTCAAGGGTGAGGTGATCAAGACGGTGCCCGAGGCGCAGATCGTCGAGACCCTGATCGAGGAGGCGTTGAGGCTCGCCGAAGAAATGGGGACCGAGCCCGGATCAGACGCAAGCGGTTCGCCAGTCGTGACCGTAAGCTGAGGGTGGCCCTGTGAGCGGGGTCACCGCACCGCCACGGATCGGTTAGAAAGAGTCTCCATGTCGGCTCCGCCGCTATTTCGCCGCGTCGATGAGCGACGGGTGTCCGTGGTGCGCGAGGCCGGCGAGGTGTACCGCGTGCTCGACGAGGATCCGGTCGGCAGCTGTATGGTCGCGTCGCGGGTGGTCGAACACGGAATCGAGCCTGCAGCGATCGGCGGCGAGCTTTGGACCCGCCGGCAACCGACCGAATCCCTCTGTTACGCAGGGGCGAACCTGATTCCGCTGCGCGGCGGAACCGACGACATGCACGCATTCGCCGATAAGGCGATGAGCACAGCGCGGCGTTGCTCGTCGTTGGTCGGACGCGCCGAGATGGTCCTTCCGATGTGGCAGCGACTCGAGCACGCCTGGGGTGCGGCGCGCGATGTCCGCGAGCACCAACCGTTGATGGCGCTGAGCACACCGCCCGTGTGCGCGATCGACCCGGCCGTTCGCCAGGTTCGCGCCGACGAACTCGATGCGTACCTGGTCGCGGCAATCGACATGTTCATCGGGGAGGTCGGCATCGATCCGCGGATCGGTGACGGCGGCCGCGGCTACCGGCGCCGGGTGGCGGGGTTGATCGCCGCGGGCCGCGCGTGGGCCCGCTTCGAACGCGGCCAGGTGGTCTTCAAGGCCGAGGTGGGATCGCAGTCGCCGTCCGTCGGCCAGATCCAGGGTGTGTGGGTACATCCCGATTGGCGAGGCCACGGGATCGGCACCGCGGGCACGGCGACGCTGGCTTCGGCGGTGGTGCGCAGTGGACGCACCGCGAGCTTGTACGTCAACAGCTTCAACACCGTCGCCCGCGCCACATACGACCGAATCGGCTTCACTCAGGTCGGCACGTTCGCGACGGTTCTGCTCGACTGATCCTCGCGGGCCTCTACGCTCTTGGGATGACTGACGACGATCCCAGAGTTGCGCGCCGTGAGATCGCCGACGCGCTCATGCGCGCGCTCGAGCGGCGTCATGAGCTGCTCGATGTCGTGGTGGAAGCCGAGGACTACGACGCCGCGATCGAGGCGATCGCAAGCCATCTCGGCACTTCGACGGCCGCCGCCGAGGCGGTACTGCGGTTGTCGTTCGATCGGCTCACCAAGGTTTCGCGGCGCAGGATCGCCGCCGAGCTCGAGGACCTGAACAATCAACTGAGTTTCACCATGGGTGAGCCCGCGAGTTCGGTGGACAGCTTGGTGCTGCGCCCGTTCGCGGCCGAGACCGATCGCGACATCTTCGCCGCGCGCACCGCCGACGTGCAGGAGGCGGGTGACGGTTCGCGTGCGCCTGCCGGGGACCTCGAGGACGAGATCCGGGCCGGCCTGCAGCGCGTCGATGCCGAAGATGCGGCATGGCTCGTGGCCATCCACGGTCCGCAAAAGATCGGCATGGTCTTCGGCGATCTGGTCGCAGGTGAGGTCAACGTCCGGATCTGGATCCACCCCGACCATCGGAAGCGGGGCTACGGGACCGCGGTGCTTCGCAAGTCGCGATCGGAGCTGGCCGCCTACTTCCCGGCGGTGCCGTTGGTGGTGCGCGCACCGGCAGCGGGGCCGTAGCGCGAACGTTCCTTACCGACCGATATTTCGCCAAATTTTCGAGCGGTACGGAACGTTCGCGGCGAAACAGTGTGGATTTCCTGCGCGCCTCCGCGATGTTGAGGTCTCGGATTCGTAACATCTGCCTCAATGGTAACTTCAGTATCACGTGTATCGGCGCTTCTGATGGTCGCGGTTATCGGCGTCGCCCTCGGGACTGCCTGCACACCCAAACCCAACGGACCCGAGCCGACGGCAGAGCAGTTCTTCGCCGCGTTGGTCTCCGGGGATACCGGGGCCGCTGCCGAGCTGAGCGACCGGCCCGCAGATGCGCGTCAGGCGCTCAACGACGCCTGGGCGGGGCTGCAGGCCACCCGCCTCGACGCGCAGATCCTGAGCTCGAAGTACGCCGAGGACACCGGCAGCGTCGCCTACCGCTACACCTGGCATCTGCCCAAGGACCGCACCTGGACCTACGACGGGCAGCTGAACATGGTCCGCAACGAGGGCCGCTGGGAAGTGCGCTGGAGCGCGACGGGCGTGCACCCCAAGCTCGGCGAGAACCAGACGCTGGCGTTGCGCGCAGACCCACCCCGGCGTGCTTCGGTGAACGAGCGCGGCGGCACCGACGTCCTCGTGCCCGGTTACCTGTACAGCTTCTCGCTGGACGCGCAGACCGCGGCCGATTCCCTGATGATGACTTCGCGCGCCGTCGTCGACGCGTTGCGGCCGTTCGACAACACGCTGGACCCGCAGCGCCTCGCCGAGCAGGCCAGTTCGTCAAAGCAGCCGATGTACCTGATCACGCTCCGCCAGTCAGACCACGACCGGGTGGCCGGCGCGATCGGAAAACTGCCGGGTGTGGTGATCACCCCGCAGGCCGAATTGTTGCCGACCGATGAGACATTCGCACCGGCCATCATCAACGAGGTCAAGAAGGCGGTGGTCGACGAACTCGACGGCCAGGCGGGATGGCGTGTGGTCAGCGTCAACCAGAACGACGTCGACGTCGACGTGCTCAACGAGGTGCCGGGGGAGCCCGCGCCGTCGGTGACGATCAGCCTGGACCGGGCGGTGCAGAATGCCGCCCAGAATGCCGTCAACTTCACCGGCAAGCAGGCGATGATCGTGGCGATCAAGCCATCCACCGGCGAGATCCTCGCCGTCGCGCAGAATTCCGCTGCCGACGCGCACGGGCCGCTCGCCACGACGGGCCTCTACCCGCCGGGGTCGACGTTCAAGATGGTCACCGCCGGGGCGGCGATCGAACGTGACATGGCCACCCCCAACACGCTGCTGCCCTGCCCGGGCACGATGGACATCGGTCATCGCACGGTGCCCAACTACGGCGGCTTCGATCTCGGCACCGTGCCGATGTCGCGGGCGTTCGCCAGTTCGTGCAACACCACCTTCGCCGAGCTGGCCAGCCGGATGCCGCCGCGTGGGTTGACGATGGCCGCCGCCAAGTACGGCATCGGGGCGGACTACACGATCGAGGGCATGGCCACGGTGACCGGCTCGGTGCCGCCGACAGTCAACCTGGCCGAGCGCACCGAGGACGGTTTCGGGCAGGGCAAGGTGGTGGTCAGCCCGTTCGGGATGGCGCTGGCCGCGGCGACCGTCGCAGCCGGGAAAACCCCTGTGCCGCAACTGATCGAAGGCCGGCAGACCACGGTCACCGGAGATCAGACGCCGATCAGTCCCAAGATTCTCGACGCTCTGCGGCCGATGATGCGATTGGTCGTCACCAACGGCACCGCCAAGGATCTGCAGGGCGCGGGCGACGTGCGGGGCAAGACCGGTGAGGCGGAGTTCGCGGGCGGCTCACATTCATGGTTCGCCGGCTACCGCGGTGACATGGCATTCGCCGCGTTGATCGTCGGTGGCGGTTCCTCGGAGTACGCGGTGCGAATGCTCAAGGGCATGTTCGACTCGCTGCCTGAAAGCTATCTGGCCTGAGTTCGTCAGCGGCTGCGGACGATGCCGCGGTCGGGGTCCGCGCGCAGCGTCACGCGGTGCTCGCGGATGGTGTTCGCCCACACGATCCACGGGAACACGAAGAGTCCGGACACGACGAGTGTCAACGCGGCGAAGGTGATGTGCAGGAGGACGTTACCGGCGCCGTAGCGGAAGACGGCGTGATCCGACGTGCGCGACTCGAGTCGACCGCCGTTGGCCACCTCCTGATCCACTGCGGCATCGAGTACGGTCACGACCCCATCTTGGAACAGCACGGCGATCAGCGGTGACGGTTAGATCAGATTGACCTCACGGCGGTACCGTTGAACGGACATGACAGGTATCGATGACCACGCCGCGATGCGCATCTCCGACGCCGACCGCAACGGGACGTTGCGCAGGCTGCACAACGCTGTGGCTCTAGGGCTGATCGACATCGACGAATTCGAGGAGCGCTCGGCGCTGGTGTCGCGCGCCCGACTGCATTCCGACCTCGACACCCTCGTCGGTGATCTGCCCGGGCCGGGAGCGATCGTCACGACCGCGGCCGATCGGGTCGAACTACGCGGCGTGCTCGGCTCGCTCAAGCGCCACGGGGAGTGGACCGTGCCGACGCGGCTGGCGCTGCACCGGCGGATGGGCTCGGTCGACCTCGACCTGACCAAGGCGCGATTCGCAGGCCCGATGATCGTGGTGGAACTGGACTTGAAGTTCGGTGGGCTCGACCTTCGGTTACCCGACGGCGCCAGCGCATCGATCGACGACGTCGAGGTGGTCGTCGGCAGCGCCCACGATCACCGCAAAGACGCGCCTGCCGAAGGCACACCGCATGTCGTCCTGACCGGCAAGGTGGTGTGCGGCTCGGTCGACATCCGTGGCCCGCGCAAGGGTTTGCGTTTCGGGCGCCTCAATTGAGCGGTTCGTCGGGCACCCCGAACCGCTGCTGATATTCGCTCACCTGCTCACGCACCAGAGAAGCGTCCAGACCCGTGTCGGCCCAGGTATAGCGGCTGCCGCCACCATCGCCGGGATGGGCGGCCAGGAACGCGCGCATGTTGTCCTCCGCGACGGGAGCAAGTTCACGTCCGAGTTCGGCGTACAGCGCGCGGATGGTGGCGAACGGGTCGCGGATGAATTCGGCGAATTGCACGTCGACGACGCGCTGCGCCAGCGATTCTCGCGACTTCATACCGCGGTCGAGACCGACGACGATCTCCTCACACGCCTGCGCCGCGCATTCCGTGAGCGAGCTTTCGTCCGATGCCAGGTGGCGCAGATGGTGGGTCAGTGCGCTGATCGACGAGATCACGTTGAGCGGGTCGCGGTGGGTCTGCACGATGAGCGCGTCGGGATACTCGGCAAGCAGCGCGTCAAGCTGCCACAGGTGCGCCGGCGACTTCAGAAGCCACTGCCCGGGTACCCCGGACTGCAAGTGCTGCAGGAATATTCGGTGATAGCGATAGGCCGCATCGTGGTCGGCCTCGTACAGCAGCCACCGGTAGTAGGTTGGCAGCCGGTACTGCACCGAGAAGATCATGCTGCAGAACTGTCCGGCGGTGATCCGCACACACTCCTGGCCGACAAGCGCCCCCATCGGATGCCATGTCAGCAGACCGGGCACGATCTGCTCCGACATCTCGATGCCCGCCTGGGTTTCGGCGATTCGCGGGTCGGTGTCATACGTCTCGGGTCGCGGCAGCGGGTGCGGGTTGTCGACCTCCCATGTCAGCGGCGGCCTCAACGCCGGATCCTGTGCAAGCAGGTCGAACAGGATCGTCGTCCCGGTGCGGGGCTGTCCCACGATGAAGATCGGCCGGGTGACCGGATGGGCCGCGACGGCGGGATTCTCCTTGCGCCACTTGATGATCTGCAGCCTGCTGACCATCGGGCGCACAAGGTCGAGCACCGCGATCTCGACGCCCAGGTCATTGAGCCGCGCCTCGCTGGTCAGCCCGTCGCACAGCAGGGCCAGCCCGTCGCGCCAGCTGTCGTCGCCGCCGAAGTCGTCGCTGCCCGCTTGTTCGCAGGCCTGCTCGATGAGCAGGTCGGGCTGGAAGCGCTCGGCGGTCACGAAGTCTTCTCACCGCGGCGGACGTTGGTGCGCACCTCGAACGGTTCGGGGTTGTCGAGCCATCGAAGGACGACGAAACCGCGGCGTCGGCCGCCGTTGTCCAGCCAGTGGCCATGCCCGAAGTCGTTGGCGCCGATGCTTATCCGCACTATCCCGTCGGCGTCGGGCGCGACGGCCCTATTGGTGACCGAGCTGTGTCGATGCCGCGGCTCGAGGCATTCGTGCCAGATGTTCTCCAGGGTGATATTCCAGTACCGGGTGTCGGGTGGGCGGAACTCAAGTACGAGTGACTCGTCGGTCTCGAGCGCGAACGTGCCGATCATGTACAGGTTGTCTGGGGTCGTGTCGGCACCGCCGAGTTCGGCGGCCGCGGCGGTGACCAATTGGTTGGGCTGCGTGAGTAACTCGGGTTTGATGGTGCGGTGCAAGGTGGCCAGCTTGACGATCGTCCACGCCATGGCCGTGAACTGTTCTGCCGCAACCTCATCGGTGATGGGCTGCAGCGGCTCGGCGTCGACGGGGTCGATGCGCATGGTGGCCGGCTGTTCGGCCGCGGAGTCGCCGACGTACTCGCGCACAACGATCGACGAGGCATCTTCCGGGATGCGCACCCACTGTGCCGACCCGAGCGCTGCCGCGGGCGGCTCGGTGGGGGAGAACAGCAGCTCGAACGCGCCGGAATCGAGATCGAGGTCGGTGTCGCTGACATAACCCGCCATGCGGCGCGGCGTCAGACCCGTGCCTGCGAGCACCTGGAACCCGAGATAGGCGGTACTGCCGCGGGTCCCGGTGACGTGATAGGCGCGATCGCCCCGGATCATCGCCAACAGGTATCGGCCGTCGGGGTTGGGGCCGCCGACCATCCGGCTCTCCGAACACATATCGAAGAAATGGGGCCGCTCGGGATCGGCCTGAACGGACAGTTCCGCGCACAGCCCGATGATCTTCGCGACGACTTGAAGGCCTTCGATCAGCTCTCGCTCGTCGGTCGCATCCTCGGTCACCGTCTGGGTGAGGTCGGCCAGCATCTGCTGAACGAACCGCCAGGATTCCAGGGTTTTCAGCGCGGCTTGGTTGCCATCGATGTCCATAGTGAGACATAGTCTCATCATGGACGCTGTCTCACCAGACAAATCGCGGGAAAGCCTCACCGTTCGCAGGCAGCGTGCTACCCGCGCCCGCATCGCCACGGCGGCGGTGCAGCGGGTTTCGGAGAACGGCCTGGCGGGAGTGACGGTCGAACAGATCGCGGCGGCTGCCGAGGTCGGGCGCGCCACGTTCTTCCGGTACTTCAGCTCGAAAGAGGACGCCGTCGCCGAAGGGGCCGACTACGCGCTGGCTGGATGCGATCACCGCGGTCATCGCCAAGCAACCGGCCCAGTTGTCGGCGGATGAGGCTGTGGTGGCGGCGCTTCGGCGATCTGGGCGACGGGTTCGAGGCGATCAGCGATCAAGTGCGTGAACTGGCGACGTTGACCCGGTCTTCGCCTGCACTCAGCGCGTGGACGCTGCAGATCTACCTGCGCTACGAGGCGGTCATCGCAGACCTGGTGGCACCGCGTATCGGCAATCTGTCGGCCGACGATCCACGCCCGCGGCTCATCGGTGCGATGGCAATGGCGTCGGTACGGATCGCGCTGGATGACTGGCTGGCACACGGCGGATCGCTGCCCGCCCGCGTGCGGTCAGCCTTGTCGTCACTGCACGTCGAGTAGTTGGGCGCTCAGCGCTTGAACAATTGCGAACCGGTGCGGATCAGTCGTTCCCAGCCGCCGGGGCGACCAACGAGCTTGACCATCAGCGGAGCCGAGTCGAAGAAGGAAACGCGTTCGGCGATAAGCCCGCCTGCGAACGTGAACCGGTCGACGGCGTCCCAGGCGATGGGCTTGCCGCCGTAAGTACCGCTCAGCGTGAACTCGATGAACACCTCGTGACTGCCGTGCCCGACGCGATGCACGTCGGCGTGCAGGTCGGGCACCAGTGCGAACAGTCGCTGAAACGACTCGCGGCAGGCCTGCTTGCCGCGAAGAGTGCCCATCATCGGCTGGGTCAGCACGATGTCGTCGCTCCACAACGCTTCGTGCTTGGCCAGATCGGGGCTGCGCCACGTGTCGGCGAACTGTTCGGCGAATCGGGCGGCGAATTGTCCGTCTACCTCGTCGGTGGTCATGACCTTCGAATGTAGTGGCCGCAGCCGACTATTCTGGCGTCATGCCTGTTCGTACCGCCCTTCGCCCCGGCGTGGTGTCACCGACGCTGCCGGTGCCCCGCTCGATCGCTCGCCCCGAATACGTGGGCAAGGCGACCGCACAGGAGGGCAACGAGCCGTGGGTGCAGACCCCCGAGGTGATCGAGAAGATGCGCGTCGCCGGACGGATCGCGGCGGCGGCGCTGGCCGAGGCGGGTAAGGCCGTCGCGCCCGGCGTCACGACCGACGAACTGGACCGCATCGCGCACGAGTACATGATCGAGGCCGGCGCCTACCCGTCGACGCTGGGCTACAAGGGCTATCCGAAGTCCTGCTGCACATCGCTGAACGAGATCATCTGCCACGGCATCCCAGACTCGACCGTGGTCGAGGACGGTGACATCGTCAACATCGACGTCACCGCCTACATCGACGGCGTGCACGGCGACACCAACGCCACTTTTCTGGCAGGCAACGTGTCCGAGGAGCACCGGCTGCTCGTCGAACGCACCCACGAGGCCACCATGCGGGCGATCAAGGCCGTCAAACCCGGGCGTGCACTGTCGGTCGTCGGCCGTGTCATCGAGTCATACGCAAACCGGTTCGGCTACAACGTGGTTCGCGATTTCACTGGCCACGGCATCGGCACCACGTTCCACAACGGGCTGGTGGTGCTGCACTACGACCAGCCCGCCGTGCAGACGGTGCTGGAGCCCGGCATGACGTTCACGATCGAGCCGATGATCAACCTCGGCGCGCTGGACTACGAGATCTGGGACGACGACTGGACGGTTGCCACCAAGGACAAGAAGTGGACCGCGCAGTTCGAGCACACGCTGGTGGTCACCGACGACGGCGCCGAAATCCTGACCCTGGCGCCATAGTCGTGTCGAGTGTGCGCTCTCGTACGCCATCCTCGGCGTGTTGCGTTCGAAACCGCACACTCGGCGCAAAACCATGACCGCCGGCGCGCTTCTGGTCGCAGGCACCACGTCCGATGCCGGCAAGTCCATGGTCGTCGCCGGAATGTGCCGGCTATTGGCCCGCAAGGGCATTCGCGTCGCGCCGTTCAAGGCACAGAACATGTCGAACAACTCGGCGGTCACGATCGAGGGCGGTGAGATCGGCCGTGCCCAGGCGATGCAGGCCCGTGCCGCTGGTCTGGCGCCGAGCGTGCGCTTCAACCCTGTGCTTCTCAAGCCGGGCAGCGACCGCACGTCGCAACTGGTGGTCCGCGGCAGCGTGGTCGACACCGTCGGCGCCACGGACTATTTCACTCACCGTGAGCAGTTGGCAGCTGTGGTGGCAGACGAATTGCACGCCCTGAGAGCAGAATTCGACGCTGTGATCGTCGAAGGTGCGGGCTCGCCTGCCGAGATCAACCTGCGTGCAACCGATATCGCCAACATGGGGCTGGCCCGCGCCGCTGAACTGCCGGTCGTCATCGTCGGCGACATCGACCGCGGCGGGCTGCTTGCCCACCTGTACGGCACAATCGCGGTGCTCGAGCCCGAGGACCAGCGACTCATTTGCGGGTTCCTGGTCAACAAGTTCCGCGGCGATCCCGCGCTGCTGACTCCGGGGCTGACGCAGTTGCAGGATTTGACCGGAAGACCGACCTACGGCGTGATCCCATACAGCGACGGGCTGTGGCTCGACGCCGAGGATTCCGTCTCCGTGCTGGCGCACCACGTGGTCGGTGATCCGCAGACCCCGCGCGGACAGGACTGGCTACGCGTAGCGGCGGTCCGGCTTCCGCGAATCTCGAACTCGACGGACGTCGAGGCCCTGGCCTGCGAGCCGGGCGTGCTGGTGCGCTGGGCCGGCGATCCCGCCGATCTGGCCGACGCCGACGTGATCGTGATCCCCGGTAGCAAGGCCACCGTCGCCGACCTGGCCTGGCTGCGAGAGCGAGGACTGGCCGACGCGATAGTGGCGCACGCCGAAGCGGGCAAGCCGGTGCTCGGCGTCTGTGGCGGATTTCAGATGCTCTGCCGGCGCATCGACGACACGGTGGAATCACGGACCGGCCGCGTCGACGGTCTCGCGGTGCTCGACGCCGACATCGAGTTCGATTCCGACAAGACGCTGCGCCACCACGAAGCCCCGATTTACGGCTACGAAATTCACCATGGTCGGCTCGGCCGTTCAACCGAGGACGACTGGCTCGGTGTGGGCATTCGCCGCGGCGCGGTCTACGGAACCCACTGGCACGGTCTGCTCGACAACGACGACGTGAGGCGACAGTGGCTCACCGCCGCCGCCGCTGCCGCGGGCCGAATCGGATTCGTGGTCGCCGACGACGTCGATGTCCGCGCGCGTCGCGACGCGCAACTCGACGTGATGGCCGACCTGATCACCAGCCATGTGGACGTTGACGCGGTGATCGCCCTGCTGGAGCACGGGCCACCGCGACTCCCCTCGATCGCAACTAGGCTCACATGATGACCTGGCGCAGTGTGCTGGTCCTTTGCGCCACGGCACTACTCGCGGGAGGCTGCGCCCAACCGATCGCCGGCACGGTGACCTGGCCCGGCGCGCGTCTGGAGAAGGTGCTGCTGACCCCCGCGGATTTCCCCGAGGGTGTTCAGTACGAACGCATCACTCGAGAGCCCGGCCAGGCAGACGGTGCCGGCGCGCCGCCCGCGATGCTGACCCATCCGGAAGGCTGCGCCGACGGGCTGACGCGGGTGATTGCCGATTCGGCCGAACGTGGCCCGGGCAGCGCCGCGGAGTACCTCGTCGCATACGACGGAGCGCGGATGGTCATCACAGTGTTGACGTGGCGCCTGGACCTTGACCGGTTGGCGGCGGTGGCCGATCGCTGCGCGGAGTTCGAGACGTTCTTCGATCCGTCCGCACCCGGCATTCCGATGACTACCACGAGACTGGAATCACCGCGCGCCGATGCGCTGGTGTACGAGCAGACGATGCGGTTGAGCGAAATCCCGGACAGCGTCTACTTCTCCTTCGAGAACATCGGCGACACCGCGGTGTTCGGAGTCGCGTTTCCGACACCCAATCCGTCGATCCCCGTCAAAGGTTCGCTGCCACAGACGTTTCTGGATGTCACCGCAAAGCAGGCCGACCGCGCGCGATCGATCTGAAGTCGCCTGTCAGCTCGACGCGAAAACCACCCGCTCTCTGGTGGCCGCCTGTAGCGTGGCCCAATGCCGCCCACCACGATCACCGTTGACGGCATTGACGTGTCCGTCGACGTTGCCGGCCCCGAAAAGGGGTCCGTCGTCGTGGTGCTCGGCGCCGCACACCATTCGCCTGCCGCGTATGACGCGGTGTGCCAGCGGCTACACACCGCGTCACTGCGGACCGTTGTCATCGCCCCGGACCCACGGCTGACCGCCAAGTCGGTGATCGGCATCCTTGATGCGCTCGACGTGAAGTGGGCATTGTTGGTCGGCGACCGCGTCGGCGGCGAACTGGCTTGGGAGCTTGCCGCCACACGGCTGGACCGGTTCATCGGGCTGGTCGTGATCGATCGCGGCCACCCGCGCGTCGCCGACCCCACGGGGGTGATCCGCGATGACAGTTGTCCGCCCGTGGAAATGAACACCACGGCGTTGGTCAGTACGGCGGCCGCACGCGCCGTCGCGAAAGCCAGCCAGCGCTACGTATACGGCGAGTACCGGCTGGTCGATTTGTTGGGCCGGCGAAATGCCCAGGAGTCGACGGCGCAGCTCGCGGCCGAGATCGTGATGCGCACCAGCACCTGGTAGGTCGGGCGCTCACTCAGGCACCTCGGAAGGCGTCCAGGCCTGCGGCAGTGCGGGAGAGCCCGGGAAAAGGAAGTCGACGAAAGCCTTTGCGGTGGGCTGAGGCTCGTGGTTGGCCAACCCGGGACGCTCGTTGGCCTCGATGAACACGTAATCCGGCGCGGTGACGTCGGGAACCAACAGGTCGATGCCCGTCACGGGGATACCGATGGCGTCGGCGGCGGTCACCGCGACGGCACTCAAATGCGGATTCACCTTGGCCGTCACATCGTGAATCGTGCCGCCCTGATGAAGGTTCGCCGTTCGGCGCACACGCAGGGTCCGGCCCTCAGGTAGCACGTCGTCGAATGAATAGCCGGCCTCGGCGACCGTCGCCTCGGTCACGTCGTCGATGGGAATGCGGGATTCGCCGCCGGTTGCGGCGGCGCGGCGTCGGCTCTGCGCCTCGATGAGTTCGCGGATCTTGTGGTGGCCGGTGCCGATGATTTCGGCGGGCTTGCGTAGTGCGCCGGCCACCACCTTGCCGTCGATCACCACCAGGCGCAGATCGTCGCCGGGCGCCCGCTGCTCGATCAACACCGCCGGATGTTCTTCGCGGGCTCGGGCCAGCGCCGCGTCCAACTCATCGGGACCGTTGACGCCGACGGTGATGCCTTTGCCCTGTTCCCCGCGAGTGGGCTTGACGACGACGTCACCGACTTCCTCGAGGAACGCATGGTCCTGTTCGTCGAAGGTGGCCAAGCGTCCCTTGGGAACCTGGATTCCGGCCTCCGACACCAGACGGCGGGTCAGCCTCTTGTCGTCACACCGCGCCATCGCCACCGCGGAGGTGTACTCCGACAACGATTCCCGGGTGATGACGCTGCGGCCGCCGTGCGACAGGCGCATCTCACCGGCTCCCGCGTCGAGAATCTCGACCCAGATCCCACGGCGCATCGCTTCGTCCGCGATGATCCGCGCGTAGGGGTTCAGGTCGTCGACGGTCTCGGGCGGATGGGTGAACAGCGGTTCGTTGATCGCGTTCTTGCGTTTGACGGCCATTACCGGCACGCGTTCGAAGCCCAGCTTTTCGTACAGTCCGATGGCGGCGCCGTTGTCGTGGGCCACCGACAGATCCATGTAGGCCCGGCCCCGCTCGCGATACAGCGCGGCCAGCGCGCGGGTGAGCGCGGCGCCCACGCCCGGCAGGCTGGTGGTCGGGTCGACGGCCAGCGTCCACAGGCTCGAGCCGTTCTCGGGATCGTCGAACAATCGCTTGTGGTCGACGCCGGTGACGGTGCCGACCAGCGATCCGTCGTCATCGCGGACCGCCACCAGATAGTCGAGCGCGTCACGGTCTTCGCTGTTGTCCCACAACACGTCGACGGGTGCGGGCACCATTCCGCACCGCAGGTAGACGCGGTTGATCTCATCGGCTTCTTCGCGATATTGGAGTGGGCGCACCGTGAACCCCGTCGGCGACGGAGCCGTGGCGTCCTGGTCGGCGAACCTCAGCCGGTAAGTATGGCTGGGGTCGATGAACAACTCGGCGGGTGCCATCGAGACGAGCACGTGTGGTTCGCGCGCGTACATGCAGATGTCGCGGCGCCCAGGACCTTCGTGCCGCAGAACCTCGGCGAGCTTGGCCGGGTCTGCAAACGTCTGCCCGAATATCAGTCGGCCCCAGCCCATTTCGATGACGACATCGTCGGCCATCGCGTCGACCAGGTGCTGCGGCGACGCGTGGTGCAGGCCGAGCGTGATCGCTTCGGTGTTGGCATCCACGGCGGTCACGCCGCCAACCCATTGATGCCGTGCCGTTGCAGCCAGAGCTCCAGCAACGCCAGCTGCCACAGCTCGTTGCCGCGCAGCGGCGTGAGCCGCCCGTTCGGGTCGGCGAGCAGCCGATCGACGGCTTCGGGCCGGAACAGGCCGCGCTCCTTGGCGGCGGGTGCGTAGAGGGCGTCGCGCACCATATCCAGGTAAGGGCCCTCCAGATGGGTCAGCGCCGGCACCGGGAAGTACCCCTTGGGTCGGTCGATGACATCGGCGGGGACCACCTGGCGGGCGGCCTGTTTGAGCACGCCCTTGCCTTCATGCGCGATTTTCAGCGCCGGCGGGCACGTGGCGGCCAGCTCGACGAGGTCGTGATCGAGGAACGGTACCCGCCCCTCCAGACCCCAGGCCATCGTCATGTTGTCGACACGCTTGACCGGATCGTCGACCAGCATCACCGTGGTGTCGAGCCGCAGGGCACGGTCGATCCCGTTTGCCGCCCCACGGCGCGCGAAATGCTCGGTGACGAACTGCCCACTCGGATCGCTTTCCACGAGGTAGTCCGCGTTGACAAGCGCGGCGATGCCGTCGCTGTCGCGGTCGAAGAACGCGGTGCGATAGCTGGCCACCGCGCCGTCCAACGTTGTCGCGTCGGCCATCGGTGGATACCAGTGGTAGCCCGCGAACACCTCGTCGGCGCCCTGGCCGGACTGCACCACCTTGACGTGCTTGGCCACTTCCTGGCTGAGCAGATAGAAGGCGACGCAGTCGTGGCTGACCATCGGCTCGCTCATGGCGCCGATCGCGCCGTCGAGCGCGGGCAGCATCCGGTCGGTGCCGATGCGGATTTGATGGTGATCGGTGTCGAAGCGCTCGGCGATGATGTCGGAGTACTTGAACTCGTCGCCCGCCACGCCGCCAACCGACTCGAACCCGATGGAGAAGGTCGCCAAGCCGTGCTGGCCGGCTTCGGCGAGCAGCCCGACGATCAGGCTGGAGTCCACCCCGCCGGACAGCAGGCATCCGACCGGGACATCGGCGACCAGCCTGCGGTCGACCGCGACGCGAAGTGCAGCCAGAACGGCGTCCTCCCAGTCGCGTTCGGACCAGTCGGCGCGATCGTCGTTCGGGGTGAAGTCAGGCTCCCAGTACGTGGTCGTCGTGCGGCGGCCGTCGGGCTCGATGGCGACGAGCGTTGCGGGTGGCACCTTGGTCACACCGCGCAGGATGGTCCGCGGCGGCGGGACGACGGAGTGGAAGGACAGGTAGTGGTGTAGTGCGAATGGATCGATCCGGGTGTCGACGCCGCCGCCGGCAAGCAACGCAGGAAGCGATGACGCAAATCGGATGCGCGACGCGTCCTCGGTGAGATACAGCGGCTTGATACCGAGCCGATCGCGCCCGAGCAGGACCCGGCCGCTGTCCCGTTCGACGATCGCGAACGCGAACATGCCGTACAGGCGCTCGACGAACCGGTCGCCCCAGCGGTGATAGGCCTTGAGCAACACCTCGGTGTCGCTGTGGGAGAAGAACCGGTAGCCGTGCTCGCTCAGCTCGCGACGCAGCTGCTTGTAGTTGTAGATGCAGCCGTTCCACGCAATGGACAGCCCCAGGTCGGAGTCGACCATCGGCTGCGAGCCGGCTTCGGACAGATCGATGATTTTAAGGCGACGATGACCAAGCGCGACCCTGCCCTGCGACCACACGCCTGCGGAGTCGGGACCCCGCGGCTGCATGGCCTCGGCCATGGCCGAGACCGCGGTGATGTCAGGTGTATGGCCGTCGAGTCGCACCTCGCCGGTGGCTCCGCACACTCCTCGGACACTACCCCCATCCACGGCCTTGAAACGTGCCGCCGGCTCAGCGCGGTGTGAGTTACGAGACACCCTCCAGCTGCTCGCCGGTTTCGTCGACCTGCTTTATCGGGCCGGTGAACCACTTCTTCACCGACACATGCCAGTAGATGTAGAGCAGGATCAGCACGCCACCGACCAGCAGCGGGGTGTAGTTGACGTACTTCCATTCGAAGGCGTCACCCCATGGCACGCCGCCCGACGATGTCGGGAACATGGCGATGATCGACGTGATGATGATCTCGATGACCGCGACAGGAGCCATCCACATGTGGTGGCCGCGCAAGTTCCACCGACCCACCTTGAACTCGTCGCCCATCCGCCAGCGTAGGTAGATCGGCACCGCGAAGCACAGATACAGGCCGACCACGCCGATGGACACCACCGCGAAGAACGCGACCGGGACTGGAGCGCCGTTGATGTCGACCTCGACGAGCGCGGGCAACGTGATGGTCGCAGCGAGGACCGCGGTGATGACGACGCCGTTGGCGGGAATCTTGTTCTTGCTCACCTTCGACCAGAGCTGGTGGCCGGGTACCGCGCGGTCGCGGCTGAACGCGAACAACATCCGCGACGCACTCGTCTGGCACGCCGTGGTGCAGAAAAACTGTCCGGCCGCCGAGATCAGCAGGATGATCGCCACCCACTGCGAGTCCAGTGCCTGGTTGAAGATCCCGACGACCGCGCCGCCACCTGCGGACACCGCGTCAGAGTCGTTGACGGCGAACAGGAATGTCAGCAGCAGGATCCAGCCACCGATCGCCGAGTAGAAAATGGACCGCCAAATGCCCTTGGCCGCACCGTCGGCCGCGCTCTTGGTCTCCTCGGACAGGTGCGCCGAAGCGTCGTAGCCGGTGATCGTGTACTGCGTCAGGATCGCCGAAATCGGCAGCACGAACAGCAGCACGCCGATGCCGGACATCTCGCCGCCGAACATGCCGCTGTTGTTGATGGTCTTGGCGAACACGTCTGAAAAACTGGCGTGCTGCTCGGGCAGCAGCCAGAGGATGCCGACGACGGCCGCGGCGCCGGCGACGTGCCACCACACCGACACGTTGTTGATGACGGCCAGCAGGTGCGACGAGAAGATGTTGATGGTCGCCGAGACCGCGAGGATGATCACGAACAGAATGAATGTCCTGGTCAGGCTGTATCCCGCCAGCCACGTCTCGCTGAAAGTGCCGAGTGTGAGGTCGAGGAACGTCGCGCAGCCGTAGGCGACCGACGCCAGGATCGCGATCAGCCCGATCAGGTTGAGCCAGCCGGTGTAGAAGCCGGCCTTGGGGCCGCCGAGTTTGGCTGCCCACCAATAGATTCCGCCGGACGTCGGATATGCAGAGACGAGCTCGGACATACACAAGCCGATGATGAGGATGAAGGCCGACACGATCGGCCAGCCCCAGGCGATCGCGGCAGGCCCGCCGTTGTTCCAGCCGAGGCCGAACGATGTGAAGCAGCCCGCCAGGATCGAGATGATCGAGAACGAGATGGCGAAGTTGGAGAAGCCGGACCAGGATCGGTTGAGCTCCTGCACGTAACCGAGGCTGGCGAGAAGTTTCTCGTCGTCGTCGAGATGTTCGTGACCCTCTGGCATTGCCCTCTCCTTTACGAACGTGGCGGCAGCCCAACGCGGTGGATACGGGCTCACTGCGTAGGGACAATAGATCGGCATTGGTCTGATGTCCTACCTTTGGGGTGCGATTTTCGCGCATATTGCCGCGGAATGCGCGCCAACTCGTCGACCAATGGTTGACTTGACCGCGTAATCCGTCGTCTCGTGAGGAGTGCAGCAATGGGCAATCAACCCGGCCTGGTGTCGCAAGCCGAGCTCGAGAGCCTCGTCGCCGACGGCGAGATCGACACAGTTATCGTCGCGTTCTGCGATATGCAGGGCCGGCTCACCGGTAAGCGGGTTTCTGCGCGGCTGTTCGTCGAGGAGGTCGCCGAGCACGGCGCCGAATGCTGTAACTACCTGCTTGCCGTCGACGTCGACATGAACACCGTCGACGGGTACGCCATATCCAGCTGGGAGACCGGCTACGGCGACATGGTCATGACGCCGGACTTCACCACGCTGCGGCTGCTGCCCTGGCTGCCCGGCACGGCAATGGTGATGGCCGACCTGTCGTGGACCGACGGCAAGCCGGTCACCCAGGCGCCCCGCAGCATCCTCAACCGCCAGATCGACCGGCTCTGCCGAAGCATCGGCCTGGTGCCGTATGTCGGCACGGAGCTCGAGTTCATGGTGTTCGACATCGGATACCGGCAGGCCTGGGCCGCGGGCTACCGCGGTCTGACGCCCGCCACCGACTACAACGTGGACTACGCCATGCACGCCTCGACCCGGATGGAGCCGCTGCTGCGCGACATCCGGCTCGGCATGGAGGGGGCAGGCATGTACTGCGAGGGCGTGAAGGGCGAATGCAACCTCGGCCAACAGGAGATCGCATTCCGCTACGACCACGCTCGAACCACGTGCGACAACCACACCATCTACAAGAACGGTGCCAAGGAGATCGCCGACCAGCACGGCAAGAGCCTGACCTTCATGGCCAAATACGATGAGCGCGAAGGCAACAGCTGCCACATTCACATCTCGCTGCGTGGCGACGACGGCAGCGCGGTGTTCGCCGATAGCGACGATGACCTCGGCATGTCGCCGATGTTCCGCAGCTTCATCGCCGGTCAGCTGGCGACCCTGCGCGAACTGACGCTGTTCTACGCGCCGAACATCAACTCCTACAAGCGGTTCGCGCCTGGCAGCTTCGCGCCGACCGCGATCGCATGGGGGATGGACAACCGGACGTGCGCGCTTCGGGTCGTCGGTCATGGCCACGGAATGCGGGTGGAGTGCCGGGCGCCGGGCGGCGACGTCAACCAGTACCTCGCCGTCTCCGCACTGATCGCAGGTGGACTGCACGGGATCGAACAGGAGCTGGAGCTGCCGGAGGCGCTGGAGGGCAACGCATATACCAGCGGAGCGGACTGTCTACCGACCACGCTGGCCGAGGCCGCCGACGTTGTTCGGCAAGTCCGAGATCGCGCGCTCAGCGTTCGGCGACGACGTCGTCGAGCACTACCTCAACAACGCCCGCATCGAGGTGAGCGCGTTCAACGCCGTCGTGACCGATTGGGAGAGGGTGCGCGGCTTTGAGCGGCTCTAGTTCTCGCGAGGAGAAGGTGCGCCCCGTTCTCGGCTTGACGACCTATCTTCAGAGGGCGCAGACCGGGGTGTGGGACGTCCGCGCCAGCTTTCTGCCCGCGATCTACTTCGAAGGCGTCGCCCTGGCGGGCGGCATCTCCACGCTGCTGCCGCCGCAGCCCGTCGACGCCGGCATCGCCGAGCGGGTGCTGGACGGACTCGACGGTCTGGTGATCACCGGCGGACGGGATGTCGACCCGGCCGCCTACGGTCAGCAGCGTCACCCCGCGACCGATGAGCCCGTCGGGGACAACCAGTTGCGCGACGCGTTCGAGTTCGCGCTGTTCGCCGGCGCAGTACGCCGTGGCATGCCCGTCCTGGGGATCTGTCGTGGTGCCCAGGTGGTCAACGTCGCACTGGGCGGCACGTTGCACCAACATCTGCCCGATGTGCTCGGCCACGCGCGCCACCAGCAGGGCAACGCGGTGTTCACCACGTCGTCGGTACGTACCGTGCCCGGGACGCGACTGGCCGCGCTGATCGGCGAGTCATCGGACGCGCAGTGCTATCACCACCAGGCCATCGACCGCCTCGGCGACGGACTGATCGTCAGCGCCCAGGACGCCGACGGCGTCATCGAGGCGGTCGAGATCGACCCGGCGACCAACCCGCACGTGGATGCTGGCGGTGCAATGGCATCCCGAGGAACGGCTGGACGACCTGCGGCTGTTCGCGGCCGTGGTCGAGGCGGCCGCGGTGTATTCGAGAGGCAAGGTGACCGCGTGACGGCCAGTGAGCTGATCAACCCCGCGACCGAGGAGCTGCTGCGCACCGTCGAGCAGACCGACCTTGCGGGTGTCGATGATGCGGTGGCGCGTGCCAAGGCGGCCCAACGGGATTGGGCGCGGCGGGCCCCTGCGCGAGCGGGCCGCCGCGCTGCGCGACTTCGCCGCGGCGGTCGACGCGCACGTGGACGAACTGGCCGCGCTGGAAGTCGCCAACTCCGGACACCCGATCGGCAACGCGACGTGGGAGGCCGGCCACGTCCGCGATGTCCTGCAGTTCTACTCCGCTACGCCGGAACGGCTGTCGGGCAAGCAGATTCCGGTGGCGGGCGGTCTGGACGTCACGTTCAACGAGCCACTGGGCGTCGTCGGTGTGATCACGCCGTGGAACTTCCCGATGCCGATCGCGGTGTGGGGCTTCGCGCCTGCCCTGGCCGCGGGGAACGCGGTGCTGGTCAAGCCCGCGGAATGGACGCCGCTGACCACGATCCGGATCGGCGAACTAGCGGTCGAGGCCGGCCTGCCCGCGGATCTGTTCCAGGTGCTGCCGGGTAAGGGGTCGGTGGTCGGCGAGCGGTTCGTCACCCACCCCGACGTGCGCAAGATCGTGTTCACCGGCTCCACCGAGGTCGGCACCCGCGTGATGGCGGGCGCGGCGGCTCAGGTCAAGAGGGTCACCCTCGAGCTGGGCGGCAAGAGTGCCAACATCGTGTTCGACGACTGCGACCTGGAGAAGGCCGCGGCCACCGCGCCGTACGGCGTGTTCGACAACGCCGGCCAGGACTGCTGTGCCCGCAGCCGAATCCTGGTGCAGCGCAATGTCTACGACCGTTTCATGGAGTTGCTCGAGCCCGCTGTCAAGGGCGTCGCGGTCGGCGATCCGGCGTCCAAGGACACCGAGATGGGCCCACTGGTGTCGAAGTCGCACTGGGACACCGTCGTGTCCTATGTGCCCGACGACGCGCCGGTCGCATTCCGCGGTGACGCGCCGTCGGGACCCGGCTACTGGTTCCCGCCGACCGTGCTGACCCCGGAGCGCTCCGATCGCACCGTGCGCGAGGAGATCTTCGGCCCGGTGGTGGCGGTGCTTCCGTTCGACGACGAGGCCGACGCCATCGCGCTGGCCAACGACACCCCTTACGGCCTGTCCGGGTCGATCTGGACGGACAACCTGTCGCGGGCCATGCGCGTGTCGCGGGCGGTGGAAGCCGGCAACCTGTCGGTCAATTCGCATTCGTCGGTGCGGTACAACACGCCGTTCGGCGGCTTCAAACAGTCAGGGCTGGGCCGTGAGCTCGGGCCGGATGCGCCGCTGTCATTCACTGAAACCAAGAACGTCTTCTACGCGATCGGAGAGGCCTGATGGACCTGACCCAACGACTGGCGGGCAAGGTCGCCGTGATCACCGGCGGCGCCAGCGGGATCGGACTGGCGAGTGCCAAGCGGATGCGGGCCGAAGGCGCCACCATCGTCATCGGTGACATCGATCCGACCACCGGAAAGTCCGTCGCAGACGACCTCAACGGAACCTTTGTCCCGGTGGATGTCTCAGACCAGGCCGCCGTCGATGCGCTGTTCGACACCGCGGCCGAGACGCACGGATCCGTCGACATCGCCTTCAACAACGCCGGGCATCAGCCCGCCGGAGGACGACCTCATCGAGAACACCGGCATCGACGCGTGGCAGCGGGTGCAGGACATCAACCTCAAGTCGGTGTTCTTCTGTTCCAAAGCCGCACTGCGCCACATGGTTCCGCAGCAGAAGGGCTCGATCATCAACACCGCGTCGTTCGTCGCGGTGATGGGGTCGGCGACGTCGCAGATCTCCTACACCGCGTCCAAGGGCGGGGTGCTGGCGATGTCGCGGGAGCTGGGAGTGCAGTACGCGCGTCAAGGCATTCGCGTCAACGCGCTGTGCCCGGGACCGGTGAACACACCGCTGCTGCAGGAACTGTTCGCCAAGGACCCCGAGCGCGCGGCGCGTCGCCTGGTCCACGTACCGGTCGGGCGGTTCGCCGAGCCGGAGGAGCTGGCCGCCGCCGTCGCATTCCTGGCCAGCGACGACGCCTCGTTCATCACCGGGTCGACCTTCCTGGTCGACGGCGGCATCAGCTCGGCGTACGTGACCCCGCTGTAGGAATCATGACTGCCGACCCGGACGTACCCCTGGCGAGCGAGGCTCTGCTGCGCCCGGTGCGGCCCGGGAACGCGTTCGAGGACACCGTCGGACGGCTTCTGCAGACCATCCGCCTCGGTGTGCTCGCCCCCGGCGAATCGCTGCCGCCCGAGCGAGAGCTGGCGTCGCGACTGGGCGTCAGCCGCGACACCGTGCGGGAGGCGATCAAGTCGCTGGCCGACGCCGGGTATCTGGTGTCGCGGCGGGGCCGCTACGGCGGCACGTTCCTGGCCGACGAATTGCCGCGGCACACCGAGGACACGGACGGTGTGACCCGTGCGGACATCGACGACGCGTTGCGGCTGCGGGAGATTCTCGAGGTCGGCGCCGCGCGGCTGGCCGCCAACCGAACCCTGACCGCGTCCGAGCGGGAGGAGCTGTGGGCGCGACTGACCGACGTCCGAGGTGCCGCTCCCGATGACTACCGTCGGCTGGACTCGAGGCTGCACCTGGCCATCGCCGAGGCGGCCGGATCGCCGTCGCTGGTGCCGTTGGTGGCCGAGAACAGGATGCGCCTCAACGGCCTGCTCGACCAGATCCCGTTGCTGCCGCGCAACATCGCACACTCCGACGAACAGCACGAGGCGATTGTGATGGCGATTCTGGCCGGCGACTGTGATGGCGCGGCGTCGGCCATGCTCGCCCACGTCGAGGGTTCGGCCACCCTCCTGCACGGATTCCTGGATTGAGATGAATCCGGTGGCAGCGCAAACACAGACGTCATCGCGACCCATTCCGGATGCCCGGAGGGTTAGATTTGACGGGTGGCGAGGTGGCCAAGCGGACGTCGAGGCGGTGGTGCGGCGGGCATCGTCGGCGCTGGCCGATGTCGACACCGGCGGCTGGGCGCAGCGATTCGACCTGCTGTCAGACCCCCACCGCCTGGAGATTCTGCTCGTGCTGCACCGCGCACCCGGCATCAACGTCGGCGACCTGGCCTCTGTGCTGGGGCGGTCGGAGAATGCCGTGTCGCAGGCTCTGCGGGTGCTGCGCCAGCAGGGTTGGGTGAGCTCCACCCGGGTTGGCCGCGCCGTCAGCTACCGCCTCGAGGACGAGATCGTGCACGACCTACTGCACTGGATCGGCGCCCGGCACGGCTGAAGAGCAACGCATGCCGCTGACGTTGACCGACGAACAACTCAACGAGATGTTCGACAAGATCCCCACGTTGGCCGGGCAGCCGCGGCGCCTCGAAGAGCTCTCCGGCGGGCTGACCAATCGCAACGTCAAGATCACCACACCCGACGCGATATACGTGGCGCGATGCACCGACACGTCGTCGAACATGTTGGGCATCGATCGGGACCGCGAGTGTCACAACACCAGGGCGGCCGAACAAGCAGGCGTCGGCGCGCCCGTGATCGACTACCGTCCGGACCTCGGTATTCTGCTACTGGGATATCTCGAGGGAAAGACGCTGTCCAACGACGACTTTCAGCGGCCGGGTGTGATCGCCAAGGCGGCCGCCGCGGTGCGGAAACTACACGACGGACCCCGGTTCGCAGGTCGCTTCGACATGTTCGAGCGCCAGCCGGCGTATCTGAAAACCGTGTTGGACAAGGGATTCCGGATCCCCGATGATTACCTCGATCATGCGGACACCTTCGACGCGATCGCCCGCGTGCTGGCCGCGACCGATCAGGGCACCGTGCCGTGCAACAACGATCTGCTGGCCGGAAACTTCATCGAGGACGGCGACAGGATCTGGCTGATCGACTACGAATACGCCGGCAACAACGATCCTTGTTTCGAGCTGGGGAACACGTGGGCCGAGTGCGAATTGTCCACCGATCAGCTCGACGAGTTCGTCGCCGCGTACTACGGACGGCGCCTGCGCAACAAGACCGCCGGAGCTCAACTGCAGGGCATCGTCGGCAAGTACGGCTGGACACTGTGGGGCTGTATACAAAACGGTTCGAGTGCAATCGATTTCGACTTCTGGGGATGGGCGATGGAACGGTATGAGGGCGCAGTAGCGGAGTTCAAGGGACCGAACCTGGCTCGGCTGCTCGACGACGTGCAGGCTGCCGACTGATGGCGGCCGAGCTTCCCGGCCGCGCCCACGTCGTCATCATCGGCGGTGGCGTCATCGGCACCAGCGTTGCCTACCATCTGACCAAACTCGGCGTCACCGATGTCGTGCTGCTCGAACAGGGGCAACTGTCGAGCGGCACGACGTGGCATGCCGCGGGGCTGGTGGGTCAGCTGCGTGCCTCGGAGAGCGCAACGCGACTGGTCCAGTACTCGACGCAGCTCTACGCGGAGCTCGAGAACGAGACGGGGCTGTCGGCGGGCTACAAGCGGTGCGGGGGAGTGACGGTCGCGCGTACCGAGGACCGGATGATCCAGCTGCGCCGCACCGCCGCCAGCGCCGAGGCGTTCAACATGGAGTGCGAACTGCTCAGCCCCGAACAGGCACTCGAGCACTATCCGGTGATGCGCGTCGACGACCTCGTCGGTGCGATCTGGTTGCCCGGCGACGGTAAGGCCAACCCGACCGACCTGACCTTCGCGTTGGCCAAGGGTGCGCGGATGCGCGGTGCGCGAATCCATGAGAAGACCAGGGTGCGTCGACGTACTCAGTGCCGGCGGCCGGGTGACCGGCGTGCGCACGGATGCCGGCGACATCGAGGCCGAGATCGTCGTCAACTGTGCCGGGCAGTGGGCGAAGCAGATCGGTGCGATGGCGGGCGTCAACGTTCCGCTGCACTCGGCCGAGCACTTCTACGTCGTCTCCGAGCGCATCGACGGCGTACATCCGGACCTGCCGATCCTGCGCGATCCCGACGGCTACACATACTTCAAGGAAGAGGTCGGTGGGCTGGTGATCGGAGGCTTCGAACCGGAGGCGAAGCCGTGGGTCTCACCGGATCAGATCCCGTACCCGTTCGAGTTCCAGCTCCTTGACGAGGACTGGGAGCACTTCGAAGTGCTGATGAACAGTGCGCTATTGCGGATTCCTGCGCTCGAGGTGACGGGTATCAAGAAGTTCTACAACGGTCCGGAGAGCTTCACACCGGACAACCAGTTCATCCTCGGCGAGGCACCCGAGATCGAAAACTTCTACGTCGGGGCGGGTTTCAACTCCGTCGGCATCGCCACCGCGGGTGGCGCGGGCCGCGCACTGGCGGAGTGGATCGTCAACGGCGCGCCCACCGGCGATCTGACGGGGGTCGATATCCGACGGTTCGCGCCGTTCAACGGCAACACCAGGTGGCTGCACGACCGCGTCGCGGAAGTCCTTGGGTTGCACTACGAGATTCCCTGGCCGAACAGGGAGATGACGACGGCGCGGCCGTTCCGGCGCTCGCCGGTGCACCACCTGATCGAGGCCGCGAACGCCAACTTCGGCAGCCGGATGGGCTGGGAGCGCGCCAACTTCTTCGCCCCGTCCGGTCTCGAGCCGGCCATCGAATACACCTGGGGTAAGCCGAACTGGCTGCCGTGGTCGGCAGCCGAGCAGTCCAACACGCGGACCAACGTCACAGTGTTCGATCAGACGTCGTTCTCGAAGTACATCCTGGCAGGCTCGGACGCCGAGGCGGCGCTGCAGTGGCTGTGCACCGCCGACGTCGGTGTGCCGGTCGGCCGCTCGGTGTACACGGGCATGCTCAACCAGCGGGGCACCTACGAGTCGGATGTGACGGTCACCCGAACCGCCGCCGAGGAGTTCCTGATCGTCAGCAGCGCCGCAACGACCGAACGCGACAAGGACCACATCCGCGCGAACCTTCCGGCCGGGCGCCGACGCGGCCTTGGTCGACGTGACGTCGGCCTACGCCGTGTTCGGTGTGATGGGCCCCAAATCGCGAGAGCTACTCGCGAGCCTGTCCTCTGCCGATCTCTCCGATGAGGCCTTCGAATTCGGTGCCAGTCGGCAAATCTCGCTCGGATATGCCACGGTGCGCGCGACGCGCATCACCTACGTCGGCGAATTGGGTTGGGAACTCTATGTTCCCGCCGAGTTCGCGGTCGGGGTCTATCAGGATCTGATGTCAGCGGGAGCAGAGTTCGGGGTCGGCCGCGGCGGCTACTACGCCATCGAGTCACTGCGCCTGGAGAAGGGTTATCGCGCATTCGGACGGGAACTGACTCCCAGCGAGAATCCCGTCGAGGCCGGTCTGCTGTTCGCGTGCAAGCTCAAGACCGACATCGCGTTCCTGGGTCGCGAAGCCGTCGAGAAGGCCAAGGCCGAGGGGCCACGCCGCAAGTTGGTCGGCTTCAAGGTCGACGATTCCGAGGCGATGCTGTGGGGTGGCGAATTGATTCGGCGCGACGGCGTCGTCGGCGGGGCAGGCCACGTCGGCGGCGTGGGGTGAGACGACCGGTGCGTGCGTCGGGTTGGCGTACGTCGCGCAGATCCGACGGCGGTGTCGTCGATGCGGATTGGGTGAAGAGCGGGAGTTACGAGGTCAACGTCGGCGGCCGGTTGTACCCGATCTCGGTATCGCTGCGACCGCTGTACGACCCGGCCAACGAGCGAATCCGGCGCTAATCGCTACGGTTTCCCCGGACTATCGCATGGCCTGGGGAAGGCTGTAGGCCGTGACGGTGGAGTTCCGGCTACTCGGTGACGTCGAGGCCCGCATCGACGGGCAGCGGCTGGACATCGGCCACGCCCGTCAGCGGTGTGTGCTGGCGGCGATGCTGGTCGACGTGAACCGACCGATTCCGGCGGACCAGCTGATCGATCGGGTCTGGGCGGACGACACACCGCACCGGGCACGTAACACGTTGGCCGGCTACCTATCGCGGCTGCGCCAGTTGCTCGCCGACGCTTCCGTGCAGATCGTCCGGGAACCCGGCGGCTACATGTTGTCGACCGATGCGCTGTCGGTCGACGTGCACCGGTTCCGTGACATGGTCGCGCGGGCCCGCGCAGACTGCCGATCCGGCCGCCGCCGCAACGCTGTTCGAAGGGGCGCTGAAGCTGTGGTGCGGCAAGGCCTTTGCGGCGCTGGACACGCCCTGGTTCAACGATATGCGGGATTCCCTTGAGGTGGAGCGCCTTTCGGTCGCGATGGATCGCAACGACGCCGCGCTTCGTGCCGGGCGGCACGCCGAGGTGCTCGGCGAGCTCATCTTGGCCGTTGCAGGCGCACCCGCTGGACGAGCGGCTGGCCGGCCAGTTGATGCTCGCGCAATACCGCTGCGGCAGGCAGGCCGATGCTCTCGAAACCTACCGGCAGATGCGCGATCGGCTGGTCGAAGAACTCGGTGTCGATCCCAGCCCGCTGCTGCAAGCCGTGCATCAGCAGATCCTCGACGGTGAATCGGCGCCGCCGGCGTTCGAAATTGCTGTGTCCCCGCGAGGTGCAACGCGGCCGCACGCGGGACCTTCGCGGCGGGTGACTACCTTTGTCGGACGCGAGAAAGATGTGGCGAAGGTCAGCGCCGCGCTGCGCGATGGGCCGTTGGTGACGCTGACCGGGGTCGGCGGTGTCGGTAAGACGCGGCTGGCACTGGAGGCGGCCGACCAAGAAGGGGATGACTACTCCGACGGCGTGTCGATCTGCGAACTGGCGCCGATCGAGGACGGGGCAGCTGTGACTCACGCTGTCGCCGCGGCATTGCGCCTCCAGCAACAGCAGGGTCTCGGCATTGACGAGACCATCATCGACTACCTGCGGACGCGGGAAATGCTTCTTGTGGTGGACAACTGCGAACATGTTCTCGACGAGACGGCCCTCCTCCTCGATCAGATCACCGGGCATTGTCCTCGCGTATCGCTTCTTGCCACCAGCCGCGAAGCGCTCGGGGTCGGCGGCGAGCGGATCATGGCCGTCGAACCCCTGTCGGTCGAGGATGCGACGACGCTGTTTGCCGACCGCGCCAGGGCGAGTAGGCCGGACTTCGATCTCGACCATGAGCCGGTCGGCGCCGTCGCCGAAATCTGTCGTCGACTCGACGGTCTGCCGCTTGCCATCGAGCTGGCGGCGGCCCGGATGCGCGCGATGAACAGCCTCGACGTCGCACGCCGTCTGGACCGGTTGCGACTAATCAGCCGAGGCACCCGCGGTGCGATGCCAAGACAACAGAGCCTCACGGCGACCATCGACTGGTCCTACCGATTGTTGTCCGAAGCGGAGCAGGCGTTGTTCGCGCGGCTGTCGGTCTTCGCGGGTGGGTTCGACATCGACGCCGCGCACGGTGTCTGCGGTGAAGAGGGCACGGACGAAGACGACACGCTCGAACTGCTGACGGGGCTCATCGACAAGTCGATGGTCACCGTCCGTGGCGGAACCCGGATTTCGCGGTACTCCATTCTGGAGACCTTGCGTGCGTACGGACGGGATCGTCTGCGGGAGAACAGCACTGACGACGACTACGCGATGCGCCATGCCGCCTACTTCACCGCGCTCGCCGAGCGCGCCGCGGCGGGCACCCAGGGCGCCGACGAGCAGGCGTGGGTCGAGCAGATGCTGCCCGACTACGACAACCTGCGCGCGGCATTCGAGCATCTGATGGCGGACGCCGATGTGGACACCGCACTCCGGCTGGTCACGTCATTGCCCGAATTCGTCCATCTGCGAATAGGTTACGAATCGTCTGGTTGGGCACAACGGGTAGTCGAGGTGGTCGACAGCGGCCACCCTCTGTACGTCGCAGCCGTAGGCTTCGCGGCGCGGGGGGCGTGGAATCGTGGCGACTTCGTCGCGGCAGAGGCGCTGGCCTCGCTCGCGCCGGGGTGCGTCCCGGGACGAGGCAACGGGCGCGTTGCTTATCCGGGAGACGTAATCGCCGACGTGGCGCTCTACCGAGGCGATGCGGCAACGGCTTTGGCGCATTACGACGGTGAGGTGGCGCGCGCACGGCACGATGACGACCCGATTCGATTGGTGTGGACGCTGTTCTACGTCTCGATTTGTCACGCCGCGATGCGCAGACCGCAGGACGGCATTGACGCCGCAGAGGAGGCTCTGCGGGTGGCCGAGGAAACGGCGAACCCGACGGCGCGGTCCATGGCGCGCTACGCCCTCGGGCTGGTGCTCAAGAAGTCGAATCCGGACCGGGCGTTGGCATTGTTCGACGGCGCAGCAGAACTCGCCGCGTCGGTGCAGAACTTTTGGTGGCACGGCATCGCGTTGATGGAGGCGGCGGCCACGCGCGCGGTGCACAGCGATCCGGCGAGCGCGGCGCGTGCCCTCATCGAGGTGCTCGACCATTGGGACCGGGTGGGGGATTGGAGCCAGCAATGGCTCAACGTGCGCTACGTCGCGCGCTTTCTGGCCCGGATGGGTGCGCATGACGACGCAGTCGCACTGCATCACGCGCTCGTTGCCGTCGGGCAGGCTCTCGCCACTAGGGCCGGATCCGATCGGCGAGCCACCACAGGAGCCGCTGAGCCCCGCCGAGGCGGTGGTGCGAGCCCGCACGAGTCTGGCGCGCTACGTGTCGTCCGCTGGCTCAGTCGCCGTCAACGTAGGTCTCCTTGGCCGATGACCAGGGCATTTCACGATCGGCCAACATCTGCCGAAACCACGGCCGCGATGGTTGGTGCCGTCAAGAGCTCGCCGGAACAAGCCGGTGGGCAACCAACCACAGGAGAAACATGAAAATTCACACAGTGCTCAAACGAGCGGGCGCCGCCGCATTGCTGTCGGCGACCATCGCGGCACCCGCAGTCCTCGGACTTACTGCGCTTACTGCTAATGCCAGGCCGATTGAGAGCCCTAACTGCGCAGGCATCATCCGTGCGATGGAAAGCAGCATGCACATGGCTAACGTGGCGCGAGACCAGGGCGACACGAAGGCTGCGCGCGAGTACATGAGGGACGCTGCCCGCGCCAGCGCGAATCACCGGAGACACTGCGTGTCGTAAGCCATGAACCAGGCGGGTTTTAATTCCCGCCTGGTCCAGGCATTCAAACCCGTCGTCCCCTGACCCAGCCCATTCAAAAGCAAAATATCGAAGGACAAGGAATTATGACCATCGTGGAACCTGATTTCGACCGCGAGCTCAAAGCCAAGCATCGGGCGCTGTGGGCGTCGGGCGACTACGCGGCGGTGGCCGCCGAGCTGATCCCGGAACTCGGGCCCGAACTCGTTCGAGCCGTCGGTGTCCGACCGGGGGACCGGATTCTCGACGTCGCCGCCGGCTCGGGGAACGCAGCCATTCCGGCGGCGGCAGCCGGCGGGCTCGTCACCGCAAGCGATTTGACCCCCGAACTGTTCGACGCCGGTCGCCGCATCGCCGCGCGAACGAGGAGTCGAGCTCGAATGGGTGGAGGCCGACGCCGAGGCGATGCCGTTCGCGGACAACGGCTTCGACGCCGTGATCTCCTGCGTCGGTGTGATGTTCGCGCCGCATCATCAGGCGGCCGCCGACGAGTTGATCCGCGTGGTTCGGCCCGGCGGGACGATCGGGCTGATCAACTGGACGCCCGAGGGATTCATCGGCAACCTGTTCAAGACCATGAAGCCGTACGCCCCGCCCCCTCCGCCCGGCGCCAGCCCGGCCCCGCTGTGGGGTTCCGAAGACCATGTCCGCGAGTTGTTCGGCGACCGTGTCACCGACCTGACGATGCGGCGGCAGACCGTGGTGCTCGACCACTGCACGGAACCGACCGAGTTTCGCGAGTACTGGAAGCGCAATTACGGGCCGACCATCGCCGCGTACAAGTACAACGCCGACGCGCCCGAGCGGGTCGACGCCCTCGACCGTGACTTCCTCGAGTTCCTCACCAGCTGGAACCGGGGCGACGGGCAGCGCGCGTCCTGGGAGGCCGAATACCTGTTGGTCACCGCCACCAAGCGTTAGGACTTCGGCGTCCGGAGGCGAAGGTCACTGAACTGTTCATCTGTACACCTAGACAGATGATCAGGCATCGTCATACGCTGGCCTGGATGAGTGTCGTCGAGCAGCCGCAAGCCCCCGTTTCGACCCGATTCGACCGAACCGACTGGACGACGATCGCCGCCATGGGCGGTATTGTCCTGGCGCTCCACGTATTTGGCTGGGGAGTGCTGGTCTTCGGGGTGGCGCCGCAGCACATCACTCTCGGATCCGCGGGCGTCTTCGGCGTCGGACTCGGCGTGACCGCCTACCTGCTCGGAGTGCGGCACGCGTTCGACGCCGACCACATCGCCGTGATCGACAACACCACCCGCAAGCTGGTCGGCGAGGGCACGCGGTCGCTGTCCGCCGGCTTCTGGTTCTCCCTGGGCCACTCCAGCGTCGTGTTCGGCCTGGCGTTCCTGTTGGCGATCGGTGTTCGCGCGGTCGTGGGACCCGTGCAGGACGAGGGTTCGCCGATACTGCAGACGCTGGGCCTGGTCGGCTCCATCGTCGCGGGCACCTTCCTCATCCTCATCGGGCTGACGAACCTGTTCGCCGTGGTCGGCATCGCCAAGGTCTTCCGTCGGATGCGCACCGGCGACTTCGACGAAGCCGAACTCGAACGGCACCTCGAGAACCGTGGTTTCCTGGCGCGGCTGCTCGGCCGGGTGATGCGCCGGGTGAGCAAGCCCTGGCACCTCTACCCGGTCGGTCTGCTCATGGGTTTGGGCTTCGACACCGCCACGCAGGTCGCGTTGCTGGTGCTGGCCGCGGGGACAGCGGCATTCACGCTTCCCTGGTACGCGATCCTGGTGCTGCCGGTGCTGTTCGCCGCCGGTATGAGCCTGTTCGACGCGCTCGACGGCATCCTCATGTCGCAAGGCGTACGGATGGGCGTTTCTGCAGCCGGTCCGCAAGGTCTACTACAACCTGACCGTGACCGTGCTGTCGGTGGTCGTCGCGCTGGTCATCGGCGTCATCGTGCTCGCCGGCCTGCTGGCCGAGCGCCTCGGTGTCGAGTCGGGTCCGCTGGCCGCGATCGGCTCGGCCAACCTCGAGTTCGTCGGCTTCCTGATCGTCGGGCTGTTCGTCGCGGCGTGGGTGATCGCCCTGGCGGTCTGGCGTTTCGGCAACGTCGAGAAGCGCTGGGCGCCCGCGGTCGACTGACCTCAATGCCTCTTGGACGGGGCCAGGGCGGTTCGCCGCAGAGCGCCAGCAGCGCGTTCTCGACGACCTCGGGCAGCGCCGGGTGGATCCAGTACTGGCCGCGGGCCATGTCCTGTGCCGGCAGGTCGAACGCCATCGCCTGGATCAACGGCTGGATCAGCGACGACGCCTGATGTCCCATGATGTGTGCGCCGAGAATCAGGCCGCTGTCGTCGTCGACGATGATCTTCGCGATCCCCGTCGTGTCCTCCATCGCCCAGCCGTACGCGACGTCGCCGAAGTCCTGAACCTTGACCCTGATGTTGAGATTCTTTGCGCGCGCTTCGTTCTCGGTGAGGCCGACGCTGGCGATCTGCGGGTCGGTGAACACTGCCGATGGCACGTGGCGATGGTCGGACGGCACGAGTGCGTCGGTGTCGTCCCAGTCCTGCAGGAGATTGTGCTTCACCCGACGGGCCTCGTGGTTGGCCACATGCTTGAGCTGAAAATCCGACGACACGTCACCCAAGTGCGAAGATGCCGCGTGCGGTCGTGCGCTGAAACTCGTCGACCACCACCTGACCGTTCGCGTTCACCTTCACGCCGGCGTTCTCCGCATCGAGCAGATCACCGTTGGGTACGCGCCCGGTGGCGACGAGCAGCATGTCGCCGCGCACCTTCGAGCCGTCCTGGCAGGTGATCTCGACGCAGTCGCCGACCTGCCGCGCGTCCGCCAGCTCGTGGTGGTTGCGGATCTCCCACTTCTTGGAAGCGATGTCGGTGAAACGCATCGCGATGTCGTCGTCGTGACCGCGAAGCAGGGTGCTGCCCCTGATCATCAGCGTCACGTGGCTGCCGAGTGCTGAGAAGATGTGTGCGAACTCGCACGCAATGAAGCCGCCCCCGACGATGATCAAGCGCTCCGGCACGTCGGCGATTCGCATGATGGTGTCGCTGGTGTGATACGGCACCCCGCATGCGGTGACGGCGTCGGGCACCACGGCCCGCGAGCCCGCGGCGATGACCACCTGGTCGGCGGTGAACTCGTCGCCGTCGTCGGTGCGCAACGCATATCTGCCATCGGATTTCGTCGGCGCGAACCGCGTGTGGCTCGAGAACACCTGGACGTTCGGCGACGAGCGTCGGTAATTCTCGCCTCCCATCGCGATCGGGTCGATTCGGCCGAACACGCGCGATACGACATCCGGCCAACGGACACCATCGATGTGTGCGTCCACGCCGTATCGCGCTGATTCCCTGGCACTTTGGGCGACTTCGGCCGCGTAGACGAACATCTTCGTGGGAATGCAGCCGACATTGAGGCAGGTGCCGCCGAACACCCCTTGTTCGCAGATCGCGACCCGTTTGTCCACATAGCGCTCATCGATGATGGAATTGCCCGATCCGGTACCGATGATCGCGATGTCGAAATGAGTCATCTCGTCAGCCCTCGTTCGGGTTTCGTCGTCGAGCCGGCGACATGAGTGTCCAGCCAGCGGTCCAGTTCACCGTAGGCGGCCTGGCGCGCTTCCGGGACGGACAGGAACACGTCGTGCTTGGCGTCGGCGATCGGTACGACGGTGGTCCTGTTGCCGATGCATCCGGCCCAGCGGGCGATCTGCTTGACGTCCAGCACCGCGTCGCCGCGCTGGATGATGTCGGGGTCTGCCACCTCGCGCACGCTGCGATCGGAGCGCAGGATCAGGTTGGGCACGCCGACGTCGAGGCCGCGGTGCAGTTTGGCGTGTCCGCGCCGGATCGCGTTGATCCAGCCGAACGTGACGGGAAATCCGCCGATCGGCTTCCAACGGAGGTCATAGTCGAATTCGCCCGCGTAGTCGCGGTGCAGCGTCGAACCGTAGCCGCCCTCGGCCACCGGTGGGCGCACCACGGTCATCTTGCGCATCCGCGACAGCGCCGCGATCGCCGCGCCGGTGGGCGCGGCGCGCAGGAACGCCGGACCCTGCAGATCCAGCCAGGGACTGTTGAGCACCAAGCCGCTGACTCGTGTGCGCTGCGTCAGGCCGCGACTGCGCATCCGGTCCAGGAACAAGGACACGATGAGCCCGCCGGCGGAGTGTCCGTACACGAGCACGTCGGCCGACGATTCGGCGTCGATGACGTCCAACGCGCGGATCAGCTCGCGGTCGTAGCGGGCCAGGTCGGTGGTGAAGTGCGGAGTCTGTCCCTCCCGCCACGACCGTCCGCATTTGTGTAGATCGAGCGCGTAGAACGCGTATCCGCGACTGGCGAAGTGATCCGCGAGTTCGGTATGGAAGAAGTAGTCGGTGAAGCCGTGTACCGCCAGCACAGCGTGGGCTGCCGACGGGTTGGCCTCGCCGCGGCGCACCAGCGTGGCGACGAGCTGCCCTTCCCCGTCGGGATCAGGTCCCAATTCGAACGTCTGCTGCCGGTAACCGGCCAGCACATCTGGCTCCCACTCGGTCACACAGCCACCATAGTCGCGGCTCGCGGCCGACCTGGGCCAACGTGGGCAGACGGCCGCGGGATAACCTGAAAACCACTAAGCCACGAGAAACCGACCACGGAGGATGATCTTTCGGGTGTCTGACCCGCAGGTAGTTGAGAACCCCGTCGGGTCGGTGAGCCGCCCGATGACGGTCGCGCTACGCCGAAGTTGGGCCAAGGACCTGGACGCCGCCACGCTCTACGAACTGCTCAAACTGCGCGTCGAGGTTTTCGTTGTCGAGCAGGCCACTCCGTACCCCGAACTGGACGGACGGGATCTGCTCACCGAGACCCGTCATTTCTGGCTCGAGGGACCCGACGGTGAAGTGATCTGCACTTTGCGGCTGATGGAAGAACATCCGGGTGGCCACAAGGGCTTTCGCATCGGCCGGGTCTGCACCAAACGCGCGGCACGCGGCCAAGGGCACACCTCTCGGCTCCTGCAGGCCGCACTCGCCGAGGTCGGCGACTACCCGTGCCATATCAATGCACAGACCTATCTCGAGGAGATGTACGCCCACCACGGGTTCGTCCGTGACGGGGCGGAGTTCCTCGACGATGGCATACCGCATGTCCCGATGATCAAGTCATGACGACATACCCCTTCAGTGCGATCGTCGGCCACGACCGCCTGCGCCTGGCGCTGCTGCTGTGCGCGGTGCGTCCCGAGATCGGCGGTGTGCTGATCCGCGGCGAGAAGGGCACGGCGAAATCGACCGCCGTGCGGGGCCTCGCCAAGGTGCTGGCCGCGGTGGACGGCGCCGCGCTGGTCGAGTTGCCGATCGGTGCGACCGAGGACCGTGTCGTCGGTTCACTGGACCTGCAGAAAGTGCTGCGCGACGGCGAGCACGCGTTCTCCCCGGGCCTGCTGGCCCGCGCGCACGGCGGCGTGCTCTATGTCGACGAGGTCAACCTGCTGCACGACCACCTGGTCGACGTGCTTCTCGATGCCGCCGCGATGGGCCGGGTGCACGTCGAGCGAGACGGCGTTTCGCACAGCCACGACGCGCGTTTCGTGCTCGTCGGCACCATGAATCCCGAAGAGGGCGAACTGCGCCCACAGTTGCTCGACCGGTTCGGGTTGACCGTCGACGTGCACGCCTCGCGCGATGTCGACGTGCGCGTGGAGGTGGTCCGGCAGCGGATGGCGTTCGAAGCCGACCCGGCCGGATTCGCCGAACGCTACGCCGATGCCGACAGCCGAACTGGTCGGCCGCATCGCCGCCGCGCGCGACCGGGTGAGCTCGGTGAGCTTGCCCGACAGCGAGTTACGGCGTATCGCCGCCCTCTGCGCGGCCTTCGATGTCGACGGAATGCGTGCCGATCTGGTGATCGCCCGGACGGCGGTCGCGCACGCTGCGTGGCGCGGGGCCGACACGGTCGCTGAGGAAGACGTCCGGGTGGCGGCCGAACTCGCCCTGCCGCACCGGCGTCGCCGCGATCCGTTCGATGATCCCGGCCTTGATCCCGGACAGCTCGACGAGGCGATGCAACAGGCGGCGGAGTCCGCCGACCAGGAGCCCGAACCTGACCCTGACCCGCCGGGTGGCGGTGAATCACCGTCGAACGATGACATCTGATCATTCTGTGCCGCAGCGGAATTCGAGCTCCGCCACGCGACCCAGCGCGCCGCCGTCGGCGGTGTTCCGGACCCGCGCGCTCGTAGTTCCCGGCGTCGGAGAGGGAGCACCGGGACGCAGATCTCGCGCGCGCAACCGCACGGGGACGGTCGTCTCATCGACCACGCTCGTGACCGAGGGCCATGGGCTACACGTATTCGGGACGCTGCTGGCTGCGGCCGGACACCAGCGGGTGCCGGGGCGACCACGGCCCACACCCGACGACGTGCGCCACGCCGTTCGCGAAGGCCGCGAAGGCAATCTGGTGATCTTCGTGGTCGACGCGTCGGGATCGATGGCCGCGCGCGACCGGATGTCGGCGGTAGAGTGGGGCTGCGTTGTCGTTGTTGCGCGACGCGTACCAACGGCGCGACAAGGTCGCGGTGATCACGTTCCGTCAGGCGGAAGCCAGGTTGCTGCTGCCGCCGACCTCGTCGGTGCACATCGCGAGTCGTCGGCTGGCCCGCTTCGACACCGGAGGCAAAACTCCGCTGGCCGCAAGGTCTGCTGGCCGCGCGCGACGTGGTGATCCGGGAGAAGGCGCGAGACCGGGCACGCCGCAGTCTGGTGGTGGTGCTCACCGACGGTCGCGCCACCGGCGGGCCGGACCCGTTGGGGCGCGCGCGGGAGGCGGCCGCCCGGCTGGTGGCCGAGGGCGCGGCCGCCGTGGTGGTGGACTGCGAGACTTCTTATGTGCGACTGGGTTTGGCGGAGCAGCTGGCCGGCCATCTGGGTGCGCCCGCGGTGCACCTGGCGCAACTGCGTGCCGATAACCTCACCGACGTGGTGCGCACCGCCGCCTGAGACTTGGGCCCACACGAAGTAGGGGAGGAGGAGTCACACATGCCTCAGGGTCAACCGGCCACCGTCCCGGACGACGGGCTGACCACCCGCGTTCGCCGCAACGCTCCACTGCTCGCGGTGCACACCGGCGCGGGCAAGGGCAAGTCGACCGCCGCGTTCGGCATGGCGTTGCGGGCATGGAATCAGGGCTTTTCGGTCGCGGTGTTCCAGTTCGTCAAGAGCGCCAAGTGGAAGGTCGGCGAAGAGGCCGCCTTCGGCCAGCTGGGCCGGTTGCACGACGAGCACGGCGTCGGCGGCCCCGTCGAGTGGCACAAGATGGGTGCGGGCTGGTCGTGGTCGCGTAAGCACGGCGACGAGGACGATCACGCCGCCGCCGCGGCCGACGGCTGGGCGGAGATCACCCGTCGGCTGGCCGACGAACGCCACGACTTCTATGTCCTCGACGAGTTCACCTATCCCCTGAAGTGGGGTTGGGTGGACGTCGATGAGGTGATCGCGGTGCTGACCTCGCGGCCGGGCACCCAGCACGTGGTCATCACCGGCCGCGACGCTCCGCAGGCACTTCTCGACGCCGCCGACCTCGTCACCGAGATGACGAAGGTCAAACACCCGATGGATGCCGGTCGCAAGGGCCAAAAGGGCATCGAGTGGTGAGCCTTTCCCGCGCAAGGTCGACTGAGCGGTCGACACCGCCGTCGTCATCGCCGCCCCGGCGTCGGGCGGCGGAAAGACCACCGTGGCAACGGGTTTGATGGGTGCTCTGCGTCGAGCGGGCCGTACCGTGGCACCGTTCAAGGTCGGACCGGACTTCATCGACCCGGGGTACCATGCGCTGGCCGCGCAGCAGCCGGGCCGCAACCTGGACCCGGTGCTCGTCGGCGAACAGCTGATCGGCCCGCTGTACCGGCACGGCAGCGCGACGGCGGATATCGCGGTCGATCGAAGGTGTGATGGGGCTGTTCGACGGCCGGATTGCCGACGGCTTCACAGGGACCGCCGAAGGATCCACCGCGCACGTGGCCGCCCTGTTGGGTGCGCCGGTGATCCTGGTGGTCGACGGCCGCGGTCAGAGCCACAGCGCCGCGGCTCTACTGCACGGCTTCTCGACATTCGACCCGAAGATCCGGGTCGCCGGCGTCATCCTCAACCGCGTCGGCTCGCCGCGCCACGAGGAGGTGCTGCGGCAGGCGTGCGAACATGCCGGGCTACCGGTGTTCGGTGCCATTCCGCGAGTCGACGAGTTATCCGTTCCATCAAGGCATCTCGGCCTGATCACCGCCGTCGAACACGGCAATGCGGCCCGTGCCGCGGTGGAGGCGATGATCGGACAGGTTGCCCGCCACGTCGACCTGGTGGGGATCACCGAGATCGCGGCCAGCCAGGTCGCCGACGCACCCTGGGATCCGGCCGCGGCCGCCCCCGTGGCGGGCAGCGTGACTGTGGCACTCGCGGCGGGCAAGGCGTTCAGTTTCGGCTACGCAGAACACCGCGAACTCCTGCGCGGGGCCGGCGCAGAAGTCGCGGAGTTCGACCCGTTGACCGAACCGCTGCCGCCGCAGGCCGACGCACTTGTGCTGCCCGGCGGCTTCCCGGAAGAGTTCGGTACCGAACTGTCGGGCAATGAAGTTGTGCGGCAGCAGATCAAGAACCTCGCCGCATCCGGTGCACCTGTGCACGCCGAATGCGCCGGCCTGGCCTATCTGGTCGACGATCTCGACGGCCATCCGATGTGCGGAGTGTTGTCCGGGTCGGCACATTTCACCGATCGCCTCACATTGGGCTACCGCAATGCGGTCGCGGTGGCCGAATCGTCGCTGTATGCCATCGGCGACCGCACCGTCGGTCACGAGTTCCACCGCAGCACAGTGCGATTCAACGAAGACTATCCGCCGGCGTGGGTGTACAGCGGCCGCACCGTCGGCCCGACGACCGACGGTGCGGTGAATGCCGGGGTGCACGCGAGCTACCTACACACCCATCCGGCCGCACACCCGGACGCCATCACCCGCTTCGTGGCCGCGGCGGAGTCGCGCTTCTACTCCCGCCGCCGCAACCTCTAAGCTCGCCGGGTGAGCGAGAACGCCTACCTCGTCGGCCTGCGCCTTGACGGCAGGAAGGTCGTCGTCGTCGGTGGCGGCACCGTGGCGCAGCGACGGCTACCGCTGCTGGTGGCCAATGGTGCCGACGTGCACGTCATCGCCCGCAGTGTCACCCCTGCGGTCGAGGCGATGGACGGAATCACATTGGCAACTCACGAGAGTTTCGCGATGGCGACCTGGAAGGCGCCTGGTACGCGATCGCGGCCACCGACGATCCGGCCGTCAACGCCGCCGTCGTCGCCGAGGCCGAGCGGCACCGGATCTTCTGCGTGCGCGCCGACGTGGCGCGCGAGGGTACCGCGGTGACCCCCGCGTCATTCGAGTACGAGGGCCTGTCCGTCGGCGTGCTTGCCGGTGGAGAGCACCGCCGGTCGGCGGCGATCCGGTCGGCGATCCACGAGGCCCTGCAGCAGGGGCTCATCGCGGCCGAGACGCCCGGCGTACTGCCCGGCGGGGTGGCGCTGGTCGGCGGCGGGCCCGGCGACCCTGAACTGATCACCGTGCGAGGCAGGCGCATGCTGGCCCACGCCGACGTCGTCGTCGCCGACCGACTGGCACCGCAGGAACTGCTGGCCGAACTCGCGCCGCACGTCGAGGTGATCGACGCCGCGAAGATCCCGTACGGGCGCGCGATGGCCCAGGACGCGATCAACGAGGTGCTCATCGACCGGGCCAAGGCGGGCAAGTTCGTCGTGCGGCTCAAAGGTGGCGACCCGTTCGTCTTCGCGCGCGGTTACGAAGAGGTGATCGCGTGCGCGGACGCTGGGATTCCTGTCACAGTCGTGCCGGGTGTGACAAGTGCCATAGCGGTTCCCGCACTGGCGGGCGTTCCGGTCACTCACCGAGGCATCACGCACGAGTTTGTGGTGGTCAGCGGCCATGTTGCGCCTGACCATCCGGAATCGTTAGTGAATTGGAATGCGCTGGCCGCGATGTCGGGCACGATCGTGTTGCTGATGGCCGTCGAGCGCATCGAGCAATTCGCCAAGGTGCTTCTGGAGGGCGGCCGACCTGCGGATACGCCGGTTCTGGTCGTCCAGCACGGCACCACGGCATCGCAGCGGACCTTGCGAGCCACCCTCGCCGACGCCCCGGAACGCATTCGGGAAGACGGCGTTCGTCCGCCCGCGATCATCGTGATCGGCGCCGTGGCGGCCTTCGGCGGGTTAAAGGATTCTTAAGATTACTGTAAGGTAACCCGCTATGACGGCTCTCAATGACGCAGAGCGGGCAGCGATGTACCGCGACGCCGAAGGCGGGGCAAACCGGTCGTTCCCTGTGAACGTCGGCTACCCCGGCAAGGAGCGAACCGGCAGGTACCCGGCTTGGCTGCCGTCGCGGCGGTTCATCGCCGCGGTGATCGCGATCGGCGGCATGCAGCTGCTCGCCACCATGGACAGCACCGTCGCGATCGTCGCGCTTCCTAAGATTCAAGACGAGCTGAGCCTGTCCGACGCAGGTCGCAGCTGGGTCATCACCGCCTACGTTCTGACCTTCGGCGGGCTGATGCTGCTCGGCGGTCGCCTCGGCGACATCATCGGGCGCAAGCGCACCTTCATCGTCGGCGTCGCGCTGTTCACCATCGCCTCGATCCTGTGCGGTCTCGCCTGGAATGAGGCGACCCTGGTCACCGCCCGGCTGCTGCAGGGCGTCGGCGCGGCGATCGCGTCACCGACCGCCCTGGCGCTGATCGCGACCACGTTCCCGAAGGGACCTGCGCGCAACGCCGCGACCGCGATCTTCGCGGCGATGACGGGCATCGGATCGGTCATGGGCCTGATCGTCGGCGGCGCGCTGACCGAGGTGTCGTGGCGCTGGGCGTTCCTGATCAACGTCCCGATCGGGCTGCTGATGATCCACCTGGCCCGCAGGACGCTGCGTGAAACCCACCGCGAGCGCCTGAAGCTCGACGCCGCCGGCGCCATCCTGGCCACCCTGGGTTGCACCGCCGCGGTGTTCGCGTTCTCGATGGGGCCCGAGCAGGGCTGGGTGTCGCCGGTGACGATCGGCTCTGGTCTGGCCGCCGGCGCGTTCCTGCTGGCGTTCGTCTACGTCGAGCGCACCGCCGAGAACCCCGTGATGCCGTTGGACCTGTTCAAGGACCGCAACCGGGTCGCGACGTTCGCCGCGGTGTTCCTGGCCGGCGGCGTGATGTTCACGCTGACCGTGCTGATCGGGCTGTACGTCCAGGACATCATGGGCTACAGCGCATTACGTGCCGGCCTCGGCTTCATTCCGTTCGTGATCGCGCTCGGCATCGGGCTGGGTGTGTCGTCGGCACTGGTGTCCCTGTTCCCGCCGCGCGTGCTGGTGATCGCAGGCGGTGTGCTCGTCCTCGGCGCGATGATCTACGGCTCCACGCTGGACGCCAACATCCCGTACTTCCCGAACCTGGTCATCCCGATCACCGTCGGCGGCTTCGGCATCGGCATGATCGTCGTCCCGCTGACCGTGTCGGCCATCGCCGGCGTGGGATTCGACCAGATCGGCCCGGTATCGGCGATCGCGCTGATGCTGCAGAACCTCGGCGGCCCTGTCGTGCTGGCCGTGATCCAGGCGGTCATCACGTCGCGCACGCTGTACCTGGGCGGCACCAACGGGCCGGTCAAGGACATGAACGACGCGCAGTTGCACGCCCTGGATCAGGGCTATACATACGGCCTGCTGTGGGTGGCCGCGGTCGCGGTGATCGTTGGCGCGGTGTCGCTGTTCATCGGCTACACCGCCGCGCAGGTGGCGCACGCGCAGGAAGTCAAGGACGCGATCGACCAGGGCGAGATCTAGAGCGATTTCGGCGCGCTCACGCCCGCTGTGCGTCTTCAAGCGCGCCGAATCCGCCTCTCGGTAGGCTGGCAAGCCATGTCTGCGGTCGGCGGTTCCTCAGGGTCGGACCGCGTCACCACACCGCTGTCGTCGTCGGTGCTGGGCATCGCGATCAGTCGCGATCACCGGCATGCAGCTGATGTCGACGCTCGACGGCACCATCGTCATCGTCGCGCTGCCGCGAATGCAGGCCGACCTGGACCTGTCCGACGTGGCAAGAGCTGGGTCATCACCTCCTACGTACTGGCGTTCGGCGGGCTGCTGCTGCTCGGCGGCCGCATCGGCGACGCCATCGGACACAAACGCGCGTTCCTCTCAGGCGTCGGCGTATTCACCATCGCGTCGTTGGTCTGCGGGCTGGCCACCGACGGCATCACGCTGATCGTCGCACGCGCGGTGCAGGGCACCGGCGCCGCCGTCGCCGCTCCGACGGGTCTGGCGCTCATCGCGACGACCTACGCCGTCGGACACGCCCGAAATCGCGCGATGGCCGTGTCGGCCGCCATGCAGGGCATCGGCTCGGTTCTGGGCCTGGTGCTCGGAGGTGCGCTGACCGTGATCTCGTGGCGGCTGGCGTTTCTGATCAACGTGCCGATCGGAATCGTCATCATCGCGATCGCGGTCTACCGGATCGAGAAACCCATCACGAACGGCTGAAGCTCGACATCACCGGCGCACTGCTGGCCACGCTGGGCTGCACCGCGGCGGTGCTGGTGTTCACGCAGGGCCCGCCGCGTGGCTGGGTCGATCCGTGGGTGATCGGCGCCGGCATCGCAGCGGCGGTCTTCTTCGTCGCCTTCCTGATCGTCGAGCGCACCGCCGAGCACCCGATCGTGCCGTTCTCGGTGTTCGACAACCGCAACCGGGTGCATGACGTTCGTCTCGCTGTTCCTCGCTGGCGGCGTGATGCTGACGCTGACGCGTGATGATCGGCCTGCTCGTGCAGGACGTGCTCGGCTATTCGGCGCTGAAGGCGGGCATCTGCTTCATCCCGTTCGCGATCGCGTTCGGCATCGGCAGCCTCGTGGCGGCGAAGCTCGCGCCGCACGTCGCGCCGCGCTGGCTGATCATCGGCGGCGGGCTGTTCGTGCTCGGCGCGATGCTCTACGGCTCGACGCTGACGCGCGACATCCCGTACTTTCCGGATCTGTTCGGACTCGATCGTCGTCGGCGGCTTCGGCATCGGCGCGATCGCGGTGATCCTGCCGTTGTGCGCGGTCGCCGAGGTCGGACCACGCGAGATCGGGCCGGTGTCGTCGATCACGTTGATGGTGCAGAACCTCGGCGGCCCGGTGGTGCTGGTCGTGATCCAGGCCGTGCAGACGTCACGCACGCTGTATCTCGGCGGCACGACCGGGCCGGTCAAGGACATGACACCCGCTCAGCTCGACGCGCTGGGCTACGGCTACACCTACTCGCTGCTCTGGGTCGCGGGCATCGCGGTGATCGTCGGCGTCGCGGCGTTCTGGATCGGCTTCTCCGCGCGCCAGATCGCCACCGCCCAGCACACCCGCGAAGCGGTGGAGGCCGGCGAGCTGTAGTCGAGCCGATCAGTAAGGTTGTCGGCTGTGATCACCCGCATGTCCGAGCTGTTCCTGCGCACGCTGCGTGACGACCCCGCCGACGCCGAGGTGCCCAGCCACCAGCTGCTGATCCGGGCCGGCTACGTCCGGCCGATCGGGCCGGGGCTGTACAGCTGGCTGCCGCTGGGGCTGCGGGTGCTGCGCAAGATCGAGGCGGTCGTCCGCGACGAGATGAACGCCATCGGCGGTCAGGAGATCCTGTTCCCCGCGCTGCTGCCGAAGGCGCCCTACGAAATCACGAACCGGTGGACCGAATACGGCGACGGCGTCTTTCGACTGCAGGACCGCCGGCGCAACGACTACATGCTGGGGCCGACCCACGAAGAGTTCTTCACGATGACGGTGAAGGGGGAGTACAGCAGCTACAAGGATTTCCCGCTGCTGCTGTTCCAAATCCAGACGAAGTATCGCGACGAGGCGCGACCGCGGGCGGGCATCCTGCGTGGGCGCGAGTTCGTCATGAAGGACTCCTACTCCTTCGACGTCGACGACGACGGGCTGCGCGCGCAGTATCAGGCGCACCGCGGGGCCTATCAACGCATCTTCGACACGCTGGGCGTCGAGTACGTGATCGTCTCGGCCGTGTCCGGGGCGATGGGCGGCAGCGCGTCAGAGGAGTTCCTGGCCGAAAGCGACATCGGCGAGGACACGTTCGTGCGCTGCGACGAATCCGGCTATGCCGCCAACGTCGAGGCGGTCACGACGGCCGTCCCGGAGTCGCTGCCGATCGACGGCCAGCCCGAGGCCAAGGTGTACGACACCCCGGGCACCCCGACGATCGCCACGCTCGTCGAGTGGGCCAACACGGTGCTGGACCGTGAGGTGACCGCCGCGGACACGCTCAAGAACGTGATGCTGAAGACACGCGTACCCGGTGGTGAGTGGGAGCTGCTGGCCGTCGGCGTGCCCGGCGACCGCGAGGTCGACGACAAACGGCTGGGCGCCGCGCTGGAACCGGCCGAGTACGCGCTGCTCGACGACGCCGACTTCGCCAAGTACCCGTTCCTGGCCAAGGGCTACATCGGCCCGAAAGCGTTGCTGGCCAACAAGGTTCGATTCCTGGTCGACCCGAGGGTGGTCGACGGCACGTCGTGGATCACCGGAGCCGACGAGACGGGTAAGCATGTGGTCGGCCTGGTCGCCGGACGTGACTTCGTCGCCGACGGCACCATCGAGGCCGCCGAGGTGCGCGACGGCGATCCGTCACCCGACGGTGCGGGGCCGCTGGTGTCGGCGCGCGGCATCGAGATCGGGCACATCTTCCAGTTGGGCCGCAAGTACACCGATGCGTTCGAGGCCGATGTACTCGGCGAGAACGGCAAGCCGGTGCGGCTGACCATGGGGTCCTACGGCATCGGGGTGTCGCGACTGGTCGCGGTGATCGCCGAACAGCACCACGACGAGCTGGGCTTGCGCTGGCCGTCGTCGGTGTCGCCGTTCGACGTCCACGTCGTGATCGCCAACAAGGACGACGCCGCCCGCGCCGGTGCCGAGGAGTTGGCCACCGAGCTGGACGGGCGAGGTATCGAGCTGCTGCTCGACGACCGGAAAGCCTCACCCGGGATCAAGTTCAAGGACGCCGAGTTGCTCGGCGTGCCGTGGATCGTCGTGGTCGGTCGCGGCTGGGCCGACGGCGTGGTCGAGTTGCGCAACCGGTTCACCGGCGAAACGCGGGAAATCCCGGTCGAGAATGCGGCCGCCGACATCGCGGCGGCGCTCAGTTCCTAGGCTGCGGCAGCCGGGAAGGACTATTCGGAGCCGCCGGGGAAGGCGACCGTGATCGGCGTCGTGCCCAGAACGCGGCTCCACCGTGCTGCCCTGACCGCGCAATCCGTCAGCGCGCTGACCGCGAACGCGCGCTCCTGTTCGTCGGTCGCCTGCTCGACGACGGCTCGCCACGCGACGGCGGCGTCCTCCTCCATCCGCACCGCGAGATTCGCCGCATCCGTGGGGTTGTCGACCTCGATCGGCAACTGATAGCCGGCCGCAGGCAGTGGGGCGTCCACCGATCGGGCCGCCAGCATCGCCAAGGCCTCCTCGCGCCGTTTGCGGTGCTGCGGCCATCGACGACGACACCAGGTAATTCGTGTCGGGGACCGTATGCGCCGACACGATCCCATAGCCGTAGATCGACGCCTGCGCGGTCGCGATCGCGTCGAACAGAGCGGCGTCGGCGGCATTCGGCGGCCGCGACGGGCTGGTCGGTTCGGCGGCCCGCGACGACGTCGTCGTCGTGGGAGTCGGTTCGGGCTTGGGTTTGGGGGACGTCATTGCGGTGTTCTCCGGCGGAACCAGTGCGACGGTGTACGCCGCGGTGCATGCCGCGGCGATCGAGCCGAGCAGGCCGGCGCGGTAACCCGACATCTTGGCGGCCAGTTCGGTCGCGCTGTCCGCCGACTGACGCAGCGCGGCGATGACGTCTTTCGCGGTCGGAGGCTCGGCGGGCGCGGCCGTGGTGCTGGTCGGGGTCGCGGTGGGCGCGTCCGCTCCGCGCATCCTGACCAGTTCGTCGGACAGGGCCTGGGCATGTGCCGACCGCTCGGACGCAACCGCGTTCAGCGCCTCCACAGTCGCGCCACGCGCAGCGGCCGCTGCATCGGTCGCCAGCTGGCTGTCGGAGCGGGCCCGCTCGAGTTGCGCGGCCAGCTCGTCGACTTCCGGCGGCGGTGACGATGACCCACACGCCACTACCGACGCGCCGAGCAGCGCCAACGCCGCCGCCCCGACCAGGACTCGCCGCCTGCTGACGGTCGGGTTGAGGCTCGGCACGTGCAACATCTTGCCATTGCGGGGACCGTCCACCGCCACCGCGCTTTTGCCGTTACGGCGGCGGCGCTGGCGTATCGTTGATAGGCGGTTCCAGTGTCTGTTGCGAAGTTGGTTCCAGGGCACGCCGAACCAGTGTCGGAGACAACTCAAGATGAGGAGCTCGCCGTGACGGAGCGGTCTGCGGGATTACCTTCGCAGAAACAGGTCGTCGAGCTACTTGACGATGAGTTCGCGCGCGCAGGCTACGAGATCGAAGACGTGATCATCGACGCGGCCGCTCGCCCGCCGCGCATCACGGTGGTCGCCGACGGTGACGATGGCCTTGACCTGGATTCGGCCGCCGCACTGTCCCGATCCGCATCCGAACTGCTGGACCGTGTCGACGACAACGCCGCGCCGTATGTCCTCGAGGTCACCTCGCCGGGAGTGGACCGGCCGCTGACCACCGAGAAGCACTTCCGGCGCGCCCGCGGTCGCAAGGTCGAGCTGACGCTGTCCGACGGCACCCAATTGACCGGCCGGCTGGGTGAAACCAGCGGTGGCACCGTGCGATTGGTGGTGCGCGAACGTCGCGGCGCCGATCTATCGGTGCGCGAGCTACCGATGGACAGCATCGCCAAAGCAGTTGTACAGGTTGAGTTTTCACCTCCGAACAAGCGTGAGCTGGAGCTGGCCGGCCAATCTGGGAAGGGGGATCCGCGGTGAACATCGACATGGCGGCATTGCATGCCATTGAGGCTGACAAAGGAATTTCGGTCGACGTCGTCGTCGAAACAATCAAGTCGGCGCTGCTGACGGCGTACCGCCACACCGAGGGGCACGAGGCGGACGCGCGCATCGAGATCGACCGCAAGACCGGCATGGTCCAGGTGCTGGCACGCGAAACCGACGAGGACGGCAACGTCATCTCCGAATGGGACGACACGCCAGAGGGTTTCGGCCGCATCGCGGCGACCACCGCGCGTCAGGTGATCCTGCAGCGGTTGCGCGATGCCGAGAACGAGAAGAACTACGGCGAGTTCTCGGCCCGCGAAGGCGACATCGTCGGCGGTGTCATCCAGCGCGATGCTCGGGCCAACGCCCGCGGCTTGGTCGTCGTCCGAATGGGCAGTGAGACCAAGGGATCCGAGGGTGTCATCCCGTCGGCCGAGCAGGTGCCGGGGGAGCGCTACGAACACGGCGACCGGCTGCGCTGCTACGTCGTCGGCGTCAGTCGCGGCGCCCGCGAGCCGTTGATCACGTTGTCGCGCACACACCCCAACCTCGTGCGCAAGCTGTTCTCACTGGAGGTTCCCGAGATCGCCGAAGGGTCAGTGGAGATCGTGGCGGTCGCACGTGAAGCCGGCCACCGTTCGAAGATCGCGGTGACGTCACAGGTGTCGGGGCTCAACGCCAAGGGCGCCTGCATCGGGCCCGATGGGCCAACGTGTGCGCAATGTGATGAGCGAACTGTCCGGCGAGAAGATCGACATCATCGACTTCGACCCCGATCCGGCGAAGTTCGTCGCCAATGCCCTGTCGCCGGCCAAGGTGGTGTCGGTGAGCGTCATCGACGAGGCCGCCCGCGCCGCGCGCGTCGTCGTGCCGGATTTCCAGCTGTCGCTCGCGATCGGCAAGGAGGGCCAAAACGCCCGGCTCGCGGCCCGGTTGACCGGCTGGCGCATCGACATCCGCAGTGATGCGGAGGCCGTACCGACCGGGTGACCCGCTGCCGGTGCTCGCGTCCAGGCCGACTGATCGGCGTGGACGGTCATTTAGGCGCAACGACCAGGTATGGCTAGACTGAACCGTGATCCAGCGCGAGACTTCGGCTTCGCCGCACAGACGACCAGAGGGACCGGTCCGAACGTGCGTCGGCTGCCGGAAGCGAGAGCTGGCCGTCGAACTGCTTCGTGTGGTCGCTGCGGACGGCGGGAATGGCCAGAGCGCCGTGACCGTTGACACCGCCAGAAAACTGCCGGGGCGGGGTGCCTGGTTGCATCTCGATCCGCAGTGTCTAGACGCAGCAATTCGACGGCAAGCATTCGTCCGAGCGTTGCGGATCACCGGTTCACCGGACACCACCGCGGTGCTAGAGCACTTAAGCGCAGTTAGACGGCGCTCAAGTGCCCGCGCACCAAGGCAACAAGACAGGTAGCGAAGAACATGAGCACACCGTGAAGTCTCGATGACCATGCGTCATAGCTAACCCGAGGCGCGGCGCCAACCACCGCTGCCGCCTCCTAGACAGGAGTTGTAGTGGCAGGTAAGGCCCGTGTACACGAGTTGGCTAAAGAGCTCGGTGTCACCAGTAAAGAAGTTCTCGCCCGTCTGAGCGATCAGGGTGAATTCGTCAAATCCGCGTCCTCCACTGTGGAGGCACCCGTCGCGCGCCGGTTGCGTGAAGCCTTCGGCGGCGCCAAGCCGGCCGCGGACAAGGCTCCGGCCGCCGGTAACGGTTCTCCGGCTGGCGCACCGGCCAAGCCCGCCGCAAAGGCACCCGCGAAGCCGGCTGCACCCAAGCCGGCGGCGCCTGCAGAGCCCGCGGCCCCTGCGCCGCCTCCCGCGGCGGCCGCGGCCCCCGCTGCCCCTGCGGCTCCGCCCTGCGGCGCCGGCCGCACCCCGAGCCCAGCGTCCGCTCCCGCACCCGGCGCGACGCCCGGTCCGCGGCCCGGCCCGGCACCGAAGCCCGCCGCGCGCGCACCACGCGTCGGCAACAATCCTTTCTCGTCCCAGACGCCGGTCGAGCGGCCGGCTCCGCGTCCGCAGGCTCCCCGTCCGGGCGCCCCGCGGCCCGGAGCTCCGCGCCCCGGCATGTCGCCGGGCAATATGCCGCCGCGTCCGGCCGGGCGCCCGGCCCGGTGCCGCGGCGCCGGCGCCGGTCGCCCCGGCGGACCTCGTCCCGGTCCCGGTGGCCGCGGTCCCGGTGGTGGCGGCGGCGGTGGCGGTCGTCCCGGCGGTCCCGGCGGCGGCGGTGGTGGCGGTAACTACCGCGGCGGTGGCGCCGGCGGTGGTGGTGGCGCCGCACCAGCGAGCTGGCGGCGGCGGTTATCGCGGTCGTCCCGGTGGTGGCGGTCGTCCCGGCCAGCGCGGTGGCGCGGCGGGTGCCTTCGGTCGTCCCGGCGGTGCGCCCAAGCGTGGACGCAAGTCGAAGCGGGCGAAACGCGCCGAATACGAGAACATGCAGGCGCCCGTCGTCGGTGGCGTGCGGCTGCCGCACGGCAATGGCGAGGTCATTCGGCTTGGCCCGCGGCGCATCGCTGGTGGACTTCGCCGAGAAGATCGACGCGAACCCGGCAGCCCTGGTGCAGGCGCTGTTCAACCTCGGCGAGATGGTGACAGCCACGCAGTCCGTCGGCGACGAGACGCTCGAACTGCTCGGCGGCGAGATGAACTACGTCGTGCAGGTCGTGTCCCCCGAGGACGAAGACCGCGAACTGCTCGAGTCGTTCGACCTCACCTACGGCGAGGACGAGGGCGGCGAGGACGATCTCGAGGTCCGGCCGCCGGTCGTCACCGTCATGGGTCACGTCGACCACGGCAAGACCCGACTGCTCGACACCATCCGTAACGCCAGCGTGCGTGAGGGCGAGGCCGGTGGCATCACCCAGCACATCGGCGCCTACCAGGTGGCCGTCGAGCACGACGGCAGCGAGCGGCCGATCACCTTCATCGACACCCCGGGCCACGAGGCGTTCACCGCCATGCGTGCCCGCGGCGCGAAGGCCACCGACATCGCCATCCTCGTGGTCGCGGCCGATGACGGCGTCATGCCGCAGACGGTTGAGGCCATCAACCACGCACAGGCGGCCGACGTGCCGATTGTGGTGGCGGTCAACAAGATCGACAAGGAGGGCGCCGACCCGGCCAAGATCCGGGCGCAGCTCACCGAGTACAACCTGGTGGCCGAGGACTTCGGCGGCGACACCATGTTCGTCGACATCTCGGCGAAGCAGGGCACCAACATCCAGGCGCTGCTCGAGGCGGTGCTGCTGACCGCAGACGCCGCACTCGACCTGCGGGCGAACCCCGACATGGAAGCCCAGGGTGTGGCCATCGAAGCGCATCTGGACCGCGGTCGCGGACCGGTTGCCACCGTGCTGATCCAGCGCGGCACGCTGCGCGTCGGTGACTCGATCGTGGCCGGTGACGCCTATGGTCGCGTCCGTCGCATGGTCGACGAGCACGGCGAGGACGTCGAAGAGGCACTGCCGTCGCGCCCGGTGCAGGTCATCGGGTTCACGTCGGTGCCCGGCGCCGGTGACAACCTGCTCGTCGTCGACGAGGACCGCATCGCTCGGCAGATCGCCGACCGGCGCAGCGCGCGCAAGCGCAACGCACTGGCCGCGCGCACGCGCAAGCGGATCAGCCTGGACGATCTCGACGCGGCGTTGAAGGAGACGTCACAGCTGAACTTGATCCTCAAGGGCGACAACTCCGGCACCGTCGAGGCGCTGGAAGAGGCCCTGCTGGGTATCGAGATCGACGACGAGGTCGAACTGCGCGTCATCGACCGCGGCGTCGGCGGTGTCACCGAGACCAACGTCAACCTGGCGTCGGCTTCGGACGCGATCATCATCGGCTTCAACGTCCGCGCCGAGGGCAAGGCCACCGAGCTGGCCAACCGCGAAGGCGTCGACATCCGGTACTACTCGGTGATCTACCAGGCCATCGACGAGATCCAGAGCGCGCTCAAGGGCATGCTCAAGCCGGTCTACGAGGAGAAGGAACTCGGCCGCGCCGAGATCCGCGCGATCTTCCGCTCGTCGAAGGTCGGCAACATCGCCGGCTGCCTGGTCACCTCCGGTCTCATCCGGCGCAACGCGAAGGCACGCCTGCTCCGCGACAACGTCGTGGTGGCCGAGACGGTCACGATCTCGTCGCTGCAGCGGGAGAAGGACGACGTCACCGAGGTGCGCGACGGCTACGAGTGCGGTCTGACGCTGACGTACTCCGACATCAAGGAAGGCGACGTCATCGAGGCGTACGAGCTCGTCGAAAAAGAGCGTGTGTAGGCGCGTGGCAGCGATGAGCCTCTCGGGCGAAGAGCAGACGTCGGCATGCCTGATCCGGCACGGGCACGGCGGCTGGCCAAGCGCATCGCGACCATCGTCGCCTCGGCGATCGAGTTCGAGATCAAGGACCCGCGGCTGACCGGATTGACGATCACCGACGCCAAAGTCACCGGTGACCTGCACGATGCGACGTTGTTCTACACGGTGTTCGGTCGCAGTCTCGACGAAGAGCCCGACTACGCCGGGGCGGCGGCTGCGCTCGACAGCGCCAAGGGTGTGCTGCGTACGCGGGTGGGTGCCGCGCTGGGCGTGCGGTTCACTCCGACGCTGGCGTTCGAACGTGACACCGTCCCGGACGTGGCAGACCGGATGGAGGAGCTCCTAGCTCGGGCGAAGGCCGCGGATGAGGATTTGGCGAGAGTTCGAGAAGGTGCCCAGCACGCCGGCGATGCCGACCCGTACCGTATAGACGGGGTGCAGGCAATCGGTGGGGACCGAGACGACGAGTTCGACGCTGAGGACACCGGTGACCGCGATCGACAAAGCGACTGACGCCCCAATCGGGAGCACAGTGGGCGATCGTGTCGACGCCCGTGCCGCCGCCGACCTGTTGTCCGCCGCGCAGAGCGTCAGCGTCGTCTGCCATGTCTTTCCCGACGCCGACACGCTCGGCTTCCGGACTGGCGCTGGCGCTGGTACTCGACAATGCGGGCAAGAGCGTTCAGGTCAGCTTCGCGGCACCCGCGAACCTGCCCGAATCGCTTCAGTCGCTGCCCGGCGCGCACCTGCTCGTCACGCCCGACGCGATGCGCCGTGACGCCGACCTGGTGGTGACCGTCGACATTCCCAGCATCAACCGGCTGGGTGCGCTGCGTGAGCTTGCCGACCCCGACCGTGAGGTGTTGGTCATCGACCACCACGCCTCCAACCAGCTGTTCGGCACCGCCAACTTCGTCGACCCGTCGGCCGACTCCACCACGATGCTGGTGGCCGAACTCCTCGACGCCTGGGGCAAGCCGATCGACCTCGGCGTCGCGCACTGTCTGTATGCCGGGCTGACCACCGATACGGGATCGTTCCGCTGGGCCAGTGCCCGCGCACACCGGCTGGCCGGCCGGCTTGTCGACCTCGGCGTCGACAACGCGTCGATCAGCCGGGCGCTGCTGGACAGCCATCCGTTCGCGTGGCTGCCGATGCTGTCGCGCGTCCTGGCCTCAGCGCAGCTGCTGCTCGACGCCGCCGACGGTCGTGGCCTGGTGTATGCCGTTGTGGGACACCAGGAATGGAAGAACGCACGACCGGAGGAAGTCGAGAGCATCGTCGACATCGTGCGGACCACCCAACAGGCCGAGGTGGCGGCGGTCTTCAAGGAGATCGAGCCCGGGCACTGGTCGGTGTCGATGCGCTCGAAGTCATACGACCTGGCCGACCGTCGCCAGCGGATTCGGTGGGGGCGGGCATCGTGCTCGCGGCCGGCTACTCGGCCACCGGGTCTGCCGACGACGTCGTTGCGGCGCTTCGCGAGGCCCTCCGCTGACCCCGTCCCCATGCGCCTTCGCTGACTTGGTCAGCCGGGACCTTGCCTGAATCGGCTGACGACTCAGCGGTACCGACTGCAACCGGCCGCCGCATCGCCGGACTGGCGCTACCCGCCCTCGGGGTGCTGGCCGCAGAGCCGATCTATCTACTCTTCGACATCGCCATCGTCGGCCGGCTGGGTGCTCTGCCGCTGGCGTGGCCTGGCGATCGGCGGGCTGATCCTGGCCACGCTGCAGCTCGCAGATGACGTTCTTGTCCTACGGCACCACCGCCCGCTCGGCGCGGTTCTTCGGCGCGGGCGACCGCCTGGCGGCGGTCGGCGAGGGCCTTCAGGCCACCTGGCTGGCACTCGGTTTGGGCGCGCTGATCGTCATCGTGGTCCAGGCCGCGGCTGTCCCGCTGGTGTCCGCACTGGCGGGCCGAGGCGGTGAGATCGCCGACGAGGCGTTGCCGTGGGTTCGGATCGCGATTTTCGGGAGTGCCGGCAATTCTCATCTCGGCGGCGGGCAACGGCTGGATGCGCGGCGTGCAGGACACCGTGCGCCCGCTGCGCTATGTCGTGACGGGCTTCGCCCTGTCGGCGGTGCTCTGCCCGCTGCTGGTGTACGGCTGGCTGGGCATGCCGCGGCTTGGGCTGGAAGGGTCGGCCGTTGCGAACCTCGTCGGGCAGTGGCTCGCCGCGCTGCTTCCTGCGCGCGCTGTTCGTCGAGCGGGTGTCGTGGCGGATCGAGCCGACGGTGCTGCGCGAGCAGGTCGTGCTGGGCCGCGATCTGTTGTTGCGTACCTTGGCGTTTCAAGCTGCTTCGTCTCGGCGGGCGCTGTCGCTGCCCGCTTCGGCGCTGCCGCGGTCGCGGCTGCATCAGGTGGTGCTGCAACTGTGGAATTTCCTCGCCCTGGTGCTGGACTCGCTGGCCATCGCTGCGCAGTCGTTGGTGGGCGCCGCGCTGGGCGCGGGCCAACTGGCCCACGCGAAGTCGGTGGCATGGCGAGTCACCATCTTCTCGACGCTGGCCTCCGCCATGCTGGCAGGCGTGTTCGCGGTCGGTGCCTCGGTAATCCCGAGCGTGTTCACCGACGACCGTTCGGTGCTCGACGCGATCGGCATCCCGTGGTGGTTCATGGTCGCTCAATTGCCTGTCGCCGGAATCGTTTTCGCGCTCGACGGGGTACTTCTGGGCGCCGGTGACGCCAAGTTCATGCGCAATGCCACGTTGATCAGCGCGCTGGTCGGATTCCTGCCGTTGATCTGGCTGTCGTTGGGATACGGCTGGGGCCTGCTCGGCATCTGGGCCGGATTGTCGACGTTCATGGTGCTGCGGCTGGTGTTCGTCGGCTGGCGGGCGATTTCCGGTCGCTGGCTGTGCCGGGGACTGGCTAGTCTGGGCGCCATGAGAGCGCTCGCGATACGGCCTTGCGGTCGTGGCATCGGCAGCCTCGTCGTGGCCCGCCATCGACGGCGGAGCCGACCGTGGGCACCGCTGTCTACGTGCAGATTCGCCAATCGTTCGCAGTGGTCGACGACGCCGATCAATGCGTCGGGACGTCAGCGCTTGGACCTGTTCGCCGAGGATCGTCGGTGGTTCTCTCCGAGGGCGCGACGGTGGCCGACACCCGCAAAGTTGCCGTCGGTCAGTTCCTCCGCTCGAGGCTGCGGGACGGTGTCTGCGAGGCGCTCTACATCACGAGCGCCCGGTCGATGCCGACGTTCAACGTCCAGTTCGCCGGTCCCGGCGGCGAGCTGAGTCCGACGTTCGGCCCGACTCCGTCCGAGCCCGTCACGTATCAGCCGGGCATCGAGCAGGTGGTCCGTGTCGACGTCGAGGCCGCAACCAGCCCTGAAGCGATTTCCTTACTGGCCACACGTCGCGATCGCCGCCCAGCCGTACGGGTTGGTGCGGACCTCGACGTGCTCGAACCCTGCCGCCTACAGCCGCGCGGGCAGCGTCGACGGGTCGACGGGGTTGTAGGTGTCGCCCTCGTGGTGCGCCTCGAGTTCGTCGCTGGCCAGGCTGTCGCTGGCCACCAGCGGCGCGCCGGGCCGCAGCACGCGGGCGACCTCCGCGAACAGCCGGTCCTGCAGTTCGACGGTCGGAACGTGATGCAGCATCGTGAAACACGCTGCGCCGGTGAAGCGGTCGTCCTCATACGTCAGCGCCGTCACATCGCCGCGCACGATCTGCACAGTCGGCACCTCGGCGAACCGATCGGTCAGCATGGCCGCGAGCTCGTCGTCGATCTCGACCGACGGTGAGGCGCGGACCGCCGGGCTCAGCACATCGGTGGTGGCCCCGTATCCCGGCCCGACCTCGAGGACGTCGTCGCCGAGGTCGGTCTGGCCCAGCGCCCACGGCAGGATGACCTCGCGAATCGTCTCTCGCCACTCGTCGCTGCCGCAGCGCTCGTGCGCCTCGTTCACCGGACCTGTGCCCGTCCCCGCTCAAACACGGCATCGCGGTTGGCGGCGATGTCGTCGCCGCTGGCCGAGCGCATCCAGTCGCAGGGCCGACTCGGCCTCGATCGTCAAGCCGTCGGCGGTCCCGGCATCGTCGATGCGGTGATACGACGCCAGCAGCGCGCGTACCGCTTTCTGGTTGTTGCCGACGATCGACGCCGCCACCCGGCGCGCCGTGGGCATCAGCTCGTCGTGGGGCACGACCTCGGTGACCAGCCCCGCCCGCAGGGCGTCGGTGGCCGAGAGGTAGTCGCCGGTCATGCTCATCCGGCGGGCCATACCGACACCGACCTTCTGCGGTAGCCGCACCGACAAGCCCCAGGTTGGCAATAGGCCGACGCGAGCGTGGGTGTCGGCGAACCGGGCGTTCTCGGAGGCGATCAGGATGTCGCAGTACAGCGCCAGCTCCAGCCCGCCGGTCACCGCGGCCCCGTTGATCGCACCGATCACCGGCTTGGTCATCGCCGGCCACTTCGGCGAGATGTCGGGCAATTCGGTGGAGTCACCGAGTTCCTTGAGGTCCAGCCCCGCGCAGAACACCGGATCAGTGCCGGTGAAGATGACGACGTCGACGTCGTCGGCGGCCTCCGCATCGCGCAGCGCTCCGAAGAACTGAGTGCGAAGCGCCGATGACAGGGCATTGCGGGCCTGCGGGCGATTCAGCGTCAGCGTCCGAACCCGCTCCTGGGTGTCGATCAGCAGCACATGCTCGTTCGTCATGGCCTCAACCTATCGTGGGGTCATGTGCCGAAACATCACCGAGCTACGTGGCCTGGAACCGGCGGCCACCGCAGAGGAAATCGAGGCCGCCTCCCGTCAGTACGTCCGTAAGGTCAGCGGCATCACGCGGCCGTCGGGCGCGAATGTCGAAGCGTTCGAGGAAGCCGTCGCCGACGTCACCGCGATCACCACCCGGCTGCTGGCCAGCCTGGCGCCTCGTCGTCAGCCACCGAAGACCGTTCCGCCGCTGCGACGTCCCGAGGTGCGGGCGCGCATCGACGCCCGAGCCGCTGGCACCGGGTGACCGCGGAGACGCTGACCCAGCCCGCACTCAAGGAGTGGAGTGCGGCGGTACACGGCCTGCTCGACGGCAGGCAGACCGTCCTGCTGCGCAAGGGTGGCATCCACGAGAAGCGGTTCGCGCTCACGGCGTCGCGCTTCCTTTCTTTCCCACGGTCGCCCATAGCCACACCGAGCGCGTGCGGCTCGAACACCGCGATCTGCTCGACGCCGCCGTGGCCGACAGCACCGACGACGAGGTCGTTCTGCGGGCCGGCGCCAACGTCGTCGCCGCTATCGAGGTCGCCCGGCCCGAGCGCCTCGACGAGATCGAGTCGCTGCACATCTGGACCGCGGAGTCGGTGCGGGCCGATCGACTGGACTTCCGGCCCAAGCATCGCCTCACCGTGTTGGTGGTGCAGGCCAGCCCGCTGCAAGAGCCGGTGCGGCTGGCGCGCAGCCCCGAGTACGCGGGCTGTAAGAGCTGGGTGCCACTGCAGATCGATCCAGGCTGGGCGCCACCGGTGCACTCCGATGAGGCGCTCGCCGAGATCGCTGAGCGGGTGCGCCGCTCAGTGGCCTGACGGCGGCTCTGAGCCGGCGGGCAGCACGAGCCGCGACACCCCACCGCCGCCGAGGTGCACGGTGTGCGTCGACACCATGAGCTCACGGCCGTTGACCAACGACTCGCTGGTGCCCAGGTTGCGCACGAACCGCGGGTGCGAGCCTCCGGCAGATCAAGACCCGGATACGCGATCCCGCGCGGAACCGATGCGCGGTCGCATCCAGCTCGATGCGAACGGTGCCAACTTCTTCGACCCCCCCAAACCTGTTGTGCTGCGCAGGTATCCGTCGCTCACATTGCGGGCGACGACCTCGGCGTCCACTTCGCTGACGCGCACGAACACGTCGTGGTACGGGTTGTCGCAGGAATGCGACAGCTCGATGACCGGTGTCCCGACGACATACAGATCTGCCGGCAAGCGGTCGCCGGTGAAGCACAGCACGTCGGGCCGTTCGGCCAGCTTGGCGTCCCTGCGGGAGCCGCCCTCGGGTGCCAGCAGTCGGCCGCCGATCGTGGGCGTCGGATCCACGGGGTTGTAGGTGAATCGGCTGGAGGGAGCGGTATCCGGCGGCGCCGCATCTCCGAGCCGGCCGGTGGTAGTTGCAGGCAGCAGGACTGTTCGGCATCGCCGGCGCCACCCGGGCAAATCGATCGAAGCCTTTCTGTTCATCTTGAAGATCACCCTGGACTGCGGTACGTGCCTCGGCCGACTGAGTGCGCGTCGAGCCATTCGAGCGATTCGGCGGGCACCGTGGACGCGCCCGGCTACCGCGTGCGGGTCCAGGAGCCGACGGTCATGGCGACGTCGACGCCATGGCGCTTCAGCGTCGTACTGCGTGAGCGGTTGCTCGATCCGGAACACGTCTCCGCCAGCGACCGATCAACAACACTGGAATGTCGGCGCGTGTCGACGCATCCCAGGCATCCGCTCCGCCCAGAACGGATCGGTCGCCTCGGGACGGTGGAGCGGCCTCCCACCACGCGGCGCCGCCCGTGCCCAGTAGCGCTCGTCCCGTCTTCCTGTGGGAACCGCTGTCGCGCGGCCGAACGCACGACGCGCGCGTGCCCGCCGCAGCGCCACGCGCAGTTCGCATCCTCCTGGTGGGAAACCAGATCGCTCCAGCCGAGAAGTCGTTCAGCCCGAACGGGCCAGTACCCCAACCGGGCCGCTGGGATCGTGGACGCCACCGTGATGATCGGCGGCCTTCATCTCGGCCGGCGGATCCGCGAGCAGGCCCACTGGGCGAAGCCGAGATACGACAGGCCGATGGTGGCGAACGACCCCGTGAAGCACGCGGTGACGCAGCCACTCGACGGGGTCTGCACCGTCGGTTTTCTCGTTGATCATCGGCTCGAAGTCGCCCTCGGAGCCGAATGCCACGACGCTCTGGAAGACGACGTGACAACCGTGCGCGGCGTAGAGGCTGGCGTACAACGTGGAGAAGGGGAAGCCCCGACCGAACGGGCAGTGGACCAGCAGCGTGCCGGCCGGTGTGGCGGTCATCGGCTCATAGTGGTCGGCGAGCAACTCGACACCATCGCGCATCGGACCCGCACGCGCCGACGCACGGTGTACTCGGTCGCTCGGTGGAGGTGGAGACGCGGGTGACGATCCGCTCGGGAACGCCTTCGGCCGCCACCGACGGGCGTCGCGGTGGCGGGAACGGAACCCCGGTTATTCGACCAAGGTTACCGGAGGCGGTGGGCGTCGTCGTCGATCGCCGTAACGACCTCTCCATCAGCCAGTCGATCGCGCGGGTTGCGTCGGCCCGGTCGATGTCCCCATCCCCGACGAGCCGCTCGTAGCCGGGCACATTCCACAGCACGTCGAGCAGGCCCGCCGTCTCCCGTTGTTCGGCGGCCGACCACCCGGGCGCCGCCGCGGTCACCGCGCGCGCGAGCGCCTCGCGCCTGCGCAGGTCGACGCCGACGAACGTCGGGTCCTGCGGCGCCTCAACGGATCTACCCACCGAGAACCGTTGCAGCGACGCGAATACCCGGGCGGTGACGTCGGCGAGGTTGGCCAGGTCGACGTCCTCGTACGTGATGCCCGGCCTCGTACTCCAGGCGCTGCATGACCGCGTCGTGCAGGTGCCGCTCGGTGGGGAAATGCCGGTACACGGTCCGCTGACCGACGCCCGCGCGTTCGGCCACGGCCCGGAACGTGAGATCTCGCCAGTTCCAGGTGGCGAACCCGTGGACCAGCTCGCTGCCCGCCGCGACGATGCGCTCGCGCGTTTTCGGCGCTCTCCTGCCGCGCGCGGTTGTCGTAGGGGCGCGGCGCGCTATTGACGGCTCGCTCATAATAGTGACAGGGTACTGTCACCAATCGGCGACGAACGCCTGGACCGCGACGAGCTAAGGACGTTCCGGGCGAGGGGAGGTGCACCGTGGCATCACCGGATGAACTGATGGCCGCGGCCGTCGAGCGCACCGGGCTCGACGACTTCGGCGACGACTCGCTTCCGTGAGGGGCTGGAGATCCTGCTGCGCGCCTTGGCCGACGAGGCGCGCCTGAACGCCCGCGGCGAAGGGTATCTATGACCGCCTCGGATCGTCGGCCACCTGGCGCCAGCGCCTCAGGTCGAGGACTGGTACCGCCGTCATCCCGAGATCGACGACGTCCCGATCGAGGCACCGCTCGTTCGGGCTCGGTCTGCCCCGCACCGGGTCGACCGCGCTGCTTCGTTCCTGCTCGCCAGGACCCGCACGTCCGCTACCTGCGCAGTTGGGAGTCATCCGAGCCCTGTCCGCCGCCGTCGACGGTGCACGGTGACGACCCGGGATCCCGCACGGATCAGCGCCGATCGTCGTCGGCACCAGCGCCACGTGCCCGACCGACGTCGAGGGCCCGATGGAGTGCCTCGACCTCATGGCGCTCGACTTCAAGTCGCAGATCTTCCAGGCGTTCGCGCAGATCCCGTCGTACTCCGACTGGCTGCTCGACGGCCGACCTCACTCGACCTACCGGTTACGAGCGCCGGGTCCTCAAGCTGCTGCAGTGGGGCGAGCCGCCGCGGCCGTGGCGGCTGAAGTCGCCGTGCCACATGCTGTTCTCGCTCGACTCCCTCGACCGCGTGTTTCCCGACGCGCGGTTCGTGATGACCCACCGCGACCCGACCGACGTGATGCTGTCGGTCGCCGACGTGTACGCCGACATCGTCGGCGGGTTCAGCGACGACCTCGACCGCGCTACCTCGGCCAGCTCAACGTCGAGCACTGGTCGGTGGGATGGACCGGGCGGTCGAAGTTCCGCGAGGCGGCGCCGACCACCGGTTCTACGACATCGACTTCCGCGCGATGCAGGCCGATCCGATCGGCGAGGTGCGCGGGCTGTACGCCTGGCTCGGTGAACCGGTCAGCGACGGAGTTCGAGGACGGCATGCGCGCGTGGTGGGCGGAGAACGCGGAGAACCGCGAGCCGCATCCAGGGCGGACCCTGCCGGCTTCGGCCTCGACCTCGACGCGCATCCGGCCGCTGTTCGCCGCCTACGTCGACACCTACATGGCGGAGACCGCATGGCCATCGACCTGACCGGCGGCATCGACCCCGACCGCGAGACTGCTTCGCCGAGCGGCCCGACAACCCGGAGATGCGCGACTCGGTGAGTTTCTGGGTGTTCGACGAACGCGGCGAAGTGGGCCTGCCGCGCGTCGGCATCGAAGCGGTCGCCGCCAACTGGGAGGCGCACGGCGTCCAGGTCAACGTGGCCTTCGCCGACGGCCGGGTGTACCGACTGCGCGACGAGGGCGCGAGTCTGCCGCCGACCGGGCCCGACGGTCGGCCGACCGTGCTCGGCGCCGGCCCGCTCGGGTTCGCGTGCGTCGAACCGTTCGACACGTGGACGATGACGTTCGACGGCAAGGCGACGGGACGTCGTCGAGCGAACTGATCGAGGGCCGCAAGAACGGGCCGCTGGTCGACGTGCAGTTCGACGTCGAGGCCACGATGGCCGTGCCGCCGTGGGTCCAGGGCGCGCTGCAGGCGCAGGCGGATTCAGCAGCTGAAGACGTCGATCGAGGGCGACCTGATGGGCGGGCCCCGCTACGAGCAGCTGTTCCGGGCGACCGGCTCGGTCCAGGTGGCCGACGACCAGCACGCGTTCTCGGCAGCGGCCTGCGCATCCGGCGCCAGGGCGTCCGCCGGCTCGAGGGCTTCTGGGGCCACTGCTGGCAGTCGGCGCTGTTTCCCAGCGGACGGGCGTTCGGCTACATCGCGTACCCGCCGCGGCCCGACGGGGAGCCCACCTTCAACGAGGGCTACCTGTTCGACGGCGACGGCGAGTCTGATCCCGGCGCGTGCCGTCGAGGCGCCGTGGCTGACCAGGCTGCAGCCGCTCGGCGAGGACGTCTCGGTCGTGCTCGAGACCGATCGCGGCACCGTCCGGATCGAGGGGGAGACGGTGGTGTCGACGCATGACATCACCGATCCCAGCGAGATTCCCGCAGAGATGCTCGAGAAGATGGCGAACTGGACGTTCCCGGCGCTACAGCAGGCCGGCGTGCGCTACCGGTGGGACGGTGAAGAGGCCATCGGCATGCTCGAACGCTCGAGCCCGATGGACCAGATCACTCGTCAGGGTCGCCCTGGAACTTGTAGTACGGCACGAACTCGTTGGCGCGCTGCAGGTTGGTCTGCATGCAGTCGGGGGTGGGGTCGGCGTAGATCGTCGAGAAGAAGATCGTCTGCTGGATCACGCCGTAGCTCGGTCTTGAACGCGATCGTGCAGGTGATCCACCAGCGGTCGTTCCAGTCGGTCGGCTTCATGATCCAGCACTGCGCGGCGCGGTGACCCGTCGATGTCGAGCTCGACGGCGTCGGCGGGCAAGGTCTCCTCGTACGTCTTCCAGACGAACGCCTCGACGGCCATCTGATAGTTGCCCGCGTCGTAGTGGCAGCGCATCCCGTCCTCGGGGATCGGGCGGGGTGAAGGCCAGCCCGAGGCGCTGAATGACGTCGAGCGGGACGTCCTGGCATGCGTCGAACGGGCGCGGGTCGACGGTCTCGATGACCGGCCACTTGATGCTGGTGGTGACATTGCTCATGGGAACGTGCCGCAGGTCGACGCACCGTGCCGAGGTTCGCCCGGATTGGTCTGGCACACCACGATCACCGCCGCGACCAGTGCACACAGCGCCGACAGCAGGCGCAGTTTGGCGATCATCACACCCCCTACCGTCTGGGCGGCTCCGCCGCGCGCATTGGTCCGATCCTGCGGGGAGTGTACAAGTCTGCGGCGACGATCCGAAGCGGAAACGAGAACATGTTCTAGTTGCGGGCGGAGCGGTTCTCGGTCGCACGTAGGCTGGAGGGCTGTGACACGCGACGGCCGGCTGCCCACGCTCTGGGCGATCAGTGACCTCCACACCGGTCACACCGGCAACAAGCCCGTCACCGAATCCCTGCATCCGGCCACTCCCGACGACTGGCTGATCGTCGCGGGCGACGTCGCCGAACGCACCGACGAGATCCGCTGGTCGCTGGATCTGCTGCCGCAAGCGCTTCGCCAAGGTGATCTGGGTGCCGGGCAACCACGAACTGTGGACCACCAACCACGACCCGATGCAGATCTTCGGCCAGGCGCGCTACGACTACCTGCGTCAACATGTGCGACGAGATGGGCATCATCACTCCGGAGCACCCGTTTCCGGTGTGGACCGACGAGGGTGGTCCGGCGACGATCGTGCCGATGTTCCTGCTGTACGACTACACGTTCCTGCCGGAGGGCACGGCCACAAGGCCGAGGGCCTTGCGATCGCCCGCGAACGCAACGTCGTCGGCACCGACGAGTTCCTGCTGTCGGCCGAGCCGTACGCCACCCGTGACGCGTGGTGTCGCGATCGGGTCACCTACACGCGCGAGCGGCTCGAGGACCTGGACTGGATGACGCCCTACGTCCTGGTGAACCACTTCCCGTTGGTGCGCGAACCGTGCGACGCGATGTTCTACCCCGAGTTCGCGCTGTGGTGCGGCACCACGGCGACCACCGACTGGCACACCCGCTACAACGCGCTGTGTTCGGTGTACGGGCACCTGCACATCCCGCGCACCACGTGGTACGACGGCGTGCGGTTCGAAGAGGTCTCCGTCGGGTATCCCCGAGAGTGGCGCCGCCGCAAGCCATATCGATGGCTACGGCAGATCCTGCCGGACCCGATGTATGCGCCCGGCTATCTCAACGAGTTCGGTGGACACTTCGAGATCACCCAGGAGATGCGCGAGCACGCACAGAAGATGCAGCAGCGCATCAAGGACAGGCAGTCGTGACAGTCGTGGCGACCTGCTCTCCGGTGTGCTGCCCGACGACGGACAAGCGCTCGCCGCCGCCGAACTGTACACGGACCCATCGGAACTCGCGCCACTGCCCGAAGAGGAGCCGCTGATCGCGAAGTCGGTGGCCAAGCGGCGCAACGAGTTCGTCACCGTGCGTTACTGCGCGCGCGAGGCGCTCGGTGAACTCGGTGTTGCGCCGGTGCCGATTCTCAAGGGGGAGAAGGGCGAACCGTGCTGGCCCGACGGCATCGTCGGCAGCCTCACCCACTGCGAGGGCTTCCGGGGTGCGGTCGTGGCCCGACACGACGCGATTCGATCCGTTGGCATCGACGCCGAGCCGCACGACGTGCTCCCCAAAGGGGTGCTCGACGCCATCAGCCTGCCGGGCGAGCGCACCGAACTGCAGGCGCTGCCGACCGGACTGCACTGGGATCGAATCCTGTTCTGCGCCAAGGAGGCCACCTACAAGGCATGGTTCCCGGTGACGCATCGCTGGCTGGGGTTCGAGGATGCCCACATCACCTTCGACGTCGACGGCAACGGCACCTCGGGCGGATTCGAGTCGCGGATCCTGATCGATCCTTCCGTCCCCTCCGGGCCACCTCTGCAGACGCTGTCGGGACGCTGGTCGGTGCGTGACGGTTTGACCCTCACGGCGATCGTGCTGTGACCGACGGCGCCGGCCTTGTCGTCGTCGACAAGTCTTCGGGTATGACCAGTCACGACGTGGTCGGCCGCTGCAGGCGGATCTTCGGCACCCGAAAGGTCGGTCACGCAGGCACTCTCGACCCGATGGCGACGGGGGTACTGGTCGTTGGCATCGAACGGGCCACCAAGATCCTCGGCATGTTGACCGCGACCGACAAGTCGTATGCCGCGACGATCCGGCTGGGCCAGACCACGTCGACCGAGGACGCCGAAGGCGAAGTGCTGCAGACGGTGTCGGCCGCCGGAGTCGGGGAGTCGCAGATCGAGGAGTCGGTAGCCGCGCTGCGCGGCGAGATCGACCAGGTTCCCTCGGCGGTCAGCGCCATCAAGGTCGACGGCCAGCGGGCCTACAAACTGGCCCGCGAAGGGCACGACCGTCGAACTCGCGCCGCGCAGGGTTCGCATCGACCGATTCGACGTGCTATCCATCCGGCGCCAAGAGCGATTTCGTCGACGTCGACGTCGAGGTCGACTGTTCCAGCGGCACCTACATCCGCGCGCTGGCACGTGACGTCGGCGCCGCGCTCGGTGTGGGCGGTCACCTCACCGCGCTGCGCCGAACCCGTGTCGGCTCGTTCGGGCTCGACCTGGCCGCCGGCCTGGACGAACTCACTGAACGGCCGCGGCTGTCGCTACACGCTCGACGAGGCGTGCCTGCTGACTTTTCCGCGTCGCGACCTGTCGGCGAGTGAGGCCGAGGACACCCGACATGGCCGTCCGCTCGAGCCCGCGGGTATCGACGGTGTGTATGCCGCCACCGCTGCCGACGGACAGGTCATTTCGCTGCTGCGCGACGAGGGCAAGCGAGCGAAATCGGTTGTCGTGTTGCGTCCGGCCACGTTGTGAGGACCTGCGGCGCATACTGATTTCGTTTTTCGAAATTGGAGCCCGCCATGACGAACCCCTACAAACTTCTTCAGCTCGCACTGGCCCTATTCGGCGTGGTCGCACTACTTCTGTACCCGTTGTCCGTCGTCTGGCCGTCGGGATGGGCATGGCATGCCGGAGCGCCCTACGAGTCGCAGTACTTCATGATGATCGTCGGCGTCTACGCCACCATCGGGGTCTTCCTGCTCAACGCCGCCCGCAAGCCCGAGGCGAACCTGAGCTTCATCTGGTTCGTCGTCTGGTCCTCGCTGGTGCACGCCGTGATCATGGCGGTGCAGTCGTTCGGGCATGGCCACCACATGGGCCATCTGTGGGGCGATGTGCCGGCGTTGCTTCTGGTGGCCGTCGTGCTGGCGGCGCTCGTTCGCGCCGCAGGTCTCAAGCAGTCCGCCGTCGCGCGAGCTAGCCGACCACCCAGATAGCTTCTGCCGCAGGGCTTCCCAGATCCACGGTGGTGCCCTTTTCGTGCTCGCCCGCGTCGGCGGACTTGACGGCCACCGAGATCATGCCCGCGAAGTCGCGGCGGGCCAGCACCAGCAGCCGCGAGTCCAGGCTGATGCCGACGCTGTCGAAATAGCGCAGCATCTCCGGGTCGGCGTCGGAGATCCGGGCGACGATTCCGGTGTCGCCGTCGCGGCAGACCGACAGCTGGCGGGCATCCGGGGTGGGCACCCGGCCGTCGGCGGCCGGGATCGGGTCGCCGTGCGGATCGCGGGTGGGATGACCGAGCTTGGCGTCGATGCGGTCGAGCATCCGGTCGGACACCGCGTGCTCGAGCACCTCGGCCTCGTCGTGCACCTCGTCCCAGCTGTAGCCGAGCTCGCGGACGAGGAAGGTCTCCATCAGCCGATGGCGGCGCACCATCGCCAGCGCGGCCGCCCGACCGGCGTCGGTCAGCGTCACCGCGCCGTACTTCTCGTGATCGACGAGCCCCTGGTCGGCGAGCTTGCGGATCGACTCCGAGGCCGTACTGGCGGACACGCCGATCCGCTCGGCCAGCAGCTTGGTGCTGACCTTCTCGTGCGACCACTCCTGGGCGGTCCAGATGACTTTGAGATAATCCTGGGCGACCGTCGTCAGGTCGCGCGGGTTACCGTTCGGACTCACACCTGACGAAGTTTAGGCAATCGTCACCTGATCTGGCGATCTAGCGAGGCCGCCGCGGCGCGTCGCGCCGTAGGCTTGCGCTGTGCAGCGCTGGCGGGGACAGGACGAGATCCCGACGGACTGGGGCCGATGTGTCGTCACCATCGGCGTGTTCGACGGTGTTCACCGTGGACATCAGAGCTGATCAACCACGCGGTCAAGGCGGGCCGCTCACGCGGCGTGCCGACGGTGCTGATGACGTTCGACCCGCATCCCATGGAGGTCGTCTTCCCGGGCAGCCATCCCGCGCAGCTGACGACGCTGACCCGCCGGGCCGAGCTCGTCGAGGAGATGGGCATCGACGTCTTCCTGGTCATGCCGTTCACCTCGGACTTCATGAAGTTCACCCCCGAGCGCTACATCCACGAACTGCTCGTCGAGCGCCTGCACGTCGTCGAGGTCGTGGTGGGGGAGAACTTCACCTTCGGCAAGAAGGCCGCGGGCAACGTCGACCTGCTGCGCAAGGCCGGTGAGCGGTTCGGCTTCGCGGTCGAGGGCATGTCGCTGGTGTCCGAGGCCGACGACACCACCGGGACGAGACCGTCACGTTCTCGTCGACCTACATCCGGTCCTGCGTCGACGCCGGTGACGTGGTCGCCGCCACCGAGGCGCTCGGGCGTCCGCATCGCGTCGAGGGCGTCGTGGTCCGCGGCGACGGTCGCGGCAAGGGGCTGGGCTTTCCGACCGCCAACGTCGCGCCGCCGATGTACTCGGCCATTCCGGCCGACGGCGTCTACGCGGCCTGGTTCACGGTGCTCGGCCACGGCCCGATCGCGGGCACCGTCGTCCCAGGTGAGCGCTATCAGGCCGCGGTTTCGGTCGGCACCAACCCGACGTTCTCGGGCCGGACCCGCACCGTCGAGGCGTTCGTGCTCGACACCGACGCCGACCTCTACGGTCAGCACGTGGCGGTCGACTTCGTCGCGCGCATCCGCGGTCAGGAGAGGTTCGACTCGGTCGACGACCTCGTCACGGCGATGGGCGGCGACACCGAGCGGGCGCGGGCGATCCTGGCGGATGCGTCACGCAGTCACCGCGCGATTTCGCAGCTCAGCCGCGGTGCTGATTTCGCAGCTCAGCCGCGGTGCTGCTAGACTCCCCGCCGACCGAGCGCGTGCTGCAGTTCGCGGTGGCCGCGCCTTCAGGGCCGAAGGCCTCGTTCCCTATCTTCGCGGACTGATTTGATGGAGTAATTTCGTGGCGCTCACTACCGAACAGAAGAAGACCATTCTCGGCGAGTACGGCCTGCATGACACTGACACCGGTTCGCCGGAGGCGCAGGTCGCGATGCTGACCAAGCGGATCTCCGACCTGACCGAGCACCTCAAGATGCACAAGCACGACCACCACTCGCGTCGTGGGCTGCTGCTGCTGGTCGGTCGCCGCGCCGCCTGCTCAAGTACATCGCGCAGGTCGACGTCGAGCGCTACCGCTCGCTGATCGAGCGGCTCGGGCTGCGTCGCTGACACCACTTACGTGCAGAACCTGCCCGCGGTCGTCGCGGCGGCGATCATTGCGATCGGGGGTTTGGCCGGCTGTTCGTCCTCGTCGGCCGCGGATCTGGCGGTGGGGGACTGCCTGAAGACGGGCGGCACCCCGGAGCGGCCCGAAGTGACCAGAGGTCGACTGCGGTAGCCCGGAGTCCAATTTCAAGGTGGCGGCCACCGTCGACAGACCAGCGAACAGTGCCCGGCGGACGTCGACTCGTACTACTCGATGCGCGGCACTTTCTCCGATACGAGCACCACGATCTGCATGGACATCGACTGGGTCGTCGGGGACTGCATGAGCATCGACCCGAACAACGACAAGGATCCGCTGCGGGCCGACTGCAACGACGCCTCGGTGCCCAACCGCCAGCGCGCCACCCAGATCCTGGAGGACGTCGCCAACGTCGACCAGTGCGCCAGCGGTGTCGGCTATCCCTACGACGAACGCCACTTCACCGTGTGCGTGGAGGACGTGACCTGAGGGTCTGGCGGTTCGGTGCCGTACCTGCTGCAGTGTAGGATGGCTGAGTTCGACGCCGGTTTCGGCTCGAACGTCTGGGTGCGGTCTTCGCAGATCCGCGTGCGCCGTTCCCGCGTGTCACATCAGGGACCCGCCCGATCGCGCGGTCTTCGGTAGTGGCTGTCGGGTCCGATACCCGACAGCTTCGATCGACGGCCGTGGCCCAGTCGAGGCCGGTGGTTCTCCGCTGTGACGACGCGAAACAGCTGAACAGTGAAGACTGAGAACCAGAGAGGCCTTACGGACGTCATGTCTGTAGTTGAAATTGAAGACGGCGTGTTCGAATCCACCGCCGTCATCGACAACGGGAGCTTCGGCACCCGCACCATCCGCTTCGAGACCGGCCGGCTGGCCCAGCAGGCCGCCGGCGCGGTCGTCGCCTACCTCGACGACGAGACCATGCTGCTGTCGGCCACCACGGCCAGCAAGCATCCCAAGGACCACTTCGACTTCTTCCCCCTGACCATCGACGTCGAGGAGCGGATGTACGCCGCGGGCCGCATCCCCGGCTCGTTCTTCCGCCGTGAGGGCCGCCCGTCCACCGACGCGATCCTGACCTGTCGCCTGATCGACCGGCCGCTGCGTCCCGACGTTCGTCACGGGTCTGCGCAACGAGATCCAGGTCGTCGTGACCATCCTGAGCCTGGATCCCAAGGACCTGTACGACGTGCTGGCGATCAACGCCGCGTCGGCGTCCACCCAGATCTCCGGGCTGCCGTTCTCCGGCCCCGTCGGCGGCGTGCGCGTCGCGCTGATCGACGGCCAGTGGGTCGCGTTCCCGACCGTCGAGCAGCTCGAAGGCGCCGTGTTCGACATGGTCGTCGCGGGCCGTGGACCGCCGACGACGTCGCGATCATGATGGTCGAGGCCGAGGCCACCGACAAGGTCATCGAGCTCATCGCCGGCGGCGCGCGGTGCGCCGACCGAGGCCGTCGTGGCCGAGGGCCTCGAGGCCGCCAAGCCGTTCATCGCCGCGCTGTGCAAGGCGCAGCAGGAGCTGGCCGAGACGGCCGCCAAGGCGACCGCCGACTACCCGGTGTTCCCGGAGTACCAGGACGACGTGTTCTACGCGGTGTCCGTCGGTGGCCACCGACGAGCTGTCCAAGGCGCTGACCATCGCCGGCAAGGAAGAGCGCGACGATCGCACCGACGAGATCAAGGTCGAGGTGCTCGAGCGGCTCGCCGAGACCTACGCCGGCCGCGAGAAGGAGATCGGCGCGGCGTTCCGGTCGCTGACCAAGAAGCTCGTCCGCCAGCGCATCCTGACCGACCACTTCCGCATCGACGGCCGCGGCATCACCGACATCCGCGCGCTCTCGGCCGAGGTCGCCGTGGTGCCGCGGGCCCACGGCAGCGCGCTGTTCGAGCGTGGCGAGACCCAGATCATGGGCGTCACCACGCTCGACATGGTCAAGATGGCCCAGCAGATCGACTCGCTGGGACCCGGAGACCTGCAAGCGGTACATGCACCACTACAACTTCCCGCCGTACTCGACCGGTGAGACCGGCCGCGTCGGTTCGCCGAAGCGCCGCGAGATCGGCCACGGTGCGCTCGCCGAGCGGGCGCTGATGCCCGTGCTGCCGAGCATCGAGGAGTTCCCGTACGCCATCCGTCAGGTGTCGGAGGCGTTGAGCTCCAACGGTTCCACGTCGATGGGTTCGGTCTGCGCGTCGACGCTGTCGCTGCTGAACGCCGGTGTGCCGCTGAAGGCGCCGGTCGCGGGCATCGCGATGGGCCTGGTGTCCGACGACGTCGAGGTCGACGGCGAGACCGAGCGCCGCTTCGTCACGCTGACCGACATCCTCGGTGCCGAGGATGCCTTCGGCGACATGGACTTCAAGTGCGCAGGCACCAAGGACTTCGTCACCGCGCTGCAGCTCGACACCAAGCTCGACGGCATCCCGTCGCAGGTGCTGGCCGGCGCGCTGGCTCAGGCCAAGGACGCCCGGATCACCATCCTCGACGTGATGGCCGAGGCCATCGACGAGCCCGACGAGATGAGCCCGTACGCGCCGCGCATCACCACGATCAAGGTGCCGATCGACAAGATCGGCGAGGTCATCGGGCCCAAGGGCAAGATGATCAACTCGATCACCGAGGAGACCGGCGCGTCGATCTCCATCGAGGACGACGGCACCGTGTTCGTCGGCGCGACCAACGGCGAGGCGGCGCAGGCCGCGATCGACAAGATCAACGCCATCGCCAACCCGCAGCTGCCGAAGATCGGCGAGCGGTTCCTCGGAACCGTGGTCAAGACAACCGATTTCGGCGCGTTCGTCTCGCTGCTGCCGGGTCGTGACGGGCTGGTGCACATCTCCAAGCTGGGCCGCGGCAAGCGCATCGCCAAGGTCGAGGACGTGGTGAAGGTCGGCGACAAGCTGCGCGTGGAGATCGCCGACATCGACAACCGCGGCAAGATCTCGCTGGTCCTCGGTCGCCGAAGACGAGGCAGCGGAAGCATCCTGCGGACGCTGCGACCGGCGATGCCGCAGCGGCCACGCAGCTAGCGGCGTTGCGCCGCGAGCGCAGGTACACGCGGATCACTCCACGTCGGGATCGTTTCCGGTGCGTCGCACCATCCTGCCCGGTGGACTGCGCGTGGTCACCGAGTACGTCCCGTCGGTGCGTTCGGCGTCGGTCGGGGTGTGGGTCGGCGTCGGTTCGCGCGACGAAGGTCCCAGCGTCGCCGGCGCCGCGCACTTCCTCGAACACCTGCTGTTCAAGTCGACGCCGACGCGCTCGGCGGTCGAGATCGCGCAGGCGGTCGACGCCGTCGGCGGTGAGCTCAACGCGTTCACCGCGCGCGAGCACACCTGCTACTACGCGCACGTGCTCGACACCGATCTCGAGCTGGCGGTCGACCTGGTGGCCGACGTGGTGCTGCGGGGGCGCTGTGCCGCCGAGGACGTCGAGATCGAGCGCGACGTCGTGCTCGAGGAGATCGCGATGCGCGACGACGACCCCGAGGACACCCTCGGTGACGTCTTCCTGTCGGCGATGTTCGGCGAGCATCCCGTCGGGCGGCCGGTCATCGGCAGCGTCGAGTCGATCGCGGCGATGACGCGCGGCGCAGCTGCATTCGTTCCACCTGCGGCGCTACACGCCGGAGCGGATGGTCGTCGCGGTCGCCGGAAACGTCGACCACGACGAGGTCGTGGCACTGGTGCGCGAGCACTTCGGTCCTCGGCTGGTTCGCGGCCGCAAGTCCGTGCCCCCGCGCAAGGGCACCGGCCGCGTCACGGGCCGGCCGACGCTGCAGGTCGTCACCGCGACGGCGAGCAGACCCATCTATCGCTTGGCGTGCGCACGCCGGGCCGGCACTGGGAGCATCGATGGGCGCTGTCGGTGCTCAACACCGCGCTGGGCGGCGGGCTGAGTTCCCGTCTGTTCCAACAGATTCGGGAGACGCGCGGACTGGCGTACTCGGTGTACTCGACGGTGGACACGTTCTCCGACACCGGTGCGCTGTCGGTCTACGCCGCGTGCCTGCCGGAGCGTTTCGACGAGGTGGTCCAGGTGACCACCGATGTGCTCGACGACGTCGCCCGCGACGGCATCACCGAGACCGAATGCCGGATCGCCAAGGGCTCGTTGCGTGGCGGGCTGGTGCTCGGCCTGGAGGACTCCGGCTCGCGGATGAACCGCATCGGCCGCAGCGAGCTGAACTACGGCGAGCACCGCAGCGTCGCCGACACCCTCGAGCAGATCGAAGCGGTCACGGTCGACGAGGTCAACGCGGTCGCGCGCCAACTGCTGACCCGACCGTACGGTGCCGCTGTCCTCGGTCCGCACCGTTCGAAACGGTCGCTGCCCAAGCCGCTTCGGGCCATCGCTCGTTGATCATTTACTCTGGATCGATGACTCAACTGTCCCGGCGGCACGTTCTGCTCGGTGGATTGACACTCGCCGCAGTGGCCGCAACCTCACAGAATCCTGCGTTGGCCGATCCGGCGGAGCCGCCGTCGTCGGTTGACGCTTCAATCCAAGGCCTGGAGCAACGGCACAACGCCTTGCATTGGGATCTTTGCGACGAACCTGGTGTCCGGCAAGACCGTTGCCCACCGCGCGCAGGATCCCTTCGCCATGTGCTCGACGTTCAAGGGCTACGCCTCGGCGCGAGTGTTGCAGATGGCCCAGCATGGCGAGGTATCGCTCGACGACAAGATGTTCGTCGACCCGGCAGGGATCCTGCCGAATTCACCCGTCACTGAACCGCGCGCCGGCGGTGAGATGACACTGGCCGAGCTATGCCAGGCCGCGCTGCAGCAGAGTGACAACGCGGCCGCCAACATCCTGCTGAACAGGATCGGCGGTCCGCAGTCGATCACCGCGTTCGCGCGCAGCATCGGAGACGAGCGGTCGCGGCTGGATCGATGGGAGACCGAGCTGAACTCGGCGATTCCCGGCGATCTGCGGGACACCAGCACGCCCGAGGCGCTCGGTGGAGGCTATCGCGCGTTGCTCGACGGAGACGTCCTGGCGCCACCCCAAGCGCCGGCTGCTCGAAGACTGGATGCGCGCCAACCAGACATCGAGCATGCGGGCCGGGCTTCCGCCGGGCTGGACCACCGCCGACAAGACCGGCAGCGGGGACTACGGCAGCACGAACGATGTCGGTATCGCATACGGGCCCGACGGCCAGCGCGTTCTGCTCGCGATCATTGACCCGATCGCAAGCAAATGACCCGAAAGCGGAGAACATGCGCCCGCTGATCGGCGAGGTCACGACATTGGTGATGCCGACACTTCTCGCGTAGAGACCCGTCGACCAGGACACCTGACTTCCCCTCCGGGCCAGGTGTGCCTGATCATCGGCTGTTTAAACCTTCCGCGATCGCCACCGCGACCGATTCAACGGTAGGGAGCCGTCGACAGCGAGGAATCGGGTGATTCCCTATGGTTTGGGATGACCCTCACTTGGCAGCAAATGCCCAGTCGCGCCTCGCGGGCATTGGCACACTGTGCCATGCGCCCCTCCGATCCATGTCCGTGTGGCTCGGGCGAACCGTTCGGCCGTTGTTGTCTGCCGCTGCATCTGGGGGAGCGCCAGGCCGAGACCGCCGAAGAACTGATGCGGGCGCGCTACAGCGCGTACGCCGTCGACGACTTCGAATACGTCTGGAAGACGTGGCATCCGAGTACCCGGCCTCCGGAATTGGCAGCGGACCGGTGAGTGGATCGGGCTGGAGATCGTCGACGTCGTGGCCGGGCAAGCGGGGACGAGCACGGCGAGGTCGAGTTCCGTGCGCACTACGCAGAACCGACGCTCAGGCCGAACCGCTCCTCACGTCCGCGAAGGAACGCTGCATGAGCGGTCCCGCTTCGCCGTGAGAGCCCGTCGGTGGTTCTACGTGGACGGGCAGGTCTTCGACTGAGTCTCAGGCCAGCACCGTCGCCGGATCGGTGAAGGGCAGCTCCAGATCGGAGGCGACCTGCTCGGAGAGCAGCGCGCCCTCGTGCGTCGAAAGGCCCTTGGCCAGAGCGGGATCGGCGACGCACGCGGCCTGCCAACCCTTGTCGGCGAGCTTGACCACGTAGGGCATGGTCGCGTTGGTCAACGCGTAGGTCGACGTCCGCGGCACGGCGCCGGGCATGTTCGCGACGCAGTAGAAGACGGTGTCGTGGACGTCGAAGGTCGGATCGTCGTGCGTGGTGGGCCGCGAATCCTCGAAGCAGCCGCCCTGATCGATCGCGATGTCGACGAGCACCGCGCCGGACTTCATGTGCGCGACGGTCGAATTGGTGACGAGCTTGGGGGCCTTGGCGCCGGGCACCAGCACCGCGCCGATGACCAGGTCGGCCTCCTTGACCGCGTCCTCCAGATCGAGCCTCGAGGAGTAGCGGGTCTCGATGGCGCCGCCGTACTCGGCGTCGATCTTGCGCAGGGTGTTGACGTTGAGGTCGAACACGGTGACGTGGGCGCCCATGCCCCAGGCGACCGCGGCGGCGTTGTCGCCTGCCATTCCGCCGCCGATCACCACGACCTTGGCCGGAGCGACGCCGGGGACGCCGCCCATCAGCACGCCGCGACCGCCCTGGGTGCGCATCAGGTGGTAGGCGCCGACCTGCGCGGAGAGCCGTCCTGCGACCTCGCTCATGGGAGCCAGCAGGGGCAGCGCGCCGTCGGCGGTCTGGACGGTCTCGTAGGCGATGGAGGTAGTGCCCGACGCCAGCAGCGCGTCGGTGCACGGCTTGGACGCCGCGAGGTGCAGGTAGGTGAACAGCGTCTGGCCCTTGCGCATGCGCGCGTACTCGGCCTCGATGGGCTCCTTGACCTTGAGCAGGAGGTCGGCCTCGGCCCAGACCTCGTCGGCGGTGGGGATGACCTGCGCGCCGGCGGCCTTGAAGTCGCCATCGGAGATCGCCGATCCGTCGCCTGCGCCGGCCTGGACGAGCACCTCGTGGCCGCGGTGGGTCAGTTCGGCGACACCGGCGGGGGTGATGGCGACGCGGTACTCGTTGTTCTTGATCTCGGTCGGGATTCCGACGCGCATGATCGCTCCTATAGTCGAGATGTGCCTCCTAAAGTGTGAAGAAAATTCGACTGATCGCAATAATTTCGATGATAATTCGATAGAGTCGGCATATGAGCGAAGAATCATCGATCCAGGCGGCGCGTCTGCCACGCCCGCCGAAGGATGTTCGGGCCGTCGACCTCGACGACATGGACCGGCGCATCCTGCTCGCGCTGCACGCCGATGCGCGCATGTCCAACAGCGCATTGGCCGACCTCGTCGGCATCGCCCCGTCGACGTGTCACGGACGGGTGCGGCGGCTGCAGGATCTCGGCGTGATCCGCGGTTTCTACACCGACATCGATCCCGCGGCCATCGGTCTGACCCTGCAGGCGATGATCTCGGTGAGCCTGCAATCGAACGCCCGCGGCAAGATTCACAGTTTCATCGACCAGATCAGACGCAAACCACAGGTGATGGACGTCTACTTCCTGGCCGGTGCCGACGACTTCATCCTGCACGTCGCCGCCCGCGACACCGACGACCTGCGGTCGTTCGTGGTCGAAAACCTCAACGCCGACGCCGACGTGGCAGGCACGCAGACGTCGTTGATCTTCGAGCACCTGCGCGGCGCGTCCCCGCTCTAGACGCGTTGACTCCCGGCTGCTCGTGGCCACGCTGAGGACTCAATCCGCACGTCGCGCCCGGACCGTCGCCACGCGCGTCCGGGCTCGTCGGGCGTCGGCGCCAACCAACTAGGGTTGGCCCATGCGAGTGGGGGTGCTGGGAGCCAAGGGCAAGGTCGGCGCGACGATGGTCCAGGCAGTCGAGGACGCCGCCGGACCTGACGTTCACCGCGGGGGTCGACGCCGGCGATCCGCTGAGTCGGTTGGTCGACTCCCGCACCGACGTCGTCATCGACTTCACCCATCCCGACGTCGTGATGGACAACCTGAAGTTCCTGATCGACAACGGAATCCACGCGGTCGTCGGCACCACCGGATTCACCGACGAGCGGATGGCCAGGTTCAGGAGTGGCTGGCCGCCAAGCCGGACGTCGCGGTGCTCATCGCGCCGAACTTCGCGATCGGCGCCGTGCTGTCGATGCATTTCGCCCAACAGGCCGCCCGGTTCTTCGAATCCGTCGAAGTCATCGAACTGCACCACCCGCACAAGGCCGACGCGCCGTCGGGCACCGCCGCACGCACCGCGCGCCTCATCGCCGAGGCGCGAAAAGACCTTCCGCCCAACCCCGACGCCACCAGCACCGGCCTCGACGGCGCCCGCGGCGCCGACGTCGACGGCATTCCGGTGCACTCGGTGCGGTTGGCCGGCCTCGTCGCGCATCAGGAAGTGCTCTTCGGCACCCAGGGCGAAACGCTGACGATCCGGCACGACAGCCTCGACCGCACGTCGTTCGTCCCCGGCGTGCTGCTCGCGGTGCGCAAGGTCGCCGAACGTCCGGGCCTCACCGTCGGCATCGAGCCGCTGCTCGATCTGCAATGAGCGAGAAATCGCGAGCCCTGCGCATTCAGCTGCTGATCGGCTTCATGTGCGTGGCGCTGGTCGTCTACTTCGTCCTGCTCGGCCGAATCGCGATGGCGTTCATCACCTCTGGTGAACCCGCCGCCATCGGTCTCGGTCTGGCGTTGATGATCATGCCGCTGATCGGCATCTGGGTCATGGTCAGCACACTGCGGGCCGGGCTGACGCATCAGCGGCTCGGCCGAATCGCCAAGGACGAGGGCATGGAACTCGACGTCAGCTCGCTGCCGCGGATGCCGTCCGGGCGGATCGAGCGCGACGCCGCCGACGCGCTGTTCGCGACCGTGCGCGACGAACTGGAGAACGATCCGGACAACTGGCGACGCTGGTATCGGCTGGCTCGCGCCTACGACTACGCCGGCGACCGCAGCCGCGCGCGGGAAGCCATGAAGAAGGCCGTCGAGATGGAGGAGCGGACGTGACCAAGACGCTGCTGATCGTCCATCACACGCCGTCTCCGCACACGCAGGAGATGTTCGAGGCCGTCGTATCCGGCGCGACCGACCCCGAGATCGAGGGCGTGGAGGTCGTGCGGCGACCGGCGCTCACCGTCTCGCCGACCGACGTGCTGGAGGCCGACGGCTACCTGCTCGGCACGCCCGGCCAACCTCGGCTACATGAGCGGTGCGCTCAAGCATGCGTTCGACGTCATGCTACTACCCGTGCCTCGACGCGACGCGTGGGCGACCGTTCGGCCTGTACCTCCACGGCAACGAGGGCACCGAGGGCGCCGAGAACGGCGTCACCGCCATCACGACCGGCCTGGGCTGGGTGAAGGCCGCCGACTACGTTGTGGTGTCGGGCAAGCCGACCAAGGCCGACCTCGAATCGTGCTGGGAACTCGGCGCGACCGTCGCCGCTCAGCTGATGGAATGAGCCAGCCGGTACCGCCTGCCCTGTAGCGTGCAATCGACTGCGACGCTGATGGAGGAGACGATGCCGGGTATCGCCGAACTCGCTTTGGGCGCAGCGCCGATCGCCGGTGGGGCGTTGCTGGGCGCCGCGGCGGGCAGCTTCAAGGGCCCCGACGTTCGCGGCATGATCGCCAAGGACATGGACCTGCTCGAACGGATCCCCGACGATCAGCCCGAACTGAAGGCCCGACTGAAGGCGAGCATCACCGAACGCATCAACGACCTGATCGAGGGGACGGAGCGCACGCGCGCGATGCGCGAGGCCGCGCTGTCCTACCGCGGAAACTGGCGCGACATCGTGGTGTTCATCTGTGCGATCCTCTTCACGATCGTCTGGTGGAACGTCAGCCACAGCCGGTCCAACTGGCTGGTGATGTTCATCGCGATGATCATCTTGTCCGTGATCGTCGCCATCTACGCCGGCCGAGGTGTTGCGCGTGCAGTGAGCAACTACCTACACAGAAACGACCACGAACCTCAGTAGTGGTAGGTGTCCGACGGCGCGGGGATGTGCGCCGGGTCGTCGACGTCGTCGAACTCTGACGCCTCGATGCCGTAGGAGCGGGCCAGGTCGAGGATCTTGTTGGCCCTGGCGATCCGTGGCAGGTCGGAGCCGTTGCGGATCTCTCCGCCGTCGCGTTCGAACTCGGTGAAGAACTCCTTGGCCCAACTGATTTCCTCCGCAGACGGTGACAGCCCCTCATTCACCGTCGGGCACTGATCGGGTGTCAGGCAGATCTTTCCCGTCATGCCGAACTCGGCGGACACCGCTGTCGCCTCGCTGAGCTTCAGGGCACTCGAGCCGACCGTCGGACCGTCGATGGCACTGGGCAGATGCGCCGCCTTGGCCGCGATCGTGAACCGCGAACGCGCGTACGCCAGGGTCGTGGGGTTGTCGCCGAAGCCGGTGTCGCGCCGGAAGTCACCGATGCCGAAGGCCAGTCGGAACGTGCCCTTGGTCGCGGCGATCTCGGTGATGCGCTCCAGGCCGCGGGCCGTTTCCACCAGTGCCACGATCGGCACGTTCGGCAGCCGCTTGCGGTCTCGGTCACGTGGTCGACGGACTCCACCATCGCGCAGCATCACCCCGCCGAGCGATAACTTGCCCAAGGCCTCGAGGTCATCGGCCCACCACGGCGTGCCGAACCCGTTGACGCGGACCCAGTCGCTGTTGCCCTCGCTCAGCCATCGGATCACGTTGTCCCGCGCGCTCAATTTGTCCTTCGGAGCGACCGCGTCCTCGATGTCGAGCACGACGATGTCGGCGCGAGATGCGGCCGCGGGTGCGAAGCGGTCGTACTGCGCGCCGTTGACCAACAGCCAACTGCGGGCGAGTACCGGGTCGATGCGCGATCCCTCGCCGGAATCCGAGTGCTCTGCAGTGGCCTGGTCGTCCATCAGTTCATGGTTGCGCACCGGCCCGGGGCGGCGTTACCCGGGTCAGCCGAGGTGCGTGCCGAAGAACGACTTCATGGCGTCCCAGTGCCGCTGCGCCGCCGCGGAGTCGTACGGCGCATTGTCAGGGACGGCGAATCCGTGCGCCGCCTCGTAGAACTCGATGGTGTGCTCGACGTTCGCCGCGGTAAGTGCCTTGTCCAGCGTCTCGGCGGCTCGGTCGTGAAGGACGCGTCGTTCTCGGCGCCGCCGACGTAGACGGCCGCCTTCATCTGGTCGGCGAGCAGGTGCGGGCTGCCGGGGTCGTCGGCCGCCAGGCCGCCGCCGTGAAACGACATCGCCGCCGCAACCCGCTGCGGGACCCGGCCCGCGACCACCAGCGACGTCCGCCCGCCCATGCAGTAGCCGGTGGTCCCGAACGTCTCGCCGCTGACCTCGGGCCGCGACACCAGGTAGTCGAAGAACGCGCCTGCGTCGGCGGCCATGATGTCCGGCGTCACCTTCGAGATCATCGACGAACAGCCGCTTGCGCTCGCCTGCGTCGCTGAACACCGTCGCCATCTCGAACGGCGCCCAGTCGCCGTCGCGGTAGTAGACATCGGGCACCAGCACGGCATAGCCGAGCCGGCCAGCTTGTCGCGCCATCTCCCGGAACGTCTGCCGCGCGCCGCCGGCGTCGGGATACATGACGATCCCGGGCCACGGGCCGTCGCCGTCGGGGGTGTGCAGGGTGACCGGGCAGGTGCCATCGGCGGTGGTGATGGTGTCGGTAATGGTCGGCATGCCTTTCGTTCTACTCCTGCGCCTCTGGACGTAAGCTGACCGAGTGCCGATCACTGGTCAGCACGCCCGTACGAGGACCTCCTTCGCCTGGTACTCGAGCAGCGGCACCCCGAAATCGGACCGCACCGGCACCGGTACCCGCAGCCTGTTCGGCCACCAGTTGCGCTACGACCTGACGGCCGGATTTCCGCTGCTCACCACCAAGAAGGTGCACACCAAGTCGATCGTCTACGAGCTGCTGTGGTTCCTGCGCGGCGACTCGAATGTGCGCTGGCTGCAGGAGCACGGTGTCACGATCTGGGACGAATGGGCTTCTCCGACAGGCGATCTGGGCCCGGTGTACGGCGTGCAGTGGCGGTCGTGGCCCACGCCGTCGGGTGAGCACATCGACCAGATCAGCGCCGCACTGGAGTTGCTCAAGTCGCGATCCGGATTCGCGACGCAATATCGTCTCGGCCTGGAATGTCGGCGAGATCCCGCAGATGGCGCTGCCGCCGTGTCATGCGTTCTTCCAGTTCTACGTCGCCGACGGCCGGCTGTCGCTGCCAGCTGTACCAGCGCAGCGCCGACCTCTTCCTCGGCGTGCCCTTCAACATCGCCAGCTACGCGCTGCTGACCCACATGATGGCCGCGCAGGCCGGCCTCGACGTGGGCGAGTTCGTCTGGACCGGCGGTGATTGCCACATCTACGACAACCACGTCGAGCAGGTCACCGAAGCAGCTGAGCCGTGAACCGCGGCCGTATCCGGAACTGGTTCTGGCGCCGCGTGATTCGATCTTCGACTACACCTACGACGACGTCGTGATCAAGAACTACGACCCGCACCCGGCGATCAAGGCGCCCGTGGCGGTATGACCGTATGACGACGGTTGGGCTGATCTGGGCCCAGTCGACCTCGGTGTCATCGGCCGCGACGGCGGCATCCCGTGGCGGCTGCCCGAGGACCAGGCCCGCTTCAAGGAACTCACGATGGGCCGCACCGTCGTGATGGGGCGGCTGACCTGGGAGTCGCTGCCTGCAAAGGTGCGGCCGCTGCCGGGCCGCAAAAATGTCGTAGTCACCCGGCAAGCTGACTACATGGCTGACGGTGCGCACGTGGTATCCGCCTGACTTCAGGACGCTCTGACCGACGACGTCACCTGGGTGATCGGCGGCGAACAGATCTATGCGCTCGCGCTGCCGCTCGCGACGCGGTGCGAGGTCACCGAGGTCGAGATCGACCTGCCCCGCGACGACGGTGATGCGGTGGCGCCCACGCTGGATGAACACTGGATAGGCACCGAAGGGGAGTGGCTGACCAGCTCCTCCGGATCTGCGCTATCGGTTCTTCAGCTACGTTCGCCCGTGAGCACGCTGACCGCAGACGCAGGCCCGTCGGATCGCCGTCGCGGCTCAGGGATTCGCCGAGCCCAAGCCCGCCGGGGCGGTGACCCGGGCACACCTGCGCCGGCTGGTCTCGCGGATCCAAGTGCTGCAACTGGATTCGGTGTCGGTGGCTGTGCGGGCCCACTACGCGCCGGTGTTCAGCAGGCTCGGGCCCTACGACCGTGACGTGCTGGATCGTGCGGCGTGGAGCCACAGCGCCCGCTCACCGCGCCTGCTCGTCGAATACTGGGCGCACGAGGCCGCACTGATGGCCGTCGACGACTGGCCGCTGCTGCGGTGGCGGATGCGCGAGTACACCACGGCCGCTGGGGCACCGAGATCGTCAAGAAGAACGCAGCGGCTGGCCGACGAACGTCGTCGCCGCGGTGGCGGAGCTCGGCCCGTCGACGGCGGGACAGATCGAGGCGCACCTCGGTGACGAACGCGCGGCCGGAAGGGGCCCTGGTGGGACCGCAGCGACACCAAGTGGGTGACGGAGGCGCTGTGGTCGTCCGGGCGTGCTGACGACGGCCACCCGCGTCGGGTTCGCGCGCCACTACGACCTCACCGAACGCGTGCTGCCGCCGGAGGTGGTCGCCAGGGAGGTCGACGACGACGAGGCGGTGCGCGAGTTGACGCTGCGCGCCGCCAGTGCGCTCGGCGTCGGCGACGGAGGCCGACATCCGCGACTACTTCCGGCTGTCGCCGAAACTGGTCCAAGCCGGCGATCGCCAAGCTGGTCGCCGACGGTGAGCTGGAACCGGTCGAGGTCGACGGCTGGAGCGCGCCCGGCCTACCTGCGGGCGGGCCAGATCGTGCCGCGGCGTGACCGCGGGACGGCGCTGCTGTGCCCGTTCGACCCGCTGATCTTCTTCCGGCCGCGGGTCGAGCGCCTGTTCAATTCCACTACCGCATAGAGATTTACACGCCCGCAGCCCAAGCGTCAGTTCGGCTACTACGTGTGGCCGTTCCTGCTCGACGGCAGACTGGTCGGACGGGTCGACCTCAAGGCCGACCGCGCCGGGGACGCTGAACGTGGTAGGCGCATTCACCGAGGCGGGTGAGCAGCCGGCGCGGGTCGCGCCGCGGCGCTGGCGCTTCAGTTGCAGACGATGGCGTCGTCGCTGGGGCTGGCCGACGTCAGGGTCGGTGAGCGCAGGCGATCTCGCGCGGCGTTGCGCCGCGCCATCACCCGCTGAAGAGTCGGCCCGATTCGTTACCTCACGGGTAATCGATTCGACGCTCGAATCATCGTCAGTATGGCGGCATGTCCAGACCACCGATTCTGTTCCTGCACGGCATGTTCAGCACCCCGAAGTTGTTGTCGGGCTGGGTGAGCACGCTCGAGTCAGCCGGCTACCGCGTCCACACACCTGTTTACCCTGGCCACGATCCGGTTGACATGGGGGTGCTGTCCCGTGTCACGTTGTTCGACTACATCGCCTACGCGCTCGCGGCCTACGACGAATTGGACGAGACGCCGATCGTGATCGGGCACAGCATTGGAGGTCTGGTCGCCCAGCATGTGGCTGCGGCTCTGATCCCAGGCGTTGGTGCTGCTGGCGCCGGTACCGCCCGGTGTGCTGTGGCCTCAGCCGCGCTCGCTGCCTCACCTGTTTCCGATCATGGGAAGCCTCATCAAGGGCAAACCAGTGAAGCCGTCGGAGGAGACGTTTCGCGCGATCCCGCTATTCGGACTGCCCGCAGCAGAGCAGCCCGAGCTCATCGCCGGTTCGTGCCCGATTCGCGCCCATGTTTTCCGCTCGATGAGCATGGGCAGCCGCGACACCCGCGTCGATCGCGGCTGCTGTGCGCTGCCCGGTGCTGTGCGTCAGCGGAGGTGCCGACCGCAACGTCGCCACGTGGATCTCCCGTCGCATCGCGCGCAGGTACTCGGCTCAGGAGCACCATCACCCCGACCTGCCGCACTGGATCGTCGCGAGTCGGCGCTGCCTCAGGTCGCGCCGCCCGTATAGGGCTGGCTCGAACGCCGATCGCCGACTAGTCAGGTGAACGGAATATCGTTGTCGCCCTTGGATGTCCTGATACATCTTTGATAGCCCGGCGTAGCGTCGCGGATCCGCTGCTGCTGCGCGCGCAGGGCGGTGCGTAGTGGCTCGGCTTCGGCTTCGATCAGGTCGCGAATCGAATAGGCAGTCCAGAACGCGTTGTTGCCGGTAGCTGCCATCCTCCACGCCGAACACCTCTTTCAGGATCTTGAGGTCGTGGGGGATCCCGAAGCGTCCCGCGAATCCTCGTAGGTGAAGAAGTAGTAGAAGTTGTCGAAACCCGCCCACGTGATCGCCGACAGACACAGCGGGCAGGGCTCATGGGTGGACATGAACACCAGGTCGCGTGTCGGGGGCCGGTCCGGCAACTCGTAGAACTCGTTCAGATGCTGATCTCGCCGTGCAACAACGGATTGTCGGTCTCGCTATTCGTGCCGGCGAGAACCAGCGACATATCGGACTTGCGCAGGAGTCGCCGCGCCGAAGACTTTGTTTCCAGCCGCGACACCGCGCTCGGTCATCGGCAGCACATCGTGTTCCATGACGTCGAGCAGGCGCGATGTGACGCGGGGGTGCCATGGCGTCACCCTAACGCGGTGGGTAACGCCGAATCGTCGACGCGATCGGCCGACCATAATTCGCGTACGCCATTGGTGGTGCAGAGCGCCGCGATTCGTGCGTCATGCACCAGTGCGCCAGGTGACTTTCGAACCCAGTAAAAGCTTCCGTCCCAATAGCCCGCCGACTCGCTAGCACTGACAGCGTCGGCGATGCAGCCAGGCGTCGATCTGCGCGATCGACTGCTCGCGGGTGCTTGGCGGGTTGTAAATCTTCAGGTGCGTGGTGATCGCAAAGAACTCATGCAGGCACGGCCAAGGGATTGCCCATGCAGATTGACCCTGCGCGAGTGCGCCGAGGCGGTCGGCTGCCGCGGCGTGGAATTCCGAATCGCGGCGGTGCGCGTAAACCAGAACATTGGTATCGACGGCAATCATGGCTGGAAGTTCTCACTAGCGTTCGTACACAGCGTCGCGGATTTGCTCCCCACGTTGCGTCCTGGAATTCTGGCTGCAGTCCATGCCCGTCGACACTGGCATCGGTGAGGGTGAACGCAGGATCGACCGACCGCGTTCGCAGCACTGAGCGCAAGCCCGTCTCGATCAGCTGGCGCAGCGTCGTCCCTTCTCGGCGGGCGAGTTCCTGCGCCTCGCGCAGCAGTTCGTCGGGAAGATTCACTGTCGTCTTCATATAGCTGACTATACCTATGGAGCCATACAGCCATACCGTGCTTAACACCAGCGCGCTGGTGTTTGGGCGCTAGTGTTCTGCCGTGGCCGAGATCGCGCCGCTGAGAGTGCAGCTGATCGCCAAGACCGAGTTCGTCGCGCCTGTCGGACGTGCCGTGGAGCACCGACGCCGACGGCGGCCCGGCGCTGGTGGAGTTCGCCGGCCGGGCCTGCTACCAGAGCTGGTCCAAGCCCAACCCGCGCACCGCGACCAATGCCGCCTATCTGCGCCACATCATCGACGTCGGTCACTTCTCGGTGCTCGAACACGCCTCGGTCGTCGCTTCTACATCACCGGGATCTCGCGGTCCTGCACCCACGAGTTGATCCGGCACCGCCACTTCTCCTACTCGCAGCTGTCGCAGCGCTACGTGCCCGAGCACGACTCGCAGGTCGTCCTACCGCCGGCGATCGAGGGCGACCCGGAGCTCGAGGAGCTGTTCGCGACCGCCGCCGACGCCAGCCGCGCGGCGTACACCGAATTGCTGGCGGGCTCGAGGCGAAACTGGGCAGCGAACCCGGGACACCTCAGCTCTGCTGCGACGTAAGCAGGCCAGGCAGGCCGCCCGGGCCGTGCTGCCCAACGCCACCGAGACCCGCATCGTGGTCACCGGCAACTATCGGGCGTGGCGGCATTTCGTCGCGATGCGGGCCAGCGAGCACGCCGACGTCGAGATTCGCCGGCTGGCCGTCGAGTGCCTGCGCCAACTGATCGACGTCGCACCGCAGGTGTTCTCGGACTTCGAGATCTATGCGCTGGCTGACGGCACAGAGGTGGCGACCAGCCCGCTAGCCACAGAAGCGTGAGGCCGAGCGAGTAATCTCACTGTTCGTGAGCACCGGCGGATTCGACGTGACAGCCCAGTTGGGCACCGTGCTGACCGCGATGGCTACGCCGTTCAAGCCCGACGGCACCCTGGACACCGACGCCGCGGCGCGCCTGGCGACCCATCTCGTCGATGCAGGCTGCGACGGCTTGGTGCTTTCGGGCACCACCGGTGAGTCGCCGACGACGACGGACGGCGAGAAGCTGACGCTCCTGCGGGCGGTACTGGAGGCCGTCGGGGACCGGGCCCGCGTCATCGCCGGCGCAGGAACCTACGACACCGCGCACAGCATCGAACTCGCCCGGGCATGCCGAGGGCGAGGGCGCGCACGGCCTGCTGGTGGTGACGCCGTACTACTCGCGTCCGCCGCAATCCGGACTGGTCGCGCATTTCACCGCCGTCGCGGACGCCACACCGCTACCGGTGGTGCTGTACGACATTCCGCCGCGGTCTGCCATTCCGATCGAGTGGGACACCATCCGCACGCTGGCCAGCCATCCCAACATCGTGGCGATCAAGGACGCCAAGGGCGATCTTCACGGTGGCGGGCAGATCATCGCCGAGACGGGGCTGGCGTACTACTCGGGCGACGACGCGCTGAACCTGCCCTGGCTGGCGATGGGCGCCGTCGGCTTCATCAGTGTCTGGGGCCATGTGGCCGCCAGTCAGCTGCGGGACATGTTGTCGGCGTTCGCCTCCGGTGACGTCGCGACGGCACGCAAGATCAACGTCACGCTTGGCCCACTGGCGGACGCGCAGGCTCGGCTGGGTGGTGTGACCTTGGCCAAGGAGGGCCTGAGATTGCTGGGTTTCGAGGCCGGTAATCCGCGGCTGCCGCAAGTCCCGGCCTCGCCGGACCAGATCGAGGCGCTGGCCGCGGACATGCGGGCTGCCACGGTGCTGCGCTAGTGAACGAAGAACTCGCACCGCCGGGGCCGCTGGCCCCAGGGGGACTGCGGGTCACTGCGCTGGGTGGTGTCAGCGAAATCGGCCGCAATATGACGGTTTTCGAGCATTTGGGCCGTCTGCTGATCGTCGACTGCGGAGTGCTGTTCCCGACGCACGATGAGCCCGGTGTCGATCTGATCCTTCCGGACCTGCGCCTGATCTCCGATCGCCTCGAAGACGTCGAGGCGCTCGTGCTCACCCACGCGCACGAGGACCACATCGGTGCGATCCCGTACCTGCTCAAGCTGCGCCCCGACATTCCGGTGGTCGGATCGAAGTTCACGCTGGCGCTGGTGAACGAGAAATGCCGCGAACACCGCATCAAGCCGAGGTTCGAGGAGGTTGACGAGGGCCAGAGCTCGAGGCACGGTGTTTTCGAATGCGAGTACTTCGCCGTCAACCACTCCATTCCCGGCTGTTTGGCGATCGCGATCCACACCGGTGCGGGCACCGTGCTGCATACCGGTGACATCAAGCTCGACCAATCTCCGCCCGACGGCAAGCCGACCGACCTGCCGGGCATGTCGCGGCTCGGCGACTCCGGTGTGGACCTGTTCCTGTGCGATTCGACCAACGCCGAGATTCCCGGTGTCGGGCCCTCGGAAAGTGAGATCGGCCCAAACATCCACCGGCTGATGCGCGGTGCGCAGGGGCGTGTCATCGTGGCCTGTTTTGCGTCGAATGTCGGTCGTGTGCAACAGATCATCGATGCAGCGGTTGCACTGGGCCGCAAGGTGTCGTTCGTCGGACGGTCGATGGTCCGCAACATGGGGATTGCCAAGGAGCTCGGCTATATAACGCTCGCCAATGACGACGACATCATCGATATCGGTGCGGCGGAGATGATGGCTCCCGAGCGTGTGGTGCTCGTGACCACGGGCACCCAGGGCGAAACGATGGCCGCGCTGTCGCGGATGTCGCGTGGTGAACATCGCAGCATCACGCTGACGTCGGGCGATCTCATCATCATGTCGTCGTCGCAGATTCCCGGCAACGAGGAGGCAATCTTCGGCGTCTTGGACGCGTTGGCCAAGATCGGTGCCCGCGTCGTGACGAATGCCCATGTCCGCGTGCATGTCACCGGACACGCCTATGCCGGGGAACTGCTCTTTCTGTACAACGGCGTGCGGCCGCGCAATGTGATGCCGGTGCACGGAACCTGGCGGATGCTGCGGGCCAATGCGGCGCTGGCGGCGGGCACCGGGGTGCCGGAGGAGAACATCGTGCTGGCGGAGAACGGTGTCAGCGTCGACCTCGTGGCGGGCCGGGCGTCGGTTTCCGGTGCGGTGCCGACGGGCAAGATGTTCGTCGATGGGCTGGTCAGCGGGGACGTCGGCGAGACTGTGGTTGGTGAACGCCTCACGCTGTCTTCGGGTTTCATCGGGATTACGGTGGTGCTGCGAAGCGGCACCGGCAAGTTGGCTTCTGCGCCGCAACTGCACTCACGCGGTTTCTCGGAGGACCCAAAGTCGCTAGAACCTGCCATTCGCAAAGTCGAGGAAGCACTGGAAGCCCTTGCCGCGGAACGGGTAACCGATGTCAACCGCATCGCCCAGGCGGTACGCCGCACTGTCGGTAAATGGGTCGGCGAGGTCTATCGCCGCCAGCCGATGATCGTGCCAACCGTCATCGAGATCTAGCCTGGCAGGTCAGGTCTTCTCGGCGTAGGCCGTCCACTCGAGCTGCGACGCGGTCAGATTGCGCCCCGCGGGTTCGACGTAGTGGCGCAGAAAGTAGTCCGGTCCGGCCTGTTCGATCAGCTGCCATCCGTACTCGGTCACGAAGCTGGAAATCTCGGCGGGATCCAGTCCGAACTGCCACAGCTGGTGCTTCTCGCGGAACCTGCAATAAGCGGACCGGGCGCCGTACATGTTCGTACCGTCGATGAAGTCCCGTTGCACGTGCGTGAACACCAACCGGCTGCCCGGGGCAGCACCCCGCAGGTAGTCGAAGGTGGTGCGCACCGCGTCGGAGGTCAGGTACTGCGTCACACCTTCGGCGACGAAGAAGGTCCGAGCGTCGCCGCGATACCCCGCCTTGGCGAGTTCGGCAGCGATCGTCGCGCTCAAAATCCACCGGTACCAACCGAACCGACGGAGGTGCTTGGTCCAGCACCCGGCGTACGACAGCCGCCTTGCGTTCGATGTTCACCGGCAGGTCAACCTCGTACACCGCGATGTCGGAGCGCCGCGCAAGGCGATACGGCCTGGTGTCCATGCCCGCGCCGAGGATGACGACCGCATCGATGCCGGGCAGCGCGTCATCGAGCTTCTCGTCGATATATCTTTTGCGGCAAGCCAGATTCACCCACAGTCCCGGACCTGCCCGCTCGGTCGCGCCGATCATCAGGCGCCGGAGAACACCCAGCCGCGTCGTACTCACCATGGCGCGCAGCCCAGCGGGTAGGAACGCAAACGCCAAGTCGTCGTTCACGAGTCGGCGCTGCGGCGCTTCGCACTGCTCGACGGCGGCCAGCACCATCGGGCCGAAGGCGGTGTGCGCGGCCGGGTTGTGCGCCATCAGCGCTTGTTGACCGACCCAGCGTCCACGGGCAGCGTCACACCGGTGACGTAGCGCGCTTCGTCGGAAACCAGCCATGCCACAGCGTTGGCGATGTCTTCTGGCTGGAGCACCTGCACCGGCAACGCGTTGCCCATCTCCTGCGGAGTCTTGTCGGCGATGCTGCCCAGCCACTGTCTGGTGGCTTCGTTGTTGATCATCGGCGTGTCCACACCTGCCGGGTGCACTGAATTCACCCGAATACTGTGCGGAGCAAGCAGATTCGCGTATAGCCGGACCAACCCGACGATACCGTGTTTGGCCGCGACGTAGCCGACCGCGCCTGCGTCGTGGCTGCCAACGCCGATCAGCCCCGCCACTGAACTGGTGAGCACGATCGCCCCGCCGTCACCCTGCTCGATCAGCGTCGGGATCGCCACTTCGACGGTGTGATACACGCCGGTGAGATTGACGTCGATGACGTCCTGCCACCCCTCCGGCCCCGACTGCATCGGCGCGATACCGGCGTTGGCAATCACGATGTCCAGCCGGCCGAGTTCGTCGATCCCGGCCGTCAGCGCATTCTTCAACGCATCCTGATCGCGAACGTCGGCCTGCTGCGCCACGATTCGCGCACCGGTGTCCTCGACGAGCTTGACCGTGAGAGCGAGATCGTCAGGTGTCGCCAGGGGATAGGGCACCGACGCGATCTGGTCGCAGATGTCGACCGCGATGATGCTCGCACCGTCGGAGGCCAGCCTGACCGCCTCGGCGCGGCCCTGACCGCGGGCGGCCCCGGTGATGAACGCAACTTTGCCGTCGAGCGCAGGCATTACGGACGCAGCGCACCCTTCGCGGGATCTCCGCCGACCACCGGCTGCAGCATCTTGATGTCCGGTGCGCCGTCGAGGTGCTCGCCGATCGTGCCGAACAGTGTCGCGACAGCGGGCGCTGTGCTGTGCGCCGTCAACGCGTCGGCGTCAGCCCACTGCTCGACGAAGACGAAGGTCCCATCGGCCTCGTGCAGTGCGTACAGGTCACATCCGGGCTCCTGATGCACCGCCTCGATAGCCTGCTTGCACGCATCGCGGACGGTGTCCACCGACTCGGGCTTTGCGGTCATGGTTGCGACGACGACGATGGGCATGGGCGTGAACTCCTCGGTGAGTGCTGGCCGAACGTGAGATCACCCTACTCAGCGAACCTAACTAAATTTCGGCTACCCGGTGCTCACGCCAGATCGACCAACGCGAGCAGGAAGTTGGAGTGCGCGGAGTAGGCCGGATTCTGGCGCCAGGTGGCGATCAAGCGCACCGATAGCGATCAGCGCATAAACAGCGCAAAGCACCTTGCTGGCGGTCGGAATCCCCGCGACCTGGGTCTTTTCGATCATTTGGGCACGCTACGACGGACCAGTTCGGCGATTGATACCTTTCTGTGACCCGTGTGGCTGATGGTGAATATGGGGCTGTTGCGACTAGTCTTACAGGCATGCCCAGTAAGACCGCCGCGCGTTCCGGCAGCCGTTCTAGCAGGTCAAAGTCCGGCACCCGGGCCGGTACGCGGACCACTCAGAAGCGGAAGCCGGCACCACGACGGAATCCCTCACCGATTTCGTCGGCAGGTGCCACCGTTGGCCGTGGTGTGCGCGCGGGCTGGCTGATGGTGGCCAAGGGCGCCGGATCGACGGCGCGCTCCGTCGGCAGGGCCCGCGATCTCGAGCCGGGCCACCGCCGCGATGGCATCGCCCTGGCGATGCTCGGCATCGCCGTGGTGATCGCCGCGAGTTCCTGGTTCGACGCGGCGCGACCGGTCGGGGCGTGGATCGACACGTTCCTGCGGGTGCTCATAGGTTCCTCGGTGGCGTTGTTGCCGCTCGCGCTGGCTGTGATTGCCGTGGTGCTCATGCGCACCGAGCCCGACCCCGAGACTCGGCCACGGCTGATCCTCGGTGCGGCCATGATCATGCTGCCCGCTTTGGGTCTGTGGCATCTGTGGGCGGGTTCCCCGGCGGAGTCCGTCGCGCGACAACACGCCGCCGGCTTCGTCGGCTTCGCGATCGGCGGTCCGCTCTCGGATGGGCTGACGGCGTGGATCGCGGTGCCCCTGCTCTTCATCGCCGCACTGTTCGGCCTGCTTCTCGTCACCGGTACGACGATTCGCGAGGTGCCCGACACCCTTCGGACCATGTTCTCCGCGCGTGCCTTGCGCGGTGAGTACTACGACGATGACGAGTATTGCGACGTCGAGGAACCCGCCGTCGTCGAATCCGACGACTTCTCAGACGGCTACTACGACGACCCCGCCGGCTATGGAAGCGACGAGGCAACGGCGTGGCCCACCGGAGCCGGAGGGCCGGCGACGTTCAACGGCGGCACACCGATGGACAACTATCCGATCGAGGACGAGACACCGACCATTCCCGAGCCCACCGCCAGGGCGCGGAAGAAGAAGGCCAAGCCCAAGATCGTCGATCGCGTCGTCGAAGGCCCGTACACGCTGCCGTCGCTTGAACTGCTTGCCGCGGGCGACCCGCCGAAGCGGCGTACTGCAGCCAACGACCGTATGTCGGACTCCATTACGGAGGTGCTTCAGCAGTTCAAGGTGGACGCGGCCGTGACCGGCTGCACCCGCGGTCCGACCGTGACGCGGTATGAGGTCGAGCTCGGCCCCGGCGTCAAGGTCGAGAAGATCACTGCGCTGCAGAAGAACATCGCGTACGCCGTGGCCACCGAGAGCGTTCGGATGCTGGCGCCGATACCCGGCAAGTCCGCCGTCGGCATCGAGGTTCCCAATGTCGACCGCGAGATGGTCCGGCTGGCCG
>CAVRIH010000003.1:0-259857 GCA_963721195.1 uncultured Actinomycetota bacterium | reverse complement strand
GCGGCCCGAGCAGCCGGTGTTCGCTTCGAAGGTGGTCACGGAAACGTGACCACCGCGGCAGAACGATGCCGAGCGGTTCACCCACCTGCGGCCGCTGCTCTTCACGATCGCCTACGAAATCCTGGGTCGGCAACCGAATCCGACGATGTGCTGCAGGACAGCTATCTGCGATGGGCGGACGTCGACCTCGCGACCGTGCGGGACACCAAGTCGTATCTGGCGCAACTGGTGACCCGCCAGGCGCTCAATACCCTGCGTGAGGGCGTGCGCCGTCGCGAGGACTACATCGGGCCGTGGCTTCCTGAGCCACTGCTGCTCGACGACCGCGATGCCTCCGCCGATGTCGTTCTCGCCGAATCGGTTTCGATGGCGATGCTGGTCCTTCTCGAAACGCTCACCCCCGACGAGCGGGCCGTGTTCGTGCTGCGCGAGACGTTCGGATTCGACTACGACGAAATCGCCGAAGCGGTCGGCAAATCCGCGGCGACGGTGCGTCAGATGGCGCACCGCGCCCGCGAACACGTGCACGCACGACGCAACCGGTTCGGTCCCGTCGACACCGAGCGGACGACCCAGATCACCGAGCAGTTCCTGACCGCCGCCTCCACCGGCGACATGGACGGTCTGCTGGCGCTGCTGGCGCCGGGGGCGACCTGGACGGCCGACCACGGCGGCAAGGCCACGGCGATTCGCAGGCCCGTCGTCGGCGCCAGGCAGGGTCGCCGCACTCATGGCCGAGCTGTTCCGCGTGGCCAGGAGCATGCCGGACATCCGGTTCGAGTCGGCGGTCTACAACGGTGCGCCGGCAACGGTGATTTACGACGGCGACCACCTGGAGGGCGTCTTCGTGTTCGAGGTGATCGACGAGAAGATCACGAACCTCTACGCGATGCGAAACCCGGACAAACTGACCGGGATAACGACACCGCGAGCGATCAGTCGTCAGTGACGTGTGACACACCGCGCGCGAAGCTGTCACACTCCGGATCTGCGTGGTGTCTCGAGGACAGACCAGCTCAGAGCGCGGCGGCCACCTCCGGCCGCCGGCGATGAGCGAGGATGACCCGAGGAGACTGAGATGACCGAACAGAAGACCCGCGTGATCGTGATCGGCGGCGGATATGCCGGCGTGCTGGCGGCCAACCATCTGCGGCTCAACGACGACGTCGACATCACGCTCGTCAACCCTCGCGAAAAGTTCGTCGAGCGGATCCGGCTTCACCAGTTGGTGACCGGCTCCGATGACGCGGTGGTCGACTACTCGGAGCTGCTTGGCGACGGAATCGGACTGACCGTTGATTCGGTGACACGCATCGACGCATCGGGGCGGCGCATCGAACTCGCGGGCGGCGGTGAGTTGAACTACGACTATCTGATTTACGCCATCGGTAGTCACGGGGCGGCACCGGTTGTGCCGGGAGCCGCTGAATTCGCTTACGCGATCTCGGAACTCGAGCATGCGCAGCAGCTGAAGAGCGGCATTTGACGCTGCGGGCGAGGATGCGCCGATCACGGTGATCGGTGCCGGCCCGACGGGGATCGAGGTGGCCGCCGAGTTCGCCGAGGAAGGACGTCGCGTCAACCTGGTCTGCGGCGGAGTTCTCGGGCCGTATCTCCATGCCCGTGGTCGCCGCGCGGCGGCCAAGAGGCTGAACCGGCTCGGCGTCACCGTCATCGACGGCCCGGGCTCTACCGCGACCGAGGTGCACCCCGCTTCGGTCGCCTTGGCCGACGGGCGCACGATCGCCAGCGCGGTCACGATCTGGACTGCCGGTTTCGGCGTGCCCGATCTGGCCGCCAGCAGCGGGCTGAGCACCGACGCGGCCGGTCGCCTTCTCACCGACGAGACCCTCACCAGCGTTGACGACATCCGCATCGTCGCCGCGGGGGATGCGGCCGCGCCGTCGAACCTGCCACTGCGGATGAGTTGCCAGGCCGCGATCCCGCTGGGCGCGCAGGCCGCCAACACGGTGCTCAGCCGCATCGCGGGCACCGAGCCCAAGCGACTGAACCAGGCATTCACCGGCCAGTGCATCAGCCTCGGCCGCAGCGGCGGCCTCGTCCAGCTCGCGCATCTCGACGACACCGTGACACCGCTGTATATCGGCGGCCGCACCGCAGCCAAGATCAAGGAGGCCGTCTGCAAGGGCACCGTGTCCTTCTTACAGCGGGAGGCACGCAAGCCGGGAAGCTACTTCTGGCTCAAGGGCGGTAAACGACAGCAGAAGGTGGCTGCAACGGCTCACCCGGTGCGGCCGTGACCGACGAACACGCCGAACGGTTCACGCAGCTGCGACCGCTGCTGTTCACGATCGCCTACGAGATCCTGGGCAGTGCAACCGAATCCGACGACGTATTGCAGGAGAGCTACCTGCGCTGGGCCGACGTCGACCTGTCGACGGTGCAGGACACCAAGGCCTACCTCGCCCAGCTCGTCACCCGGCAGTCCCTCAACGCGCTGCGGGCGCAGTCCCGCAGGCGTGAGGACTACATCGGCCCGTGGCTACCGGAGCCGCTGCTTCTGGAGACGAAGGATGCATCGGCCGATGTCGTTCTTGCCGAATCGGTTTCGATGGCGATGCTCGTCGTACTGGAGACCCTCAGTCCGGACGAACGCGCCGTGTTCGTGCTGCGCGAGGTGTTCGGCTTCAGCCATGACGAGATCGCCTCGACGGTAGGCAAATCTGCGGCAGCAGTCCGCCAGATGGCACACCGCGCCCGCGAGCATGTTCAGTCGCGGCGCAAGCGGTTCGAGCCCGTCGATCCCAAACTCTCCATGGAGATCACCGCGCGTTTTTTCGCTGCCGCCTCGACCGGCGACGTCGACGGGCTGATCGAGATGCTGTCGACCGACGTCGTGTGGACCGCCGACAGCGACGGCAAGGTCAGCGCGGCGCGCAGACCCGTAACGGGCGCCGAACGCGTGGCCAAGCTGGTTGTCGGACTCGTGCGCGTGGCCGGGGAGTCCGGCCGGGTGGAGCCCGCGATGTACAACAACGCCCCCGCGCTGAAGCTCTACCTCGGCGACAGCTTCGAAGGGGTCATCACCGTCGAGATCACCGACGGCCGGATCAGCCACTTCTACGCCATGCGCAACCCGGACAAGCTGGCCGGTGTCGACATCCCGCGGGAGATCAGCCGCTAGCTCTCTGACACGCTTGAGTTCGTGCGGATCGAACGGCTCGGCGACCTGGGCGGGGCCCCCGCGGTGCTGCGCGCCGTCGCCGACGCAGCGGCCCGCCGCGGGCTCCCCCCGCCTGCCGGGTTGATTGGCGACTGGTTCGGCTCGGGCGCCGTCATCGCGCCGTCGGTGGCAGTGACGGCCGTCGGGACCTCCGAGGTGTTCGACGTGTCCCCCGGCACGTCGAGTGATGCGGTCGGCGGCGGATGGTTCGGCTATCTGTCGTATCCCGACGCAGGCGCCGACGGCCGTGGGCCACGCATACCCGAGGCTGCGGGCGGCTGGTCGGACTGTGTGTTGCGCCAGGATCTGGCCGGACAGTGGGTATACGAAAGCCTTTCCGGTGCACAGCTTCCCGGATGGGTTTCCGAGGCGCTCCGCGATTCTGTGGTGTCCGGCTCGAGCACAATTGCCTGGGGCGCGGCCGATCGCCAAGCGCACCGCCGTGGAGTGCTCGCCTGCCTCGAGGCAATCGCGGCGGGCGAGGTCTACCAGGCATGTGTGTGCACGCAGTTCACCGGTCGAATCGACGGGACCACAATCGATTTCTTCGTCGACGCGGTGGCACGCACCTCCCCCGCGCGAGCTGCGTACCTTGCCGGCAACTGGGGCGCGGTGGCGTCGCTGTCCCCGGAACTGTTTCTGCGACGACGCGGCGAGGCGGTGGCGTCGAGTCCGATCAAGGGCACGCTGCCACGGCACGCGAATCCCGCGGCGCTGCGGGCATCGGTCAAGGACGTCGCGGAGAACATCATGATCGTCGACCTGGTCCGCAACGATCTTGGCCGGGTGGCGGTCACCGGCAGTGTGTCCGTGCCCGAACTCCTGGACGTGCGTCCGGCCCCCGGGGTGTGGCATCTGGTGTCGACGGTGACGGCGCGCGTCGACGTCGACGTCCCGATGTCGGAGGTACTCGACGCGACCTTCCCGCCGGCTTCGGTCACAGGTACGCCGAAGCTGCGGGCCCGTCAACTGTTGACGGGCTGGGAGTCGCATCGGCGCGGAATCTACTGTGGCACAGTCGGTTTGGCGTCTCCGGTAGCCGGGTGCGAGCTGAACGTCGCGATCCGGACGGTCGAGTTCGACGCCGTCGGCAACGCGGTGCTCGGCGTCGGCGGCGGCATCACCGCGGATTCCGATCCCGACCGAGAGTGGGACGAGTGCCTGCACAAGGCCGCACCGATCGTCAGTTCACTCGCGCGACTGCAGCACGGCGTCGTACAGCTCGCGCCGTGACGGCGAGCCCGGATTCGTCGCGATCACTTGCGCACACGCATCTTTGACGCGCATGCCCTGCTCGACGAAGTCCTGAACCTGCGCCACCAGCGACCCCACGTCGGCTTTCGGTGTCGCACCGGCCAGCACGACGGTGATTTCGCCGAGCACCCCGTCCTTCGCCCAGTCGCAGAGCTCGGCCAGCGTGCCGCGGACGATCTCCTCGTGCGTCTTCGTCAGTTCCCGGCAGACGACGACCTCGCGGTCGGGGCCCAGCACCTCGACGGCGTCGGAGAGGGTCTCGGCCAGCCGCCGGGGTGACTCGAAGAACACGCACGTGCGTGACTCAGAGGCCAGGGTCGCGAGCCAGGTCATCCGCGCCGAGTGCCTGCGCGGGGCGAAGCCCTCGAAGCAGAACCTCTCCGACGGCAGGCCTGACACCGCCAGCGCCGTCGTCACCGCCGACGGGCCCGGCAGGCAGTGCACCGCAGCCCCGGCATCGATGCAAGCGGCCACCAGCCGGTACCCGGGGTCGCTGATCAGCGGCATGCCGGCATCGCTGACCAGCAGGACGGTCGCTCCGGCCGCGATCTCGGCGACCAGCCCCGGGACCCGCGTCGCCTCGTTCTGGTCGTAAAGGCTGACAACCTTGCCCGCGAGTTTGACGTCGAGGGCCTGGGCCAGGGTCCGGATCCGCCTGGTGTCCTCGGCGGCGATCACGTCGGCCCTGGCCAGAGCGCTGACCAGCCGCGCAGACGCATCCGCAGGCTGACCCAGCGGGGTGGCGCCGATAAGCAGTCGGCCTTGGCTCATGGCCGACAGCCTACGATCGCTTGCGTGACCGCCCCAGCAACCGAAGCTTCGCGCGCGGTCCCCGTGATCAGCCCGGCGCCGCTGGTCCCGGTCGCCGACTTCGGTCCGGTGGATCGCTTGCAGGGCTGGGCGATGACTGCGGTTGTCACCGCGTTGGCCGCGGTGACGCGATTCCTGAACCTCGGGTCGCCGACCGACGCGGGCACGCCGATCTTCGACGAGAAGCACTACGCGCCGCAGGGCTGGCAGGTGCTGCACAACCATGGCGTCGAGGACAACCCCGGCTACGGGCTGGTGGTGCATCCGCCGGTCGGCAAGCAGTTGATCGCGATGGGTGAGGCGTTGTTCGGGTACAACGGCCTGGGCTGGCGCTTCACCGGCGCAGTCTGCGGCGTCATCACCGTGTTGCTCGTCGTGCGGATCGCGCGGCGCATCAGCCGGTCGACCGTCGTCGGAGGGATCGCGGGCCTGCTGCTGGTCGCCGACGGGGTCAGCTTCGTCGCATCGCGCACCGCGCTGCTGGATGGATTCCTGGTGGTCTTCGTGGTGGCGGCGTTCGGTTGCTTGATCGTCGACCGCGATCAGGTGCGTGAGCGGATGCACGTCGCGCTGCTCGAGGGCCGCATCGGCGAAACGCCATGGGGTCCGCGGCTGGGCGTGCGGTGGTGGCGGTTCGGCGCCGGGGTTCTACTCGGATTGGCTTGCGCGACAAAATGGTCCGGGCTGTACTTCGTGGCGTTCTTCGGGGTGATGACGCTGGCGTTCGACATCGCCGCGCGCCGGCAGTATCGCGTTCCACGGTCGTGGCTCGGCGCCTTCCGGCGTGATCTGGGGCCGTCGCTGTATGCGCTCGTGCTGATCCCGTTCGGTGTCTACCTGGCGTCGTATACGCCGTGGTTCGCTTCGGAGACCGGGGTGAATCGTCACGAGGTGGGCAGGACGATCGGCGAGGACAGCATCCTGCCGCTGCCCGACGCGATCCGATCGCTCTGGCATTACACGTATGCGGCGTACAAATTCCATGCCGGCCTGACCAATGCCGACGGCAACCACCACCCGTGGGAGTCGAAGCCGTGGACGTGGCCGATGTCGCTGCGGCCGGTGCTGTACGCGATCGACAACGAGAACGTCGCGGGCTGCGGCGCGCAGTCGTGCGTGAAGGCCGTGATGCTGGTCGGCACCCCCGCGATGTGGTTCATCGCGGTGCCGGTGCTGGCGTGGGCGCTGTGGCGGACGTTCGTCAAGCGCGATTGGCGCTACGCGGCGATCCTCGTCGGCTACAGCGCGGGCTTCCTGCCCTGGTTCGCCGACATCGACCGGCAGATGTACTTCTTCTACGCGGCGACGATGGCGCCGTTCCTCGTGCTGGCTATCGCGATGATCCTCGGCGATATCCTCTACAAACCGAACCAGAACTCGGAGCGAAGAACGCTCGGGTTGATCGCGGTGAGTTGCTATGTCGCGCTGGTGCTGACGAATTTCGCGTGGATGTACCCGATCCTGACGGGCATACCGATTTCGCAGGCCACCTGGAACATGCAGATCTGGCTGCCCTCCTGGAGCTAAGAGCTCTTTCTTGTTTTTGCTCACACGGTTGCGGCTGAGGCCGAATTCACGACCCTCTGCGCAAAATTGGCGGGGTCCATCCGCGCCGCGCAAACGCGTCATGCGCTCGATGCAGGACGAATCGTCTGCTGTGTTCGCGGACCACGCGAATGTCAATCCACCCGACACGATCAATGAGCTCAGCTCTGCCGATGTCATGCACGTATCGATCGCGCTCGGTCTGGTGCTGTTGACCGTCGTAATCAAACCCGACCATAGGCTCGTCATATCCCATGTCGATGAAAGCCTCGTTGACCCCGTCGTACACCCGTACCTGGGTCCTCGGCGCTGGCAGGCCGTCGTCAATGAGGATAAGCCTGATGCGGGTCTCCTGCGGGGACTCGCATCCGCTGTCCATCAATGGGAGCGCCACTCTCGCACGCGGAAGTCCACGTGCCCTGGGATGCCGATCGCCGAGTAGCAATACATCCTCTGCCGCGACGCCCGTCGCGCGTGCAAGCGCGTCCAGATGCCGGACCGCCAACTCGCGTGGCAAGTGCCTGGCCAAATCGAACGCCGTACGTCTCACCGAAGTGACGGGGAGCCCACCAATCTGGACGATCTCGTCTGCGTCGATTCGCTCATTACGAACGATGATTCCCGGTGGTGGACGCCCGCTTTTCCAGACCATTTCGATCGGAGTTGTCGCGTCAATCCACAGTGCACCGTGGAGAGCGGCCGCGGCTCGGCAGGCGATAACGCCATTGCGTCCCGACCACAACCAAGCACCGACGGTGTTGAGCCGCAGGGAGGGCGCGACGAGTTTGGACTGGTAGATGTCGGGAAAAACCGCGCGATAGTTCCATCGCAAGCTGGCGCGGGTAAGCCTCCCACTGTTCAGAGCCCTACTTCCGACGAAAACCTCTTCCACGCGGTGATGGTCGACAGTCGTGCCGACAAGACCGCCCACGGGAGCTGAAGATTGCGTAGACGGCTGTGGATAACTCCCCGACAACAACCCTGGGCGCAAAAACAAGCCGATAGGCGGGCAATCCTAGAGCGGATCGCGGGCCGCGGGGCACGACATGCATCGCGGTCCGCCGCGGCCGGTGCCCAGCTCCGAAGCCTCGATCGACAACACCTCGATGCCTGAATCCGCCAGCCGCGCATTGGTTTCGGCGTTGCGCTCGTATGCGATCACCACTCCCGGAGCCACCGCCAGCGTGTTGTTGCCGTCGTCCCATTGCTCCCGCTCCGCGGTGACGGGGTCGAGCCCGGTGGCGATCACCCGCAGCTTCTCGATACCCATCGCCTCGGCCGCGGCGGTCAGGAACGGTCGCGCCTCGTCGATCCGCACACCGCCGGAGCCGTCCCGGTGGATCGTGAATGCCGACAGCGACTCGACGACGTTCGGGTACATCACCACCGCGTCGACGTCGACCATCGTGCACACCGTGTCGAGATGCATCTGCGCGCGCTCCTGCGCGATTGGCACAGCCAACACCGTATGCGCCAACCCATCATCGAAGAGGCTGCGCGCCAACGCGTCCGCGCCCGCAGGAGTGGTCCGCTCCCCCACTCCCACCGCGACCACTCCCGGCGCCAGCAACAACACGTCACCGCCCTCGACCGGCGCCGACCGTGACTCGTACGCCCGCCGCACGCCAAGGAATCGCGGGTGGTGCGCATAGATCACATCGGTCAGTGACGTTTCGCGAACGCGCGCAGGCAAGGCCAGCGACGTGATCGCCACCCGCGGGCCGATCCAGAACGACGAGTCACGGGTGAACAGTAGATTCGGCAGCGGATCAATGACGAAATCTCCACCATGGTGCATTCGGCGCACCAATGACAGTTCACCGCCGCTGAAAGGCAGCTCGTTGAACGTCATACCCGCCATCAGCACCGACGCCAGCGGCGCAGCATCCAACGTGCGCAGGTACGTCGAAAGCTCCTGCGCCAACGGCAGACCCAGCCGTCGCGGATCGACGGCAGCCGCAATGCCGTGCATACGTGCCGCACCACTCTTGGCCAGCGCCTCGGTCAGCAGATCGGCCAATATCAGAACCTCGACGCCACGCGATTGCAGCAGCCCGGTGAACGCGTCGTGCTCACGCTGCGCCTTGGCCACCCACGGCAGACCGTCGAACAGCAGCTTGTCGTTGTTGCGCGGCGTCAGCCGCTGAAGTTCCGCGCCGGGCCGGTGCAGTATGACCGCGCGCAGCCTGCCAACCTCGGAATCGCAGCCCAACGTCACATCTAGCACCGTAACGCGCAGGGCGTCGGCGGCGACCTCAACTATCGTTTAGGTCATGGAGTTGATCCACGAACTCACCCCCTCGGACATGTCCGTTCGAAGCGGCGTCGCGGTATCTGCGCTGCACTTCTACGAACGCGAAGGGCTCATCAGCAGCAAGCGCACCGGCGGCAATCAACGGCGGTACGCCCGCGAAACCCTACGCCGCGTCGCGTTCATCCGGATGAGCCAGCGGCTCGGCATTCCGCTCTCGCGTATCCGTGAGGCGCTGGCCACTCTGCCCACCGACCGCGTCCCGACGAGCAAGGACTGGGCCCGGCTTTCGGCCGGCTGGCGCCAGGACCTCGACGACCGCATCCTGCACCTGCAGCGGCTACGCGACAACCTCACCGGGTGCATCGGTTGCGGCTGCCTGAGCCTGAAGACCTGCGCGCTTTCCAACCCCGGCGACGTGCTGGCCTCCGAAGGTCCCGGCGCCGTGCGCCTCTGACCGTTCGAACGCGTGTGCGATAGACTCGCGGCATGGAGCTGGCTCTGCAGAGCTCGCTGTTCGAGCACGCCGAACGGCGCCATCTGAGCAATGGCGCCTGGATCGACTACCGGTCCGGATGGCTGGACGACGCCGACTCGCTGTTCGCCCAGTTGCATGGCAACATCCCGTGGCGCGCCGAACGACGGCAGATGTACGACCGCGTGCTTGACGTCCCGCGGCTGGTCAGCTTCCACAATCTGGTCGACGAACCGCCCCCGCATCCACGGCTGAAGCAGATCCGCCGACGGCTCAACGACCTCTATGCGGGCGAACTCGGCGAACCGTTCACCACCGCGGGGTTGTGCCTCTACCGCGACGGCGACGACAGCGTGGCCTGGCACGGCGACACCATCGGCCGCAGCAGCACCGAGGACACCATGGTGGCCATCGTCAGCCTCGGCGCCACAAGGGTTTTCGCGTTGCGGCCGCGTGGCGGCGGGAAGTCACTGCGGATCGCGCACCGGCACGGCGACCTGCTGGTGATGGGCGGCTCGTGCCAGCGCACCTGGGAGCACGCGATACCGAAGACGACGCGGCCGACCGGTCCGCGGATCAGCATTCAGTTCCGGCCGCACGACGTGCGTTAACCCTTCACCGCACCGACGGTTGCGGTGAGGAGGTCGCGGGCGCGCGCAGTGTCGACGGGCGCGACGGGTTTGTCGGGCAGCACCAACGGGTTCGCGGTGACGATCACCAGGAACGTGCCGAAGGTCGCGATGTAGTTGTAGATCTCGCCTGCGCTCGGCTTGCCATTCACGATGGTCTGCAGGACACGGTGGGTACCCATCGTGTCCGCACCACCGATCTGTGGCGCCTCGGTGACCTCGACGAGACCCCGCACGCCGCCACCGGCGAACCCCACCCGCTGGCAGTGCTCGGCGGGCCGGTTGACCGGAACGGGCTCGGAGGTTTCCACCGCGATGACGATGAACCGGTTGCCGTCGCCCTCGGCCGTGGTGGCGGCCATGTTGCCCTTGACCCCGGCGGGCAGCACCTGCGCGGTCGCGAACGACCCGCAGTCGGCCGGGTCGAACTTCATCCCGTCGGGCAACGCCTGCGGTCCGAGCAGTCGCGGGTCTATCCCCGTCGGCCCGACCTCGCTCACCTTGAACTGCGGACCGAAACTCGACCGCACGTCCTTGACGCGGGCGATATCGGCGTTCGAAAGGTCAGCCGACCCTGAGGTGCCACACGCGGTCAGTACTCCGGCGCAAACCAGGGCGAACTGGCTGCCGAGCTTTGCGCTCTTGGACATCGCCGCACAACTTACCCGCAGTGGCCCGCGCAACCGGGGATCAACCCCGCAACGCCGCCACCGTTTTCACCATCAATGCTCCTGCGAAGTCCGCGCCCAGTTGCGGATTCGGTGATCCGGGATCGGTCACGACAGTGACGTACGCGACGTGGTCGTCCAGGTAAGTGGTGACGGTATCGGCGTGGGAGTGGGTTTCGGTACCGCCCTCGACGACGGTCTTCGTCGACGTGGCCATCGCGACGGTTTGGGCACTCTCGATTGTGGGCGCGGTCGTCAGGATGACCGTGCCGCTCGCCTGTCCTGCCGACAACGTCCAGTGCCCGCATTCGGCTGCCACCGCCGGATCGAGGCCGACAGCCAATTCCGCGACGACGGCGTACACGATGCCGCCGGTTCCTGACCCCGACCAGCCTTTCGTCGAGGCGGGGTCGACGACGGGATCCGCCAGCAGGCCGCACTGTGGCGGATCGGCCGACCACAGCGGGCCGAACCCCCACAACGACGTTGGCGCGACCGGGCCGGCGATGTCGGCGACCTCGTACCCGTCCGGCAGATCTGCGCGCACGCGATCGATCTTGGCGGGGTCGATCTTGGTTGGCGCCCCGGGGTCCGTCGTCGTTCCCGGCGGCAGGTCGCCGGACGAGCCGCACGCCACTGCGAACACAGCGACCGCCGCACACATGGCGCGCACGCGGAATCGATACCACAGAGAACTCTTACAGCTATCCATGCAACGAAATGTGTCCGTCCGCCGATGCACAAGTACCAGGCAAATTAAAGAACGGAGGCCCGCATGCGCAAAGGATGGGGTCTACTGGCAACGATAGCGCTGATTGGTGTCGTCCTCGCTCCCGCGGGCACCGCAACGGCGAAGCCCGCCCGACCGGGCAACGCGTACCAGACGATCGGCGACTTGGAAGCCGCCGGATACAACGTCGTCATCGATCGGGTCGGTAGCGCACCGATCGGCGAATGCTTCGTCACCAATGTGCGCAACCCGCAGGAGGTGACCCAGACGATCGCTGTCGGCAAGGGTAAGGACCGCGAGTACATCACCGTCGTGGTCAGCCGGTCGATCACGGTATCGCTGAACTGCGACGTCTGATTCGGCCGTCAGGCGACGGCCTCGCTTCCCGCATTGGCCGGGGCGGTATCCGGCTCGCTGGTGGTGGTTTCGTTTTCGCCGGGCTGTGCCGCCGACGGGGGGGTCGCCTTCTTTTGCGGGTCGAACGTGATCGGGCCCCTGACCTTCGGCAGGCGGATCTTGTCCAGGGCGCTGCGGACCTGTTCGCCGAACCGGGTGACTGGCGGCGTGCGGGCACCGGGCGTGGTCGACTCGAGGTCCTCGGTGACCTCTTCTTCAACGATCTCTTCCTCGACGACATCGCCGGCGGCGATCTGCTCCTCAGCGGCGATGCCCGCTTCGGTGGTGACCTCTTCGGTGATGACCTCTTCGCCGGCGGCGTCGTCGCCCATTCGCGACGTCATCAGATCCGCGTCGTTGGCCGATGGCGGTTCGGGCAGCTCGGGACCGCCCACACCGAACGGACTGGTCACCGGCTCGGTTCCCAGCGGTCGATTGGTCGGGTCTCCGGTGGCCTCGGCGATCGCATCGTCAATGCCAACCGGGATCGCCCTGATGATGTTCACGATGGCCTGCACCGGGTTCGTGAACGGCAGCAGCCCAGCTTTGGTGGCGACGCCCGGACTGACGTCCCGCGCGTAGCCGGCCTCGATCGCGGCCTTCAACGGTGCCTCGAGCAGGGTGAGGATCGGCGACGGCACGACGCCTTCGAACGGCATCAATAGGGGCAGCCGCTTCGCGGGAATGATGTAGTAGTCGGTGTCGCCATGCGATCCCTGGTAGAGGGCGTCGTCGAAGCTGGCGTTCTGCAAATCGCCGTGGAGATAGTAGTAACCCAGTGCCGCGTTCGCGACGGCCAACAGGTTCGTGATGCTGACGGGCGCGTCGCCGCCGAGGCCGTCGTATTGCGCTGCGACGTCGACGGTTTCGTAGCACTCGCCAGCGCCCTCGCAGCTGTTCGTCGGGGTGGCCCCGTAGAAGGTCACGCCCAGGATCGGGATGGTGAGGCCTTCAGGTCCCCGCGCCAAGATGCCACCGTTGGGCCGCATCGGATTGGCGAGCAGGAAGAACGACACGTCGGTGCCAGCCGGCGGGGGGTTCTGGATCAGATCTCGCTTCACCAGCGAGGCTACGACGGCACTCTGCGAATAGCCGAAGACGACGAAGTCGGGACCCGGCGGCACCGCGGGGGGCTCAGGATCAACGTCTTCGTTGAACTCGCAGCCTGTTCCGCGCACGCAACCGTTCAGATTTTCGCGTCCCGCATCCACGGACGAGTCGAACGTCCGCGTGCCGAACAACGGGAAGAACTCCGCGGGATACGTGACCGCATAGACATTGTCGCCCGGGTTCACCCCGTCGATCGGCTCCGTCCCGGGGCGCGTCGGTGTGCCCGCCGCAGGGTTGATGAACAATTTGACCGCGTTGTCCAGATACGTCTCGACATAGCCGAGGTCGTCGCCGTCTGCGCTCAGTGGATGGTCGGTGCCGCCCATGATCAGCGCAGTCGCCGTCAGCTGAACGACTATCGTCGCGGTCCACGTCAGTGCCAGCGCGACCACGCTCAGCAACGCAAGACCCACCACGCCCAGCGAACGAATCATCCCCCGCATATCCACACCCCTCCTCGGTGGTACATGGCCACCTGTTCCCAAGACATCTACATCTTGCCCCAAATATCCCATGGGGGCCAGCAAACGTTCTCTAACTCTAGAGCAAAACCCAGGCGTGGCATCTTCAGGGGGCCGACCGTAGGCTACGGCGAGATTCTTCAGATGAGGAGACCGTATGAGCATGTCAGTGAGGGCCGGCGGCATCGCGGTCGCGGCCGTCGCACTGGGACTGGGCTTGGCCGGTTGCGGATCGGACACCAAAACCGAGCCGTCCGCGACGGAGACGACCTCCAGCGAGGCGACGACCACCACAACCAGCGGCGCCGCGCCCACCACGTCGGGGCAGGCCGCGGGACCGAACCACACGATCGCTGACTACATCCGCGACAACGGCATCGTCGAGACGCCGGTGAAGCGCGGGGATCCCGGCTCGCCCACCATCGACCTGCCCACCCCGCCCGGATGGGAGGACGCGGGACCCCGCGCCCCCGAGTGGGCTTACGGCGCAATCATTTCCAGTGACCCTGCGTTCGCGGCGGATCCGCCCTCCATCATCGCGCTGGTTTCCAAACTGACCGGCAACGTCGACCCGGCCAAGGTCCTCGAGTTCGCGCCCGGCGAGATCAAGAACATGCCCGGCTTCGAGGGCGGTGCGGAGGGAAACCTCGACGAGCTCAGTGGCTTCGAAGCCACCCAATTCGGCGGCACCTACACGAAGAACGGCGCATTGCGTGCCATTGCACAGAAGACCGTCGTAATTCCGGGCCAGGACGGGCTTTACGTCCTCCAACTCAACGCCGATGGTCTCGAAGACCAGTTCGGTGCCCTGATGGATGCAACCGCGGCCATCGACGAGCAGACCAAGATCACACCGTGAGTTGTTGACCAGAAAGACCACTGACCGATGACAACCACGCAACCACTACCTCCCGACGAGCCGTCGCAACCGGCACGCAGACTCACGCGTGAGGAGCGCGGGCGCGACATCAGCCAGGCGCAGGCCGAGATGGAGGCCGAGACGTCGACCGTGCAGAAGTACCTGACAGCGATGAGCCCACGAACGCTGTGGTCGATGGCGGAGGGTTATCCGGTGGTGCTCAAGCAGTTCATCCAGTTCTGCCTGATCATCATCTATCCGGCGTGGGTGTTCGGGGTGCTGTTCGCCGCTGCTGTGCATCTGCTCTTCTACGTGACCGTATATCCGGTGCTGTGGCTGCTCTTCTGGCCCGTGCGCGCGTACCAGAAGAAGAACCACCCCGAGGAATACGCCGAGTCGCAGCGGAACTAGTAGACGCGCACCCTAGGCGCGCGACACCGCGGACGCCGCAGCGACCTGTTCGGCGCTCGGCCGCACGCCGGTGTAGCGCTCGAACTGTTCGGCGGCCTGCAGCGCGATCACCTCGGCTCCGGTGATCACGGCGATACCCGAAGAACGTGCGGCCGCGATCAACGGCGTCTCCGACGGCATCGCCACCACGTCGAACACGGTGTGCGCCTTGGCGATCGTCTCGGCGCCGAAGGCGAGGTCGTTCTGCTCGGGACCGCCCGCCATCCCTACCGGGGTGACGTTGACGAGCACATCGGCCGTCCGTGTGCCGACGTCGGAGCCGTACTCGTAGCCGAGCCGTCCTGCAAGGTCCCGTCCCGTGTCGGCATTGCGCGCGATAACGGTGCCTTGCTGAAAACCGTTGTCCTTAAACGCCGCAGCGACGGCGTTGGCCATGCCGCCACTACCTCGCAACAGCACCGACTGCGACGGCTGCAATCCGTGCTCGGCGATGAGACGCTGGACGGCGATGTAGTCGGTGTTCGATGCAGTGAGATGTCCGTCATCGTTGACGATCGTGTTGACGGCATTGATGGACTTCGCGGACTGCTCGACGTCGTCGACTAGTTCAATGACGGCCTGCTTGAACGGCATCGACACCGAGCAGCCGCGAATGCCGAGCGCGCGAACACCGCCGATCGCGGCCCTGATGTCTGTTGTCGTGAACGCCTTGTAGATGAAGTCGAGTCCCAACAGGTCGTACAGGTAGTTGTGGAACCGGGTGCCGATGTTGCTCGGCCGACCGGCGAGCGAGATGCAGAGGCCGGTGTCCTTCGAAAGCGCAGGCCGTCGGCCGTCGGCGATCAACGGGCCCTCATCAGCCGACCGCCTTGATGACCTGGGCCGTCGCGTCGCGGATCTGTTTGACCAGGGTTGACGCCAGCCGCAGAGAACGTGGGTCCGGAACATCGACGACGGTGGTGACGACGCCGAGATCGTCGCGATGCCAGTCCGCATCGAAGCGGTCCAGGATCGCCCGCATGGGGTGATTGTCGGAGAGCACTCGAGCTGTGAAGCGTTGAACACCAACATAATTCGCTGTGACGACGAGCGCCCCCATCAGAAACGTGCCGATGCCGCGGCCCTGGTAGTCGTCGCCGACGATGAACGCCACTTCGGCGGCGCTCGAGTCGTCCTCGTCGCGCACAAAGCGCGCATCGGCGACCACCGGCCCCTCAGGGCCCTCGGTCATCACCCATACGAAGTGGTGAACATAATCGACCTCGAACAGGTAGGTCATCAAGGATTTCGTCGGCGTGCGCGGCGACTGGAAGCGGCGGTACAACGTCTCACCAGAGAATTCGACCGGCCCGTTGGTGGTGCGCTCGCTGTCCCCCGGCAGCACCGGGCGCAGGTAATAGACGCTCCCGTCGCGCAGCTCTACCGGGATCGGTGTGATGAACGCGGCGAGCCGTTGCCGTGCCGTGCGCACCAGCCTGTCCAGCATGCCCGGGATTTCGAGCATGGTGGCGAAGGCCTCCCGGTCACCGACCCATCCTGTGAGCCTCTCGGTCGCCACCACCGTCGCACTTCGAGGCATATCGCGCAGCAAAGCGATTTCGCCGACGATGAGGCCGGGCTGCAGTTCGGCGACGGTGTCGTGCCCGTCAATTCCGGCGTGGGTCACTTCGGCGCAACCGGAGCCGATCAGCAAAAAGGAAATCGCGAGCTCGCCCTGATGCATGAGCACCTGTCCGGGCGCCGCGACCAGTGGCTGCAACTGCGCCGCGAGCGGTGCCAGGGCCTCGGTTGGGCAGCCGGCGAAGACCCCCAATTCGGCGAGTTCGTCGGCTCGGACGACAGACAGGCCGGCCACGCCACGAGGCTACGGCCTCGCCGACGTGACGAGCAAGGAACGCCCTGCGAGACCGATAGGGCACTATTCGAAGATGAGCGACGCCCAGTTCAGCACTCATGCCCAGCTGTTCGATCTGACCGGTAAGCGTGCCCTCGTCACAGGCGGCACGCGGGGTATCGGGCTGATGATGGCCCGCGGACTGGTACAAGCCGGCGCCCGCGTGGTGATCAGCTCCCGAAAGCCAGGCGCGTGTGCGGAAGCTCGGGCCCAGCTCTCGAGTTTCGGCGATGTGCAGGCCGTCCCGGCGGACCTGTCCCGACACGAGGAATGCGCGCGGCTCGCCGACGAAGTCACAAGCGGCGGACGGCTGGACATCCTGGTCAACAATGCGGGCGCGACATGGGGTGAGCCATTGGAGAGCTTCCCCGCATCCGCCTGGGACAAGGTCCTCGATCTCAACATCAAGTCGCCGTTCTGGATGGTGCAGGCGCTGCTGCCCGCACTTCGCAAAGCCGGGACGTTCGAGGATCCCGCGCGGATCATCAACGTGGGCAGCATCGACGGCCTGCGCCCGAGCCGGATGCCGGTGTATTCCTACGGCAGCAGCAAGGCGGCCTTGCACCAGCTGACACGGATGCTCGCCCATGAACTCGGGCCGGAGCACATCACCGTGAATGCCGTTGCGCCAGGGCCTTTTCGGTCGAAGATGATGGCGGCGACGCTCGAGGCGTTCGGCGACGCCATCGCGGCGTCGGCCCCGCTACGTCGCATCGGACGCGATGACGACATGGCCGGCATCGCGGTGTTCCTTGCCAGCAGGGCGGGCTCGTATCTCACAGGCGCGATCATTCCCGTCGACGGGGGGCTCGCCACGACGGCGAGCGGATGACGATGGGCACCAAGGAACAGCGCGATGGCGTCGACCTCACCAATCTCGACGAGCCACTGACTCCCGACGCCGGGGCCACCAAGCGTGACCTCGTCGACTACCTGGACGCGGTCGCCGATCGCATGCTGCCCGGACTCGCCGATCGGCCGCTGACTGTGCTGCGGGTCCTGCGCGGGCGCGAGCCGTTCATGCAGAAGAACGTCCCGAAATACACCGTTCCTGATTGGTGAGCAGGACTGTGTCCTGTGCGGCCCGAACGGTCTTGGCCGCTGGCGGTGGGTGTTTTCCGGTGGACCGGCACACCTCATGGTGGGTGTGTCGGTGGGCCGGAACTGCCGCACCTGCCACCGTGGTCGGGTCGGTGGTCGGGCCTGGCCGGTGGAGTGCCCACACTCGTCCGCTGTCGGGTGCGGGGTCCTGCCGGCCGTCGCCTGATCGCCAGTCCGAGGCCACGTCTACCGATCGCGGCCGCCGCGCCGTGATGGCCGGTGACCGTTGAGGGATCGGAAGTCTGCTGTTGTAAGGGTTTACACCAGTGCTGGCGGCCCCACTTGCTGGTGTAGGCCGGGTCCACGCCGATGACCGCGATGCCGCGGCGGGCCGCCATGCTGATCAGTCGATCCCGAAATCGCCGCGTCGGGATGCCGGCGATCCTGCGGCGAAACCGTTTCCCCCGCACTCCGGGGCCCAGGGTGTCGCGCCCGGTCGCGCGCGCGTCGGTGAAGTCGAGGTTTTCCACCACAATCGCCGCACACTTGTGCCGCTGCGCCAGATCCAGCACCGCGCTGATGGCCGCACGCACCCGAGCGTCCCGCCGCGGCGCGCGTAACCCCGCGGTGGGCATCTCGAAACTGGTCGGGGCGCCGATCGGATTGCCCGATCGATCCAGCACACAGCCAGCCAGGTGGCCGTCATTGAGGTCGATCCCCAGCACCGGCCCACTACGCAACTCATCGAGGGCCGGCGCCGGTTCGGCGGCGGTTTTCCACGACGCGTGCACATACCACCGGACACGGGCGGGGTCGAAGGTGATGTCGTAGCGCACCGCGCGCCGCAACGCCACCCGCTCGGCCCACTCATCGCCGCGATGAGCGAATCCGATCGGCTCGCCGATCACCACATGCGAACCGAACCGGCCCACTAACGCGGCCGGGGTCTTGATGCGCAACCGGCCATCGGCGCCGACGCGGATCGTCTCGTTACCGCCGGGCTTGCCGGATTCACCGTCCGCGGTGAAAAACATCCGCGCTGCGTCCCACTGGTGTCGCCACTGCGGCTCCGTCATCTCAGTGGTGTCGAGGTGGTGGCGGTTGCGCCACAATCGTTTCCCGCCCACCGTGATCGACGGCCGACCCGCAGCCAACGCCTGCTGCGCGCGGGCCAACCGGGTCCGCAGCACCGCCAGGCGCCGGGTCTTGACGAAACGTTCCGCGGCGCTGCGATACGCACGCCGCCGACGCCGGGACCGACGTCGGCGGTTCTGCTGGGCGCCCTCACGCGGTGCGAGCTCGCCGGGCCGAAGCACGCAGCGCTGCTCCAACACCTCAATGGCGGCACAAAGATCCGCGATCTGGTCGGCCAACCCCCGCATCCCCAGCTGGAACTGATCCTCCGCCGCCCGGGTGATCGCCCCGGCCCACCGCGATGACGACACCGCAGTCAGCGCCTGCTTGCGCTGCGCGCGCCACACCGCGTGGCCCTCGTGATCCAGCACACCGCAGCCGATTCGCCCGGCCAGCTCACCGCGATACAGCGACCCCAACAGCTCCCCGATCGCCGACAACGCCTCCGCCTCCTCGGCCGTGGGATGTATCCGGGTCCGGATCCGCACACCCACCGGCGCGGCCGCCACCACCGGATCACCGATCCGACGCAGCGCCCGCCCCCCAGCCATGCACCACATCCTGACAGCCGCCACCGACAACAACGCTGATGTCCGCAGCACACCGCTCACCAGCACGCAGTATCAATCACTACCGCTCACCATCCAGCCAGCAGATGCCAACCCCGGACTGGGTCGCCACCCCGACCATGTGGGCCGAAGCGTCCCACCGCGAGGTGCGCTGTGCGCTCTGCAACGACTGGCGGACCCTTCTATGGCTCGCCAATCAGCGGTCCGTCGAGTACCACCCCACGCTCGGGCTGGCCGACAATATACCGCCACCGGCCACCACATCTCGTGCTCGACCTCGATCCACCGCAGGACGACTTCGCGAAGGTGGTGGCCGGTGTGGTGAAGAAAAGCGGGGCCAAGGGTTTGCACATGTTCGTCCCGATTGACGACGCGGCACCGGTCGACGACGTGACAGCTGCGGCAAGGTGTTCGTCGACGCCACCCGCGCAGGCGGGGCCACCGTCGCCGCGGCGTACAGCCCGCGGCTGCGCCCGGGCACTCCGGTGTCGTTTCCGCTCGAGTGGTCCGAGCTCGACTCGATCACCCCTGCCGACTTCACGGTCCACACGGCGATCGACGCGCTCGACGGCCGGCCGGCGTGGACGGAGTCAATGCCGCAGGCCCAGCGGCTGCCGGCCGACCTTATCGAACATGGCCGCACCATCCCCGTCGCCCGGGTGGCCGCGATGCACGAAGGAAAGCGACGGGCCCGCGCCCGGCGCGAATCGTCGTAATAGCCGGCCGACGGTAGGCTCAACCGGGCGTCGTCGCGTCCGCGATGACCCGCCGCAGCAGGGGGACGCTTTATCGCGCTTAGCACCGACGAGTACCACGTGCCGTCCCATCGGCTAGACCCGATGGCAGCTGCCGAGATAACTGGTCCGCTGGCCCCCGTTGTCGATGACCTGCCCCAGGGTCTGGCCGAAACCGTTGCCGATCTCATCGGGCGGCCACGCGCCAGGGGCTGGATCCATCTGTGCTCCGCGGTCGCCGCGACGGTGGGCGGGCTGGCACTGGTGTCTGTGGCCGTCATCGAGTCGTCGCCGAGGGCGATCGTTGCGACCCTGATCTATACCGTCACCATCGTCGCGATGTTCAGCGTCAGCGCGATCTATCACCGCAAGCACTGGCACAATCCGGTGGCTCTGAAGTGGATGAAGCGGCTTGATCACTCGGCGATCTTCGTGTTCATCGCGGGCAGCTATACGCCATTCGCGGTCTTGGCGATGCCGCCGCGCATAGGAAACCTGGTGCTGACGATTGTGTGGGCCGGCGCTGCAGTCGGGGTAGCGCTCAAGATGTGGTGGCCGTCGGCGCCGCGTTGGGTGGGCGTACCGCTGTACCTCTTACTCGGCTGGGTCGCGATCTGGTTCGCAGGTAGCCTGCTCGACGGCGGCGGTCCGATCGTCGTGGGCCTGCTCGCCGGAGGCGGGGTCCTCTACAACGTCGGCGCCATCCTCTACGCCATTCGCTGGCCGAACCCGTGGCCGCATACGTTCGGCTATCACGAGTTTTTTCACGCGTTCACCGCAGCTGCCGCGGTGAGTCACTACGTCGCCGTCTGGTTCGTCGTCCTGTAGTTCGGTGTTTCTCAAGCGGGGTCGACGAAAACCGGCTTCTCGCCCGACATTCCAGCCATCACGGCGGCGATCTGATTGGGCTTGCCGATCAGCGAAGTCTGCAGTTCGGATTCGCGCACCAGGGCAGCCGCGGGGTCGTTGCCTGCCCAGGTTTCGTTGTAAAGGCGCTTCGCCGCGCGGACCGCGTCCGGAGATTTCTGCGCGATCTCGTCGGCGAGGGCGATCGCCGCCGATAGCGGATCTTCGGACGTCCGCGTGACCAACCCGAGCTCGAGACCCTCAACGCCGGACACGATGCGACCAGTGAACGTCAGCTCTTTCGCGACGTCGATCGGTAGGAGTCGCGGCAGCGTCTGCGTGATGCCCATATCGGGCACCAGGCCCCACTTGACCTCCATGATGCTCAGCTTCGCGTCCGGCGTGGCGATCCGGATGTCGGCGCCCAGCGCGATCTGCAGGCCACCGCCGAAGCAGTTGCCGTGAATCGCGGCGATGACCGGTGCGGGTACCAACGACCAGTCGTAGGCCACACGCTGAGCGGTGTTGGCCAGCCGGTTCTCGTCTCGGGCCAACAGGACGCCGGTTCCGCCTTCACCGGCCATGAAACTTGCGACGTCCAGACCGGAGCAGAAGCTCTTGCCCTCGCCGTGCAGTACAACCGCGCGAACCGACGTTTCGCCCACCAGCTGCTCGGCGGCATTCGTCAAGCCCTCGAACATGGCTTGGTCGAGCGCGTTGTGCTTATCGGCGCGCACCATCGTCACCGTCGCCACGCCGTTGTCGCCGATCCGCACACGAACTCTGTCTTCGCTCACGATGGCAATCTATCGCGAGCCAAGTGCTAGCTTCCCGACATGGTGAGGCGTTGAACCGTATCCATCCCACTTCCGTACCAATGGATAGGAATGTTGAGGCGACGCGAGCATACTAAAAAGTATGGTAGCGTCCTGCTCCATGGGGGCTCTGATGACGCCGGCCATAACGACTTTGGGTCGCTGACGTGAGCAGGCCGTGGGCATCACCCCGAAAGGCGTCTGTCAAGGTCGCCGGTGTGATCACGGTGATGGCCACGATCGGCGTGTTTGCCTTCGTGTGGGTCCAATTCCGCGGCGGACTGACCCCGACCACGCAGCTGACACTTTTTGCCAGCCGTTCGGGCTTGGCCATGGACGACGGGTCGAAGGTCACCTACAACGGCGTCGTGATCGGCCGGGTCACCGCGGTACAACCGGATTCGGTAAACAAACTCACCAGGGCGAAAATCACCCTCGAAGTCACCCCCGACTCGCTGAACTCGATCCCGGCGAACGCCACCGCCACCATCAAGGCCAGCACCGTGTTCGGCAACAAGTATGTGGCCTTCTCGTCACCGAAAAACCCATCGCTGCAGTCTCTTTCACCTAACCAGACGATCGATGTGTCGTCGGTGACCACCGAGTTCGACACACTGTTTGAGACCATCATGTCCATCGCGGAGAAGGTGGACCCGATCAAGCTCAACGCCACCCTGACCGCCACTGCCGAGGCACTCACCGGGCTCGGCGACAAGTTCGGTCGTTCACTGGTCGACGGCAACGCGATCCTTGACCAGGTCAATCCACGAATGCCATTGGTGCGCTACGATATTCAGCGCCTTACCGAGCTGGCCGACATCTACACCGGTGCCTCGCCGGACCTGTGGGACGCGCTGCGCGACGCAGTGACCACCGCCACCACCCTCAACGACCAGCGCGACGAGCTCGACGCAGCACTGATGGCGTCGGTCGGATTCGGAAACACCGGCGCCGACATCCTTCGCCGCGGAAACCCGTACCTCGTCCGCGGCATGGCCGACCTGGTCCCCACCGCGGAACTGCTGGATGAATACAGCCCGCAACTGATGTGCATGATCCGCAACTACCACGACGTGGCTCCAAAGGTGGCGGCAGCTTCGGGAGGCAATGGGTATTCGGCGGTGACAAACTCCAGCATTCTCGGGGCCGAAAACCCGTACGTCTACCCCGACAACTTGCCACGCACCAACGCCAGCGGCGGGCCCGGCGGAGCGCCGGGATGCTGGCAACCCATCACGCGGGACCTGTGGCCTGCTCCCTACCTTGTCACCGACACCGGCAGCTCCATCGCCCCGTACAACCACGTCGAACTCGGCCAACCCATCCTCACCGAATACGTCTGGGGCCGTCAGGTCGGAGAGAACACGATCAACCCATGAAAATCACCGGCACGGCAATCAAACTCGGCGCCTTCTCCGCGGTGCTGTTGGCCCTGACCGGATTCATCATCGTGGTCTTCGGGCAGCTTCGATTCGACCGCACGACCACCTATTCCGCCGCGTTCAGCAGTGTCAGCGGCCTGAAGGCCGGACAGTTCGTGCGCTTCTCCGGCGTAGAGGTCGGAAAAGTGTCAGGGGTGAGGCTGGCGCCCGACGGTCGACACATCGTTGTGGAATTCGACGTCGACCGCACAGTGCCGCTGTTCGAGTCGACCACTGCGCACATCCGCTACGCCGACCTGGTCGGCAATCGCTATGTCGAGTTGCAGCGCGGCCAAGGCCCAGAGCGAATTCTGCCGCCGGGCGGCAACATTCCGATAACCCAAACCCAACCTGCGCTCGATCTCGATGCACTCATCGGGGGATTCAAGCCGCTGTTTCGTGCGCTGGACCCACAGAAGGTCAACGACATCGCGTCCTCCTTGATCACGGTCTTCGAGGGCAAGGGCGGAACCATCAACGACATCCTTGATCAGACCGCGCAATTGACATCGGCACTGGCCGACAGCGATCAAGCCATCGGCGAGGTCATCGACAATCTGAACACCGTGCTTCGAACCACCGTCGCCCATCAGAGGCAGTTCGACCAGACCATCGACAACCTCCAACAGCTGATCAACGGCCTCAACAATCGCGCCGATCCGATTGCCGACGGCCTGGCCCACATCAGCGACGCAGCGGGCACGGTCGCAGACCTGCTCGCCGACAACCGCCCCGTGCTGAAAGACACTGTCACGCATTTGCAGTCCATCCAGGGACCTCTCATCGAAAAGCAGGACCAGCTCGATGATCTCCTCACCAAACTGCCGAACGCACTGAGGATCATCGGCCGCATCGGTGGCATATACGGTGACTTCTTCAACTTCTATCTGTGCGACGTGACACTCAAGATCAATGGCCTACAGCCCGGTGGGCCGGTGCGCACCGTCAAGGTCCTGGCGCAGCCCACGGGTAGGTGCACGCCCAAATGAGGATCCTCGAGGAGGGCAACCGTCGCCGCACCGGCCTGTTGGGTGTCATCATCGTGGTGCTGGTGATCGGAGTCGGACAAAGCTTCGCCAGCATCCCGATGCTGTTCGCACGGCCGGTCTATTACAGCCAATTCAGCAATGCGGCCGGGCTCCACACCGGCGACGAAGTCCGCATCTTCGGCATGAAGGTCGGTACGGTGCGCTCAATTGCCCTGGACCCCGAGTACGTCACGATCGGTTTTTCCACGGGCTCCACCACCATCGGCAACGACAGCCGACTGACCATCCGGACCGACACCATCCTCGGTAAGAAAACGCTTGAGATCGAGCCGCGCGGTGCGGACCCGCTACGGCCGAATGCTGTTCTGCCGATAGGGCATAGCACCACCCCCTACCAGATCTACGACGCCTTTTCCGACGTCACCAAGACCGCAGCCGGCTGGGACTTCGACACCGTCAAACGTTCTCTCGATGTCCTCTCGGAGACGCTGGATCAAACCGCCCCACATTTGTCGGCCGCTCTGGACGGCGTGGGTCGCTTCTCCGACACCATCGGCAAACGCGACGAGGAACTCAAGACTCTGCTGGCCGAGGCCAACAAGGTCGCCGGTGTCCTGCGCGACCGCAGCGGACAGATCAATCAACTGCTACTCAACGCCCAAACACTCCTGGCCGCCATCAACGGCCGCGGTGAAGCGATCGACACTTTGCTGCAACGAGTCTCCGAATTATCGGTCCAGGTACGGGGTTTCATCGCCGATACCCCCCACCTGACGCCGGCGCTCGAGCAGCTGCGCACGATCAGCGATCTGCTCGTCGCGCACAAGCACGACCTGGCTGACGTGCTCAGCACGCTGAGCAAATTCACCGCATCGCTGGCCGAAGCGGTCGGCTCCGGGCCCTACTTCAAGGTGTTGATCGCCAACCTGCTGCCCTACCAATTGCTGCAGCCCTTCGTCGATGCGGCGTTCAAGAAACGAGGCATCGACCCGGAAGAGTTCTGGCGCAACGCCGGTCTGCCCTCATTTCGTTTTCCCGACCCCAATGGCCAACGGTTCCCCAACGGCGCACCCCCACCGGCTCCGACACCACTGGAAGGCACACCCGACCATCCGGGACCCGCAGTGCCACCGGGCTCGCCATGCTCCTATACCCCGCCCGCAGACGGGATCCCCTCCCCCGACGATCCCCTGCCATGCGCCGCGCTGGATCAGGGTCCGTTTGGCCCGGTCCCGGGCGCACGCACCGTACCGCTGAATCCGCTGGCGCCGATCGATGCACCGGAAGCAGAGGGCTGACCCATGTCCACGATCTTCGACATCCGCTCGCTGAAGGCGCCAAAAGTCCGGCGGCGCACGCTCATTGCGGCAGCGGCCGCGGCAGTGTTGACAATCACCGCGGCAATCGGCGGCTACCAGATCTACAACAAGCTGACCACCAACAGCGCCGTGGCGTACTTCAGCGACACACTCGCCCTCTACGCCGGGGACGAAGTCCAAATCCAGGGGGTGCGCGTCGGCGGGATCGACGCCGTCGAACCCGCCGGCGACAAGATGAAGGTCACGTTCCACTACGACCGCAGATACCAGGTCCCTGCCGACGCCACCGCATCGATCCTCAACCCCAGCCTGGTGGCCTCCCGTGTCATCGACCTGTCACCCCGCTACACCGGCGGACCGCAACTGCAGGACAACGCGGTCATTCCGCTGCAGCGCACCCAGGTGCCCGTCGAATGGGATGAACTGCGCGCGCAGATCACGAACGTCGTCACTCAACTCGCACCGACCGCCGGAGCGCCAAAAGGTCCCTTCGGCGAAGCCATCGAATCCTTCGCCGACGGTCTGGCCGGCAAGGGACAGCAGATCAACACCACATTGAACAACCTGTCCGAGGCGCTCACCGCGGTCAACGACGGCCGCGGCGATTTCTTCGCGGTCCTCAAGAGTCTGGCGGTCTTCGTCAACGCACTACACGACAGCGACCAGCAGTTCGTCGCACTCAACAGCGACCTGGCCGCCTTCACCGGTTCGCTTACCAACGACGATCGCGAACTGGCCGACGCGATCGACCAGGTCGACCAGCTGCTGGCAACAACCCGAAAGTTCGTGGAGGACAACGGTCCCGCGCTGACCAAGGACATTCAAAACCTCGCCGACGTCACCACCGCGATTCTTGCGCCGACACCGCGCAACGGACTGGAGACCGCCCTGCACGTGCTGCCCACCATGGGGACCAACTTCACCAACATCTACGACCCCGCACATGGGGCGCTGACCGCGATCCCGGTCGTCGCCAACTTCGCCAACCCGATGCAACTGATCTGCAGCGCCATCCAAGCGGGCAGTCGGCTCGGCTATCAGGAATCCGCCGAGCTCTGCGCGCAGTACCTCGCTCCGATCCTCGACGCCATCAAATTCAACTTCCCGCCGTTCGGAACGGTCCCGTTGACCACTCCGGACTTGTTGCCCAAACACGTCGCGTACTCCGAGGAACGGCTGCGGCCGCCACCGGGATACAAGGACACCACCGTGCCGGGTATCTGGTCTCGCGACACGTTGTTCTCCCACGGAAATCACGAACCGGGCTGGATCGTCGCGCCCGGCATGCAGGGGCTACAGGTCCAACCGTTCACCGCGAACATGCTCACACCCGATTCGCTCGCCGCGTTGTTGGGCGGACCCGACCCTGGCCCGCCGCCTCCGGCGGGTCCGCGCGGTGGAGCACCGCCAAACGCCTACGACCAGAACAATCCCCTGCCGCCTCCGTGGTATCCGCAGCCACTACCCACGCCCAGCGCGCCGGTGCCGGCTGGACCACCCCTGCCCGCCGAAGCGGCGCCGGTGTCAGGAGTCGGCCGATGACCGCCGGGCGGTCGGCCGCCGTGGCGGCTGCGCGGAGAACGCTTCGCGCGGGCGCCGCATTGCTGATGGCGGCGGTAGTGCTGAGCGCGTGTGGATCCTGGCGCGGCATCGCCAATGTTCCGATGCCGGGCGGGCCAGGCTCCGGCAAGGAGTCCTACCGGATCTACGTTCAGGTACCAGACACGTTGGCGCTCAACGTCAACAGCCGGGTGCGTGTTGCCGACATCTTCGTCGGCAGGGTGCAAGCGATCGGGTTGAAGAACTTGATCGCGACGCTGACGATCGATCTCGACGAGGACGTGGTGCTTCCGGTGAACGCCACCGCCAAAATCGGCCAGACCAGCCTGTTGGGCAGCCAGCACGTAGAGCTCGCGGCGCCGCCGGACCCGGCGCCGCAGAGGTTGCGCGACGGCGACACCATTGGGCTGCAGAACTCTTCTGCGTTCCCGACCACTGAACGGACGCTGGCCAGTGTGGCCACCGTGCTGCGCGGCGGAGGCATCCCCAGTCTCGAAGTGATCGGGAACGAAGTCGACTCGATGCTCGATGGCCGGGCCGATCAGATCCGACAGTTCCTCGACAAGCTGGACACGTTCACCGCCGAAGCCAACGCGCAGCGTGGCGACATCCGACGCGCGATCGACTCCATCAACGAGTTGACGTCGATCGTCGCCGAGCGTGATGACACCCTGAACGCGGTACTGACCGAAATCCCGCCGCTGGTCGAGCATTTCAATGACACCCGCGATCTTGGCGCCGATGCGGTCCAGGCGCTGGGCGAGTTCGGCCGTCTCGTCGTCGAAGCACTGTCGCAGTCGCGTGAGAACATCGACCACAACCTGGTGATGCTGCAGCGCCCGCTCAAACAACTCGGCCGTGCCGCACCGTATTTGGCCGGCGCGCTCCGATTGATGGTCTCGCTGCCTTTCACCATCGACGAGGTTCCCAAGTTGATCCGCGGTGACTACGCGAACATCTCGGCCGTCCTGGACCTGACCCTCAGCTCGCTCGACAACTCACTGCTGACCGGTACCGCATTCTCCGGTGCGTTGCGCGCCCTGGAGCAGTCGTGGGGTCGCGATCCGGCCACCATGCTCCCCGACGTCAGGTTCACGCCGAACCCCGCCGACGTTCCGCCCGAGCGGGGGGAATAGCCGATGCTCACCCGCTTCATCCGAATCCAGTTGGTGGTGTTCACCATCCTGACGGTCATCTCGCTGGTCGTCCTGGGTTGGTACTACCTGCGGATCCCGACGCTGCTCGGCCTCGGGCAATACACCCTGCACGCCGAGCTCCCCGCGTCGGGCGGGCTGTACCCGACTGCCAATGTCACGTACCGCGGCACGACCATCGGCAGGATCACCGCGATCCAGACCACCAGAACCGGTGTGCGGGCGACGATGGAGATCGAGGACAGCTACCAGATCCCAGCCGACGCCAGTGCGAACGTGCATTCGGTGTCGGCGGTCGGCGAGCAGTATCTCGACCTCGTGTCGGCCACCGGCACCACACAACACCTCATCGATGGTCAAACCATCACCGACACCACAGTTCCCGCCGAAATCGGTCCCGCACTCGACGCGACCCAAGCGATGCTCTCGGCCCTGCCGAAAGAGAAGATCGACTCGCTGCTGACCGAGACATCACATGCGGTCGGCGGCCTCGGGCCGGCGCTGCAGCGGCTGGTCAACTCCACGCAGTCAGTTGTCGGCGACTTCAACGCCAACATCGACGACCTCAACGCCATCATCGACCGATCGGCGCCCATCATCGACAGCCAGGTCAACTCCGGCGACAACATCGCCCTCTGGGCCGCGGACGTGCGGACGCTGACCGCCCAGGCCGCCGAGCGCGATGCCGCATTGCGCAGCATCCTCCAACAGGCAGCACCCACCGTCGATCAGCTCAACTCAGAACTGAACCAAGTTCGCGAGCCGCTGCCCCAAACCCTGGCCAATGTCGAAATCGTGCTCGACATGCTCAAGCGCTACAACAACGGCGTCGAACAGGGATTGGTTGCACTGCAACAAGGTTCGGCCATCGCCCAAACCGTGGCTGCCCCCTTCGAAGGTGCCGGAGCGCTGGATTTCAGCCTGTCCATCAACCAGCCACCACCATGTATGACCGGCTTCCTGCCGGCGTCGCAGTGGCGAGCGCCCGCCGACACCACCACCGCCCCACTGCCGGAGAACACCTATTGCAAGATCCCAATGGACACCCCCGCCAACGTCGTTCGCGGCGCGCGCAATTACCCGTGCGTCGACGTACCGGGCAAGAGGGCAGCCACCCCGCAGGAGTGCCGCAGCGACAAACCGTACGTGCCGCTCGGGACCAACCCGTGGTACGGCGACCCGAACCAAATCGTCAGCTGTCCCGCGCCGGCCGCCCGTTGCGACCAGTCGGTACAACCCGGCCGGGTGATACCCGCACCGTCGGTCAACAACGGGATGAATCCGCTGCCGGCCGATCAGCTGCCCCGTCCTGTGCCGCCCACCAGTGATCCTCTTTCGCCACCGCTGACAGGCACCGTGCAGTGCAGCGGGCAACAGCCCAACCCATGCACCTACACCCCGGTCGCGTCCCTTCCCATCGGCAGTCCGCAAGGAGGGACTGTGCTCGGGCCCGACGGAACCCGCTACGCCGTCGAGAATTCGACCCTATCCGCGGACGACGGCTGGAAGGCGATGCTCGCGCCGGCCGGATAGCGGTCCTAAGGCGATGAGAGGCCGGGCAAGCAGTTGATGAACGGAATGCATGGCGGGGGTGGTGGTGGCGGCGGGCCGGGAGGTTGCCCCGGAATCATCACCGGCTTGGTCAGCGGCGCAGCGGGATCGAAGTAGAAGGTGTGGCAGACATTCATGTCCCATTCCGGTATCGGAGACATCCCCGAACCCGGGCACCAGATCTGACCGCAGACGCCGTTCGCGTCGCAGGTGCCCGGGGGACCCTCAGGCGGCGCGCATGGCGGGGTGTTCGCGTTCGACGGTGAACAGAACGGCGCGGCGTCGGCCGTGCCGGAAGGCGCAACCACGGCTGCGACATTGAGACCCACGGAGGTAAACGTGGCAGCCGCGAACGCGGCGACAAGGGCTTTGTGCATTCGGCAAGTACACAGCGTTACGTTGCTTACCGATCCCAAAAATTGCGTTCGGCGCCCCGGCGAAAAATTGTGGAGCTAAGGGGAATCGAACCCCTGACCTACTCGATGCGAACGAGTCGCGCTACCAACTGCGCCATAGCCCCTGATACCGGTAGCACAGGCTACCAGCCCCGGCCCGCCGGTCGAAACCGGCGAGGCTACTGGCCCGCGGCGTGCGGAAGGTCGAAATGGCGCGCGAACGGGGCGTAGTCCAGGTGCTCGAAGATCGGATCCTCGTCGTCGATCTCCAGCACCACCGAGCCGGGCCTGCGCAGCCGCGAAGGCACCACGTCGAACTCTCTGTCGTCGGTGTTCTCCACCCCGAGCCGGGACCGGGCGATGCGCTGCGCCCGACGGCGCCGCAGCCTTTCCTCGATACGTGTCTGACGGCGCAGATAAGCCAGGTAGAACAGCGTCATCGCGCTGATGGCGGCGCTCGCCCACCACATGACCGGGGCCAGCGTGTACGCCGTGGCGACCGAGGCGATCACCAACACCGCCATGACGGTCAACATCCGCTTGCGGAACTTGTACTTGCGGGCGCTGACCGCCGCGCCGGTCTTCGATTCGTGACGCCGTTTGCGCGCTGCACTCAAGGAGTCGGCCAGCTCCAGCTCGGTGTCCGACGGCGCCTCCAGACCGGACGAATCGGCCACGTACTCGTACTCGTCGTCGGAGCCATCGGCTTCCGGTTCTTCCTGCGGTTCGCCGGCTTCTTCGGCGAGGGGCTCCTCGTCGGCCTGCTCGTCGAAATCCAGTGGCAGTTCATCGGTTTGACCGACAGGTAGTGCGGCGGCGTCCTCGTCGATCACATCTACGTCGAGGTAGCCCGGATCCTCGTCCTGCTCGACATCGACGGCGGCCACCCGCACGACCGATCGTCGCGCCGGTTCCGCTTCGACATCGTCGTCGAGCTCATCGTCGAGGTCTTCGTCGGACGGCCGCCAGTCCGGGTCGCTGGCATGGCCGGCCGCAGGCGCCTTGCGCCGCAGCAGTCGCGCTCTGCCGTCGTTGAGAACCCGAGTCGCCAACGCGACGTCGCTGGTGCGACGCACCGCGTCTCGCTTGCTGATCAGCATCGGGACGAGCACGAACAGCCAGAGGACGACGAGAGAGATCCACAGGAGGGATTGGGGGATGCTTGGCATGTCGCCGGCTCCTTTCCCCGATAAGGCTAGGTCTGGTGACCTGCGCATCCGTGGACGGCGCGCCGAGACAATTACACACCTGTAATTCGCTGGTGACAAGCACCAACAGTCACATGTGTCACTTTTGTAACAGATTGGCTGGCGTTCGGCTTCGCGAGATCTACACCAGGGTCGCGATTTGCCCCGCGGGCACAGCCCTCACGTACAGCTCGCGAGAGTGCTTCGCTACGCCCAGCTCGCGTGTCCTTGCCGCACCAGGGCGGAGGACGCCGAGCCGCTGAGCTCTTCGATGGTGACGGCCACCAGTAGGTGGTCCCGCCACGCGCCGTCCACCTCGAGGTAGCGCCGCAGCAGCCCCTCCTCGCGAAAGCCGACCTTTGCCAGCACGGCGCGGCTCGCGAGGTTCTCCGGACGCACGGTCGCCTCGACGCGATGCAGCCGCACAGCGGCGAAGCAGTGATCGAGCCCCAGCGCCACCGCGGCCGTCGCGACACCGCCGCCGGTCGCAGAGCTTTGCACCCAATACCCGATCCACGCCGACCGCAGCGAGCCGTGCGTCACGTTTCCGATGGTGAGCTGGCCGGTGAACTTCCCGTCCAACTCGATCACATACGGCAGCATCCGCCCCTTGCGCGCCTCGGACCGCAGACCGGAACACACCGTCGGCCATGACGTAATGGCATGTCGCGCTTCCCAATCCACGCCGTTGGAGGGCTCCCACGGCTCCAGCTGAGCCCGATCGGACAACCTCAGACGGCTCCACTGCGCGCCGTCTCGCAGCCTCACCGGGCGCAGCCTCACGACGCCGGCGGGCACCCGCAGCGGACCGGCAGGCAGCGGCCAGCCCGGGTGCGTGGAATTGGAACGCCACAGGTTCATGACGGCTTGTCCGGCGTCGTTCAGCCGCGCTGGGCCAGGAATGCGACGTCGACTATTTCGCCAGTGCGGATCTGATCGGCCTCGCTGGGAACGACCACCAGACAGTTTGCCTCAGCCAGCGTCGCGAGCAGATGCGACGGCGCTCCTGGTACGCCACCGAGGGCCTGCACCAGGTATTCGCCGGTGTCCTGATCGCGCATCAGCTGTCCGCGCAGGAAGCCCTTGCGGCCGGCCACCGAGGTGACCGGCGACAGGGTGCGCGCCTGCACGATCCGTCGGTGCGCCTGCCGTTTGCCCAACGACAACCGGATCAGCGGACGCACCATCACCTCGAAGACCACAAGCGCGCTGACCGGATTGGCGGGCAACAGGAACACCGGCACCCCGTCACGCCCCAGCTGACCGAAGCCCTGCACCGACCCGGGATGCATGGCGATGCGCGCCACTTCCATCTCGCCGAGCTCCGCGAGCACAGTTCGGACCCCTTCGGCGGCGGCCCCACCGACCGCGCCTGCGATCACCACCACCTCGGCACGGTTGATCTGACCCTCGATGACGTCGCGCAGCGCCTTGGGGTCCGTGTCGACGATCCCGACACGGTTCACCTCCGCACCCGCGTCACGGCCTGCCGCGGCCAGCGCATAGGAGTTGACGTCGTAGACCTGTCCGTTGCCCGGCGTGCGGGAGATGTCGACCAGCTCGCCGCCCACGCACAGCACCGACAGTCGCGGCTTCGGATGAACGAGCACGCGGTCTCGCCCGACCGCAGCCAACAGCCCTACCTGGGCGGGACCGATGATCGCGCCCGCCCGCACGGCTACGTCGCCCGGCTGGACGTCGTCACCCGTCCTGCGGACATAGGCGCCGGAGCGCACACCACGCAGCACAGTCACCCGCGCGTCACCACCGTCGGTCCATCGCAGCGGAAGCACCGCGTCCGCGAGCGTCGGCATCGGCGCACCCGTCTGGACCCGCGCGGCCTGGCGCGGCTGTAGCCGACTGGGGGTGCGTGCACCGGCCTCGATCGAGCCGATCACCGGCAGGCTGACCTCACCGTCGGAGCCTGTCGCGCCTTCCTCGGAGCCGTCGTCCTCATCGCCGGTTCCCACGCCGAGCACGTCCACACTGCGAACCGCATAACCGTCGATGGCGGCTTGATCGAATCCCGGCAACGGGCGTTCGGTGACCACCTCTTCGGCGCACATCAGGCCCTGCGCCTCGGCGATCGCCACCCGGACCGGTCTTGGGGCCACCGCGGCGGCGGCTACCCGAGCCTGCTGCTCCTCAACCGACCGCACAACATGCCTTTCTAAGTGTCAGGGCGCTCGCTGCGAGTCAGCAATCGATCAGCCCCAAGCGCTCCACCAACCACCGCCGTAGCTCGGGTCCGTAGTCGTCGCGCTCCAACGCAAAGTCAACCGCAGCCTTGAGGTAGCCGCCGGGATTTCCGAGGTCGTGTCGAGAACCGCGATGCACGACGACGTGGACCGGATGCCCTTCGTTGATCAGCAGAGCAATAGCGTCGGTCAACTGGATCTCACCGCCCGCGCCTCGCGGAACCCGTTTGAGTGCGCCGAAGATCGCGCGGTCCAGCACGTAACGACCGGCAGCGGCATACGGCGACGGCGCGTCCTCGGCCTTCGGCTTCTCGAACATTCCCTTGACACGCATCACGTTGGGGTTGTTGGTGTCGGCAACGGGTTCGACATCGAAAACGCCATAGGCGCTGATCTCGTCGCGTGGCACCTCGATCGCGCACAGCACAGAACCGCCGCGCTTGGCACGGACTTTCGACATTGTTTCCAACACGCCGGTGGGCAGGACGAGGTCGTCGGGCAACAACACCGCGATTGCGTCGTCGTCGGGCGTCAGGACACTTTCCACGCAGCCGACGGCGTGGCCGAGACCCAGCGGTTGCGCCTGGACCACCGACTCGACCTTGATCAGCGCGGTGGCACGGCGCACCTTCTCCAGCATCACGTGCTTGCCACGTGCTTCCAGCGTGCCCTCGAGGACGAGGTCCTCGACGAAGTGGGCGACCACACCATCCTTGCCTTCGGAGGTCACGATGACGAGCCGTTCGGCACCGGCCTCCGCCGCCTCCTCGGCCACCAGTTCGATGCCCGGTGTGTCCACGACGGGCAACAGCTCCTTCGGCACTGTCTTCGTGGCAGGCAAAAATCGTGTTCCCAAGCCTGCGGCGGGGACGACCGCAGTGCGCGGAATCGGTACCTCGGGCCGTGTCATCGTTCACACACTAATGTCCTTAGGTCGGTTCAACCTCCCAAGACCCGGTGTTTGGAGGCGGTGGAGTGCAGCGAACGAAAGCCGAACTGCGCACGGCATTGCTGCTGGCTCGCCGCGAGTTATCACCGCAGGAGCACGTCATCGAGGCGCAGGCGCTCACTCACCACCTTTCGTCGTTGGTCACCGATTCCCACACCGTGTGCGCCCACGTGCCGGTCGGCTCCGAGCCCGGCTCCATCGAGCTGATCGACGCACTCCATCGCCGCGGGGTGCGGGTGCTACTGCCGGTCGCTCGCAGTGACACGACAGGTGTCCCGCAGCCGCTGCAGTGGGGCGACTACCGCCCCGGCGAGCTCGTCGAGGCGCCATACGGACTCCGCGAACCCGCGCACCCGTGGCTCGCCGCCGACGCGATCGCCGACGCATCGGTGATCCTCGTGCCCGCCCTCGCGGTCGATCTCACCGGCGTGCGGCTTGGCCGCGGAGCTGGGTTCTATGACCGTTCGCTTCCGCTTGCCGATGCGGCGGCGCGCCTGATCGCCATCGTGCGCGACGACGAACTCGTCGAGCGCCTCCCCGCCGAACCGCACGATGTGCGCATGACCCACGCGCTGACCCCGCGCGGCGGGCTCGTGACGCTCAGCTAGCAGCCGCGGGAATGCCGAAGCTCACGTAGCGGTTCTAGCACTTGAGCCGGTAGAGTGCTAATAAGTTTGACGATCTCGGAGGTTTTCGTGCCCACGTATTCATATGCGTGCACCGAATGCGGCAATCGGTTCGATGAGGTGCAGTCGTTCAGCGACGAAGCGCTGACGACCTGTTCGCTATGCAGTGGACGCCTGCGCAAGCTGTTCGGCAACGTAGGAGTGGTGTTTAAGGGCAGCGGCTTCTACCGCAATGACAGCCGCGAGACGGCCAAGAGTTCGTCGTCGGCTACGTCCTCGGCTTCGACGCCGTCGAACGGGTCCTCCGGCGGTTCGGAGTCCTCGACCTCGTCTTCCGACAAGTCCGCCTCGAGTTCGTCCAGCGACTCGAGCTCGAGCTCCACGAGTTCGGCCCCCGCCGCCGCCGCATCAAGCTAGTTATCCACAGGCGCTGGGTCAGCCCACGCCATCACTGTCGTCTGCTGCCTAGTTTGGCGGTATGGGGGAATCGCTCAATCCGTCGGCGTTGAGTCGGATCGTCGAACGCATGCGCCCGGACTGGTCACGCACCGTGGCGGCCCGGCGCGTCGCGGCCGGCGCCCTCGTCATCTTGGCCGCCGTCGCGGCGCTTCGACCCGACCCGGCGCACGAACGGACCGACATCGTCGTCGCTGCCAGGGATCTGGCGCCAGGGATGGAACTCGGAACCACCGACGTCCGTCTCGAAACCCGCATGGCGACAACGGTTCCCGACGGATCACAGACAGATCTCGCAAAGGTGGTCGGTGCGACGCTGGCCGGTCCGGCCCGCCGCGGCGAGGCGCTGACCGATGTGCGGCTGTTGGGCCCGAGGCTGGCCGAGGCGACGGCGGGCCCGGATGCTCGCATCGTTCCGCTACACCTCGACGACACGGCGCTACTCGACCTGATCCGTCCAGGGGACGTGGTCGACGTGCTTGGCGCCGGAGCCGACGCGGGTGTGGGGGTCGACGCGCAGCCGCAGGTCGTGGCGACCGACGCGGTGGTGGTGCTGGTCTCGCAGCGGCCGTCAGGGGCGGGCAACGGAGGCGACCGGGTGGTGCTCGTCGCCGTGGGCGCTCACGATGCCAACGAGGTGGCGGGCGCGGCGCTGGTACAGACCGTGACCCTCACCTTCCATTGAACGGATCAGGGCTGTGGCGCGGGCAACGGTGCTGTGGTCTGTATCGACGGTGAACCGTGCTCGATCACGTCCAAGACCATGTTGGCCAAGTCCTCGGTGGTCGATCCGGGTTGGGTGGGTCCTGGGGGCGGTGGCGGAACCGGTTGCGCGTTGGCTGAACTCGTTGCGATCGCCGAAACGCCGATCAGCACTCCTGCTACCACCGCAAAAAGCCACCCCATGCCAGAACCTCCCAAATTAGTCTGGTGCACAGCCCAACTGGCGTCTTCACGCAAGCTAGCACCAGACTTCCACGTGCTGCAGAGTCACCCGGACTAACGTCGTGTGTCTGTCAGATTGCCGGACTTGTAGGAAGGAAATTCGCGCGCATGTTAAAGGGCTTCAAGGAGTTTCTCGCCCGAGGCAACATCGTCGACCTGTCGGTCGCGGTGGTCATCGGCACGGCGTTCACTGCACTGGTCACCAAGTTCACCGACAGCATCATCCAGCCGCTCATCAATCGGATAGGCGCGGGCGACGGCTCTGACTACGGCATCCTGCGGATCGGCATCGGCGGTGGCCAAACCATCGATCTGAATGTCCTGTTGTCGGCGGCCATCAACTTCATCCTCGTCGCCGCCGTCGTCTACTTCCTGGTCGTGATGCCCTACAACAGACTGCGCAAGAAGGGCGAAGTCGAGCAGGCGCAGGACACCGAGCTGACCCTGCTGACAGAGATCCGCAACATCCTGGCCGAGACGCCCGGGCGTGGCACCGACACCGCGGAGACCACGAGTAACGACCCCACCTGAGCGACGCAAAAAGGGGTCCCCCGGATATTTCCGGGGGACCCCCTTATGCCTGGGAGAGTGTTAGTTCATGTTCCAGGGCTCGCCGTAGGTGGTGACGCTGTCACCGGCCGACGAGATGAGCCGAGCGAACGGACGCAGCAGCACACCACCGGCAGCACCGGTCACCGTGCCGTGAGCGTTCGACACCGCCACACCACCGGACTCACCAGCGACGTCCACCGAGAACGTGGCGACTTCCTGGATACCGGGACCGTTACCGAGGTCGGCGCTGATCGACACACCCGGGAACAGGTTCGGCGTGGTGATGAAGCCCTGCGGTCGGATCGAGGTTCGGCGGCGCCTGGTCGAACAGGATGTTGGGAGTGGTGTAGCTGAAGTTGATGCCCACACCCAGCGACCACGGGAAGCCGATCTGGTAACCCAACTCCAAGGTGCCCTCGAAATCACCAGCGCCCTCACCAGCCACGATGTACTTGGCACGGCCACTATGGAACCACTCGCGAGTCAGCCGGTTGCGGTCCAACGGAAACACACCGTTGAGGAAGGTGTCCCACTGCTGGATGGTCAGTGTCCGGTCTTGGCCGTCAACAAGGCTCAGCTCGTTGTCCAGGCCCGCGTGAGAGGTGCCAGTGCTCACGAATAGAGACGCGATGGCGGCAACCATCGCAATCAGCACCCGACTGAATACCTTCATGTTCTCCCTAGCTATGTCGACGGTGACCCGCCCGGGTCACCGTGTTCTGTTGTTCGCAACTGGCCTTACCGCACCACACAACGCTGAGCCGCAAATGACGCAAATGAGAGACCTCACATGCCGCTCTTACGTCTTACTCATTGTTGACACGAGGAACATAACGGTCCGACGGCGGACCGGCAACGCGAGCACGGATCTTGATTCATGCGCTTCGCTGGCCCTATCAATGTCATTGCCGCCAACGCGGTTTCGGAGTTGCCCATCGAGTGACCAAGGTCACCAAGCACTACGTATCAACGTTCACTTTTGCGAAAACTGCCGTATACCTTCCTGTCGGCCTGTCGACGCAAAACAGCCCCCGGTAGTACCGGGGGCTGTTCTGCTTGAGCGGGAGTTAGTTCATGTTCCAGGGCTCGCCGTAGGTGGTGACGCTGTCACCGGCCGACGAGATGAGCCGAGCGAACGGACGCAGCAGCACACCACCGGCAGCACCGGTCACCGTGCCGTGAGCGTTCGACACCGCCACACCACCGGACTCACCGGCGACGTCCACCGAGAACGTGGCGACTTCCTGGATGCCGGGACCGTTGCCGAGGTCGGCGCTGATCGACACACCCGGGAACAGGTTCGGTGTGGTGATGAAGCCTGCGGTCGGATCGAGGTTCGGCGGCGCCTGGTCGAACAGGATGTTGGGAGTGGTGTAGCTGAAGTTGATGCCCACACCCAGCGACCACGGGAAGCCGATCTGGTAACCCAACTCCAAGGTGCCCTCGAAATCACCAGCGCCCTCACCAGCCACGATGTACTTGGCACGGCCACTATGGAACCACTCGCGAGTCAGCCGGTTGCGGTCCAACGGAAACACACCGTTGAGGAAGGTGTCCCACTGCTGGATGGTCAGCGTCCGGTCTTGGCCGTCCACAAGGCTCAGCTCGTTGTCCAGGCCCGCGTGAGAGGTGCCAGTGCTCACGAACAAAGACGCGATGGCGGCAACCATCGCAATCAGCACCCGACTGAATACCTTCATGTTCTCCCTAGCTATGTCGACAGTGACCCGACGGGGAGTCTCTGTGTTCTTCTGTTGTTCGTGCCTGGCCCTGCAGGAGTCTTATGTGAGGAAAATGAGAGACCTCACATGCCGCTCTTACGTCTGACTCATCGTCGTTGACACGAGGAACATAACGGTCAGGCATCACCCCGGCAACGCGAGATTGAATTCGACATAGCTGGCGTCACAAGATTGGCCACTTCGCTCACTTCCGTAACGCGGTTGCCGCATTCGCAGACATCGCGACGCGGCATATCAAGTCGACGGTCGTCCTTTGCTGAAAGTGACCGACAACGTCCAAGATGTGAGGGGCGGCTTCACCCGAAGCCAGACTGAAACCACAGCTCACTGATGGTGCGGCGGCGTGTTTTCGCGCAACCAGCGATCGTGGTCGGGATCGTCAGAATGTGAACTATCGCGGTCGTCAACAGATTTGGGTTGCAGCGCGTCGCCGAAAATCTTGTTAACTGCCTCGCGCGAACGCTCGGGTCGATCTGCCATCGGCCGGCCCCTTTGCTGTGACAAAGATCACACTTTGATGCGGGCTTTCAGCGCCGCCTAGATCTCGAGGCTCGACAGCTGCCCGATGATATGGATCGCCAGCGGAGTGAGTGTCGCCATTCCATCGCGTACCGCTGCGCGTGAGCCGGCGAGGTTGACGACCAGGGTGCTGCCAGAGATTCCGGCCAGACCGCGCGATAGGCCGGCATCAGCGACGCCGGCGGACAACCCCGATGCTCGCAGGGCCTCGGCGATGCCGAGCAGTTCGCGGTCGAGCAGATCGAGCGTCGCCTCAGGTGTGACGTCACGTGGGGTGACACCAGTCCCGCCCACCGACACCACGAGGTCGACTCCGCCGATCACCGCCGTGTTCAGCGCGTTGCGGATCTCGACCTCATCGGCAGAAACCACGACCACGCCGTCCACGACGAAGCCCGCCTCACCGAGCAGTTCTGTGACCAGGGGACCGCTGTGGTCCTCCTCGTCACCGTGTGCGGTGCGGTCATCGACGACGACGACCAGTGCCCGGCCCACCAACTCCCCTGGCTGTTCCATGACGCCAACCGTATATCCGGGCAGAGACAGCGGCGCGGCCACTGTCAGCGTGGCGGGTCCGGAACCCGCCGTGGGCCTCACTGCTGGGCCTTGCCGAGGGTGACCTCCACGGTCTGCGGCTTCCCCGCGGAATCGAGGTAGGTCAACGTCAGCTTCTCGCCGGGAGCCCTGGATCGGACTGCTGCCACTAACGCGTCGGCACTGTTGATCACCCGGTCATCGACCTTGGTGACCACGACACCGCTGGGCAGACCCGCCGCAGCAGCAGCACCCCCACCGGTGACCTCGACGATTCGCGCGCCGTCTACCGTCGCGTCATTTCCGACCTGGACACCCAGCGAGGCGTGCGAGGCGGTGCCGTTGTCGATCAGTTCGTCCGCGATTCGCTTGGCCTGGTCGACCGGAATGGCGAAGCCCAGCCCGATCGAACCGCCCTGGGCCTGCTGCCCGTCGGCGTCACCGCCCAATGTGGCGATCGCCGAGTTGACGCCGACCAGCTCACCATTCATGTTGACGAGCGCCCCGCCGGAGTTGCCGGGGTTGATGGCCGCATCGGTCTGGACCGCATCCAGCACGGTGTTCTGGTTGCGGATGTCGCCGCCCGCGGCGACCGGCCGGTTCAGTGCGCTGATGATGCCGGTTGTCACTGTGCCCTCGAGTCCGAGCGGCGACCCCACCGCCACGACGTCCTGGCCCACTCGCAGGTTGGCCGACGAGCCGATCGTGATCGGGGTCAAGCCCGTCACTCCGTCGGCGCGCACCACGGCGATGTCGCTGCTGGGGTCGGTCCCGACCACGGTGAACGGTGTGCTGCGGCCGTCGGCGAACGTCACCTTGGTCTGTGCGGCACCCGCACCACCGGGTGCGGGTGGCCCACCCGGCCCGTCTGGTCCGTCCTGGGCCGCCGTGACGACGTGGTTGTTGGTCAAGATGAGGCCGTCCGAGGACAGGATGATCCCGGAGCCCTCCTCGGATTGCCGACCTAGGTCCACCTCGAGCTTGACGACGCTGGGGACGACCTTTGCCGCGACCTGTTCGACCGAGCCAGCGGGCAGGCTGGCGACGGGCACCCCGGGGGCGGCGCCGTCGGCACTCGACGTGGCTGCGGGCCGGTCGGGCTGAACGAGCACCGCAACTCCCCCACCGATTCCGGCGGACACGATCGCCACCGCGAGGGCGCCGGCCGTCAAAGCGCCTGCGCGAGAACGCTTCTGAGGCGGCCCAGGCATAGGTGCCTGGGGGTACCGCCCCGTGGCAGGGGCCCCGCGATAAGGGTCATAGGGCGCGCGGAAAGGCTGCTGCTGCTGTTGGGTCTGGTAACGCCAGTCATACGCCTGTTGGTAGGGATCGGGCCGGGGCGCACCGGGGTATCCGGGTGCCGCATGCTCGGTCCCGCCGGGCTGACGACCCGGTGGCGGTGGCGGCGAATACCTCGGGTGGTTGGTCATGTCTCTTCGGTGCTCTTTTCCTCTTGTGGTCCGACATCCAGAACAACGGCGTTCGCACTGTCAAAGTTGCCTAAGCGGGCTGAGAATCCACTTAGAGAACCTTCGGGACACGCACAGACTTGCTTCCCCCAAACGCGCCCAGGCTAATCATTGTCGGCGCTGACCACGGGCAAGTCCACGCCTGCGACCGCGTGTCGCGCGGGCTCACCGGGCATTGGCCTGCCGGGCAGCACCATATGTATCGCCGTACCCGGCGGCTGTCCGCCCGGGTCAGCGTATTCCACGCGCAGCGCGCCGCCGTGTTTGAGCACAACCTGTTTCACGATCGCCAGGCCCAGTCCCGAACCCGGCATCGCACGTGCGGAGGCCGAGCGGAAGAACCGCTCGAAGACGAACCGCCGTTCCTGCGGTGGGATGCCCGGACCCTGATCGGTCACCACCAGCTCGGCGTGCACCTGATCGACCTGTGTCAACCGCACGCCGACCCGTCCGCCGGGCGGACTCCATTTGGCGGCGTTGTCCAGAACATTCAGCACTGCGCGGCCCAGTCCGCCGCCATCACCGTAGACCTGCCACGGCACAAGATTGACATCAAACTGAATGTCGTTGCGGCGACGGCGAACTCGTTCGAGCGAGCGGTCGACGATTTCGGTCATGTCCACGGGCTCGTGAATAACGACACCGGCCTCGTCGCGGGTCAGGTCGACGAGATCACCGACGAGGGTGGACAGTTCTTCGATCTGGGCGATGACGTCTTCCCGCAGGCCTGCCAAATCCTCCTCGGGCAGTGGCCGCGCACCGGGGGCCATCGATGCCATCAACAGTTCGACGTTGGTGCGCAGGGACGTCAGCGGCGTACGCAATTCGTGGCCGGCATCGGTCACGAGTCGCGCTTGTCGCTCGCGTGATTCAGCCAATGCACGCAGCATCATGTTGAAAGCCTCGGTGAGACGGGCGAGTTCGTCGCTGCCGTAGACCGGAATCGGTCGCAGGTCGTCGGTGCGGGCCACCCGCTCGGCCGCTTCGGTCAGCCGCGCCACCGGTCGAAGGCCTGCCCGGGCGACAGCGCCGCCTGCCATGGCGGCCACCACCACCCCGACGCCACCGACGATGAGCAGAACGGTGCCCAACCGTTTGAGCAATTGATCGGTCGGCACCAGGCTTTTGGAGATCAACAACGAACTCCCGTTGGACAGATGCAGGGCAAGCACCCGCTGTTGGTCGACCGATCGCTTGGACATCCACAGTTCGCCGCGGATGACCGCCTTTTCGGGGTCACCGAGCGGCAGCGTCTGTCCCTCCTGATTGGCGGTGAATATCGAGCGGCCGGGATTGACCAGCATCGCGTTGACGTCGGAGTAGGCGGTGCCCTCGATCGCCTTGCCGGGATCGCTGGTCAGCGAGCCACTTTCAATCAGGAGGCTCGCGCGGCTGTGCAGTTGGTTGTCAATGTCGTCGTAGAGCGCACGCGAGACGACGGCGTAGACGGCCACGGCCATCAACACCACCACCATCGCCACCATCGACATCGCGAGCAGCATCACCCGCCACCGAAGCGACAACGAACTGGCCGTCGACTGCGCCGTAAGCCCATACGGCCCGGGGCGAGGCGAAGATTTCTGTGCTGACATCAGGGAGGGGTTTCACGCAGGACATAACCCACCCCGCGCACGGTGTGGATCAGTCGCGGCTCTCCTTGCGCCTCGGTCTTGCGGCGGAGGTAGCCGACGTACACCTCGAGGGCGTTGCCGGAGGTCGGGAAGTCGAAGCCCCACACCTCCTCGAGGATGCGGCTGCGGGTGAGCACCCGCCGAGGGTTCGCGATGAGCATCTCGAGGAGTGCGAACTCGGTACGGGTCAGGCTGATCGCACGTTGGCCACGGGCGACCTCGCGGGTGACCGGATCAAGGGATAGATCGGAGAACGTCATCGCCGGCGACTCGGTACCGTCGTCGGGGGTTCGGCGGCGCAGCAACGCGCGCATGCGCGCGAGCAGTTCCTCCAGCGCGAACGGCTTGGGTAGGTAGTCGTCGGCGCCCGCGTCCAGCCCGGCGACACGTTCGGAGACCGAGTCGCGCGCGGTCAGCACGAGTATCGGCAGATCGTCGCCGGTGCTGCGCAGCTGGCGGCACACTTCGAGGCCGTCGAGCCGCGGCATCATCACATCGAGCACCAGGGCGTCGGGCCGATCGCTGGCGATCAGATCGAGGGCTTCGAGTCCGTCCTGCGCCAGCTCGACCGAGTAACCGTTGAACGAGAGCGATCGACGCAGCGATTCGCGCACAGCGCGATCATCGTCGACGACAAGTATTCGCACAGCCACAGTGTCAACCCGCTATCTGAGAGCGGCCTGAGAGGCGCGCCGATCTCGAGCGAAGTGGGAACCCGCCCGAAGGGCAGGGAGAGATCAGCGGCGGTCGAGATCGATCAGGCCGAGACGCGCAGCCTTGAGCAGGCGGCGGGGCACCTTGTGCTGCTGGCCCGCTACCGTCACGCCGACGAGCTCGGTGCGCTTGGCCTTCCACTGCGAGCGCCGGCTACGGGTATTCGCACGCGACATCCTGCGCTTGGGCACAGCCATGATCGAGATTCTCCTTCTGGGATGTCGCCGCGGGGACACCAAATGCGGCGACAATTAGTAGTAAGGATAGCGGGCGAAGTCCCAGCACAGAAATTGCAGCCAGGGTCGCTGTCGGCTCTGCGTCCACGACCCTCAGTGCAATCTCGGCGGTCCGACCCGCTAACCTACCGGTTGGTTGGCCCGTCTCGATGACGAGAGGAGTGCGTGGGTGACGCCTGCGGTCCGCATCGGCAATTACTCGGGCTTCTACGGTGACCGGCTCGCAGCGATGCGGGAGATGCTCACCGGCGGCGAACTGGACTACCTCACCGGCGACTATCTCGCCGAACTCACCATGCTGATCCTGGCGCGCGACCGCGCCAAGTCACCCGACCGCGGCTATGCCAAGACCTTTCTGATCCAGCTCGAGGAGTGCCTCGGCATCGCGCTGGACCGCGGGGTGCGCATCGTCGCGAACGCGGGCGGACTCAATCCCGCCGGTTTGGCGCAGGCGGTGCGGGGGCTGGCCGACCGTCTCGGGTTGAGCGTGCGGGTTGCCTACGTCGAGGGCGACGACCTGCTGCCGCGAGCCGAGGAGTTGGGATTCGCGGCATCAGGAGCCGCAGCGCCGCTGGCCGCCAACGCCTACCTCGGAGCCTGGGGCATCGTCGACTGCCTGAACTCGGGCGCAGATGTCGTTGTCACCGGCCGCGTCACCGACGCGTCGGTCATCGTCGGACCCGCGGCCGCGCATCACCGATGGAGTCGCACCGACTACGACCAACTCGCGGGTGCGATCGCCGCGGGCCACGTCATCGAATGCGGTGCACAAGCCACCGGCGGCAATTTCTCGTTCTTCACGCAGATCGCCGACCTCACCCATCCGGGCTTCCCGCTCGCCGAGATCCATGCCGACGGATCGTCGGTGATCACCAAACATCCCGGAACCGGCGGCGCAGTCACCGTCGACACCGTCACCGCACAACTGCTCTACGAGATCACCGGCGCGCGCTACGCCAATCCCGATGCGACGCTGCGGGTCGACACAATTGAGCTCTCCGACGACGGGCCCGACCGCGTCCGGGTCGGCGGGGTGAAGGGCGAACCGCCACCTGGAACGTTGAAAGTCTCGTTGAACAGTGTCGGGGGATTCCGCAACGAGATGACTTTGGTGCTCACCGGTTTGGACATCGAGGCCAAGGCCGCGCTGGTACGCAAGCAGCTCGAGAGCGCCCTGACGGTCAAGCCGGCCGAAATCCAGTGGACGCTGGCACGCACCGACCACGCCGACGCCGACACCGAGGAAGCGGCCAGCGCGCTGCTGCGGTGCGTGGTGCGCGATCCGGATCCCGAGCACGTCGGGCGTCAATTCTCCTCGGCCGCAGTTGAACTCGCACTGGCCAGCTACCCGGGTTTCACCAGCACCGCGCCGCCGGGAAATGGTCAGGTGTACGGGGTGTTCCGGCCAGCATTCGTGCCGGCCACCGAAGTACCGCACGTGGCCGTGCACTCCGATGGCAGCCGGGTGGATGTCGCCCCGGCCGCGCACACTCTGGAGCTGGCGCCGGTAACCCCGCCCGAACTGCCCGCACTCGAGCCCTTCGGCCATACTCGGCGGGTGCCGTTGGGCGTGATCGCCGGCGCCCGCAGCGGCGACAAGGGCGGCAGCGCCAACGTCGGCGTTTGGGTGCGCACCGACGAGCAGTGGCGTTGGCTTGCGCATACGCTCACCGTCGAGAAACTTGGCGAGTTGCTGCCTGAGACAGCGGATCTGGAAGTCACGCGACATCTGCTGCCCAACCTGCGCGCGGTCAACTTCGTGATCGAGGGCATCCTCGGCCAGGGCGTGGCGTATCAAGCCCGGTTCGATCCACAGGCCAAGGGTCTGGGTGAATGGTTGCGCAGCCGTCATATCGACATTCCTGAGGAGTTGTTGTCATGAGCATCTGGCATACCCCCGAGCGGGAACAGCTGCGAAAGACGGTGCGGGCGTTCGCAGAACACGAGATTTTGCCCAACGTCGAGGAGTGGGAGCAATCCGGCATGCTGCCGCGCGAGCTGCACCGCAAGGCCGGCGACGCAGGCTTGCTGGGGGCGGGCCTACCCGAAGCGGTCGGCGGCGGTGGCGGCGACGGCGCCGATGCGGTGGTCATCTGCGAGGAAATGCACTACGCCGGCGCACCAGGCGGCGTCTTCGCGTCGTTGTTCACCTGCGGCATCTCCGTGCCGCACATGATCGCCTCGGGCGATGCGCGGTTGATCGATACGTATGTGCGTCCGACGCTGCGCGGTGATGTGATCGGCAGCCTTGCCATCACCGAACCCGGCGGCGGTTCGGACGTCGGACACCTGACAACGCGCGCGGTGCGCGATGGTGACGACTACATCGTCAATGGCGCCAAGACCTACATCACCTCCGGCGTGCGGGCCGACTACGTGGTGACCGCCGCGCGCACGGGCGGTCCCGGCGCGGCGGGTGTCTCGCTGATCGTCGTCGACAAGGACACACCCGGATTCGAGGTCACGCGCAAGCTGGACAAGATGGGCTGGAGGTCGTCGGACACCGCTGAGCTCTCCTACACCGACGTGCGGGTCCCGGCCGTCAACCTGATCGGCGGCGAGAACACCGGGTTCATCCAGATCGCAGGCGCGTTCGTCTCCGAACGCGTCGGCCTGGCAGCGCAGGCGTACGCGAGCGCGCAACGTTGCCTCGACCTGACCGTCGAGTGGTGCCGCAATCGCGAAACGTTCGGCAAGCCGCTGATCACACGTCAGCAGGTACAGAACACGCTTGCCGAGATGGCACGGCGGGTCGACGTGGCGCGCGTGTACACCCGAAACGTGGTCGAACGTCAGCTCAGTGGGGAAACCAACCTGATCGCCGAAGTGTGCTTTGCGAAGAACACTGCAGTCGAAGCGGGTGAGTGGGTGGCGAATGCGGCGGTCCAGTTGTTCGGCGGGATGGGGTATATGACCGAGTCCGAGGTCGAGCGGCAATATCGCGATATGCGCATCCTCGGCATCGGCGGCGGTACGACGGAGATCCTCACCAGCCTTGCGGCGAAAACCCTTGGTTTCCAGTCATGACGGCGCTGAAGTCGACCATCGACCCGCGCTCGGCGGCGTTCTCCGAAGCAGCCGAGGTGATGACCGCCAAGCTCGCCGAACTCGAAGCTGAACATGCCAAGGCGCTGGCCGGCGGCGGTGAGAAGTACGTCAAACGCCATCATGACCGTGGAAAGTTGACTGCACGCGAGCGCATCGAGATGCTGCTCGACGCCGATTCGCCGTTCTTGGAACTCAGTCCGCTGGCCGCGTGGGGCAGTGACTTCACCGTCGGGGCCAGCGTGGTGGCGGGCATCGGTGCGATCGAAGGCGTCGAGTGCCTCGTCGTCTCCAACGACCCGACGGTCAAGGGCGGCACCAGCAATCCGTGGACGCTGAAGAAGATCCTGCGTGCCAATCAGATCGCGTTGCAGAACCGGCTGCCGGTCGTGTCGCTGGTGGAGTCCGGCGGCGCCGACCTGCCGACGCAGAAGGAGATCTTCATTCCGGGCGGTCAGATGTTCCGCGACCTCACCCGGCTCTCGGCGGCGGGTATCCCGACCATCGCGCTGGTCTTCGGCAACTCGACGGCGGGCGGCGCCTACATCCCGGGCATGTCCGACCACGTGGTGATGATCAAGGAGCGGTCCAAGGTCTTCTTGGCCGGGCCGCCGCTGGTGAAGATGGCGACCGGCGAGGAATCCGACGACGAGTCGCTCGGTGGCGCCGAAATGCACGCCCGCACTTCGGGTCTGGCCGACTACTTCGCGGTCGATGAGCTGGACGCGATCCGCATCGGTCGCCGCATCGTGGCCAGGCTGAACTGGCGCAAGCAGGGACCGGCACCCGGCCCGGTGACCGAGCCGCTGTTGGACCCCGACGAGCTCGTCGGCATCGTGCCCGCCGATCTGCGCATCCCGTTCGATCCGCGCGACGTGATCGCCCGCATCGTCGACGGCTCGGACTTCGACGAGTTCAAACCGCTTTACGGCGGCTCGCTGGTGACAGGCTGGGCGACCCTGTACGGCTATCCGATCGGCATCCTGGCCAATCACCGTGGCGTGTTGTTCTCCGAGGAATCGCAGAAGGCCACCCAGTTCATCCAGCTGGCCAACCGCGCAGACACGCCATTGTTGTTCCTGCACAACACGACCGGCTATATGGTGGGCCGAAAGTACGAGGAAGGCGGGATGATCAAGCACGGCTCGATGATGATCAACGCCGTCTCGAACTCGACCGTGCCGCACATCTCGCTGCTGATCGGAGCCTCCTACGGCGCCGGCCATTACGGCATGTGCGGCCGGGCCTATGACCCCCGTTTCCTGTTCGCCTGGCCGAGCGCCAAGTCGGCGGTCATGGGCGGAGCCCAGCTGGCTGGTGTGCTGTCGATCGTCAGCCGGGCGGCCGCCGAGGCCCGCGGCCAGCAGGTCGATGAGGACGCCGACGCGGCGCTGCGCGCGGCGGTGGAAGCGCAGATCGAGGCGGAGTCGTTGCCGATGTTCCTGTCCGGCCGGCTCTACGACGACGGGGTGATCGATCCGCGCGACACCCGCACCGTGTTGGGAATGTGCCTGTCCGCCATCGCGAATGGCCCGATCAAGGGGACGTCGAACTTCGGCGTCTTCCGAATGTGAGCGCCCTAGTGTCTGTGATTTCGGCGTGGTTGGTCGCGGTGAGCGTGACTGAGCACGCCGAAATCACCGAGGAGACGAGATGATCACTCGAGTGCTGGTCGCCAACCGCGGTGAGATCGCGCGGCGGGTGTTCGCGACCTGCCGCCGGCTGGGTATCGGCACCGTGGCCGTCTACACCGATCCCGACGCAGCATCCCCGCACGTCGCCGAGGCCGACGCCAGGGTGCGGCTGCAGGGCACCCGCGGTTATCTGGATTCTGCACAGCTGATCGCCGCCGCGCGTGCGGCCGGAGCCGACGGGATCCACCCCGGGTACGGGTTCCTTTCGGAGAACGCAGAATTCGCAGCAGCGGTGGTCGACGCCGGCCTGACCTGGATTGGTCCGCCGGTCGCCGCGGTCGCCGCGATGGGCTCCAAGATCGAGGCGAAGAAGATGATGGCGGCCGCAGGTGTACCGGTGCTCGAGGAACTCGATCCAGAGACCGTGACCGCTGAGGCGTTACCGGTGTTGATCAAGGCGTCGGCCGGAGGTGGCGGCCGCGGCATGCGCGTGGTCGACGAATTGTCCGCGCTGACAGGGCAAGTGGAGGCCGCACGCCGCGAAGCGCAGTCGGCCTTCGGCGATCCGACGGTGTTCTGCGAGCACTACCTGGCCACCGGCCATCACGTCGAGGTCCAGGTGATGGCCGATCAACACGGCACCGTGTGGGCGGTCGGCGAACGCGAATGCTCGATCCAGCGGCGCCACCAGAAGATCATCGAGGAGGCTCCTTCGCCGCTGGTCGACCGGACGGCAGGCATGCGCGCCAAGCTCTTCGACGCCGCGCGGTTGGCGGCGCAGGCCATCGGCTACACCGGCGCGGGCACCGTCGAGTTCATGGCCGACGACTCCGGCGATTTCTTCTTCCTCGAGATGAACACCCGTCTGCAGGTCGAGCATCCCGTCACCGAAGCCACCACCGGTCTGGACCTCGTCGAGTTACAACTGCACGTCGCCGACGGCGGACGACTGGACGCCGAACCCCCTCCGTCGCGCGGGCATTCCATCGAGGCCAGGCTCTATGCCGAAGACCCGGCGAAGAACTGGCAGCCGCAGGCCGGCACCGTGCACCGCTTCGATGTGCCCGCCACTGCCGCATTCGATCCACATGTGCGCAGCGTGCGCGTCGACACTGGCGTCGTCGACGGCTCTGAAGTATCGATCTTCTACGATCCCATGCTGGCCAAGGTCATCTCATACGCGCCGAGCCGAGCGCAGTCCGCGGCCATCCTGGCCGATGCGTTGAGCCGTAGCCGGATTCACGGCATCCGGACCAACCGCGACCTGTTGGTGAACGTGCTGCGGCACCCGGCGTTCCTCGATGGCGCCACCGATACGGCCTTCTTCGACACCCACGGCATCGACATGCTGGCCGCGCCACTGGGCGACGATCGCACTGTCGCGCTGTCCGCCGTCGCCGCCGCACTCGCTGACGCCGCCCAGAACCGCGACAGCGCAACGGTGTTCGCCGCCGCACCGAGCGGCTGGCGCAACGTAGGGTCGGGATTCCAGACCAAGTCCTACGCCGACCCCGCCGGTGGCGAGCATCCGGTGCGCTACCGCCACACCCGCACCAGCGTGCATCTTCCCGAGCACGACGATGTCACCGTCGTGTCGGCCAAGCCGGACCGCGTCGTGCTGTCGATCGGCGGCGTGGAGCGTGCCTTCGATATCGCGCGATACTCATCCGACGTATACGCCGATTCGCCACTGGGCCCCGTGCATCTCATCGCACTACCGCGCTTCGGCGATCCCGACGCCGCCGTCGCGCAAGGGTCACTGCTGGCGCCCATGCCGGGTTCGGTGCTGCGCATCGGTGCCGCGGTGAACGACCCGGTCACCGCAGGACAGCCGTTGGTATGGCTGGAGGCGATGAAGATGGAACATACCGTGACCGCGCCCGGCGACGGCGTCCTCGCCGAACTCAATGTCGAAGTCGGGCAACAGGTCGACGTCGGAGCCGTACTCGCCCGAGTGGACAACCCCGGAGGAGACTCATGAGCAGTTTCGTAGAAACCGAAGAGCAGCAGGAGCTGCGCAAGGCCGTGGCCGCGATGGCCGCCAACTACGGTCAGGACTACTACCTGGAGAAGGCGCGATCCGGCCAGCACACCGATGAGTTATGGAGTGAGGCAGGCAAACTCGGCTTCATCGGAGTGAACCTGCCCGAGGAGTACGGCGGCGGCGGGGCGGGCATGTACGAGCTTTCGCTCGTCATGGAGGAAATGTCCGCCAACGGCTGCGCCCTGCTGATGATGGTCGTCTCCCCCGCCATCAACGGCACCATCATTTCCAGGTTCGGCACCGAAGACCAGAAGAAGCGCTGGATCCCAGGTATCGCCGACGGTTCGATCACCATGGCGTTCGCGATCACCGAACCCGACGCGGGTTCCAACAGCCACCGGATCACCACCACCGCCCGCCGCGACGGCAGCGACTGGATCGTGAGCGGCCAGAAGGTCTTCATCTCCGGAATCGATCAGGCCCAAGCGGTCCTGGTCGTCGGCCGCACCGAGGACCACAAGACGGGTAACCTCAAGCCAGCACTGTTCATCGTGCCCACTGACACTCCCGGCCTGAGCTGGACCAAGATCGAGATGGAATTGGTCAGCCCCGAAAGCCAGTTCCAGGTGTTCCTCGACGAGGTGCGGTTGCCAGCCGACGCACTGGTGGGCTCCGAGGACGCCGCGATAGCGCAACTGTTCGCCGGCCTGAACCCAGAGCGGATCATGGGCGCGGCCAGCGCAGTAGGCATGGGCCGGTTCGCGATCGACAAGGCCGTCGACTACGTCAAGACCCGTCAGGTGTGGAAGACGCCGATCGGCGCGCACCAGGGGCTGTCGCATCCGTTGGCGCAGAACCACATCGAGATCGAGCTGGCGAAACTGATGATGCAGAAGGCGGCCACCCTCTACGACCTCGGCGACGACGCGGGCGCGGCCGAGGCCGCGAACATGGCCAAGTATGCGGCGGGCGAGGCATCGGTACGGGCGGTCGACCAGGCGGTGCAGTCACTCGGTGGCAACGGCCTGACCAAGGAATACGGCATCGCCGCCGCCGTGACCGCGTCGAAGCTGGCGCGCATCGCCCCGGTGAGCCGCGAGATGGTGCTCAATTTCGTGGCGCAAACCTCACTGGGTCTGCCACGCTCGTACTGATGAGTGCACTCGTCCACTACACCGTCGAACGCAACGTCGCACGTCTGACGCTGGACTCCCCGGACAACCGCAATGCCCTCTCGACCGCCCTGGTCGAGCAGCTGCATCAAGGGCTGACCGACGCGACCGAGGAGGCCGGGGTGCGGGCGGTGGTGCTCGGCCATACCGGCGGGACCTTCTGCGCAGGAGCCGATCTCGCGCAAGCTGCTGGCGGACATCCCCATGACGTCGCGGCTGACCGCGCCCGCGAGCTGACCCGGCTGCTGCGCCGGATCCTCGAACTCCCGATGCCCGTCATCGCGGCCATCGACGGGCACGTCCGGGCGGGTGGGCTCGGGCTGGTCGGCGCGTGCGACATCGCGGTGGCGGGCCCGACGAGCACGTTCGCGTTGACGGAAGCCCGGATCGGTGTTGCGCCATCGATCATTTCGCTGACCCTGCTGCCGAAGATGACCACCCGTGCCGCGGGCCGATACTTCGTCACCGGTGAGAAGTTCGGCGCCGCAGAGGCTGCGGACATCGGCCTGGTCACGATCGCCGCCGACGACGTCGAGGCGACGGTGACGACCCTGACCGCCGCGATCGGGAAGGCCTCACCACAGGGGCTGGCAGCATCGAAAGCGCTGACAACGGCGCGGATCCTCGAGGCCTTCGACGCCGAGGCCGAAGAGTTGACCAGGCAGTCGGCCGAGTTGTTCGTCTCCGAGGAGGCCCGCGAAGGCATGCTCGCGTTCCTGCAGAAGCGCCCGCCCCGCTGGGCCGTCGGCAACCCTTAGGGCGATGCGCTCGACCGGCCACGAACGCGCGACCACGTGCTGCTCAACACCTCCGGCAATCGCCGCACCACATCGGCGGGCACGAACGCGACGTACAGCACAAACATCGCCACGCTGAAGAAGCCGACATTCAGGTTGACCATGATCGTCACGTGCATCACGACACCGGCGGCCAGCACCCAGAACCGCCATCGCCGATTCCAGACGAGAATGGCGATCGCGAGCTCGATCACCAAAGTGCCCCATGTCACCGCATTCACCAGAATGGCGTTGGTAGCCAACCACTCCGGTGCGGGCAGCAGCGCCCACCTGCCGTCAGTGCGCCACGCGTAGAAGACTGCCGAGCCGTCCGCCCACGATTTGCCGGCCAGCTTCGCCTGAACCGTCACCAAATAGATCATCGACAACTGGACCTGCATCAGCCGAATGGGCCACGGTGCACGGGTCTGTGCCGACCAGAACGAGCCGGTGCGCCGACGCTGATCGAGTGACAACGCCGCACCGCAGGAGCAGAGCGCCAGAATCAAGGCAACGATGGTGATGATCGAGTCCCCGGCGTTGACGATGTAGACCCCGCGCCGCACGAACGACTGGACGAGAACGAAGACCACGACCGCCGCGAACCTGGCGTGCCAACCCACGATCAACGCCGTAGCCGACACCAACAACAACACCCACCCGATCAGCAGGGCCGTGTCACCGGGCCAGATTTCAAACACGCTCCACTGGTAGTCGGGCCTCGGGTACTCGGGGGCAACTCCCTGCTCGCCGAGAACTCGATACAAATCGGGCAGCATCGCCAGCGCCCACACCACCACGACGGCGCCGAACACCATTCGGACGAGACCGAGTGTGTAGGCGGGTGACGGGGTGAACCAGAAGGCGCACCAGGCGTCGGTGATCGCGCCGACGAGCGGGCGCCCGGGCCGCTTCGGCGCCGTCACCGCGGTCCTTCCAGCTTCTCCTGGTACAGGATCTTCGAAGCGGTGGCGCCGCGGGCACCCTCGACTGAGGGATCGCCCGGCGCCCGCAGCGTCTCCGTATGAAGGACAACCGAGACGCCGACGGCGCGCTCGCCCGGCTCGGTGACCTCCGAGACCACCCAGTGGGCGAGCTGCGGTCGCAGGGTCGAATCCGCCACCGTCGCAAGGCTCAGCATGATCCAGCGGTCCCACCAGCCGACGCCCCGCTCACCCGCGCGCATGGTCCACACCCGGTCCTCACCATCGGCCATCGCGACGTGCACTTCGACTGTGGCGACCCTCTTGCTCGGGTTCGGCGTACATCGCCCACCCCTGGTCCAGGGCCAGCGGCGCCGCGACCGGCTGCACGGCGGGCACGAGACTGCGCGCTATTGGCGAATCGGGCAGATTGAACACGACGCCGACAATCACGATGACCAGTACAAGGCCGCTGATCACGACCTTGCCCGGCGCAGAGTCCTCGAAGCGCTGCTGCACGGTCGACAGCTTGCGCAGCCTCGACCGCAGGCTCCGCTCGTCGTCGTCATCTGCCACAGCCGCATCCTAGAGTGGATCCATGGCGGCGCATGTCCTGGTCACCGGAGCCACTGGAAGCCTGGGCCGCAGCGTCGTGCCCGCCGCGCTCGCTGCCGGTCACCGGGTGCGTGCCCTGAGCCGACGCGAACGTGACGGCGACAACGTCGCGTGGCACCGCGGCGACCTGCTCGCCGGCACCGGGATCGACGAGGCGGTCGACGGCGTGGACGTGATCATCAACTGCGCGACGCAGCCGATCCGCAACAAGGACGTCGCCTCGATGCGCAACCTCACATCTGCGGCGCGACGGACAGGCATCGACCACCTGGTGCACGTGTCGATCGTCGGCATCGACCGAATCCCCTTGCCGTACTACCGAACCAAGCTTCGCGTCGAACAGGTGCTTCAGACCTCCGGCGTCGGCCACACGGTGCTGCGTGCCACACAATTTCACGACCTGATCAACACCATCTTCTCGATCCAGCGGTACTCCCCCGTGCTGTGGGCCGTGCGCAACATACGGTTCCAGCCGATCGACACCCGCGACGTCGCGCGCCGACTCGTTGAGTTGATCGACTCCGAGCCTGCCGGCCGGGTGCCGGATATCGGCGGTCCGGCGGTGCACACTCACGCGGAGTTGGCGCGGATATACCTGAGGGCACGTGGTGGCCGCCGCAAAGTGGTGGCCGTACCGGTGCCTGGACGTATCGTTGCCGGCTATCGATCGGGTGCGCACCTCGCCCCCGAGAACCCCGTCGGCACTATCGAGTTTGCCGACTACTTGGCCGCTGCGGAATGAAGTTTGGTCAGCTATCTGATTCGCCGGCGCCGATGAGTCCACAGTTTGGTCTACGGCCTTGCATGTGCCAGCGTTCGTCGTAGGCTCGTCAGTGATGAGCGCTTGCGCAAAGAACAGATGGCTCCGATGAGCACTCCAGCATCGCGGAGCGGTTCAAAGCGTGCTGCCGACACGGACCGGATTCAGATGGCGCAGCTGCTCTCTGACGCCGCCGCTCAGGGCCGATTGCCGCTGAAAGAGTACGAAGCGCGCCTGACCAGGGCCTACGCCGCGCAGACGTACGACGAACTCGACCGGCTCTCCGCCGACCTACCCGGCGCGTCCGTCCGCGGCCCCAGCGGCGGCCCCGTCCGGCCGGCACCGTCGACGATGCTGCTGGCAATCATGAGCGGATTCGAGCGCCGTGGCCGCTGGAACGTACCCAAACGGTTGACCACGTTTGCTCTCTTCGGCGGCGGCGTGGTGGATTTGCGGTACGCCGACTTCACGTCGCCGGATGTCGAGATCCACTCCTACTCGATCTTCGGCGGCCAGACCATCCTGATACCGCCCGAGGTGAACGTGGACCTGCGTGGTGTCGGGGTGATGGGCACCTTCGACCAGAGCGTGAGCGGCGATGGCTCACCAGGCGCGCCGTGCGTGCGCATCCGCGGCTTCTCGCTGTGGGGCAGCGTCGGCGTCAAACGCAAGAACCGCAAGAGCGCCTAGCGGCGGCGCGAACGCAGGTAGTCGCCGACAACGGCGGCGCCCAACCCATCGAGATCGGGCACCACGACGCGGCCCTCGACACGGCGCGCGACCTGATCGATGAACTTCGCAAGCCCCGGATCGCTGCCCAACCGGAAGATCGTCACCTGCGCACCCAGCCCCGCCATGTCGTCGAAGCCCTTGACCGTGTGGGCGATGGTGCGTGGATGCGGAGGGTAGTCAAAGAAGACGCCCGGCGGCTGGGCGGCCGATTCAGATCCAGCGCCGCCTCCATATCCCTCCAGGTGCGCGGTCGGTTCACCGTCGGTCACCACGAGCACCACCGGCTGCGCGGTCGGATGGCGGCGCAGATGCCTGCCGGCCAGTGCCAACGCGTGGTGCAGGTTGGTGCCCTGCTCGTAGACACCCTCCAGCCCGGTCAGTTCGGCCGTGGTCACGGTGCGCGCATAACGGCCGAAGGCGATGATCTGCAACGCATCCGAGCGGAACCGAGTGCTGATGAGGTGGCTCAGCGCCAGTGCCGTGCGCTTCATCGGCAGCCACCGGTTCTCCATCACCATCGAGAACGACGTGTCGACGAGCAGCGCCACTGCGGCCTGCGTCCGTGTCTCTGTCTCGGAGATCTCGACGTCGTCGACGGTGATCTTCAACGGCATGTCGACGCCGCCGGTGCCGGCCTGACGCAGCACCGAATTCGTCAACGTGCGGGTGACGTTCCAGGGTTCGGTGTCACCGAACGCCCACGGTCGCGTTGCGCCGGTCAGCTCGCCGGCCGCCCCTGCCCTACGGGTGTCACGCTCACCGTGTCGTCCTGAAAGCTGTTGCGCCACATCCCGTAACGCGGCCTGACCGAGCTGACGCATCGCTTTCGGCGATAGCCGCCACTGGCCGTCCGAGCCACGGTCCAAGAATCCTTGATTCACGAGTGCCCGCTCGAGTTCGGCCAGCGTCGCGGCGTCGATTGCTGCCTCGTCGCCGAGCTGGCGGGCAAGCATGTCCAGGTCGACGTCCTCCATCGTCGCCCCCGCGTAACTCTGCGAGAGCGCCTCGGCAAGTTCTTCAAGTTCGGCGATATCGGCCATCGCCTGAGTGCCTTCACCCATACCCATGGGGTTGTCGCCGGAGAAGCGCGACGAACCCGACCAGTCCTCACCCGGCCGTGCCGCCTGCAGGTGACTGTCCAGCCGGTTGAGCGCATTCATCAGCGACGGTGAGCCGAATGCCTGCTGCGCCAACGCATCCAGCTCGGCACGCTGATCCGCCGACAGGCTGTTGCGGAACCGCTGAGCGGCAGCGGCCCGCTGGGCCAGAGAATCCAGTAGTTCCTCGACGTTGCGCGGGTTCTCCGGGAAGAACTCGCCGTGCTTGTTCATGAAATTCTGAAAATCTTCCGGGGTGTCCTCGCCGCGGGAGTGCTTGTCCAGCAGGTCGTTCAGGTCGTCGAGCATCTCGTTGACCCGCTGGCGGTCTTCGTCGGTGGCGTTCTCCATCGCCTGCTTCATGCCTGCGAACCGCTGGTCGAGCATCTCGCGGCCGAGGAGATCTTTGATCTGGTCGTACTTTTCCCGCGCCTCGGCACTGCGCCAGTCATAGTCGGCGAGCTCCTGCACGGCCTTCGCCGGCGACGGCGGCAACGACTCGATGCGCATCTCGTTGAATCTCGCATCGTCGTCGAGAGCCCGGGCCAGCTCCTTGCGCTCGGCCAGCACCGCTTCGTCGAGCAGCTTCTTGACCTCCTGCAGCGTGCCGTCGAGATTATTGCGCTGCAACAGTTCCCGGCGACGACGGTTGGCCTCGGCAGCGAGCTTGTCTGCGCCACGCATGTTTTGCGTGCCACGCCGCATCAGCTCCGAGAGCGCGCGCCGAGGCGAGCTGCCCTCCATGACGTCCTGGCCGATCTGCTCGAGTGCCTCGCGCAGATCGATCGGCGGGGCCAGCGGATCGGGTCCACCGGTGTATCGCGAGTACCGCGAAGTGCGTTTAGCCATAAACAGTTTCGCCTTCTGAGGACACCTTGTCGATCCGTTTGGCCAGATACAGCGCCTCGAGCGCCAGCTCGACGGCCGCTGCACGCTGGCCGTCGCTCTTCGCCTCGAGCCGCTTCTGGATCTCCGCGATCGCGGGGACCTCTGGCACGGCCGCAAGCACCTCACGGGAGGACACGCGTTCGCCGGTGGTGACCGCCGTGCCGTTCTCGATCGCGACCACCAGCGGACCGACGTCGATACCGCCGAGCAGCCGCTGCGCGGTATCGGCGGTGGCGCGACGCAGCAGGTGTTCGAGCACCGCTTGTTCGCGGCCCTCCTCGCCGGATTCGAATTCCAGCTTGCCGCGCAGCACGTCGATCACCGTGCCGAGGTCGACCACCCGCGCCACCGGATCCTGTTCGCCCAGTAGGGCCGAGCGGTGCCGGGCCGATGCGGCGACGGTTTCGGCGGCCGCGATCGCGAACCGCGCCGACACACCGGAACGTTGGTCGATCGACCGCGACTCCCGCAGATAGCGGGCGAACCGGGCGAGCACAGCCACCAGATACTCGGGCACCTCGGCAGCCAGATGCGCCTCCTGGTTGATGACGCCGACCTCCGCCTCGAGTTCGTACGGGTAGTGCGTGCGGATCTCGGCGCCGAAGCGGTCCTTGAGCGGCGTGATGATGCGCCCGCGGTTGGTGTAGTCCTCGGGGTTGGCGCTGGCTACGACGACCACATCCAGCGGTAGCCGCAGCGTGTACCCACGGACCTGGATGTCACGCTCCTCCATCACGTTCAGCATCGACACCTGGATGCGCTCGGCGAGGTCGGGCAACTCGTTGATCGCGACGATGCCTCGGTGCGCCCGGGGAATGAGGCCATAGGCGATGGTCTCGGGGTCACCGAGACTGCGGCCCTCGGCCACCTTGATCGGGTCGATATCGCCGACCAGGTCGGCCACGCTGGTGTCCGGGGTCGCCAGCTTCTCGGTATACCGCTCGCTGCGATGCCGCCACTGGATGGGCAGGTCGTCGCCGGAGTCTGCGGCCCGCCGGATGGACCCGGGCGTGATCGGCGAGTACGGATGCTCGCCCAGTTCCGAGCCGGCGATGACGGGGGTCCATTCGTCGAGCAGACCGGTCAGCGCGCGTAACAGACGCGTCTTACCCTGTCCGCGTTCGCCCAGCAGCACCACATCATGCCCGGCGATCAGGGCACGCTCCAGCTGCGGGATCACGGTGTCCTCGAAGCCCAGGATGCCCGGCCACGTGTCGCGACCCTCGGCCAGCGCGGCCAGCAGGTTCTCCCGAATTTCGGCCTTGACGCCCCGTTCGACGTGACCGGAGGCCCTCAGCTCTGAAACCGTGGAGGGCAAATTGTTAGGTGATGTCACCACTCCACGCTACGACGTGTGTCGCGACCGTGCGTGTCCCCGGTCGACACGCGGCTGATCTGTCGGATTCTGCGCACGCTCGACCAGTGAATAAAAGCCTCCCCAACGGGCACTCTGCGGTCAGAAGTCCGACAAAGGAGCACTCGCAATGCCGAATCCGTCGATCAAGAACGAGAAGCTGTACGAGGAGCTGCGCGAGGAAGGCAACTCGAAGCAGAAGTCCGCTCGGATCGCCAATGCCGCAGCAGCGCGCGGCACGTCTGCTGTGGGCCGCAAGGGCGGGAAGTCGGGCTCGTACGACGACTGGACCGTCTCCGAGCTGAAGAAACGCGCCAAGGAGATCGGCATCTCCGGCTACTCCGCGCTCACCAAGTCGAAGCTGATCGACAAGATCCGCAATTCGTAGCGCCCGAACCTTCAGTGCGCGAAATGGCGGGCGCCGGTGAGGTAGAGCGTGATGCCCGCCTTGGCCGCCGCCGCCGTGACCTCGTCGTCGCGGACGGAACCGCCGGGATGCACGATGGCCTTCACACCGGCATCCGTCAGCACCTCGAGCCCGTCGGGGAACGGAAAGAAGGCGTCGGACGCGGCGACCGCGCCTCGGACGCGATCGCCAGCCCTCTGCACGGCCAGCTTGGCGGCGTCGACCCGATTGACCTGACCCATGCCGACCCCGACGGTGGCGCCGTCTGCGGCGACGACGATGGCGTTCGACTTCACCGCGCGGCACGCCAGCCAGGCGAACTTCAGGTCGGCCAGAGTCGCAGGGTCCGCGGGTGAGCCGGTGGCCAGTGTCCAATTGGCGGAATCGTCGCCGGGCGCGGTGAACTCGTCGCGCTGCTGAATCAGCAGCCCCCCGCTGATCTGGCGGTACTCGCTGCCACCCTGCTGTGGCTCGGACGCCAACAACACGCGGATGTTCTTCTTGCGCGCAAGCACTTCCACCGCGCCCGACTCGTAGGCAGGCGCGATGATCACCTCGGTGAAGATCTCGGCGACCGTCTCGGCCATCTCGACGGTCACTTCGGTGTTGGCCGCGATCACTCCGCCGAACGCCGACAGCGGATCGCATTCGTGGGCTTTGCGGTGGGCATCGGCCACCGACACCGACGAGATCGCGATTCCGCACGGATTGGCGTGTTTGATGATCGCCACGCAGATCTCCGGATGGTCGAACGCTGCCCGCCACGCGGCGTCGGCATCGGTGTAGTTGTTGTAGGACATCTCTTTTCCGTGCAGCTGCTGGGCCTGGGCGAGTCCCGGCCACCCCGCGTCGTTGCGATACAACGCTGCCTGTTGATGCGGGTTCTCGCCGTACCGCAGCACGGCCTCGCGTCGCCACGTCGCGCCGGTCCACAACGGAAGGGACGGCGGGGCGGCGTCCCCTTCGGCGGCGAGCACCGACGACATCCACGCCGCGACCGCGACGTCGTACTCGGCGGTATGGCGGAATGCCAAGGACGCCAGCTTTTTCCGCTCCTCGAGGGTGAACCCACCGGCGCGCACCGCGGCGAGCACACCGTCGTAGCCCAGCGGGTCGACGACCACTGCGACGCTGGGGTGGTTCTTGGCGGCGGCCCGCACCATCGACGGACCGCCAATGTCGATCTGCTCGACACATTCGTCTTCGCCGGCGCCGGAGTCGACGGTCTGGGTGAACGGATAGAGGTTGACGACGACCAGTTCGAATGGTGCGACGCCCAGTTTGGCCAGCGCCGATACATGTTCGGGCTTGCGCTGATCGGCGAGCAGTCCGGCGTGGACGTGCGGGTGCAGCGTCTTGACTCTTCCGTCGAGCACCTCGGGAAACCCAGTGACCTGTTCGACGGAGGTGACCGGAACACCTGCGTCCGCAATGGTTTTGGCGGTCGAACCGGTGGAGACGATGTCGACGCCCGCCTGGTGCAGGCCGCGCGCAAGGTCGGCGAGACCGGTCTTGTCGTACACACTGATCAATGCGCGCCGAATAGCCCTGCGGTCAGTCATCCTATTTTCGCCCTTCGTCCGGTCCAGGTCACACCCCGGGTGGCCACCGCGGCCAGCACGTCCACCAGCAGTCGCCGTTCGACGACCTTGATCCGTTCGTGCAGGGTGGCTTCGTCGTCATCATCGAGTACGGGTACGGCTTCTTGGGCGAGCAACGGTCCGGTATCGGTTCCGGCATCGACGAGGTGCACGCTGCAGCCCGTCACCTTGACTCCATATTCCAGCGCCTCGGGAACCGCATGCGCGCCCGGGAACGCGGGCAGCAGCGCCGGATGGGTATTGATGATCCGGCCCATGAAACGGGAAAGAAAGTGGGGCCCAAGAATTTTCATGAAGCCGGCAGCCACGATTAGGTCAGGCTCCTGCACTGCGGTTGCATTGGTGATCGCGGCGTCCCAGCTCTCGCGGTCAGGGTGATCGCGCAGTCTGACGGCATAGCTGGGCACCGACTCCGACGCGGCGATGCCGACGGCCGGGCAGTCGCGGTCCACGCCGACCGCAACGATCCTGGCCGGGTAGTCGCCGCCGGTGGCGTCGAGAAGGGATCGCAAAAGCGAACCGGTGCCCGATGCGAGCACCACAACCCGTGCAGGCACCTTCGGGGGCACACGAAGCGGTTGCTGCACGCCTGGCAGCCTAATCGTCGGTGTTGGGCGCCCGGTCCGAGGTCGTGCCGGGCGCGCCGTCGTCGTCGGCAACGAAGTGTTCCTCTGGGTCGTCGAAGACACCAAGCGGCTCGGCCGGAGGTCGCGGGTCGGCGTCCAGGTCGACCGCCTCTGACTCCGGCTCTGCCTCCGTCTCTGGCTCCGGCTCCAACTCCGACTCCGACTCCGTCTCAGGTTCTGGCTCAGGTTCTGGCTCAGGTTCTGGCTCTGGTTCTGACTCAGGTTCTGGCTCCGGTTCCGGTTCGGGCACCTTGACCCGCCGGGAGATACCACCCGACATCGCCACGGTCAGCGCGCCGATGCCGGCGAACCACAGGAAGACGGCCGGCCCGAAGGTGGCCTGGTCGACGCCGACGTCACCGAAGTTGCCCAGCCGCCCGCCGCCGGCATAGCCGAGCACCGCCATGGTCGCCGCCGCGATGGCGGCGGCGACGACGAGCTTGCCGATTGCGGGCAGCAAGGGCAGCGGTTGCCGCGCAGCCTGCTGGCCCAATGCCACACCGGACGCCGCGGCGACGATCAGCAGCGCCACCCAGACCGGGCCCAACGGCGGCGTAGGTACAGCTGCCAGCACCGGCAGCGCCGGGATCTCGCCACCGAACACGGTGAACGAGCTGAACGTCGCCAACCCGATGTGCGCACTGGAGCCGACGGCGACTGCGGCCGTGCCGACGAGCACGTTGGGTATGTACAGCGCGGACAACAGCGTCAGGCTGAACTGCCCGAACACCGAGTCGGTGATCCCGTAGAGGTCGTGCATCGTCGCCCAGTGCACGATCATCGAGCCGACCATCACGACGCCGGAAAGTCCGAGGAGCGCCAGCACTCCAGCGCTGGCCGCGCGAAACGCGTCGGGCAGCCAAGCAGGCAGGGCCGAGTCCGTCAGGACTCGTCGGCCGATCCGTGACCCGACCCCTATCACCGCGCCGACCACGTGCACCGCCAGCACGCTGCCGAATGCGCGCAGCGCGTCCGGCGTCTGGAGCTGGGTGAGCACGGAAGCGGCGTCGTGGACGACGGCCAGCGAGATGGCCGCAATCAGCATGGGGCCGCCCAAAGCAGATGCGACGACCCATCGCGTCACGAACCAGGAGCCCTGCGGCGACGTGGCCGCAGCAGTCGTGCGCGCGGTGCCCCACACCATTGCGAGCACGGGTAGCAGTGGCATCACGCCAAGCTCGCTGCCGCCGATCGAGATCGGCACCAGGTGCACACCCAGCCACATGCTGGCGGTCGCGCCGAGGGCACCCGTCATGTCGCTGTTGGCGATCAGCAGTTGCAGCAGCACTATTGCCGCAATGACGCCGAGCGCCACGATGGACGGCCCGAACGCGACCCGAAGCAGCTCACGCGCCTGGCGTGTGCCGACTGGCCGGTTTTCCACTAAGGCCGCTCCTCGCGCAAGCTCACGCGCGCGAAATGACGCACGCGCGGCTCAGACTACGACGGCGGGGGGCCCGACTGCGTGGAAGACGCCGCCGATTGCGACGGCATCTGCGCCTGGGTGGTCGGCGCCGACGGCGGAGGCGGCTGGCCGAAGGTGGGGAACCCAGTCGGAGGGGTCGGGGGTCCACTCTGTTGGCCGCCCTGTTGACCGCTCTGTTGACCGCCGCCATATCCGCCGGTCGAGGGGCCGCCACCCGGGTAACCGCCGTACTGCGACGGATAACCGGGACGCTGCGGCAGCCCCTGCTGCGGTGGCGGCCCGCCGTGCTGAGCTTGTCCGTAGTACTGCCCGCCGGGGCCGCCGTACTGGCCGTACTGCTGGTCGTACTGCTGGTCGTACCGGGGCTGCTGCGGCGCCGGCGGGGTGATGACGCCCGCATCGAACAACAGCACCGCCACCGCGACGATCGCCTGGAACATGGTGAACGCGATGATCAGGTAGAGACCCCAGTCGATGGACACCCCTTCTGGCGCCGTCAGCACAATCGCGATCACCAGAAGAAACGCCAGCACCGACAGCACCGCGATCACCGCAGGCACGAGCTTCTGCTTCGGCAGCAGCGAGACGCCTGCGATCAATCCGGCGGCGATCGCGGCGACCACACCGAGATCCAGCAGCGTCGGCGCGAAGTAGTCCGCGCCCGCCGTGAACAGCGGCCCGAAGCTCGACAGGTACACACCCAATCCGAGCACCACGACCGCGATGGTCAGATACGTCGGCAGCTGACTCGGAGCAGCAGGACCGGTCGGCGCGGGCTCCGGAGGCTTGCCGAACTGCTGGGTCGGCGCCGAGAACTGAGTGGTCGGCTGGTGTGCGGACGGGTATCCGGGATTCCCGGGCGGACCTTGGGGGTACGACATGACCTCTCCTGTGCTGGACGGCTTCGAACCCACGCTAGCGCACTCGTGGTCAGAGCGACGCCAGCAAGGGTTCGGCCGCCCGACCTCCCGCATCGACTTCTGATCTCTCGATTTCGCGAACCAACGGCAGCACGCGCGAGCCGAAGTGCTCGATCTCCTCCTGGAAGTGCAGGAAGCCCCCGAGAATCAAATCGACCCCGCGTTTTCGGTACGCCGCAACACGTTCCGCGATCTGCTCCGGGGTGCCGATCAGCCGCGTGCGGAAGCCGTCGTTGTACTGGACCAAGTCCTCGAACGTCGAGTCGGCCCACATGCCGCGGCGGTCCGACGTCGAGTTGCCTGCCTGCTGCACGGCGGCGCGGAAACCCTCCACCGCCGGGCGATTGGCCTTCTCGATGATCTCGCGGAGCGTCTCCTTCGCCTCTTTCTCCGTATCGCGCGCGATGATGAACCCGTTGAGCCCGACGCGGACCTCGCGGCCGACCGGACTAGCACTGCGGGCGTGGTCGCGAACCTCCACCACCTGCTCAGTCACCCCGTCGAAGTCCTTGCCGTTAGAGAAGTACCAGTCGGCGTAGCGGCCGCCGTTGCGCCGCGCGGCCGTGGAGTTGCCGCCCTGGAAGATCTCGGGATTCGGCCGCTCGGGGGTGTTGAGCGGCTTGGGCTTCAGCGTGAAGTCGTGGATGCGGTAGAAGTCGCCGCGGAATTCAACGTCGTCCTCGGTCCAGATCTTGCGCAGTACCTGGAGGAACTCCGCGCTGCGTCGGTAGCGTTCGTCGTGCTCGAGCCACGGCTCGCCCAGATGGGTGAACTCGTCCTTGAACCAGCCCGAAACGACATTCACCGCGAAGCGGCCGTTGGAGAGGTGATCGGCGGTGGCGCCGAGTTTGGCCAGCACCGCTGGGTGCCACAAGCCCGGATGGACAGCGGCGATCACCTTGAGCCGCTGCGTAGCCAGCAGCAGCGCGAGCGAGAAGCTGGTCGATTCGTGCTGATACTCGGCGCCGTAACTGGCTTCATAGCGGACCTGGGACAGGGCGTATTCGAATCCGTTGTTCTCGGCGGTCTGGGCCAGCTTGGCGTTGTACTCGTAGTTCCAGTCCGTGCGCTGCTCGATGTCGCTCGTGACCAGGCCACCGCTGACATTGGGCACCCAGTACGCGAATTTGATGTGGTCGGCGATGCGTTCAGTCGTCATGCCGTGCAATCCCACCAACGGCCGGCGCGACCGTCGCGGGTAACGCTCGCGCTGAACTTTTCTGCGTCGAGGGCGCGCGTGAAAGTAGCCTCCGGAATGGGGCAGCTGCAGTTTGACGGCTTCGACAACGTCACCGCCGAGGGGCACGCCTTCGCCACCATCGACCTCGATCCCGAAACATACGGCGGTTCGCTCATGGACGTCATTGCGCCGTATGTGACCAAGCAAGCCGGGATGGACCCCGAAGAGGTGCGCGCGTGGAGGGCAGAGCAGCAACAGTTGGCCGCGAATGGCGGGTTCTACTTTTCCTGCGTGCAGTGCTGCTTCATAGCGCACAAGCCGTAACAATTTCGAGCTCGTCGAGCATCGAGGGGACCCCGCCGTTGCCCTTCAGACTAGAACACGTTCTAATTCTGGTATGGACTACGGGCTCGTACTTTTCACCAGCGACCGGGGTATCGACCCGGCATCGGCCGCCAAGCTCGCCGACGACCACGGCTTCACCACGTTCTACGTGCCTGAACACACGCATATCCCGATCAAGCGCGAGGCCGCGCATCCCACCACGGGCGACGAGTCACTGCCCGATGACCGCTACATGCGCACCCTCGATCCCTGGGTGTCACTGGGCGCCGCATGCGCGGTCACCTCGCGGGTAAGGCTGTCCACTGCCGTGGCCCTGCCGGTCGAACACGACCCGATCACGCTCGCGAAGTCGATAGCCACCCTGGATCATCTCTCCGGCGGCCGCGTCTCGCTCGGCGTCGGATTCGGCTGGAACACAGACGAATTGGCCGACCACAACGTGCCGCCGGGCCGACGGCGCACCATGCTGCGCGAGTACCTGGAGGCGATGCGGAGTTTGTGGACCGACGAAGAGGCCTCCTACGAGGGCGAGTTCGTCAACTTCGGTCCGAGCTGGGCCTGGCCCAAGCCGGTGCAGGCACATATTCCGGTACTCGTCGGCGCGGCGGGCACGGAGAAGAACTTCAAATGGATCTCGAAGTCGGCCGACGGCTGGATCACCACACCACGTGACTTCGACATCGACGCCCCGGTCAAGCTGCTGCAGGACACCTGGGCCGCGGCCGGGCGCGACGGAGCACCTCAGATCGTTGCGCTCGACTTCAAGCCCGACCCCGACAAGCTGGCCCGATGGGCCGACCTGGGGGTCACCGAGGTCCTGTTCGGTCTGCCCGACAAGTCCGAGGCCGAAGTCGGGGCATACGTCGAACGCCTCGCAGGCAAACTCGCGGCGCTCGTTTAGACACGATCCGCTGTTCATGGGCGCCGGCGGGTGGTCAACCCCCACTTTTGCTGCGCGGTTTCGTAGTCTTGGCCGCATGCGCTCCGGCCTGTTCGTGCCGCTCTTCGACGAGCTCGCCCACCCTGCGGTGATGGCCCGTCTTTCCGCCGAAGCGGAGGAGGCCGGCTGGGACGGCGTCTTCGTCTGGGATCACCTTCAGTTCCGCGGCATCCGCGAACTGGCCGATCCGTGGATCACACTCGCGGCGATCGCCACCGCCACCGACCACATCCGACTCGGCCCGATGGTGACTCCTCTCGCACGACGCCGGCCGGTGAAGGTCGTCAAAGAGACCGCGACGCTGGACCAGCTCAGCGATGGCCGTCTCACGCTCGGGGTAGGACTCGGCAGTGACGGCTACGCCCACGAGCTTTCGAAGACAGGCGAGGAACTCGACGACAAGCGCCGCGCATCCATGCTCGACGAGGCACTCGAGATCCTGGCTGCCGCCTGGTCGGGTGAACCCGTGCAGCATAACGGCGAGCACTACGTGGTCGACGGGATGCAGTTCCTGCCGCGGCCGGTCCAGCGGCCTGGTGTACCGGTGTGGGTCGCCGGCTACCCGGGAAAGGCCAAGCCGCTGCGGCGGGCGGCGCGATACGACGGCTTCTTCCCGGTAAACCTCCAAAGCCCCGACCAGCTTGCCGAGATCGTCGCCGAAGTCACCACATTGCGCGACGCAACCGATGGCTCATTCGATGTCGTCGCAGCACTCGTGCCCGGCGTCGATCCGGCGCCCTACCGTTGCGCCGGTGCCACGTGGTGGCTGGTCGAATTTCCTTCCGACGCACTGTCAATCGACGGCGTGCGCGGTGTAATCCGGGATGGGCCCGTTGTCTAGCGCAGCGACGCGCGGTTGCCGTGATCGATCGACATCACGGTGATCGCCGCCCCGAGCGGGTCGCCCTCGCTCATCAACGCCACCAGCTCGTCGTCCTCGGTAAGGGCCATGAACCGGCTGTCGTCAGCATCGAGGCGACCGATTATTACGCCAGTGGTGACGGGCCAGTCATAGCGCACCGAGTACGTCTCGATGGTCGCGGGGCCATTGGCGTCTCGCGTGACTGGCACCTTCGGCAGCGCGGCGATGTCCTGCTGCAGTGCCTTGCTGCGATTGGCTGTCCAATCGGCGGGTGCTGTCGAGTAGACCCCCACCGAGTACTTGCTCATGACACCGCCGTTTGCGCCGACGAGGCCGAATGCCCCTGGCCTGTTCCGCATTTGGATCACTGTCTCGGCGATACCGTGTAGCGAGTAGCTGTTGCCCGGACCGCCGAAGTACGGCAGACCGCCGGTGAGCGTAAGGCCCCGCGGATCGTCGGCCGTCAGCCCGAACTCGTCGCAGACGGCAAAGACTGGGAACGGGAAGCAGCTGTAGAGGTCGAACGTCGCCACGTCGTCGATACCGATGCCGGCGACCCGAAGCGCTTCTGCTACAGCCTGTTTCGCCGACACGCTGATACTCGGGTCGACGCGATCCAAGAGGTCCTGCTCGGTCTGATCGGCGTGGCCACGCACGTACACCCAGTTGTCCTCGGCCACGCCGAGGCGGCGCGCAGCGGACACCGACATCACCAGCGCAGCCGCACCCTGATTAACCTGATCGCGGGCCACCATCAAGCGTGGATACGGATCGCAGATCATCCGGTTCTCGTCGGTGACCGTGATCAGTTCGTCCACCGAGCGTTCCACCGGTGATGACGAAAATGGGTTCTTGGCAGCGACTTTCGAGAACGGCGCGAAGAGTTCGGCCATGTCTCGGCGGTAGTCGCCGACGCTGAGGCCCAGCCGGCCACGGCGCGCGTTGTCGAGCAGCCCATACTGCACGGGCGCACCGGTGAGCCCGTGCGTCGCGGTGTACTCGCTCATGTACTGCTCGAAGCCGTAGCCACGGTCCTCTAGCTGGCCGCCGACATGCTCAGTGAAGTCCGGCTTGTTGTCACGGCCGGCGAAGTACTTCGCGGTGGAGCCCGGCTCGGAGCCGAGGATCAGCGCGACCTCGATGTCGCCTGCGGCAATCGCCCCGGCGAACTCCGTCACCAGCTTCTGCGGTCCATTGCCGCCGATGGGCTCCAGCACCGCACGAGCCGGATCCGCACCGACCCGCCGGGCAACCGACCGCAGATAGTTGTCCGACGCCCCCAGCGGCGGCTTCGGTATGGGTGTGCAGATCTCGAACTGCCGCAGTCCGACGAACACCTCGATGGCACTCGCCACTGTGCCCACGTCTACGCCGGTATCGGCCAGCGCGGCCTGAGTCGCGGCCGTCGCCAGGTCCACGGCTGACATGCCCCGATAGGAGGGATCGTCGATGCGCTCGGTGAACTGGCCGACCCCGACCAATACCGGCGTGCGCGGATCGACCGCCATTACAGACCTCCTGACGCGTGTTAATTCGTCAGGCTAATCGATAACTAGAACGTGTTCCTAATTCTGCGGCGGATATCACCGGCGCCGCGCGCAGAGAAACTAGAGGGTCTGCAGGATCTCCCGTGCCAGCCGCGCGGTCTCCGACGGGGTCTTGCCGACCTTGACGCCCGCAGCCTCGAGGGCCTCCTTCTTGGCGGCCGCGGTGCCCGACGAACCGGACACGATCGCACCGGCGTGACCCATCGTCTTGCCTTCGGGCGCGGTGAAGCCCGCGACGTAGCCGACGACCGGCTTGGACACGTTGGCCTTGATGAAGTCCGCGGCCCGCTCCTCGGCGTCACCGCCGATCTCACCGATCATCACGATGACCTTCGTCTCGGGGTCCTTCTCGAAGGCCTCGATCGCGTCGATGTGGGTGGTGCCGATGACCGGGTCGCCGCCGATACCGATGGAGGTCGTGAAGCCGAAATCACGCAGTTCAAACATCATCTGGTAGGTCAGCGTGCCGGACTTGGACACCAGACCGATCGGCCCCGGACCGCTGATGTTCGCCGGCGTGATGCCGACCAGCGACTGGCCGGGGGTGATGATGCCCGGACAGTTGGGGCCGATGATCCGGGTCTTGTTGCCCTTTTCCACGTTGTAGGCCCACGCATATGCGCTGTCCTGCACCGGGATTCCCTCGGTGATGACCACCAGCAGCGGGATCTCGGCGTCGATGGCCTCGATGATGGCGTCCTTGGCGAACTTCGGCGGCACGAAGATGATCGACACGTCGGCGCCGGTCTTCTCGATCGCCTCGACGACACTGCCGAACACCGGCAGTTCGATGTCCTTGTCGTCCTTGTCCTTGTGCGACACCGTCGTCCCGGCCTTGCGGGCGTTGACGCCGCCGAGGATCTGCGTCCCGGCCTTGAGCATCCGCGCGGTGTGCGTGGTGGCTTCACCGCCGGTGATGCCCTGCACGATGACCTTGCTGTCCTTTGTCAAAAAGATTGCCATGTCAGTCCTTTCAGACCTTCGCTGCTTCGGCGGCCTTGGCCGCGGCTACGTCGGCGGCTTCGTCCATCGTGCCGACCTCGGTCACCAGCGGGTGGTTGGCCTCGGCCAGGATGCGGCGGCCCTCGTCGACGTTGTTGCCGTCGAGCCGGACCACCAGCGGCTTGTTCGCCTCGTCGCCGAGGATCTTCAGCGCGTTGACGATGCCATTGGCGACCGCGTCGCACGCGGTGATGCCGCCGAACACGTTGACGAACACACTCTTGACCTGCGGGTCATGCAGGATGACGTCGAGACCGGCGGCCATCACCTCCGCGGAGGCGCCGCCGCCGATGTCGAGGAAGTTGGCCGGCTTCACGCCACCGTGCTTCTCGCCTGCATAGGCCACCACGTCCAGGGTGGACATCACCAGGCCGGCACCGTTACCGATGATGCCGACCTCACCGTCGAGCTTGACGTAGTTGAGGTCGTGCGCCTTGGCCTTGAGCTCTAGCGGGTCGGTCGCGTCGCGGTCCTCGAACTCCGCGTGACCCGGCTGGCGGAAGTCGGCGTTGGCGTCGAGCGTCACCTTGCCGTCCAGCGCGAGGATCTGATCGTCGGGAGTACGCACCAACGGGTTCACCTCGACCAGAGTCGCGTCCTCCTTGACGAACACCTCCCACAGCTTCGCGATGGTCACTGCGGCGGCGTCGAGCACCTCGGCGGGCAGGTGGCCCTGTTCGGCGATCGAACGCGCGAACGCCTCGTCGACTCCCTTGACGGCGTCGACGGGCACCTTGGCGAGCCGCTCGGGCTTGGTCGCCGCGACCTCTTCGATCTCCATGCCGCCCTCGACCGAGCACATCGCCAGGTAGGTGCGGTTGGCGCGATCGAGCAGGAACGAGATGTAGTACTCCTCGGCGATGTCGCTGGCCTCGGCGACCAGCAGCTTCTTGACGATGTGGCCCTTGATGTCGAGACCGAGGATGTTCTGCGCATGAGTGAAGGCATCGTCGGGCGTCGCGGCGTACTTCACGCCGCCGGCCTTACCGCGTCCGCCAGTCTTCACCTGCGCCTTGACCATGACGGGGTTGCCGATCTCGGTGGCGATCGCCTTGGCGTCTTCGGCGGAGACGGTGACACGGCCAGGTGTGGTGGGCACGTTGTGCTTGGCGAACAACTCTTTGGCTTGGTATTCGAAAAGATCCATGGGCTCTGAAACATCCCTGTCTGTCGAGCGTTGAGGTCGAAGGTTTACCGCTGGCGGGCTCGGGGGAACTTTATCCACACGAGGTTGAGTCCTCAGAACCGCCCACCTGTCATGTGGTGGATCTCACCGCGGGGTGTCAGTGATACGTGTCACATTCACGGGCGGAATACTCCCTCGAGTTGCCACCAACATTGGGATTTGGTTAACGTGCCTCAGGTCTCGGTAGATAACGAACTGATCACGGCGACGCGAGAAGAGGATATTTCAGGTTGGCTCAGCACCGTTCGTCCAAGTCTCCATCTGGAGTATCGACGAAACGGCAAATTGTCGCTCGCGCAACCGAATACGCCACTGAGATCACCGACATCATTCCATTCAACGAATTCGGTGACCTCGCTGATCTGGAGATATGCCAGAACAGTGCATTCGATCGCGAGGCTCAGGTCATCCGCGCTCCCGAGCTCGACGACCTAGACGACACCGACGACCAGCTACCGCAGCGACTGGCTGTGCCGTCGCAATTTCTTCGTGATCCGCGCGACGAACGGCGTTCATCTCGCGCTTATCGCGACAGCCACACCGACGTCAGCGACGGCGCCGCCGCGACCGACATCATCGCCATCGCCGGCCGCGGTGGTACGCACCGCAAGCAGGAGGTGCCTGTCAGGGGCCGGTTGATGGTCGCCGCAATGGCGGTCGGCGCAACCGCGGCAGGCGCGTACACGATGGCCAACGCATCGGAGGAAGCTCCGGGCACCGTTCTGGCAGCGGATCAGAACGTCCTCGGCGGTGGCGCGATCACCGGTTCGACCGATGGCATGCAGGTCGTGTCCGTCTCTTCGACGTTTGATTCGACCGTGCACGCCGAGGAGGTCACCAAGGCCTCCGCCTTCGCTCAGGAGCGCGCAGAACGCGAAGCCCGCCTGCAGCGCCCGATGTTCGTGATGCCCACCAGGGGCGCGTGGACGTCAGGCTTCGGGTACCGCTGGGGCGTGCTGCACGGCGGCATCGACATCGCCAACTCGATTGGCACCCCGATTCTCGCGGCCTCCGACGGCGTCGTCATCGACGCAGGACCTACGGGTGGCTACGGCAACTGGGTCAAGCTGCGGCATTCCGACGGCACCGTCACGCTGTATGGACACCTCAGTTCGTGGCAGGTCGAGATCGGGCAGCGCGTATGGGCCGGCGACCAGATCGCCAAGATGGGCAACACCGGAAATTCGACCGGCCCACACCTGCACTTCGAGGTGCTTCTCAACGGCACCGACCGCGTCGACCCGGTCGGTTGGCTCTCAAAACGCGGACTCTCCCCGGCCAATTAGTCTGGCTGAGTGGCCAGTGACGACGACGACCCGAGTTCTGCACGCATAATCCGTCGACACCCCACCGGCGAAATCCCCGTCGGCGCGGATCCGCAGACCAGCATCATCCGCCGCCATCCCACCGGCGAGTTTCCCGCCGCCGACGACGCAGAGCCCGAGACGGGCTACATAGCGCGCGCCAGACCCGCCGCGGTGACGCCCAAAACACCCTGGCCGAACCCGCGCACCGCGATCGCGACGGCCATCCTGAGCATCCTCAGCGGCTGGGCGACAGCGGTCATCGCCACCGACTTGATCACCGGTTGGTGGCAATCCGACTTGTTGTTCTGCGTGGCCGTTGCGTTTCTGACCGCCATCTCCGCAGCAGCCCTTATCGCGGGGCTGATCGGTCTGCTGCTGCGCCGCCGGGCGAGCCGCCTGCTGATCGTCGTCGGCGCCGTCGTCGCGCTGCTGATCTTCTCGAGCCTGTTCGTGGCCGGTGCCAAACTGCCCCCGGTGGTATACGCGATTCCAGTGCTGCCGCTGGCCACGATCGCAGTCGCGCTCCTGCCCGCTACGGGGCGGTGGGGCCGGCCCTAGAGCTTGGACACGGGAGCGTGGTTGTGCATCAGCTTGACCCGTCCAGAGCTGCCGAAGTCGATGAGCGACATCGCCGATTCACCGACGCCGGAGACCTCCTCCACGCGTCCGAGGCCGTACTTGTCGTGGTTGACCCGATCGCCCGGCTCGAGCACGAGCAGCGGCCGCTTGCCGGCACCGGAACGCGACGGCGACGGGCGCGGTGTGCCGAATCGGCCCGCTCCGCTCACCGGTGCGGGCATTGACGGGCCCGGGTCCGTACGCCGCCAGTCGATCAAATGCTGCGGAATCTCTTTGAGGAAACGCGATTCCGGATTGAGCATCGGCTGACCCCACGATGAGCGGATCTTGGCCCGGCTGACGTAGAGCCGCTGGCGGGCGCGGGTGATGCCGACGTAGGCCAGCCGTCGCTCCTCCGACAGCTCGGTCGGATCGCCCAGTGCCCGCATGTGCGGGAACATGCCGTCCTCCCAGCCGGTCACGAACACCACCGGAAACTCGAGTCCCTTGGCGGTGTGCAGCGTCATCATCGTCACCACACCCGCGCCGTGCTCCGGCAGCTCGTCGGCGTCGGCGACCAGCGACACCCGCTCCAGGAACTTCGCGAGCACCCCGGTGTCGGGGATGTCCTCGTCCTCGGGCTCGTCGAGCGCCTCCGCATTGGCCAGGTCTGTGCTGAATTCATGTGCGACGCTGACCAATTCGTTGAGGTTGTCGAGCCGCGCAAGGTCCTGAGGGTCGCTCGACGATTCGAGCTCGGTGCGATAGCCGGTGCGATCGAGCACCGCCTCGACGAGCTCGCCGAGTTCACCGTCGAGGCGCCCCCGCAGTTCGTCGAGCATCTCGACGAAGCCAGCAATGCACTTCTCCGAGCGGGTGTTCAGCATCGGTACCCTGCCCTCGGCGGCCGCCTGCAACGCATCGTTGAAGCTGGCGCCGGTGTTCTCGGCGTACACCGCCACACACGCCTCGGCCCGATCGCCGATGCCGCGCCGTGGAGTGTTCAGGATGCGCCGCATGCTGACCGAGTCTCCTGGATTGTCGAGCACGCGCAGGTACGCGACGATGTCGCGGATCTCCCTGCGTTCGTAAAAGCGAACGCCGCCAACGACTTTGTAAGGAATGCCGGCCCGGATGAAGACCTCCTCCAGGGCGCGCGAAGAGTTGTTGGTGCGGTAGAACACGGCAACGTCGTTGTAGGAGATGTCGCCGCGGTCGGCCAGCGCGTCGATTTCCCCCGCAACGAATCGCGCCTCATCGTGCTCGTTGTCGGCCACATAGCCGACGATCAGCTCGCCCTCGCCGGAATCCGTCCACAGCCGCTTCTCGCGGCGGCCGGCGTTGCGCGAGATCACCGAGTTGGCGGCCGACAGGATGTTCTGCGTCGAGCGGTAGTTCTGTTCCAGCAGAATCGTTGTGGCATTTGGGAAGTCGCGTTCGAAGTCTTCAATGTTGCGGATGGTGGCGCCGCGGAAGGCGTAGATGGACTGGTCGGCGTCGCCGACGACGCACAGCTCGGCCGGGGCCACCCCGTCTTCGGTATCCCGGCCGACCAGCTCGCGCACCAGTACGTACTGCGCGTGGTTGGTGTCCTGGTACTCGTCGACGAGGATGTGCCGGAACCGCCGCCGGTAGTACTGCGCGATCTGCGGGAAGGCTTGCAGCACAGCGACTGTCTCGCCGATGAGGTCGTCGAAGTCGAGCGCGTTGGCGCCGCGCAGGCGTCGTTGATACTCCCCGTAGGCGTCGGCGATGATGCGCGGAAGGTCCTCGCCGGCCTCTGACGCCTCAGCCGCCGCCTGCTCGGGACCGATCAGCTCGTTCTTGTGGTTGGAGATGCCGTTGGCCAGCAATCGCGGCGAGTATCGCTTGGTGTCCAGCCCCATGTCCTTGCCGATCATCAGCAGCAACCGCCGTGAGTCGTCCGCGTCGTAGATCGAGAAGTTCGAATTGAGCCCCGGCAGCAGCGAGGCCTGGTTGCGCAGTATCCGCACACACGTGGAGTGGAACGTCGACACCCACATGGACCGAGCGCGCGGGCCGATCAGGTTGACCACCCGCTCGCGCATCTCGGCGGCCGCCTTGTTGGTGAACGTGATGGCCAGCACCTGCCCGACGCCGACCTCGCGGGCGGCGAGCAGATAGGCGATGCGGCGGGTCAGCACGGCGGTCTTGCCGGACCCCGCGCCGGCGACGATCAGCAGCGGCGAGCCTTCGTGCAGGACGGCCTGGCGCTGCTGCGGGTTGAGCCCGTCGAGGAGTTGGTCCGATTCGGTGGCGATCGACATGTCGTCTCCAAACTTACCGCTGTCCAGCGACATCTTTGCGCGGGCGCGGCCCTAGATGGCACACTCAATGCGTGCTCACGCAGCAAAAACGATTTTTCTACGGGTACCGGCCGGCGGTGCCCGTGGTCTAGCTGCTTCACAGAGCCCCGCGGTCCGCTTCTGGATCCGGGGCTCGTCTCACGTGTGAGGCCCGAAACCAGATTGGATCAGACCCCACACAACGAGAATGCGGAGACCACATCACATGACAATTCAGCCGATCGAAGCCGAACAGTTGCCAGACATAGACGACCTGCGCCAGGAAATCGACCAGTTGGACGCGACGATCCTGGCAGCGGTGAAACGCCGCACCGAAGTGTCCAAGCTCATCGGCAAGGCGCGGATGGCATCCGGCGGCACCCGTCTGGTGCACAGCCGTGAGATGAAGGTCATCGAGCGCTACAGCGAACTCGGACCCGACGGCAAGGACCTGGCGATGCTGCTGCTGCGCCTGGGCCGCGGCCGCCTCGGTCACTAGCGCAGCGCGTCGGTCAGCCACGGCGTCAACCACTCGACCGCTTCCGGTGTCGGGTGCACGCCGTCGCTGCGCACGCGAATACCGTTGATTCGGTTGGTGTAGACGCCGTTCGGTCCGAGCTTGCGATTCAGGTCGAGCAATGTGACGTTCGGACGGGCCTTGACGACGCTGCGCAGCATCGCGTTCCACGCGTCGACGCGGTCGGGGTCGTCTTCGGGATACAAGCTGCCGTCGGGCTTTTCGGCACGCCGGTTGTAGGGCTCGGTGGTGACGACGATCTGCGCGCTCGTCGAACCGAGAATGTCGAGCGCACGGTTGAGCTCGCCGCGCAGATAGTCCTCGTAGCCGGTTTCGCCGATGTTGGTCCAGGCGCCCTCGTTCATCCGGTCGACGACCTCCCAGCGGCCGACGATCAACAGCACGACATCGGGCCGGTCGTGGTTGATGCGCTGTGACCACCGACGGGGCCAGGCGTCGCATTCGGGCTTCTGGTTCAGCGTCTGGCCGACATACCGGTAGGGGCCGCCGCGGGCGATGCCGCACCCGATTGTCGTGTAGTTGGTGAACGCGAGTCCCGGCGTCGGCGGCAGGTACCGCATCATCGTCCACGCGACCGAGTCGCCGAATACCGCAACGGTCCGGGTGCCGGGGTCGTGCGCCGACGGTTTGCGAACCTCGACGGGCACTTCCGGCCCGACCAGCGCAGCGGAATCGATCGCCGGCCCCTGCGCCACGTCGGGTTTCACGCCCATCGGCAGCACCGTCATCGTCACCACCGCGGCGGTCGCGACGGTCGCACCCGCCAGCGGCAGCATCGGCACGAACATCGGGCGCCACCGCCGGATCGGCTGCTCCAGCAGCCACCACGACGCCGCGGCCAGCGCCACGGTCGTCGCGCAGCGCAGCATGAACAGCGGCCAGCCCGTGAGTCCCGTGCGTTCGCCGTTGAGCGCCAAGAAGATCGGCCAGTGCCAGAGATACACGCCGTAGGAGATGGCGCCGAGCCACACCAGCGGCCGCCACGCCAGGACGCGTGCGACGGGTCCCTCCTGCTCCAATGCCACGGGTGCCACGACGAGCACAGCCGCGATCGCCACCACGATCAGCAGACCGCCGACGGAAATCGCTGACGCTGCCGGTCGCGTAGTGTGCCGCCGCGGCCAGCACCGCCAGGCCGATGAACGGCAGAATCCGCGCGACGATGTGGCCCCAGCGCGTCCGGATCAGCGTGCCGCCGTCGTTGAGCACCGACCAGTCCCGCACCAGCAACGCGGCCGCCGCGGCCCCGACCAGCAACGCCTGCGCGCGGCTGTCGCTGCCGAAGTAGATCCGGTTCAACGTCGAGTCGGTGGTGAGCACGATCGCCGCTGTCGCCGAGGCGATCACGCCGACGGTCGCGAGCACGAACACGGCCAGTCGCAGTCGGGCCCAGAACATCGCGGCGACCGCGATCAGCAGCAGCGGCCAGATCAGGTAGTACTGCTCCTCGACCGCAAGCGACCACGTGTGCTGCAGCGGCGACGGCGGAGCGCCCTGCGCGAAGTAGTCGGCGCGCTGGGCGACGAAGGCCCAGTTGGACATCCAGAAGAACGAGGCGACGGCGTCGTCCCGCAGTGATGCCGTGGCTTCGGGCGAGAACAGTTCGCGGGCCGCCACCACCGCGAGGACCATCACGAGCAGCGCGGGCAGCAACCGGCGGGCACGCCTGATCCAGAAATCGCCGAGCCGGATCTGCGCGGTACGTCGGTGTTCGTCGAGCAGCAACGAGGTGATCAGAAATCCGCTGAGGACGAAGAACACATCGACGCCGAGGAAGCCGCCCGAGAGCCCGGGGATGCCGCCGTGGTCGGCCAGCACCAGGGCGACCGCAACGGCGCGGATGCCGTCCAACGCGGGGATGCCCCGTCGTCGATCAGCAGTGCGCACTGCCGAAATCTTGCCCGCGCGAGCAGACGCAGAATCGCATTAGCGACGGCGTGTCGGTGCGAGTTTGCGTTCCCCTACCTCCGGTGTGGGCCCTGCTCGCGAGGGAAGGTGACCTACTTCGTCAGCGCGATGTACTTGACGTCGAGGTACTCCTCGATGCCTTCGGAACCGCCCTCACGGCCGAACCCGGATTCCTTGACGCCACCGAATGGCGCGGCCGGGTCGGAGATCACGCCGCGGTTGATGCCGACCATGCCCGACTGGATGCCTTCGGCGACGCGCAGCGCGCGGTCCAGCGACTGGGTGTAGACGTAGGCCGCCAGCCCGTATTCGGTGTCGTTGGCAGCGGCGACACCCTGCTCCTCGGTGTCGAAGCCGGTGATCGGCGCGACGGGCCCGAACACCTCCTCCTTGAGGATGCGCGCGTCGGCGGGCACGTCGGCCAGCACCGTCGCGGGATAAAAGTTGCCCGGACCGCCGGGGGCGACACCGCCGACGGCGACCGTCGCGCCGCGCGACACCGCGTCGGACACCAGATCCTCGACGGTGGCGACCTGCTTGGCGTTGATGAGCGGGCCCAGCGTCGCCGACTCGTCGGTGCCCTTGCCGAGCGTGAACTCGCTCATCCGCTTGACCAGCTTGTCGGTGAACTCCTCGCGCACCGAGTTGGCGACGTGGAAGCGGTTCGCCGCGGTGCACGCCTCGCCACCGTTGCGCATCTTGGCCAGGATCGCGCCGTCGACGGCGGCATCCACGTCGGCGTCGTCGAACACGATGAACGGCGCATTGCCGCCGAGCTCCATCGACGTGCGCAACAGTTTGTCGGCCGACTGCTTCACCAGTGCCTTCCCGACGCCGGTGGATCCGGTGAACGTCAGCTTGCGAAGGCGGCCGTCGTTGATCAGGGCCTCGGTGACCGGGCCTGGGCTGCTCGTCGGCAGCACCGACAGCACGCCCTTCGGCAGGCCGGCCTCGTCCATCAGTTTGGCGAGCAGCAGCATCGTCAGCGGCGTCTCCTGCGCCGGTTTGACGATCATCGTGCAGCCGGCCGCGAATGCCGGACCGATCTTGCGGGTCCCCATGGCCAGCGGGAAGTTCCACGGCGTGATCGCGTAGCACGGCCCCACCGGCTGTTTCGTGACGAGGATGCGGCCGGTGCCCGCAGGGCTTGGCGTGAAGCGGCCCGCGATGCGCACCGCCTCCTCGGCGAACCAGCGGAAGAACTCCGAGCCGTACTTGACCTCACCCATGCTCTCCGGAAGAACCTTGCCCATCTCCAGGGTCATCAACGTGGCGAGGTCTTCGGCGCGGTCGGTGATCTTCTCGAACACCGAACGCAGGATTTCGCCGCGCTCGCGGGGCGGGGTGGCCGCCCAGTCGCCCTGTACGGCACACGCCGCATCCAGGGCGGCGACGGCGTCGTCAGGCGTCGCGTTGGCAACCGAGGTCAGCACCTGGTCGTCTGACGGGTCGAGCACGTCAAATGTCGAGGAGCCCTTGCGTTCCTCGCCCCCGATCCACAAGCCGGTTGGCACAGACGACAGCAGCTTCGCGGTATCCATAACTCTCTCTTACACCTTTGGCCATTTGGCCGCATTAATGTCGGTTACATGACCGCCAACACTCAGCAGATATCCGACATCACCACGACTGATGCGTGGCAGGCGTTGCAGCGGCACCACGACCAGATCGGCCAGAAACACCTGCGCGAGTTCTTCGACGAAGACCCGGCCCGCGGGACGGAACTGGCGCTGACGGTCGGCGATCTCTACATCGACTACAGCAAGCATCGCGTCAACCGCGAAACCCTCAAACTGCTGGTCGACCTCGCCCGCGCGGCAGGCTTGGAGCAGCGCCGCGACGCGATGTTCTCCGGCGTGCACATCAACACCTCAGAGGATCGCGCGGTACTGCATACTGCGCTGCGGTTGCCACGCGGTGCCGAGCTCTCCGTCGACGGCCAGAACGTCGTCTCCGACGTCCACACGGTGCTCGACAAGATGGGCGACTTCACCGATCGGCTGCGTAGCGGTGAGTGGACCGGCGAGACGGGTGAGCGCATCACGACGGTCGTCAACATCGGCATCGGCGGTTCGGATCTCGGTCCGGCAATGGTCACCCTCGGCCTGCGCCACTACGCCGACGCGGGTATCTCGGCGCGGTTCGTGTCCAATGTCGATCCCGCCGACCTGGTGGCCAAGCTCGACGGACTCGACCCCGCGACAACGCTTTTCATCGTGGCGTCCAAGACGTTCTCGACGCTGGAGACGTTGACCAACGCGACTGCCGCGCGTCGTTGGCTCACCGACGTGCTCGGCGACGCCGCCGTGTCCAAGCACTTCGTGGCGGTGTCGACGAACAAGAAGCTCGTCGACGACTTCGGCATCAACACCGAGAACATGTTCGGTTTCTGGGATTGGGTCGGCGGCCGCTACTCCGTCGACAGCGCAATCGGTCTCTCGGTGATGGCGGTGATCGGCCGTGAGCGGTTCGCGGAATTCCTTTCCGGGTTCCACGTCGTCGACGAACATTTCCGCACGGCACCGCTGGAGGCCAACGCGCCGGCCCTGCTCGGCCTGATCGGGCTCTGGTACAACGAGTTCTTCGGCGCGGAAACCCGTGCGGTGCTGCCGTATTCGAACGATCTGGCGCGGTTCGCGGCGTACCTGCAGCAGCTGACGATGGAATCCAACGGCAAGTCCGTGCACGCCGACGGCTCACCGGTGACGACGAGCACCGGCGAGATCTTTTGGGGGGAACCCGGAACGAACGGCCAGCATGCGTTCTACCAATTGCTGCATCAGGGCACCCGGTTGGTGCCCGCCGATTTCCTGGGGTTCTCCCAGCCGACCGACGATTTGGCGACGGCCGACGGCACCGGCAGCATGCACGACCTGCTGATGAGCAACTTCTTCGCCCAAACCCAGGTGCTGGCGTTCGGCAAGACCGCCGAGGAGATCGCCGCAGACGGCACGCCGCCGCAAGTCGTCCCGCACAAGGTGATGCCGGGTAACCGGCCCAGCACATCGATCTTGGCCACCAAGTTGACACCGTCGGCGCTGGGTCAGTTGATCGCCCTCTACGAGCACCAGGTGTTCACCGAGGGCGTCATCTGGGGCATCGACTCGTTCGACCAGTGGGGTGTGGAACTGGGCAAGACCCAGGCCAAGGCGCTGCTGCCGGTGATCACCGCCGACGGCTCGCCCCCAGAGCAGTCGGACTCCTCCACAGACGCGCTGGTGCGGCACTATCGCACCGAGCGCGGCCGCACTGCGTAGCGATTTCGGCGCGCTTGCCGTCGCTGACCGTGGATTAGCGCGCCGAAACCGCAGCAGGTGTTACGGCGCAGGGATGTTGATGCACCCAACATTCGGGAGGCAGCCGGCGGCTCCGCCGGGACCAGCCGTACCACCGGGACCGACCGGCGACAGCGATCCGCTGGCGCCACCCAGATCTGCAGAACCACCAGGACCGTTAGGGATTACGCCAGAAGCACCGCCACCGTCAGCGGTGCCGACCGGGCCACCTGGAATGTTCACATTCGCGCCACCGCCGGGTCCGGCGTTGACATTGCCCAAGGAGCTACATGGCGAGCCATCGGCGTTAACGCAGGGCGGGGGTGGCGCCGGCTGAGCAGCGGCGATGGGCGCAGCGGCGATCGCAGCGGCCACAGCACCCGCGAACAGGAGAGGCGTCATCTTGATCATTTTCGCGTTCATGTGTTTCGGCTACCACGATCACAGAACGGTTAAACATGAAGCGCTGCTAAGCAAACCGTTTCGCCAGGCGTGGAGGCAGGATCCGCATCAGCTGCACCAGTGGTGCCCACGGCCACCACGGGACGGCGGCCCGGCCCGCCTCGCGCTCCATCGCATCGACCATCGCCTTGACCCCGGTCTCGTTGTCCACCATCAATAACGTTGACGCCGAGGCCGCCGTCATCTCGGATTCGATGTATCCCGGCTCCAGCGTGGTCACCTTGATCGGACCATTCAGGTATTCGGCACGCAGCGACTCTCCGAGCGACGACACACCGGCCTTGCTCGCCGCGTAGGCCGCCTTCACTCCCGGCACACCCTTGTTCCCGAGCACCGATGAAACCAGCACCAGATGCCCGCCGCCGGAGGCTTTGAACATCTCTATCGCTGTTTCGATCTGCACAAGCGCCGCAACGAGATTCGTCTCGATGGTGGCCTTGTTGGCCCACAACTTGCCGGATCCGAGCGGAGCGCCCTTGCCGATGCCTGCGTTGACGACGACGCGGTCGATGCCACCCAACTCGTCGGAGAGTTCGGCGAAGACCTTGGGCACCTGCTCGTGGTCGTTGACGTCGAGCGCGGCCACGGCCACCGCGATGCCGGGATGACGCTCGAGCAGTTCTGCCTTCAATTCGTCGAGCCGGTCGAGGCGTCGGGCGCACAACGCGAGGTCACGGCCTTTGGCCGCAAACGCGCGGGCCATGCCCTCACCCAATCCAGAACTGGCTCCGGTGATCAGGATTTTCTGCCGAGTCACCGGCATAGCTTAAGCATGATGGCGGGATGACCCGTAATCGAAGTGCGCTCCTGGCGGGCGCCGTCCTGCTGCTCGGCCAGCTGTGTCTTCCTGCCACCGCCGCAGCCCAGCCGCCGTACTTGCCCTTCGAGCAGCTGGTGGACACCGCGGCTCAGCGGCTGGCCACCGCCGATCCGATCGCGGCGTTCAAGTGGATCAACGGCGGATCCATCACCGACAAGGCGCGGGCCGACCAGGTTCTCGACGCCGTGGCTGCCGACGCAACCGCCAGGGGGATCGATCCGCAGTATGTGCGGGTCGTCTTCACCGACCAGATCGCGGCGACGGAGGGTGTCGAGTACACGCGCTTCGGCCAGTGGAAATTCGACGCAGCCACCGCCCCGACGTACGCACCGGACCTGTCCGAATCCCGGTTGCAGATAGACGGATTGAACAAGGAGCTGGTCGAAGAGATTGCACTGCACTGGAATTCGTTGCACAGCCAGGGTTGCGCGCAGGATCTGTCGGATGCGATGGCCGCGGTGGTCGCCGCACGTCGACTCGACGGGCTTTATCAGCAAGCGCTGACGTCGGCCACGAAGTCGTACTGCCAACCTACTTGAGCAGCCGCGACATTCGCCGGTCCGCCAGTATCTTGCCGCCCGTCTGGCACGTCGGGCAGTACTGGAAGGACTTGTCGGCGAAGGACACCTCGCGCACCGTATCCCCGCACACCGGGCAGGGCAGGCCGGTCCGCGCATGGACACGCAGCCCAGAGCGCTTCTCCCCCTTCAGCGTCGCCGCGCCCTGACCCACGGATCGGCTGACCGCGTCGGTCACGACCGACATCATCGCGTCGTGCAGGGCGGCCAGCTGCGCATCGGTGAGCTTGCCCGCCGTCGCAAAAGGCGAGATCTTCGCGACATGCAGGATCTCGTCGCTGTAGGCGTTGCCGATACCGGCGATCACCTTTTGGTCGGTGATGACCGTCTTGATGCGCCCGGTGTTTCCGGTGAGCACGCCGGCGAGTTCATCCGGTCCCAGCGACAGCGCGTCGGGACCGAGCGCGGCGATGCCCGGCACCTTGGCCGGATCGTCGACGAGCCAGACTGCCAGCCGCTTCTGCGTGCCGGCCTCGGTGAGGTCGAATCCTGGAGCCTCCCCGGGCTTTCCGAGGTGGACACGCAGCGCGATCGGCCCCTTGCCGGGCTTCAGCGGTGCCGCCGCGAGCTTGTCCGACCAGCGCAGCCAGCCGGCCCGGGACAGGTGGGTGATCAGGTGAAGCTCGCCGGACTGCACGCCCAGGTATTTGCCCCATCGGTTGGCGCCCGTGACGGTCTGGCCGTGCAGCACCGAGATCGCCGGGTCGAACGTCTTGAGCACCGAGAACGCCGATACGTCGATGCGGCCGATGGTCAGCCCGACTGCGTGGCGACGCAGGTGATCGGCGAGCGCTTCGACCTCGGGCAGTTCGGGCATGTGTCCTCCTCTGCCGCTCAGGTGCGCACGTGACGCTCGGCGTCCCCGACGATCAGCGACAACACCCAGCTCACGATCGACAGGACGATCGCGGCCCAGATCGCGGTCCACCAGAAATCGTCGATGAACAAACCCCAGTGGGTCGTGTTCTCGGTTATCCACGACGTGAGCATGAGCATCAGCGCATTGATGACGATGTGGATCAGGCCGAGCGTCAGGATGTAGAGCGGGATCGAGATGAATTGCACGATCGGTTTGATGATCGCGTTGACCAGACCGAAAATCACTGCGACGACGAAGATGATCCCGATCTCCTGCAGCGTGGAATCGGCGCCGACGAAGCTGATGCCGGGAACGATCAACGTGACCACCCAGAGGGCGATGCCCGTCAACACGGCACGCAGCAGGAAGGCTCCCATGCGGCTAGTCTGCCGAACGCAGTAGGTAGGTGTCCATGATCCAGCCGTGCCGGGTACGGGCCTGCGCGCGCGCCGCGGCAATCCGCGCTCCGACCTCGCCGACCGTGCCACAGAACAGCAACTCGTCGGGCGTGCCGACGTAAGCGCCCCACCAGATGCGAGTGTCGGGCGGGCAGCCCTGGAATGAGCAGTCGGCGTCGAGCATCACGACCGCACTGCCGGTCAACCCGTTCTCGCGCAGCTGCCGTCCGGTGGTGATGAGCACGGGCTCGCCAACATCGTTGAGCGGGATGCGATGTCGAGCCGTCAACGCCTGGATCGCGGTGATACCGGGAATGACGTCGTAGTCGATGTCGATGTGCTCGGCGACGCGGTCCAGGATCCGCAGCGTGCTGTCGTACAGCGACGGGTCGCCCCACGCCAGAAACGCGCCGACATCATCTCCTCCGAGTTCTGACGAGATCGCCTCGGCCCAGACGCGGGCGCGCGCAGCGTGCCAGTCGGAGACGGCTTGCCGGTAGGCCGGACTGTCCGAGACGGCCCTGCTGCGTGGCGGGTCGGGCAACTCGACGAACCGGTAGCCGGGCTCGCGGATGAACCGCTCGCAGATCAGCCGACGCAGCGCCACCAACTCGTCTTTGGTGTCGCCCTTGTCCATCGCGAAGAACACCTGGGTGTCGTTGAGCGCGTCGACGGCCTGGGCCGTCACATAGTCCGGATCGCCCGCGCCGATGCCGATGACGTGAATTCGACGGGTCACGCCCGCGAGTATGCGCTTAGTGCTTTCTGCCGCGCGTCAAGCGCAGGCGCTTAGCCCGTTCCATGTCCTTTTCCTCGGCGGCTTCTTCCTTCCGGATGTTGTGGGTGTCCTTGGGCGGCAATTGCAACTCGCGCTCGGCAGGGAGACCGGCCTGCAGCTGGCGACCGCGCTCGATCTCCGAGTCCACCTCGGCACCGAACAGCAGGGCGAGATTGGTGATCCACAACCACAACAGGAACACGATGACACCGGCCAGCGCGCCATACGTTTTGTTGTAGCTCCCGAAGTTCGCGACGTAGAAGCCAAATAGCACGGAGGCGACGATCCACACCAGGATGGCTACCGCCGCACCGACGCTGATCCATCGAAAGCTCGGCTGTTCGATGTTCGGCGTGACGTAGTACAGGATCGCCACCGCGACAACGACGAACAACAGAATCAGCGGCCAGCGAGCGACATTCCATACGGTGAACGCGACCTGGCCCAGGCCGATCGCATCGCCAACGACTTGAGCCACCGGACCGCTCACCGCGAGCATGAACACCACCGCGCCCGCCATCAGCAGACCGGCCAGCGTCAGCACCAACTGCGCCGGCCGCAACTTCCACACCGGGCGGCCCTCGTCGATCTCGTAGATGCGGTTCATGGCCCTGCCGAATGCGCCGACATACCCCGATGCCGACCACAACGCACCCAAGACACCCAGAACCAACGCGAATCCGGCTGACGGTGAGCTGACCAGTTGCTCGATCGGCGGTCGCAACGCGTCGAGGGCAGACGCGGGAGCAAGGTCGTCGGCGATGTCGAGCAGAGCGTCGACGGTCGACCGCCCTTGCCCAAATACACCGAGCAGTGAGACCACCACCACCAGCGCCGGGAAGACCGACAAGACCGCGTAGTAGGTCAACGCCGCGGCGAGGTCAGTGCACTGGTCCTGCTGAAACTCGCGGACCGCCTTCCGTATCGCGTAGAGCAACGACGGCCGAGTGAGCTCGGTGGGCGATTCCGGCTTGCGCGGGTCGTCGGGATCGAGGCTTTTGTCTGCGAATTTTCAGCCTCGTCAATGTCCATACACCCCCGGTACCCAGGCCCTGGTCAGGCAAACTCAGTCCCGGCTCGTTACCCGAAGTATGCGGTACCCGGGGTATTGACATGCTGGCGGCGCGCTACGTACGTTTTCCCCAACGCCGAAGGACGACCAGGGAGTCGCTGATGACTGCACCCGCTCGCCAAGAGTTCGCCGAGCGCCTGCTCAAGGGCTCTGTGAAGAAGTCCTACGCGCCCGTCGTCGACATCGACTGGGACGCACCGCTGGATCCCGACAAGTTCTTTCTGCCGGCGAAGACGGTGTCGCTTTACGGCACACCGATCTGGGATTCGATGTCGCGAGAGCAGCGCGTCGAACTGTCGCGCGAGGAGTTGGTGAACACCCTCTCTGCGGGGATCTGGTTCGAGAACATCCTCAACCAAGCACTGCTGCGCAAGATGATGCATCAGGACCCGACAGCCAGTGCCACCCATTACGAGCTGACCGAGCTCGGCGACGAGACGCGCCACATGGTGATGTTCGGCAAGGCGATCGAGCGGGTGGGCGCCAAACCGGTACGGCCGAGGTACTACCAGCGATTCATCATCAACCTGCTGCCGTTCGCATTCCAGGGCCCGGTGCTGTGGGTGGCCGCCCTGATCGGAGAGGAGATCTTCGACTCGCTGCAACGGCAGATGATGGATGACCCCGAGCTGCAGCCGATGGTGCAGCGCCTCATGCGGATTCACGTTACCGAGGAGGCCCGGCACATCCAGTTCGCCCGCGACGGCCTGCGTAAGCGGACGCCGCACATGCGCTGGGCCCCGAAGTTCTTCGTGGCCAACGTCAACGGACTCGGCGGGTACTTCTTCCGGTTCCTGTTCACGAATAAGGTCCCCTACCGTCGCGTCGGTCTCGACGCCCGACAGGCACGCCGTGTCGCACGACGCAGTCAACACCGGCGAGACACCCAGATCATCGGGTTCGCACCGCTGGCAGCGTTTCTCGACGAGGTCGGGCTGATGGGACCTATCGCACGCCGCATGTGGCGACGCAGCGGGTTCCTGCCGCCGCGATGAGCGACATCTACGACGGGCCCGCGACGATCCGCAACGACGACGCCGAGCATACGGTGCGGGTGCGATTGTCCGGCCACCTCGACCCGATCGACGGCCGATACCATTGGCAGGGAACGGTTTTCGAAGTCCTCCCCGACGGCGCCAAGCTACCGCAGCACGTGACTTTGGCAGTCGGCGACACCGAGGCGCAGGCACGCATCACCGAGCGCACGCCGCAGGGCGGCTATTCGGTGGCCGGCGTGGGCGCGCCACCATTCGCGCTCGACGACCTCGAAGTCGACGTCACAGTCCGGTAGCGCCCGCCCGCCGCGATCGCGAGCACCACGATCGCCACGACGCCACCCGCGATTCCGGAGACCAACAGCGGAATCCGACCGTCCGCACCCCATGCGAACCCGGCCCACAGTCCCGCGGCCATCACCGCGAAGCCACTGAGCCCTTGGAACACGCCCTGCGCGCTGCCCTGCAGGTCCATGCCGACGAGTGACGAAACCCATGCTTTTCCAACGCCATCCGTGCATCCGGTGAACACTCCGTACACACCGATCAGGAGCCAGGCGGTCACGACGTCCGTGGTCAATCCCAAACCCGTGTACCCGACGGCGAAGAACACCAGGCCGATGCCGAAAACGGCCGGCTTGCCGATCCGGTCGGCGACCAGGCCCGCCGGATAGCTCGACAGCGCATACACCGCGTTGTAGCCGACGTAAGCCAATATCACCTCGACGACCGAGAAGCCGATCTCGTTGAGCCGCAACAAGAGCAGCGCGTCGGGAAAGTTCACCAACCCGAACGTCACGACGACCGCGGTCACCCGCCAATACCGGCGGGGCAAATCCTTGACCCGGGAGAAGACCGCGCGTCGGGCGGCACTCGACTGCTGCGGGCGCTTCTCGCGAACCAGAAACACCAGCGCCACGCTCAAGACGGCGGGCACGACAGCCACCCACAGCAACGGTGCGATCTGATGGTCGAGCAACTCGTATCCGGCCAAGCCGAGCAACGGTCCGACCACGGCACCGAAGGTGTCCATCGCGCGATGGAACCCGAACACCCGTCCACGCGCCGCCTCGTCGATGTCCGCAACGAGCAGTGCATCGCGGGGCGCGCCGCGCACTCCCTTGCCCAACCGGTCGACCACCCGACCCGCGAGCACTCCGGGCCAGGCAGTCGCCGCCGCCACCATCACCTTGCCCAGGGCTGCCATCCCGTAGCCGGTGGCGATCAGCGGGCGGCGCGCGAAGCGATCACCGAGGGGGCCCGCGGCCAACTTCGTCAGCGAGGCCGCACCTTCGGCCGCGCCTTCGACGGCTCCGACCACCGCGGCGGGCGCACCGAGGACCGACGTGAGGTAGATCGGGAGCAGCGGGTAGAGCAGCTCGCTGGCGGTGTCCTGAAGGAACGACACCGCGGAGAGCACCCGGACATTGCGGGTCAGCCAACCTCGGTCGGTGGAATGTGGCGTCGACACCTACCCGATGATGCCGGTTGGCGTTATTTCGGATCTTCGTGGGCCAGAGCTTGGAAGCCCTTCGCTTGCCCACGCGCGAGGGCCGCACGAACGAGTCCGACGATCAAACCCTGAAGCGCCGCAGCGACAAAGGCTTCCCGAGTAGACCGGTTCAGGTCCTCGGGCTCCGGAGGCTCCTCGTCCGACGGGTTGATTCGCTGCCAGACCTCGGTGAAGATCTTGCCCGCCAATAATCCGCCGAGGACGCTGCTTACCAGGGAAAGAGGCTTGTATAGAGACTTGGCCGTGCTCATCGCGGTTATGTTCCCGGAGCACCAATCGTTAAACCAGTGACTAGAACACGTTCTAGTATTGCCGGGTGCGCTTCACCTATGCGGAATCACTGACCCACCCGAAGTACTACATCCCCCTTGCTCAAGCTGCCGAGGCCGCGGGTTTCCATGCGATGACGATCGCCGACAGCGTCGCCTACCCGTACGAGTCGGACTCGAAGTATCCGTACACCCCCGATGGGAACCGCGAGTTCCTCGACGGCAAGGAGATCGTCGAGGCCTTCGTTCTGGCCAGCGCACTGGCCGCGGCCACGACCACGCTGCGGTTCGACATGTACGTCCTCAAGCTTCCGATTCGACCGCCCGCGCTGGTGGCCAAGCAGGCCGGCTCACTGGCCGCGATGTTCGACAACCGGCTCGCCCTCGGCGTGGGCACCAGCCCGTGGCCCGAGGACTACGAACTGATGGATGTGCCGTTCGCCAGGCGTGGCAAGCGGATGGACGAGTGCATCGAGATCGTGAAGGGCCTGACCACCGGCGAGTACTTCGAGTACCACGGCGAGTTCTACGACATCCCGAAGACGAAGATGTCGCCGGCGCCCAGCAGCCCGATCCCGATCCTCATCGGCGGGCACGCCGAGGCCGCTTTGCGGCGGGCGGCACGCAACGACGGCTGGATGCACGGCGGTGGCGACCTCGGCGATCCTGAGGCGCTCGATCGATACATCAAGCGGCTCAACGAACTTCGCGAGCAGGAGGGCCGAACGGGCCCGTTCGAGATCCACGCCCAGTCGCTCGACGCGTACAAGCCGGACGGCATCAAACGGCTCGAGGACCGGGGCGTGACCAACATCATGGTCGGCTTCCGGATGCCGTACGCCGTGGGGCCCGACCCCGAACCGCTGGAGAACAAACTCCGTGCCATCGAGAAGTACGCCGAGAAGGTCATCTCCAAGATGTGAGACGCGGATCGAAACCCTATCCGCTGAGTGCGAAAACCTGACCAATTCGCCCCAATAAGCATGCGAGCGGCGCGTTCGAAGACCAGAGACTGCCTCTCTGGGTGAAAATTGCCCCTGACAGGAGGTCTGCATGTCTTCCCACTTGGAAGTCTTCAAGCCGTCAGGACGGGAGTTGGTCCCGTTGACCGGTGTACGGGTGACCCTCGGCAAGGCCTCAGCCAATACGGTGGCGCTCGAACACGACCCCACCGTCTCCCGCCTGCACGCAATCTTGGAGAACCACGGTTCCGCCTGGTCGATACGCGATGTGGGGAGTCGCAACGGCACGTTCGTCAACGGCGACAAGCTCGCGGCGGAGCGGGTCTTGCGTTCCGGCGACGAGGTCCGCATCGGCAAGTCGCGGTTGGTGTACCTGGAGGCGAGGCAATCCGGCGATCCGGCTGAAGAGGCGACGATCGTCCCCGACGCCGCCCAGCTGCCGCCGAGGCTGACCAGGCGCGAGGTCGACGTGCTCATGGTGTTGTGCCGGCCACTGGTCTCCGACGACATGTTTCCCGAGCCGGCTTCGGTCCGGCGGATGGCGGGCGAACTGTTCGTGACCGAGGCAGCCGTCAAACAGCACCTGCAGAATCTGTACGACAAGTTCGCCATCCCGTCCGAGGGGGACCGCAGGGTACGTCTCGCCAACGAGGCGCTTCGGCGCGGCGCTGTCACGATCGCCCAGCTGCGCGACAGCGAGAGCTAGGTGAAGTCGAGCGCCTCGACGATCGCTACCGGACCTTCATGGGTGGGCCGGTCTGCGCCGCCGATGCAGTACACGGTCAAGTCGACCCCGGCTACCACCAGGCCGTGCACCGGCGTGTTGATCGGCGCTTGCGTCGACCACTTTCCGGTGGAGATGTCATACATCTCGACCGTGGGCAGCACCCGCGTCGGTTCCTCGCCACCGACGGCGACGATCCGGCCGTCGATGAACGCGGCGCCATAACTCCCGCGGGGAGTCGGCATGTCCGTGAGCTTCTCCCAATTACCGGATTCCGGATCGAACCGCTCGAAGGCCGCCGAGTTCTCGTCGGCGGACAGTGCACGACCACCCAGGGCGTACACGTAGACGCCGTCTGACACCGCGGTCAGATGTTCACGCGGGGTCGGCAGATCGGCGGCCGGCGTCCAGGACTCGCCGTCGAACACCTCGGTCTGGGCGACGAGCTGCTTGTCGTCCTGCCCTCCGACGACAACGATCTTGTCGTCGACGACAGCTGCTGCCGGCGCAGCCCGGGCGTGTTGGAGGCTCGGCAACTCCTCCCACTTCCCATCTCGGAAGGCGAAGACCTTGTTCGACGCGTCCGCGACGTTCTCGCCTGCACCTCCGAGGACCACCACCTCGCCGCGGTAGGCCGCCGCAGTCGCGTGGTGCAGCGGAATGGGCAGCGAAGGAAGCGTCTCCCACTGCCCGGTCTTTGGGTCATAGCTCTCGAAGGTGTCGAGCGTTTCGTCGTGACCAAGCATGCCGCCTGCGATGAAGATCTTTCCGTCGAGCACGGTCGAGGCTGCCATCAACCTCGGAGTCGGCGCATCCGGCAATGACCGCCATTCGGCTGCCGGCTGCGGCTTGCGTGGTGCGAGCTTCAGCGCTTCGGCAGACGATGTGAGCTGGTTGCCTGCGGCACTCGTCGACCCGCCTATCGCGTAGACGGTCTTTCCCACAGCCGCGACCGCCAAGCCGTGGCGCCTCGCCGCCAGGTCCGGCAGGGCGGTCCAGGTTGCCGTGGTCAAGTCGAGTGCTGCCACGCTCTTGAGGACCTGCCCCGACGACACACCGCCGACCGCCACCAACCGGGCGTCGGTGATGGCCACGCCGAAGTCGCTGCGCCCCTCCGGAAGTGCGGGCATCGTCGTCCAGGTGTCCCCGACGGGGTCGTACGCTTCGACAGCCGTCACGTCCGAGGTGCCGTCGGTGCCGCCGACCGTGTAAACGAGCTTTCCGTCGGACGCCGCACCCGAGAGCTGACGCGGAGTCGGCATTGGGGCGCCGAGCTTCCATCCGGTGCCGTCGTATATCTCGGTGGTGTTCAGTAGCCTGCCGGCGGCGTCCACACCACCGGTGACGATGAGGAGGTCGCCCACGACGGCTGCTGCCCCTGCCGCCCGAGGCTGCAACAGTGGCGGCAACTCCACCCAGCGACTGTTGACGACCCGCCACACCTTGTCCGTAGCCACCCTCTGATTCGTGCCATCGGTGCGCCAACCGCCGAGTACGACCGGGGTTTCCTCCCATGTCACTGCCATTGCGCGCTGCACCGGAACGGGTAGATCCTCGCCGCCCTTCCAGCTGTCGATGGCGGGGTCAAAGCCCTCGTGGTCCCCGCTCACACGGTTGCCGGCGGCCATGCCGCCGAAGACCCAGATGGTGCCGTCGGCCTCGGTGGCCGCCACCGCGTCGCGGGCAACGCGCGCATCCGCGATCGGCTCCCATCCCGGGTGCATCTCGACGGCCGGTGGTCTTGGGGCGGCCTGGCCTGCGCCGCCGTCTTTGTCGCGCGAGGACGTGACGACGAAGACGCCGCCGATCACCAAGAGCACCGCGGCCACAGCGGCGGCGCACGCGATCAGAAGCTTCTTCCGATCTCGGTTTCCCGGCGTCGCCGAGGGTCCGGGATCGGGCTGTGGGGGCGGGGCAACCGGCGGGGGCGGCGGGACTTGCCACGGCACACTCCCCTGACTGACCGACGCCGTGTGCGCGAACATGTTGGGGTCCAGCGGCGGAATCGAGCCTTTCGGGGTGACCGGCGAGCCGGCAACGGATTCAGACACCTCGGCCTCGGTGCGAGCCCCGGAGAGCGGTAACGCTTGGGTGCCTCCCGTCGGCTCCGGCTCACCACCGGGTTCGCTGAGCGCCATCGGATCCGCTGTCAACCCGTTGTGGCGCTGCGCCAATTGCAGCTCGTGGCCGAATTCGGCGACCGACGCCTGCCGATCGCCGGGTTCGCGAGACATCGCCTTTTCGATCGCAGCGCATACATCCGTGGGGATTCCGTGCGGACGCAGATCCGGTACCGGCGTCGACGTGATGCGCAGGTAGTGCGCGATCAGATCCTCGTCGGCCTTGCGCTCGTGCGGCGGCCCACCGGCGATCAGCGCGTAAAGCGTCGCGCCGAGGGAATACACATCGGCCACCACCGTCGGCGGATTACCGGCGAGCACTTCGGGCGCCGTGTATGAGAGGGTGCCCGTGAAGAATCCGGTCACCGTCTTGTATCCACCGGCGATTCGCGCGGTGCCGAAGTCGCTCAGTTGCGGTTCACGGTATTCGTTGAAAAGCACGTTGGCGGGTTTGATATCGCGGTGCAAAGTGCCTGTGCGATGTGCGGTCTCAAGCGCGCCACACAATTTCACGCCCATGCGTAACGCCTCAGGCCACCCGATGCGACCCTCTCGGCGCAGCCGCTCCGCGAGCGAGCCCACGGCGTGATAGGGCATCACGATGAACGGCCGACCGCTTTCGGTGACACCGACCTGAAGGATGTTCACGATGTTCGGGTGGCCCGAAAGCGCTCCCATCGCGTAGCCCTCACGCAGAAAACGTTCCCGGTCGGCATCGTCGAGACCGGACGCAAGCACCTTGATAGCAACACTGCGCCCGAGAGACTTCTGGAAGCAGCGATAGACGACTCCGCTGCCGCCCCGGCCAACTTCGACGGCGTCGTCGAACCCGGCGGCTGCCAGTTCGGCCGCTATCTCGCTCGCCATCTACCTATCGTCCTCCGGTGAAATGCGGATATTTCTGAAATGTGGACATTTCGCTCCACAACGTACCCAGCAAAGACATCGCAAGCGGGGCATTCGTTGTTTCGCTGAAGACACGGGGCGCGAGGCCATGACGTTCAACGACGGGGTCCGTCTAGCGGGATTTCTCCCAAACGACCTCGTCGGGCTCCTTGTCCGCGCGCAGGCCGCGCCAGCTCGGTTGGCGCAACCTGTCATCGGATGTCCGTTCGCTGTACCGCACTTCGCCGACCAGCTCGGGCCGGACGAATGTGACGCCCCTGGCGTCGAGCTTGGAAAGTGGTGCGTTGAACGGTGAGTCGTCGGTTTCCAGCGGCTTGAGGATGCCCTTGAGCTTCGTCAGATCTTTCTCGGTGAATCCCGTGCCGACACGACCGACGAATTGCAGTCCCCCTTCGGCGGGGATGCCGAGCATCAATGCGCCGATGCCACTTGATCGGCCGCCCTCACCTCGGCGCCAGCCGCCGATCACCACCTCCTGGGTGTTCCAGATCTTGTCCTTGATCCATGACGACGACCGTCGGCCCGGCTGGTAGGTCGTGTCCCGTTTCTTCGCGACCACACCCTCCCAGCGCTTTTTTCGGGCGTACTCCAGCGCCTCGGGTCCATCACCCGGCAACAGGTCCGGCACGATCAGACCGCCACCGGAGGCCAGCGCTTCCAACAGTCGGCGGCGATCGGAGTACTTGGCGCGCAAGAGCGATCGGCCGTCGAGGTACAGGATGTCGAACGCCCAGTACTCGAGGCGGGTGGACCGTGCGCGGTTCTGCATCTCGCCGAAACTGGGCACGCCCGACTCGTCGAGCGCGACCGCCTCGCCGTCGAGAATGACGTGATGGTCGGCGAGGTCGGCGGCCAACGCCTGCAGTTGCGGGTACTCGTCGGTGACGTCGCGACCCCGGCGCGAGCGCAGATTCAACGCGCCGTGGTTCGCGTCGACCAGCACCCGGTAGCCGTCCCACTTACCCTCGAACGCCCACTGCGTGGCCTTCAATCGTTCGATCGAACCCTCGGTGGCCAGCATGGGCGCGAGATCTCCCGCGTGCGGGTTCTGCTGCTCCTTCATCCGATGCGCCAGCCAGTTCTTGCCGTCGGTCTGGATCAGCGCGTACCGGCCGTCGATCTTCTTGCCGTGCAGCGTGACGATGACCTCGCCGCCCTTCGTCGGGCCGTCGGGCGGGTTGTCGTTGAACTTCTCGGCCTCGTAGGTTCCGGTGTCCCAGACGATGACCTTGCCTCCGCCGTACTCGCCCTTGGGGATCTCACCGGCGAATGTCAAATACTCGATCGGGTGGTCCTCGGTGTGCACGGCGAGATGGTTGACCGATGGCGTGTCCGGCAGGTTCTTCGGGACTGCCCATGACACCAGCACTCCGTTGCGTTCCAGCCGGAAGTCGTAATGCAGTCGACGGGCGTGGTGCTCCTGAATGACGAACGCGTCGTCATTGCCCGTCTTCGGTGCTCTATTCGGCACCGGCTCAGGTGTTTTCGACGAGTCACGCATGCTGCGGTACGTCGTCAACCGGTCGGCGACCGGCACCGCCTCGTCCAGATCAGCGAGCAGGTCCCCCTGCTCGGCCACGCGTTCGAGTACCTCGTCGAACCGCAGGTGCCGCAGCTTCGGGTCGTCGATCTCGTCCCAGGTGCGGGGTGCCGCCACGGTCGGATGTTCGCGTCCGCGAAGGGAATACGGTGCGATGGTCGTCTTGGCCGCACTGTTCTGGCTCCAGTCCAGGAACACCTTGCCGGTGCGCAGGCTCTTGGTCATGGTCGCGGTCACCTGCTTTGGCATCGCCTGCTCCAACTGCTGAGCCACCCGCTTGGCGAGCACCGATGCGCCGCGCGAACTGATCGGTTCGGCCAGCGGCACATAGAGATGCAGTCCCTTGCTGCCGCTGGTGAGCGGAAAGGTGGTCAGGCCGATGTCGGCGATGAGATCGCGAACCTCGTGGGCCACCTTGCACAGCTGCCGGAACGTGACGCCTTCACCGGGATCGAGGTCGAAGACGATGCGGGTGGCGAGTCCCGGCGTTTGCTCGGCTCCTTCTTCTCTGGTCCAGGTGCTGACGAATCGCCATTGCGGCACGTGCACTTCCAGCGACGCCTGCTGCGCTATCCACGCCAGCCCCTCGGCGCTGTTGATGATCGGATACGTGGTGGTGCCCGACTTGTGAGTGATCGAACCCCGCTCTAGCCAGTCCGGCGCCGAGGAGGCCAACTGCTTCTCGAAGAACGCGGGTTCGTCGACACCGTTGGGCCACCGCTTGCGGGTTACCGCCCGGCCCGCGATGTGCGGCACCATCACCTCGGCGATGTCGATGTAGTAGTCGAACACCTCGGCCTTGGTGGTACCCGTCGCCGGGTAGAGCACCTTGTCCCGATTGGTCAGCTTTACCCGACCGAACTGATCCACCACAACAAGGTATTACCCGGCGTAGCCTCGCACTATGACGAGGATCTTCTCGGCGTGCCTGCTCGCCGGCGCAGCCATCATCTTGTCGGCACCGCAGGCCGGCGCCGACCCTCAGGATCTTCTGCCCTACTGTTCCGGCGATCAGACGCCGATGGACAACAACTGCCGGCCGATGGCTCACCAGGAGGCCACCCACGGAGGATCCGGCCTGAGCCCGAACCTGCCGAGCGGCCTTGACCCGGCCAACCCGGCCGTTGTCGGCTAGCTAGCCGCCGTGACTTCGGCCTAGCCGGTGATTTAGGCCTAGATGTACTGACCTGAGCGCTGTCAGGCCGCGTTGGGCTCCGGCCCGCCGGGCTCGCGCGGGTCGCCGTCGTCGGCTTGCGGTTCGTCGTCGGGTGGCGCTTCCTCGTCGGGTGACAGTTCGTCGTCGGCTAACGGTTGGTCGTCGGGTGGCCGGTGGAGTCGTTCGGGACGGTGATAGTCGTTGACGCGGGCTTGACCGGTGTCGAGGTCTGGCGGAGGTATCCATTCGACGTCGTTGTGGGCGTTGATCCGAGTGGTCCAGCCCTGCGGCCCGACCATGCGATTATCCGGTCCGCAGGCCAGGCCGAGGTCGTCAACATTGGTTTGTCCGTCATCGGCCCAATCCCGGGCGGCGTGATGGACTTGACTGCCGTAGGCGGGCACGGTGCATCCAGGTTTGGTGCAACCGGCGTCGCGGGCGATGAGCATGATCCGCTGCGCCGGGGAGGCGACACGGCGGGCGCGGAAGAGGTCCAGCGCCGAACCGGTTGCCTCGTCGAAGACTGCGAGGTAGTGGTTCGCGTGAGCAGCCATGCGGATCACGTCGCTGATCGGGATCACGGTGCCGCCGCCGGTGGTGCCGACACCGGCCCGGCTCTCCAAGTCCTGCAATGTGGTCCGGATGATGATCGAAGTCGGCAAACCATTGTGCTGACCGAGCTCGCCGCTTTCCAACACACTGCGACCGACCGCTACCAGCGCGTCGTGCTGCCGCTGCGTCAGACTCCGATGGTCGTTGTCGATCTGAGCCTGCGTCGGAGTTCCCGAGACACAGGGGTTTTCGTCGGCAGGATTGCACATTCCGGGTGCGGCCCACTTGGCGAAGATCGCCTCGTAGATCGCCGCCGCCTCAGGGCTTAGATTGCCCCTGAACGGCGTCATCTTGTCGTAGCCCTGCGGCCCCATCGACACACCGCGGCGCCGCGCGCGTTCGGCGTCGTCGGGTTCTGGGCCGTCCTGGTCGAGCAGGAACAGGATGCGGTCGGCGTTGTCCTTGAGTTCCTTGGGCCCGACTCCCATTGCGGTACGCGCCAAGTCGGCTTCGATCTGGGCGCGGGTCAGGGCATCGACTACGGCTGGGATGCGGTCCATTGTGTCGCGCACGACCTTGACGTGTTCACGGTTGACCAACCCATGGGCCTGAGCTACTGCCATACACGGCAGTACCGGTTCGAGCGGTTCCCCGGTCAGCGTGCGCCGCGGCCCCAGCTGGGCTGCCTCGTCGAGCCGGCGGCCGGCTTCGGTCGCGGAGATACGCCACCGGATTCTGAGGACGTCGCGCCAAGACTTGGCGCCCATCTCCTTGGCGGTGGTCTCGGTCTGCAGACGGGCCAGCATGCGGTGGCCTTGGGCAGGCAACTGGCACGAGAGGGTTTCGAGTTCGTCCAGCGCGCTGACCAACTCGGGCTTGGTGAGCAAATCGATGGGCAGCGCGGCTAATTCGTCGTGGGCGCCGCGCAACGCGGCTACCACTGCCTGCACCGCCTCCGCACTCATATTTCGAACATATGTTCGAACCTTAAGAACTCTCTAGAAAATATCCGAAGAGTTCTCTAAGAACGGAAACGGTTGCCGCACAATCGATCTAGTCATAATCGAGCCGCAGCACTTCGAACGGTGCGGTCGGCACCTCGGCGATCGCCATCTTCGCCGCGGAGTCGGTGGGGATGACGTCGCGGGCCAACGCCGCGAGCGCCTTGTTCGTTCCGACGTCGTGGCCCGCTTGCTCGCTGAGTAGCCACCGAACCTCGAGCAGGTCGCAGTACGCCTGGATCGGGGTGCCCTTGTGGTGGACGACGTCGTGCGCCAGGCGTTCATAGGGGGTCAGCACCTCGATCACCCATAGTCGTGCCGCAGTCGGCTCGTCGACATCGTGACCGGCTTCCCGGCACAGCTGCCCCTGATAAGCCAGCAGATCGCCGAGCAGTATCTGGGCCTGTCCCTCGCCGACGTCCAGACCCGTGAGCTCCCGAAGCCGCTGCGCGTGATATCGCCGATCGCCAACGGCGACACGGATTCTGAATTGGTTCGGGTCGTCGCCTACCGGGGCAAGGGTTACTTCGTCGACGGCGAAACCGAGCTCGTTGAGGCGGCGGACGGTTCCCTCGACTCGGTAGCGATCGGTGAAGCCGAAGACGGGCTCGGCGTGCAGCGTCTCCCAGAGTGAGTCGTAGGTGGCCTGGACGTGTTCGGCTTCGGCGATGAGGGTTTCGTGCAACTCCTCGGGCCGCCCGAGCCGCTCGGCGAGGTCGACCAGACCCTCTGCGACGTTCTCCGTCATGATCTCGAGGTCGTGGGAGCGCTGGCCGCGGCTCAGCGACGGATGGATCTCGGAGGTCTCGGCGTCCACCAGCCACGCCTGCAGCAGCTGGCCGTCGCGGGAGAACAGCGTGTTGGCCAGCGAGCAGTCACCCCAGAAGACACCGTGCCGGTGCAGCTCCACCAACAGGCCGGCCATACCGTCGAGCAGCCGCGCACGATGTTTCGGTTGGTCCGGCGGCAGCCGCATGAACAGCCGGCGATACTGCCATGATCCCTCGAGGTAGCGGGTGACCAGGATCGCGGTGTCGAACTCGGGCTGCAGCACCATGCCGGCGGGACGCACCGCGGGCAGACCCATCTCCTCGAGCCGCCGCAGGACGTCGTACTCCTTGGCCGCGATCCGCGGCGGCATGTCCTTGACCGCCCACAGGGCACCGTCGGCGTCGACGAACTTCACCAGGTGACGGCTGGGCCCGACCGCGATGTCGCGCAACGGGACATCGGGAACGGTCCACTCGTGAAGCGGCCGGTCCCACGGCAGGGCCAGGAGCCCGGGAGTCGGTGCACGGAGCCGCAACTCCGGCGCGTGCATTCTCAGTTGATGCGATCGCCGGTCTCCGGATGGAACAGATGCACCTTGCCCTCCGGCTTCATGCGCAACTCCACGGTGTCGGCGAGCTTCACCGGCGTGCGTGACAGCGACCGTGCCACCAACTGCACGTCTGGATGCGCGTGGGTGTAGAGGTAGGTCTCGCTGCCCAGGTCCTCGACAAGGTCGATCACCACATCGATGCCGCCGCCCGGTGAGACCTCGAGGTCCTCGGGTCGAATGCCGAGCGTGACGGAGTCGACGCCGGCGTCGGCCAGCTTCGTCAGGTGTTCGCGCTCCAGTGGCAATGTGGAGTCCTCGCTGATGCGAACACCATCGGAGACGACAGGGGCCGTCAGCAGATTCATCGCGGGTGAACCGATGAAACCGGCGACAAAGGCATTGGCCGGCTTGTCGTAAAGGTCACTGGGAGAAGCGAACTGCTGCAGCTTACCGAACCGCAAGACCGCCACCCGGTCCCCCATCGTCATCGCCTCGACCTGGTCGTGGGTGACATAAACGGTGGTGGTGCCGAGACGCCTTTGCAGCGCGGCGATCTGGGTGCGGGTCTGCACGCGCAACTTGGCGTCGAGGTTGCTCAGCGGCTCGTCCATGCAGAACACCTGGGGCTCGCGCACGATGGCACGCCCCATCGCGACGCGCTGCCGCTGACCGCCGGAGAGCTTGGCGGGCTTGCGGTCCAGGAACTCGGTGAGGTCCAGGATCTTGGCGGCCTCTTCGACCTTGCGGCGCCGCTCGTCGGACGACACGCCGCGCAGTTTCAGCGCGAAGCCCATGTTCTCGGCGACGGTCTTGTTCGGGTACAGCGCGTAGTTCTGAAACACCATCGCGATGTCGCGGTCCTTGGACGGCACGCCGACCATGTTCTTGCCGCCGATCTCGATGCTGCCCTCGTCGATGTCCTCGAGGCCGGCCAGCATACGCAGTGCCGTGCTCTTTCCGGATCCGGAAGGACCCACCAGGACGACGAATTCGCCGTCGGCGATGTCGAGGTTGAGCGAGTCGACCGCGAGCTTGTCCGACCCCTCGTAGATGCAGGTGGCGTTGGTGTAGGTGATGGATGCCATTGAGATTCTCCGTGTCTTTCTGGGTCCGTGGGTTACTTACTTGATCGCGCCGAACGAAAGTCCGCGCACCAGCTTGTTCTGTGCGAACCACCCGCAGAGGATCACGGGAAGTGCGGCCATGGTCGCGGCCGCCGACAACACGGCCCAGTACTGCCCCTCACCGGCGATGAATCCGACGAGGTACACCGGCATGGTCTGAGCGTTGACCGCGGTCAGGTTGACCGCGAAGAAGAACTCGTTCCACGCGAAGATGACGCAGATCAGCGCCGTTGCAGCGATGCCGGGCGAGACCAACGGCAGGATCACCTCGCGTACCGACCGCCACAGGCTGGCACCGTCGAGGCTGGCCGCCTCGAGCAGTTCGCCTGGCACTTCGAGGAAGAACGACCGCATCATCCACACCGCGATCGGCAGGTTCATCGAGGTGTACAGGATGACCAGCGCCCAGATGTTGTCCAACAGACCGATGTTGGACACGATCACGTACAGCGGCAGAATCGCGGCGACGATCGGCAGCATCTTGGTGCTCATGAAGAAGAACAAGGCGTCCTGCGTCTTGCGCACCGGCCGCAACGACAGTGCGAACGCAGCAGGCACGCCGAGGAGCAACACCAGAAGAGTCGAAATGCCGGTGGCCCAAACCGAGTTCAGCATGGCGGGGCCGATGCCCTGATCGAACACCTTCCCGTACTGATCCAGCGTCGGGGTGAAGAACAGCGTCGGCGGACTGGTCGCCGCGTCAGCCTCCTGCTTGAAAGACGTCAGCACCATCCAGAACACCGGGAAGAAGAACCCGAGTCCGACCAGCCAGGCCACCGCACCCCACGCGTCGAACTTGCGTGCCTTCTTCTTCGACGACTGCGCCGGAGCGGTTGTCGCCGAAACACTTTCAACTGTTGTCGTCATCACGCCGCCTCTTCCTTGCCGGAGAATGATTTGAAGATCAACCGGAGCGCGAAGCTGGCGATGACCATCGTGAAGATCACCACTACGACGCCCATCGCCGCCGCCTGGCCCATGTCGAAGCCGAGGAACGCCCGCTGGTAGATGTAGAACGGCAGGTTCGCACTCGCGATGCCCGGCCCACCCTGCGTCATCATGTAGATGGCGTCGAACGTGTTCACCAGGTAGACCGCACCGAGCACGACGCCCAGTTCGATAAAGCGCCGAAGGTGGGGCAGCGTCAACTCACGGAAGAGTTGGAACGCGCCCGCACCGTCGACTCGGCCGGCCTCCAGGATGTCTCGAGGCATCGACTGAAGGCCGGCGAGGATCAGTAGCATCATGAAAGGCGTCCACTGCCAGATCAGTTCGACCATCACCATGGTGAGCGGGAACTGACCGATCCAGTCCACCGGGGGTATACCGACAAGCGACAGCGCCCAGTTGAGGATGCCGTTCGTCGGGTCGAGGATCGTCGTCTTCCAGATCAGCGCCGCCGCAACGGGAGTGACGAGAAACGGCGTGATCAGCAGTGTCCGGACGACGCCGCGCCCCAGGAACGCGCGATCCAGTAATAGCGCCAGCAGCAGGCCGAGGAACGCAGAGATCAACACGACGCCGACTATCAGCACCACGGTGTTGAGCCCCACCCGCCAGAACTGGCTGTCCTTCGCGACCGCGACGTAGTTGCTCAGCCCCACGAACTGGCGCGAGCCGGGCCGCACCAGGTTCCATGACAGCGTCGAGTAGTACAGCGTGAACAGGAACGGGATCTGGGTGACCGCGATCATGAAGATCAGCGCAGGCAGCAGCGGGCCACGCCGGCGCCAACCTTCGGCGCGACTCACTCCGGCTCCCTGCGCCTCCCGGATCTTTCGGACCCGTTCGGCCACGGCACCCTGACTGGCGTCAGCCTGGGTGCCAGCGATTAGCGAAGTTGAAGTCATCACTTCTCCTGATATGTCCGGCCGACGACCTCGGCGTATTCCTGTGCTTGAGCGAGCGCGTCGTCCACCGTCTTCTGTCCGGCGATCGCTGCGCTGATCTGCTGGCTCACCCGCGTCCCGAGATCCTGGAACTCCGGGATTCCGACGAACTGAACGCCGGTGTACGGAACCGGTTGCACCGTCGGCCTGTTCGGGGTCGCATTCTCGATCGATCGAAGCGTCAGAGGCCCGTAGGACTGCGAGATCGCCTCGTACTCGGGCAGATCCGTGTACGTCGACGTGCGACTGCCCGGTGGGACGCGCGCCCACCCGAGTTTCTCGCCGACCAGCTTCATGTAGTCCTTGCTGGTCATCCACGAGATGAACTTCCATGCGCCTTCAGGGTTCTTGGCGTGCTTCGGGATTCCCAGCGCCCAGGTGTAGAGCCAGCCCGAGTTTGGCTTCTCGACGATCGGCGCAGGCAGGTAGCCGATCTTGCCGACAAGATCCGGGTACGTCTTGGGGTCCTCCAGCACCGAGACCGCCGACGTCGCGTCGTACCACATGGCCGTCTGACCCTGACCGAACAGGTTGGCGCACTCCTGGAATCCCGTCGACGAGGCCCCGAGTTCACCGGCCTCGTTGATGAGGTCGACGTAGAAGTTGACGGCCCTGCTCACCTCCGGGCTGTTGAGTTGGGCGTTCCACTGCTCGTCGTACCAACGTCCCCCGAACGTGTTGATGACGGTGTCCAGCGGTGCCAGCACCTCACCCCAACCCGGCTTGCCGCGCAGGCAGATTCCCGCTCGATCGTCTGTTTTCAGCCTCTTCGCCCACTCGGCCACCTCTGGCCACTGCGGCTGATAGTTCGGATCCTGGGGGACCTCGATGCCGGCTTGTTCGAAGAGGTCCTTGCGGTACATCAGGAACGACGACTCGCCGTAGAACGGGACGGAGTACATGTTGCCCTCATACGACAGCGAATCCCGCAGGGAGGGAATGAAGTCGTTCTCGTCGTACCCCGGCGTGTTCTTCGCGAATTCCGACAGATTCATCAGCCAGCCGTCTCGCGCCCACTGCGGGGTCTCGAAATTGCTGATCATCACGACGTCGAACTCGCTGCCGCCCATGGCGGTCGACATCGTGATCTTGGCGCGCGCCTGGTTCTCGGACAGCGTGATGAACTTCAGCTTCGTGCCGGGGTTCTCCTTCTCGAACTCCGCCGACAGCTTCGCGGCGTCGGTCATCTGCGAGTTGGATACCAGCGCGATCGTCACCTGATTGTCGGAGGCCCCGAGGCTGCCTGCGCCGGCACAGCCGACGGCCGTCAGAGTCAGGCCCGCCACGGCCGCCAACGCGGACCATCGCTTGAGCGCTTTCACCATCACTTCACCTTTCACTGGATCATTTCTGGGCCAGCAGCCAACGGGCACAATCGATGTCACAGACCAGCAGCCTGGCCAGATTTCCGCGCAGCGCGCCGAGTGTGGCGGGGTACTTGGTGGCGCCACTGGAGATCAGGATCGTCTTCTGGCAGCTGCGGATGTCTTCGAGCGGAACGGAGACCGCGCGCTGCTGAAGTTCGGTGTCGACGGCCGCACCGTCGGCGTCGAAGAAGCGCCCACCGATCTCCCCCACCGCGCCCAGCGAGATCAGCTCATCGAGCATGCGGATGTCGAGATAGCTGCCCTCGAACAGCGTCGTGGAGGTCGAGACCGCGCCGACACCGAAGAGCATGACGTCGGCTCGTCTGCCCGCCTCGAGGGTTCGCGAGATGACCGAGTCGCTGCGCATCGAGACGACGGTCGAGGGGTCGGCGTACAGCGGGGCGGGAAGTCGGATCGTGGTGGCGTGCAATACGTCTGCGCAGCGGCTGAGGATGAGTTCCGTACCGGTCTGGTACGCCGCCGTCGACATGGCGCCGTCCAGTTGCACCACAGCCCGGCAGCTGGCCACACCTGGGGCCAACGCGGTGGCCACCGCGACCTGCTCAGGACCCCAGGTGAATCCGAGGACGTCGTCAGGGGCGAGTCGGCGCATCAACAGTGCGGCCGCGGCGCGACCCACGCTTGCGAATGCGGCAGGGCGTCCGGGCGAACCGACGTCGACACCGTGCCCGGCCACCACCGCCTCGGTCAGGCCGAACCGGCGTTCGAGCTCACGCTCCTCATCGGCATGCAGATCGTCGCGCATGTCCGACGGCACCACGACCTCGATGCGCACCAACCCCTTGGCCTTGGCCCGGGCCACCAACCGACCCGCCGTCGGCCGCGAGACGCCGAGACGGCTGGCGATCTCGGCCTGGGTCAGGCCGTCGAGGTAGTACAGCGTCGCTGCGCGCAGTGCGAGGCGAAGGTCCTCGGGCGTCGAGGCACGGCTTTGCACAGGTGTCCCGGTCACCTCGCCGTTCGACGTCGATGCGGTCACGAATGCCGCCCCACTTTCCCTCAACCGCGTGAGCATTTGCTCAGGGGTGCGAGTAGATGCTCACAACGCTAACATGATGGGTGTGACGCACACAACACTTCCGCCCGATATCCGGATGCGGGCCGCCGTCCTCGTCGAGCAGGGCCGGATCGAAATCGAGCAGCGGCCGGTGCCGACGCCGCAACCTGGTGACGTGCTGATACGGGTCTCGTCGGTGGGTGTGTGCGGCTCTGATACGCATTACTACCGGCATGGCCGGGTAGGTGGTTTCGTCGTCGAGTCGCCCCTGGTACTCGGACACGAGGCAGCGGGCACGATCGTCGGCGTCGGCGAATCGGTCGACCCGTCGCGTGTCGGACAACGGGTGTCCATCGAGCCGCAACGGCCAGACCCCGGCAGCGATGAGACGCGGCGGGGCCACTACAACCTGTGTCCGCACATGCGGTTCTTCGCGACCCCGCCGGTGGATGGCGCGCTCTGCGACTACGTGACCATCGGCGCGGAGTTTGCGCACCCGGTGCCGGACTCGATGTCCGACGACGCCGCGGCACTGTGCGAGCCGCTGTCCGTCGGCATCGCCGCGATCCGCAAGGCTGAACTCGACGGCAGATCGCGGGTGCTCATTGCGGGCGCCGGACCCATCGGCATCGTGGTGACCCAGCTCGCGCGGGCCTATGGCGCGACGGAAATCGTCGTCAGCGATCCGGACCGGACCCGTCGCGACCGCGCAATGGCGTTCGGTGCCACATCAGTGCTTGACCCATCCATCGATCAGACCGTCCATCTCGCGGTCGACGCGTTCATCGATGCCTCCGGTGCGGCGGCGGCCGTCGCTGCCGGCATCCGCGGGGTGCGTCCGGCGGGCAGAGTCGTCCTGGTCGGCTCGGGCGCCGAGTCGATGGAGCTGCCGACGCAGCTGATCCAGAATCGGGAGCTGGTGCTGACGGGGGTGTTCCGGTACGCCAACACGTGGCCTACGGCGATCGCACTGGTGGAATCAGGTCGCGTCGACCTCGACGCCATGGTGACTGCGCGCTTCCCGCTCGAGAGGGCCGCCGAGGCCCTGGACTCAGACCGGATCCCGGGTAGCGTCAAGTCGGTGGTGACCGTGTCATGACACTGCGCAGAGCAAGCTACGATCGCAACGAGATCAGTGTCGGCATAGTGCATTTCGGGGTCGGCGGCTTCCATCGCGCCCATCAGGCAATGTATATCGACCGCCTTCTGGAGATGGGTCTCGCGAAAGACTGGGGTATCTGCGGAGTCGGTGTCATGGCTGCCGACCGCAAGATGGCCGACGTGATGGCCGCGCAGGACGGGCTCTACACGCTGGTGCTCGAGAATCCCGACGGCAGCCGAGACGCGCGGGTGATCGGATCGATCGTCGACTATCGCTTCGCACCCGACGACCCCGAATCGGTGATCGAACTGCTGGCCGCGCCGAGCACCCGCATCATCTCGCTGACCATCACCGAGGGCGGCTACAACATCGACGGTGCGGGACCCGACAGCGTGTTCGGCCTCGTCGCGCAGGCTCTCGCCCGTCGTCGCGACCGCGGCATCGCATCGCCAACGATCGTCTCCTGCGACAACATCGAGGGCAACGGCGATGTCGCCCGCCACGCCTTCACCACCTACGCCGAGCGCGTTCACCCCGGCCTCGGCGAATGGATGGGCGAACACACGAAGTTTCCCAATTCGATGGTGGACCGCATCACCCCGGTCACCACGCCCGACGTCATCGCCGCCGTGGAAAACGAGTTCGGCGTTGCAGATCGGTGGCCGGTGGCCGCGGAACCGTTCACGTCGTGGGTGCTCGAGGACGATTTCTCCGATGGCCGCCCGCCGTTGGAGAAGGTCGACGTGCTGATGGTCGACGACGTCACACCGTACGAGTTGATGAAACTGCGACTGCTCAACGCCAGCCACCAGAGTCTTTGCTACTTCGCATATCTGGCGGGTTATCGGCTTGTGCACGATGCGGCGGGCGACCCGTTGTTCGCCGAGTTCCTGATGGCGTACATGGACACCGAGGCGACTCCCACCCTGAAGCCGGTGCCGGGCATCGACCTGCCGGACTACAAGAGCACGCTGATCGAGCGGTTCGCCAATCCGGGCGTCAAGGACACGATTGCGCGACTGTGTTTCGGCTCATCGGACCGCATCCCGAAGTGGTTGCTCCCGGTGATCAGGGAGAACCTCAGAACCGGTGCACCCGTGCGACTGTCGGCGGCCACCGTCGCCAGCTGGGCGCGATACGCCGAGGGCGTCGACGAGCAGGGTGAGCCCATCGACGTCGCCGACCAGTTGGCCGCCACCCTGGTGCCGCTGGCGAAATCGCAACGGGAGAACCCGACCGCATTCATCGAGAACACCGACGTGTTCGGCGATCTTGCGAGTGATTCCCGGTTTGTCGAGGCCTACGTGTGGGCACTCGATTCGCTACACCGTGACGGCGCGCGCGCAACGCTGGAGACACTGCTTCGGAAGGACACTCCATGAGAGGGCCGCGGACGAAAGGAGCATCACCAAAAGCCTTGGTCATCGGCGAGGCGCTGATCGACATCGTCGAGCGAGGTCACGAGCGAGCATCCAGCAGGGTGCGCGGCGTCGACACGACCGAGCATGTCGGCGGCAGCCCGCTCAACGTGGCGGTCGGCCTGGCTCGGTTGGGGCGAGGAGTCGACTTCCTCACCCACATCGGCGACGACGAGCGGGGCCGGCGCATCGTCACCTACGTCGAAAGCTCTGGAGTGCAGCTGGTTTCGGGCAGTACGACGGCGCGACGAACACCGACTGCGGTGGCCACCCTCGACGAGAACGGTTCGGCGCAATACGAATTCGACATCGATTGGCAGCTCGCGGGCACGCCGGAGGTGGCGCCTCCGCTGGTGGCGCACAGTGGGTCGATCGCAACGTGGATGGAGCCGGGTTGCCGGGCCACCGCCGCCCTGCTGGACGCCTATCACCCCTCTGCGACGATCACCTTCGATCCCAATGTGCGCCCGGCGCTGATCGAAGATCCAGACGCCACGAAGGGCCGCATCGACCGGCTCCTCGAGAAGTGCGACGTCGTCAAGGCAAGCGACGAGGACATGCGCTGGATCGAACCGAATCGCACGGCCAAGCAGATCGCGCAAACCTGGCTGAGCCTGGGCCCGTCGCTCGTCGCGGTGACCACGGGCGATCGCGGCGCATTCGCGATGTGCGAGGCGGGCACGGTCCGGATTGCGGCGTTGCCGGTGAAGGTCGTCGACACCGTCGGCGCGGGCGACGCCTTCATGACCGGGCTGATCGACGCGCTGTGGGCGCTGAATCTGCTCGGCGCCGAACGACGTCCCGACCTGCGCCGAATCGGACTCGACGCCCTGAACGCCGTGGTGCGGACGGCCGCGCTGTCGTCGGCGCTGACCGTCGGCCGCGCAGGTGCTGACCTGCCAGATCGCGCAACACGAGACGCCGCGGAGGCGAGCTCCGGCCCGCTGCTGTCCCAACCGGGATAACGTGGCGTCATGCGTTCCATTTGGAAGGGTTCAATCGCCTTTGGCCTGGTGAACGTCCCGGTCAAGGTCTACAGCGCAACCGAGGACCATGACGTCAAGTTCCACCAGGTGCACGAGAAGGACAACGGGCGCATCCGCTACAAGCGGGTATGCGAGGTGTGCGGCGAGGTCGTCGAGTACCGGGACATCGCCAAGGCATACGAATCCGATGACGGGCAGACGGTGATCATCACCGACGAGGACATCTCGACATTGCCCGAGGAACGCAGCCGTGAGATCGAGGTGCTGGAGTTCGTGCCTGCCAGTGACATCGATCCGATGATGTACGACCGCAGCTACTTCCTCGAACCCGAGGGCAAGTCGTCGAAATCGTATGTGCTGCTGGCGAAGACATTGATGGAGACTGACCGAGTCGCGATCGTGCACTTCGCGCTGCGGAACAAGACCCGACTTGCCGCGTTGCGCATTCAGGACTTCAGCAAGCGCGATGTCATGGTCATCCAGACGCTGCTGTGGCCCGACGAGATCCGCGATCCCGATTTCCCTTCGCTCGACGCGAAAGTCGACATCAAACCCGCCGAGCTCAAAATGGCGAGCCAGGTCGTCGAGTCGATGACCGACGACTTCAACCCCGACCGCTACCACGACGACTACCAGGAACAGCTGCATGAGCTGATCCAGGCGAAACTCGAAGGCGGCGAAGCGTTCACCACCGAGGAGCAGCCCAAGGAGCTCGACGAGACCGAGGACGTCTCGGATCTGCTCGCGAAGCTGGAAGCCAGCGTCAAGGCGCGCCGTGAAGGGGGCGGCGGTTCGGACAAGCCGGCCAAGAAGGCGCCTGCGAAGAAGGCTGCGGGCAAGAAGGCGCCGGCCAAGAAAGCCACCAAGGCTGCGAAGAAGGCACCGGCCAAGAAGGCCGCAAAGAAGGCTGCCGCCAAGAAGTAGCGGTCGGGCTCGCTAGTCGAAAAGTCGGCCAAGGGCTCGGTCGAATCGGCCGCCAGTGATGGCGAGTTCGGGATCGACCTGTACCGCCAGCAGCTGGCCGTAGAACATCGCAAGTGCCACGCCCGCCGCGTCGTGGCCGGTTCGGTCGTCGCCGCAACCGAGAAGGTCTGCGACGGCGGGACGGGTACGACGGAACCCGTCCGCAAGCTGTTCTCGCACGAGTCGGTCGTGCGGCGCCTTCGCCAGCGCCGCAACGAAATTGCGCACCAGACCCATGTGTCGCTCACGCGTCTGTTCGATGACGGCGTTCGCCCTCCGAAGGCGCTGTGCCGTCGTCCCGGACACCACGGCCGACAGCGCGTGTTCGACCTCCGCCAGCCAGCGGTCGAGTCCTGCGATGACCGCCGCCGTCACGAGCTCATCCTTCGAGCCGAAGTGGTAGGCGATCGAGGCGAGGTTTGCGCCGGATTCGTCAGCGATCGCACGGGCGGTGAGCCGGTCCGCAGGCAGCCGTTCCAGGCACCGAAGCGCGCCGTCGAGCAGCAGCTGGCGATTACTCTTCTGCGGACTCATTGCCTTCAAACTATACAAACGTTTAGATTGGCGTATGCGCATCGCCACAGTCGTCGTTTCCATCACTCTTCGCCGCGCTGCTGACCGGGTCCGCGGCATACAAGCTGTCGCACCGACCCGCTGCCGTCGAGAGCTACCGGAAGGCGGGGGTGCCCGAGTCGTGGCTCAACGGCCTCGCCGGGGTGCTACTCCTTGCAGCGGTCGGCCTCGTCGTCGGCCTGTGGTGGCCGCTCGCAGGTATCGCCGCGGCGATCGGACTGGTCGTCTACTTCGTACTCGCGGTCGGCTTTCACGTACGGGCGGACGACGCTGCGCACGCAGTCACCCCGGCCATCCTGGTTGTTCTCGCCGCCGCAGTGGTCGCGCTACACGCTGTGTCGCTCTGACCCGCCGGCGTCGATTTGTTCGGCCTTCCCGCCGCTGCTGAGTACATTCCCCAGGATGGAGATGGCGGTGGACCTGCTAGCCAAGGGCGGCAGGCACTACGTGGACGGCCCCCTGTTTTGGGTTCTGGTGGCGGTGTTCATCGCGTTGTGCGTTATGCCTCTTGTGTTCAGGGCAATCCGGCGACGTTCGCAGGTTGAGCAAGCGGTCGAGGCGCCTGGTTGGTATCCCGATCAGGAAGACCCAGCGTTGATGCGGTACTTCGACGGCCACCGCTGGACTGACGAGACACGTCCGCGGCCCGTTTGAGCGCCCAGGTACACCACCCTTCCCGCTCGCGTCATCAATTGATGACGCCGCGCAGCCGAACACCGCCAGCCAGAATTCGCACAAATTAGAACGTGTTTCAGAAAGTGCTCACCGGAGCTGCCTAGTCCTGCTACGGTTCGGCCGTCGAGGGAAGGAAACGACACGTGATTCTGGACAGATTTCGGCTGGACGACCACGTCGCGGTGGTGACCGGCGCGGGCCGCGGCCTCGGCGCTGCGATGGCCCTGGCATTCGCGGAAGTCGGTGCGGACGTGGTCATTGCGGCCCGCACTCAGTCTCAACTCGAAGAAGTGGCCGAACAGGTCAAGGGCGTCGGCCGCAAAGCCCACATCGTGGTCGCCGACCTGGCGCACCCCGAGGACACCGCCAAGCTCGCGGGTGAGGCCGTCGAGGCGTTCGGCAAACTAGACATCGTCGTGAACAACGTCGGCGGCACCATGCCCAACACGCTGCTGACCACATCCACCAAGGACCTGCGCGACGCCTTCACCTTCAATGTCGCCACTGCGCACGCGCTCACCACCGCCGCGGTGCCGTTGATGCTCGAACACTCCGGCGGCGGAAGCATCATCAACATCACGTCGACGATGGCCCGGGAAGCCGGTCGCGGTTTCGCCGCGTACGGCACCGCCAAGGCCGCGCTCGCCCACTACACCCGACTCACCGCATTGGACCTGTGCCCGCGCATCCGCGTCAACGCGATCGCCCCCGGATCGATCCTCACGTCGGCGCTCGACGTGGTGGCCTCCAACGACGATCTGCGCGAACCGATGGAAAAGGTAACGCCCATGCGCAGATTGGGCGAGCCCGAGGACATCGCGGCGGCCGCGGTGTACCTCGCCTCCCCCGCAGGCGCCTATCTCACCGGCAAGACGCTCGAAGTTGACGGCGGCCTCACCTTCCCGAACCTCGACCTGCCGATCCCGGACCTGTGAGGAGCTAGTTATGCCCATCAAAGTCGCCGCGATCGGCACCGGCAACGTCGGACGTCACGCGCTGACGCAGCTGATCAAAGATCCGCAATTCGAGCTGACCGGCGTGTGGGTGTCCTCGGATTCGAAGGCCGGCAAGGACGCCGGAGAGCTTGCGGGACTTGATGTCTCGACGGGCGTGACCGCCACAACGGATCTCGACGCCGTGCTGGCGACCAAACCGGAATGCGCGGTCTACACCGCGATGGCCGACAACCGCCTGCCCGACGCGCTCGAGGATTACCGGCGCATCCTGGCCGCAGGCGTGAACGTCGTCGGCAGCAGCGCGGTATTCCTGCAGCACCCGTGGCAGGTATTGCCGGAAGAACTGGTGAAGCCGATCGAGGATGCGGCGCAGGCTGGGAACGCCAGTGTGTTCGTCAACGGCATCGATCCCGGCTTCGCCAACGACCTGCTTCCGCTCGCGCTCGCCGGAACCTGCCAGCGCATCGAGCAGATCCGCTGCATGGAGATCATCAACTACGACACGTACGACAGCGCCACCGTGATGTTCGACGTCATGGGTTTCGGCAGGCCGCTGGACGATCTTCCGATGCTGCTACAGCCCGGCGTGTTGAGCCTCGCCTGGGGTTCCGTGGTGCGGCAGTTGGCAGCGGGCCTGGGTATCGAACTCGACGAGGTGACCGAGACGTACGTGCGCGAGCCGGCGCCAGAGGATTTCGACATCGCGTCCGGCCATATCGAGAAGGGCACTGCGGCAGCGCTTCGCTTCGAGGTCCAGGGGCGCAAGGACGGCAATATCCCCGTCGTCCTGGAACACGTCACGCGGTTGCGCGACGACCTGTGTCCCGACTGGCCGCAGCCGGCGCAGGAGGGTGGCTCCTACCGCATCGAAATCACCGGTGAGCCCTCCTACGCCTTGGACCTGTGCCTGAGCAGTCCCAACGGCGATCACAATCACGCCGGACTGGTCGCGACGGCCGCCCGCGTCGTCAACGCGATCCCCGCGGTGGTCGCGGCTCCGCCCGGTATCACGACCACCCTCGACCTGCCTCTGATCACCGGAAAAGGGTTGTACGCTGAGCACTAAGCCGGGGACACATTAGAGAAGGGCGCGCGCCTTATGCGGACCACACTTCGATACCTAACTCCGCTCTTTGCCGCTGCCGGAGCAGCGGCCGCGATTTTGGCCGCTCCCGCGGCCAGCGCCCAGCCGGCACCTGTACCTCCGCCGGTACCCGCGCCCGCACCCGCGCACGCGTCGGGTCTCCCACAATGTGTCGACACCGGCGGCGCCGAAGCCCTCGGCGGCTCAACGACCGAGTGCGCAACGCCGGGCAACGTGCAGATCAACTCCACGCCCGCCCAGCAGGAGTACGTCGGCCCGTGGGGCAATATGTGGGACGAGCCCGGCTTGTTCTTCCCCTGATCGGGGTTTTCTTCACGGCCTAGGAGCCGCTCATGCGAATTTTTATTCGCTGTCTCACAATGCTTTTCGCGGCGATGGGCGCATGCGCTGTCGCCGTCACACCCGTCGCTGCTGCCACGCCCGAATGCATCAACACCGCTCCGAACACGACGCAGTGTCAGACCAACGGCAGCTCTCAGATCGTCACGTCACCCGCACCGATCAACAACTGGGGCGGTTACGGACCGTACTGGGGAGGTGGCGGCCTGGTCATCGGGTTCGGCGACTGGGGCTGGTAGAAGACCCCCAAGCTCACCGACCCGAGGTTTCGGCTAACCTAACTTTTCTATTCGCAGTTCCGATAGAAGGTGGGTTGGTTGTCCCAGGGCACCGAAGTGCGGTTGCGGCCGACCTGGATGCTGCTCGGTCCGGCGTTCGTCGCGGCGATCGCCTACGTCGACCCCGGCAACGTCGCCGCCAATGTCAGTGCAGGCGCGCAGTTCGGTTTCCTGCTGGTGTGGGTCATCGTGGTGGCCAACACCATGGCCTGCCTGGTCCAGTATCTTTCGGCGAAGCTGGGTCTGGTGAGCGGGCTGTCGCTGCCCGAGGCCGTCGGCAACAGGATGCGACGCCCGCACCGGTTGGCTTACTGGCTACAGGCCGAATTGGTGGCAATGGCCACGGATCTCGCCGAGGTGATGGGCGGTGCGATCGCGCTGTACCTGCTCTTCGACCTCCCCCTGCTGACCGGCGGCGTGATCACGGGCGCTGTGTCGCTGATCCTGCTGGTGGTCAAGGACCGCCGCGGCCAGCAGATGTTCGAACGCGTCATCACCGGCCTGCTGCTGGTCATCGCGATCGGATTCCTCACCAGCCTGTTCGTCTCGCCGCCACCGGCCGACGATGTCGCCGGCGGTCTGGTGCCGATGTTTGCGGGCACGGAGAGCGTGCTGATCGCGGCGGCGATGCTCGGCGCGACCGTGATGCCGCACGCGGTATACCTGCACTCCGGCCTCGCCCGAGACCGCCACGGCCATCCCGAACCGGGCCCGATGCGCCGCATGCTGCTGCGCGTCACCCGCTGGGACGTCGGAATCGCGATGATCCTCGCCGGTGCCGTCAACCTCTCGATGGTGCTCGTCGCCGCGACGAACCTGCAGGGGCTGGACAACACGGATTCGATCGAGGGTGCACACGCCGCGGTCGGCGACACGTTGGGTCCGACGGTCGCGTTGTTGTTCGCGGTCGGGCTGCTCGCATCGGGTCTCGCGTCGTCGTCGGTGGGTGCATACGCCGGCGCGATGATCATGTCCGGCCTGTTGCACGTGTCCATACCGATGGTGGCGCGGCGGCTGATCACCCTCACGCCCGCGCTGGTGATCTTGGCGTTGGGCCTTGACCCGAGCCGTGCGCTGGTGTTGTCCCAGGTCGTGCTGTCCTTCGGGATCCCGTTCGCGCTGATCCCCCTGGTGCGTCTGACCAGCGATCGCGCGTTGATGGGCGACGACACCAACCACCGGGTGACCACCGCTTTCGGTTGGCTTGTCGCCGCGTTGATTACTGTGCTGAACGTGGTGCTCATCTATCTGACTGTGAAGGGCTGAATGCGGCACACCTACTTCGCCTATGGGTCGAACCTGTGCGTTCGGCAGATGGCGCGGCGGTGCCCCGGCGCAGTCGACCCGCGGCCCGCGATGCTGGCCGACCACGACTGGCTGATCAACGAGCGCGGCGTGGCAACCGTCGAACCGTTCGATGGCTCGCAGGTGCACGGCGTGGTGTGGCAGCTGACCGATCACGACCTCGCCACCCTCGACAGCGCAGAAGGCGTCCCGGTGCGGTATCGCCGGGACCGGCTCACAGTTCACACCGACGACGGGCCATACCCGGCGTGGGTCTACATCGACCACCGCGTCGAACCGGGGCCACCGCGCCCGGGCTACCTGGAGCGCATCGTCGACGGCGCGCTGCACCACGGTCTCCCGCAGCGATGGATCGACTTCCTGCGGCGATGGGATCCCGCACACTGGCCGGGACGCATCGCCAAGCCGAGCTCCCCTGCACCACAGTCACTTTCAGAACTATTGGTCCACCCCGGAATCACCGAAGAGATCACGCTGCGGTCGAAGTTCGGATTCATGGCGATCCACGGCGGCGGCCTGGAGCAGATGACCGACGTGATTGCCGAACGCGCCGCCGATGCGGCGGACGCGTCACTGTATGTCGTCCGCCATCCTGACCACTATCCGCACCACCTACCGTCGGCGCTCTATCACGCTGCGGAGTCCGAACGACTCGCCGAGTTTCTCGCGCATGTCGACGTCGCGGTGTCGCTGCACGGGTACGGCCGGATCGGGCGCAGCACGCAATTGCTCGCCGGCGGCCGCAATCGCAGGCTGGCCGAACATCTCGCGCAACACGTCACGGTGCCCGGGTACCAGGTCATCACCGACATCGCCGCGATCCCCCGAGAGCTGCGCGGCCTGCACCCGGACAACCCGGTGAACCGCGTGCGCGGGGGCGGCACCCAACTCGAACTCACCCCGCGGGTACGTGGCATCAGCCCGCGAAGCGGGCTACCGGGCGACGACGGCATCTGTCCCGCGACGTCCGCGTTGGTCCAGGGGCTGGTCGCAACCGCACGCTCATGGGAATCACGCTCGACGTAGAGCCATCCGGATCTTCCCCCGCTCCGAATACCGGATGTGGAAACTTCGCATCCCGTTCAACGGTCCGTCGCGGTCATCGGCAGCGGCGTATCGGGCCTGGTCGCGGCCTATGTGCTGGCACTGCGCGACCGGGTAACCCTTTACGAGGCCGACACCCGGCTCGGCGGCCACGCCCACACCCACCAGATCCAGGTCGGTGAGGGCGCGGGCGACACCGTCGGCGTCGACTCGGCCTTCCTCGTCCACAACGACCGCACCTACCCGACGCTGTGCCGGCTGTTCGACGAACTCGGCATCGCCACCCGCGAGACCGACATGTCGATGTCTGTCCGCGACGACGCGAGTGGACTCGAATACGCAGGCGGCCGTGGGATCGGTGGGCTGTTTCCGTCCTGGTCGTCGCTCACCCGTCCGCGCTACCTGCTCATGCTGGCCGAGGTCAAACGATTCCACCGGGCGGCGCTGCGACTGCTCGAGGGTGACGCGGACAACGAGACCGTCGGCGAGTTCCTCGACCGCCACGGCTTCTCGGCGTACTTCATCGACTACTTCATGACACCACTCATCGCGGCCGTGTGGTCGTCACCGCCGGGCCAGTCGCTGCACTATCCGGCGCGCTACCTGTTCGCGTTCCTGGAGCACCACGGCATGCTGTCGGTCTTCAACTCACCGACCTGGCGGACAGTGGTCGGCGGTTCCGTCACGTATGTGGACGCGGTGGCCAACGTCATCGACGAGGTGCGTCTCGGTGCCGCGGTGCGCTCGGTGCGACGGCTACCCCACGGTGTCGAGGTGTCCGACGCGACCTCGGGACCGCGACTTTTCGACGCGGCAGTCATCGCCACACATCCCGACCAGGCGCTGCTGATGCTCGCCGAGCCGACACCCGCCGAGCGAACAGTGCTGGGCGCCATCGGGTACAGCACCAACCATGCGCAGCTGCACACCGACGAATCGGTGTTGCCCAGGCATCGCCGCGCGCGGGCATCGTGGAACTACCTGGCTACCTCCGACGATGCACAGGTGATGGTCACCTACGACGTGACCCGGTTGATGCGGCTTGATGGGGACTTGCGATTCCTGGTGACACTCGGGGGTGAGGACTACGTCGACCCTGGGGCCGTGCTCACCGAAATGACCTACAGCCATCCGATGTACACGCCGACCTCTGTTGCGGCCCAACAACTTTTACCGACCCTCGACGACGACCGCGTGGTGTTCGCCGGTGCCTACCATGGCTGGGGCTTCCACGAAGACGGCGCGGCCTCCGGATTGCGGGCGGCGCGACGCCTTGGCGCCGAATGGCCGGCCATCGCCCGTGAGGCGGTGCCATGCTGACACCCGCGATCTACCGGACACGGATCACCCACCTGCGTCGTGCTCCTGTCCACCACTACTTCGAACATCGCGGATACAGCTGGTACGTCGACGTCGACGACTTGCCGAGACTGCCCGGATGGCTGCGGCCGTTCGCCCGGTTCGACGCGCGCGACCACTTCTTCGCCGAGGCCGACAGCCCGAACGACACACTGCGACAACGCATCGACGCGTTTCTCGCCGACCGCGCCATTACATTGCAAGGCGGCCGGATCACCGCGCTGTTGCAGGCGAGGGTCCTTGGATACGTGTTCAACCCCATCAGCCTCTATTGGTGCCACGACGCCGACGGGACGCTGCGGCACATCATTGCCGAGGTGCACAACACCTACGGGGGACGCCATGCATACCTGCTCCCGCCCGAGCGCGACCACCCCGCGATCGTGATGAAGAAGCTTTACGTCTCGCCGTTCAACGCGGTGGACGGCTACTACCTGGTGAACGCCCCTGCACCCGACGAGAACCTCGACGTGCGGATCTCGCTGCACCGCGACAACCAGCCCGCATTCGTCGTCACCCTGCGCGGAAACCGCAGGCGCGCAGGCATCGCCGAGATCCTCCGGCTGCAACTGGTGGCGCCGTTCGCTCCATTGATGGGCACGATCGGAATTCGGATACAAGGCATCACGCTGTGGCTACGACGAGTGCCCATCGTGCCGCGCACGAATCCCAGCGAAGTGCCCCGCACGAATTCCAGCGAAGTGCCCCGTACAAGCTCCTGCGACAAAGAAAGAGTCGACCATTCGTGAGCATCGATCTGACGTCAGCCTCCTCGGCCACAATCGATTCCGACAGATGGCCCGCCGTGGCGGGAGTGCCGAGCGGACCGGCCAGCGTCGCAGCGGGCGCTATCGCGGATCCACTGTTCCGCCGCGCGGCGGCGCGATTACCGATCCGCGTCGTGTATCCCGACGGCACAGTGGTCGGCGCCGCCGACCCCACGCTGCCGACCATGGTCGTGCATCGGCCCGAGGCCATGGTTCGGCGGGTCGGTCGCTACGGGCTCATCGGCTTCGGCGAGTCGTATATGGCAGGCGACTGGAGTTCGGACGACATCGCCGGCCTACTCACCGAGTTCGGCAAGCGGCTGACCGAACTGATTCCGCCTGTCCTGCAGCGATTCCGGTCGCTGGCTGTAGTTCGCCAGCCGCGATCACAGCACAACAGCCGCCGGCAGGCGCGGCGCAACATCGCCGAGCACTATGACCTGTCCAACGCCATGTTCGCCGAATTCCTCGACGAGACGATGACGTACTCCAGCGCGCTGTTCGAAACCCTGCCCGCAGACGAGTCGATTCTTGCCGACGCGCAACGGCGAAAGATCGACCGCCTCCTCGACACCGCGGGGGTCGGACCGGGCAGCAGGGTTCTCGAGATCGGCACCGGCTGGGGCGAACTGTGCATCCGCGCGGCGACGCGGGGCGCACACGTCCGATCGGTCACCTTGTCGGCCGAGCAGCAGCGACTGGCCCGGCAGCGGGTGGCCGAGGCGGGTCTGGCAGGCCGGGTCGAGATCGACCTGTGCGACTACCGCGACCTGGAGGGCTGCTACGACGCCGTCCTGTCGGTTGAGATGGTCGAGGCGGTTGGATACCGGTTCTGGCCCACGTACTTTCAGACTCTGGACCGGCTGGTGGCGCCAGGTGGGCGGGTAGCGATTCAGGCCATCACGATGCCGCACAGCCGGATGCTGGCCACCCGCAACACCCACACCTGGATTCAAAAGTACATCTTCCCCGGCGGCCTGCTGCCGTCGACCGAGGCGATCATCGGAATCACCGAGTGCAATACCCGGCTACGTACGATCGACATGCTCTCACTGCGACCGCACTACGCCGAGACGCTACGAATATGGCGGGAACGCTTCGTCGAACGCCGGGAAACCCTGGCAGGGTTGGGTTTCGACGATGTGTTCCACCGGATGTGGGAGCTCTACCTGGCCTACTCCGAGGCGGGTTTCCGGTCCGGATATCTCGACGTCTATCAGTGGACATTCGCGCCGTCGGGGCGTCAGCGATGAACTTCTTCGCGGTCTCTGCGGCCTCGCTGGCCATCGTCGTCGTGGTGCACACCACCACATTCCTGATCGGGCGCCGGATCGGCCGCTACAACGTCGTCGACGCCGCATGGGGTGTGGGATTCGTCGGCGTAGCGGCCGTCGCGGCCGCGGTCGGCACCGGGGATCTGTTCCGGCGAATCTTGCTGCTTGTCCTCGTCGCAGTATGGGGTCTGCGGCTGGCCTGGCACATGATCGTCAAGTCGGCGGGAAAGGGCGAAGACCCGCGGTACCGAGATCTGCTTGACGGTGACCTTTCGGCGCGTCATGTGATCCGCAAGGTCTTCCTCATCCAGGGCGCGGCGACATGGTTTGTCTCGCTGCCGCTGCAACTTTCGGCCGTCCTGGGTCCCACACCCGCAGTCCTGCGCCCGGTGTTGATCGCCGGTGTCGCGGTGTGGGCCCTCGGTTTGTCGTTCGAGGCTGTCGGTGATCACCAGTTGCGCCGATTCAAGGCCCAGCCGGCCAACAAGGGCGTCATCATGGACCGCGGACTGTGGGCGTGGACCCGGCACCCCAACTACTTCGGCGACGCATGCGTGTGGTGGGGGCTGTGGCTGGCGAGCATCGCCGGCTGGGTTTCGCTCACCACCGTGTTGTCTCCGGCGCTGATGTCGTACTTCCTGGTGTACGCCACCGGCGCCCGCCTCACCGAGAAATACATGGCGAATCGCGATGGATTTGATGAATATTGTTCCCGTACTTCATTTTTCGTCCCCCTGCCGCCCAGATCGCGAATACCGTGACGCTGTTTCCCGAGGTCGATAGGCTACGGCTTGTGACCACGGACCTCGACCAACTGCTGCGCCAGGTGGCCCGGCAGGACGTCGATGCGTTCGCGACGTTCTATGACCAGACTCGTGCGCGGGTATACGGCCTGGTCACCCGTGTGCTGCGCGACCCCGGCTACAGCGAGGAAACCACCCAGGACATCTACCTGCAGGTATGGCGCACCGCTGACGCCTACAACCCCGCGGCGGGGTCGCCGTTGTCGTGGCTGCTGACCCTGGCTCACCGACGGGCGGTGGACCGCGTGCGCTCCGAGCAGGCCGGCAGCCAGCGCGAGTCCCGCTACGGCGCCGCAAACGTCGAGCTGCCGTCCGACCAGGTCGCCGATGCGGTGATCCTGCGCGAGGAGCGTCAACAGGTCGCCGACTGCCTTGGCTCGCTGACCGACACTCAGCGAGAGGCCATTCAGCTCGCCTACTACGACGGCTTGACCTACGTCCAGGTGTCCGAGCGGCTGTCGGCCAACCTCGCGACGATCAAATCGCGGATGCGCGACGCCATTCGTGGCCTGCGCCGGTGTTTGGGGCTCGCATGACCGAGCCGATGGACGACCTGATGGAGTTCGCGACGCCGTACGCGCTGAATGCGATGTCCGAAGCCGACCTCACCGACATCGAGCGACGTCTCGCGGACGCGCCGCCCGACGTTGCGCGGGCCTTCGACGAGGAGGTCCGGGCGGTACGCGAAACCATGGCGGTGATCTCGGCTGCCACCGCTGTCGAGCCCCCGAACGAACTGCGCGACCGGGTCCTCGCCGAAATCGGCACCGCCCCGGTTGTCCCGCTGCGGCGCAAGGCCAGGCCCTTGCGGGGGACGATTCTGGCTGCCGCAGCTGCGGTCATCATCGGACTCGGCGCGCTCGGCGTCGGACTGGCGCTGCGACCCGCACCGACCGTGTCGACTGCAGAGCAGGTGTTCGCCGCCCCGGACGTGCGGACCGTTTTCGGCGACATCCCCGGCGGCGGAACCGCGACGGTGGTGTTCTCCCGTGAGAAGAACGCAGGCGTGCTCGTGATGAACAACGTCTCGCCGCCACAAGCCGGCACCGTCTACCAGATGTGGTTGATCAACGACGACGGGCCGCATTCCGCTGGCGTCATGGATGCCCAGGCGGTGGCACCGTCGACCACTGCGGTACTGCCGGATCTGGACGGGTCGAGCACGTTGGCGTTCACCATCGAGCCCCCCGGCGGTTCACCACAGCCGACCACCGAGCCTTTCGCGGCACTGCCACTGGCCTAAGTCCCGACGCCGCGAAATTGAATTCCAGCAGGGACCTTCTCGTAATTCCTCTGCTGGAATTCAATTTCGCGGGCCTAAGTCCCGGCGAGGGTGGCCGCGGCGGCCTCGGCGATCACATCGGCGACGTCGTGGCGACTCTGCCACGCCCGTCGTTGACGCATCGCGCCGTTGCCCTGCTCAGCGATGCGATCCAGTTCACCGACGACGAGGTCATAATCGCCGACTGCTTCGAGCGCGGGCCGAACGTGGGATACCATGCGGCCCAACAGCATTCGCGTTGGCGCACACTCGTGGCCTTCGGTCAGGTCCACAGCTTCGCCGTCGAGGCCGTCGCGGGCCGATTTCCAGTACGCGGCGCGCAGCGCGTGTGCAGCGAGGCGCGGCACCGGATGCCCGCGCCGCTCGTCGTCCAGCGCCGTCATCACCGCCCCGCGGATCAACGCCGCCAGCACTACCGTCTCGGCCACCGTGGCGGGCACGTCGGAGACGCGCACCTCGATGGTCGGGAACTTGGCGGACGGTCGAACATCCCAATAGACCATCCCGTCGTCCAGCGCCGCGCCCATTCGGCGCAGCAACTGAACCGCGGCGTCGTACTCGTCCACCGAGTCGAACGCCGGGGGCGGCCCGGCACTGGGCCACCGCGCCCACAACACACTGCGCCAGCTGGCGTAGCCGGTGTCGGTGTTGCGGTAGATCGCCGAGTTCGCGGTCAGGGCGAGCAGCAACGGCAGCCACGGCCGCAGCCTGTTGCTGACCCGTACCGCGGCCTCGCGGCTCGGCACCGCGACATGCACATGGGCACCGCAGATGCCCTGTTCGTGCGCGATCATGCCGTGCATGTCGGCGATCTCGCGGTAGCGCGGGGTATCGGTGATCGGGAATTCCTGCGGCACAGTCGGTGGCAGCCCGACGGCCAGCAGCCGGGCACCACTGGCATCGGCCGCCTCCGCCGCGATGCGGCGCAACCTATGCAGCTGGTCGGCGAGTTCAGCGCTGCCGCCGACCACGTCGCTGGTGGTCTCGATCTGACAGCTGGTCAGCTCGAGCTGGAGCTTCACCCCGCGCTCGGCAGCATGGCCGGCGACCGTCTTGTTGACGGCGACCGGTTCGCCTGACGCGGGATCGGCGAGCAGAAATTCCTCTTCGACGCCGATCGTGGGATGAGTGGCCATGGGCTGGAGATCGATCCGGCCCGTCGGAGGCGGGCTCACGACGGACCGGATCGGGGTGACAAGTCCTTAGTTGGGTAGGAACCGGGGCCTTCAGAAATTGAAGTCGGCGGCAGGAAGATGCCCGCGACCGACGCGTCCTAAACATCGCCGACAGAACTTCTAGTATCGGCGGATGGTCAAAGAATTTCGGTTCGGTGTCGGACTGCAGGCTGCGCGTCGTCAAAAGTCGGTCCAGGACTGGGCGCGCCGCGCGGAGGGCATGGGGTACGACGTCATCCACATGGCCGATCACCTCTATACGACGGCGCCGTTCCCGATGATGACCGCGATGGCGATGGCGACCGAGAAGCTGAGGGTCGGCACGTTCGTGCTCAACGCCGGCTTCTACCGGCCCGCACTGCTGGCCCGCGACGTCACGTCGCTGCGCGACCTGTCCGGCGGCCGTTTCGATCTCGGTCTCGGCGCCGGGTACGTCAAGGAGGAGTTCGAGCAGGCCGAGCTGCCTTACCCGACCGCGGGCCAGCGCGTCGCCTGGCTGCGCCACGTCACCGAGCACATGAACGAGCACGCATCCGACGTGCCGATCCTCATCGCGGGCAACGGCGACAAGCTGCTCACCCTCGCCGCACAGCGGGCGAACATCATCGGGCTGACGGGCGGAGCCCCGATCAGCGCGGACTCCGACCCGCTCGCCGATCGCATTGCTTTCATCCGCGACGCAGCGGGCGACCGCTTCGACGAACTGGAACTGAACATATCCGTGATCGCCATGCCGACCGACGACTCGGGAGTGCCGGACCTGTCGCTCGTGCGACGGTTCCTGCCCGACCTGTCCGAAGAACAGATGCTGGCCACGCCCGCGGTGCTGTCGGGCTCACCGAAAGACATCGCCGATACCCTGCGCGGCTACCGCGACACATACGGCGTCACCTACGTCACCGTGCAACAACAGCACGGCGAGGCCTTCGCAAAGGTCATCGCCGAACTGCGCTGAATCGTGCGTTGCCTATGCGTCTACGCGGGCGAATTGGCCGTGCCGGTACTGCTCGACGCACGTCGCTCGCCTGACCTTGCCGCTGGTGGTGATCGGTATCGAACCAGGTGATACCAGAACCAGATCCGAGACGGCGAAGACCGTGGGAGTTGGAGATCGCCGAGGTGACTTCACGTTTGACGATGGTCAGCTTGTCCGCTGCCTCCTCGTGGGAGTCTCCGCGCTTCTTGACTTCGATGAGCACCACCAGCTTCTCGGCGTGACTCGTCCGGAACCGCGATCGCCGCGCACCGCCCCCCGGTGATCTCCTGGATCGTCGCCTCGATGTCGTCGGGAGAGTGGTTGCGCCCGTACACGATCAACAGGTCCTTGATGCGGCCGATGATGAACAGCTCGTCGTCAAACATGAAGCCCTGATCTCCGGTTCGCAGCCACGGCCCTTCGGGAGTACCGGCCGACGGAGCGACAAGCCTTGCACCGAAAGTGTTTTCGGTCTCGTCAGGTTTCTGCCAATAGCCCAGCGCGACGTTGTCGCCATATACCCAAATCTCACCCGTCATGCCCGCCGGACACTCGGTCATCGTGTCGGGATCGACGATCCGAACCGTCGGCGAGTGCGGCACACCGTAACTCACCAGCGGTGTACCACCTCCGTTTTCGCAGCGCTCCGCCTTGCCGGCGGTCAGCTTGTCGGAGTCGAATCGGACGACTTTCGGTATTTGACCGGGCCGGCCGGTCACGACGTACACCGTCGCCTCTGCCAGTCCATATCCGGGTCGCAGCACCGTATCGCGGAGGTTGAAGCGGGCAAACCGCTGAGTGAAGCGCTTGATGGTGGCGGGGTTTATCCGCTCGCTACCGCTGCCGATGCCACGCACTTCCCCGAGATCAAGCCCGGCCATGTCGTCGTCGGATGTCTTCTTCGCGGCAATTTCGAAAGCGAAGTTCGGCGCCGACGAAAACGCGTGCCTGTTGCTCGCCAGCAATTGCATCCACCGGGCGGGCCGCTGCAAGAATGCCATCGGGCTCATGAGCACGGCGTGAAGTCCGGTCAGGACCGGCACAAAGATTCCCACCATCAGACCCATGTCGTGATAGAAGGGCAGCCACGACACAATGGTGGTGTCCGGCGGCGGGAGACCACCGTCATCGGCGAACAGAGTCGGCCATAAGCTGCCCGAAATTGGTCACAAGGTTCTGATTCGACACCATGACCCCGGCCGGGGTCCGGGTCGACCCGGACGTGTACTGCAGATACGCAATGCTCGGGCCATCCTCGGTCCCGGCATCCGATCCCGTCGGCGCGTCGAGGTCCAGCAGATCAACGGCGACGACCGCCGGAGCGGATTGGCCGCCCTGCGAGCGTACGGACTCCGTCGACGAGTGTCGACGACGGCAGACGTGGTGAGAACGACGGCGGGCGACGAATCGCGCAGTACCGAATCAACACGCTCATCGGTGACGCCACCCATCGGAACCGAAAGCGGAACCGCGATGAGTCCCGCCTGCAACGCGCCGTAAAACGCGACGATGTAGTCCAGTCCCTGCGGAGCCGATATCACCGCCCGGTCACCAGGCGACCCGAAACGTTTCAGCTCAGCGGCGACGTTGGTTGTTCGCCGATACAGCTGCGACCACGTCAGGCTTTCGGCAACACCGTTCCAGTCCTGCTCGTAGTCGATGAACGTGAACGCCGTGTCATCCGGCTGAAAACCGGCGCGCTCGCGGAGAATAGCGGCAGGAGAAGACACACTCACAGTTGTTCACACCCTCCGAAGCGAGATCCGATAGAGATTCGTGTGTTCGAGCCGAAACTGCCTGACCGAGGCGTCGAGATACCTCTCGTAGACCGAGACCTTTTCCGGACCCACGATCTCGACCGCCTCAGCCCGATTGCTGCGTAGCCTTTCAAGCCACGCCGCGCAGGTACGCGCGTAGTGATCCCGGTGGTTCACCACCGACCGGATCTCGAAGAGCTTCTCGGCAGCGTGGGCTATTTCGGCAAGCCTCGGCGGGTCCGATTCAGGAAATATGTGCTGAGCAATGAACAAACAATCTCCCAGACCCTGCTCATCCATCGGTACGTTGCCCTTGCCGATGGTCTGCAGCGTCAAACCCGCGCCGGGATTGAGCCACTCGTGACACATTTCGAAAAATCGCCGATACGCCGCAACTCTGTCGGACCGTTTCCAACCGAATTTGACGAAGTGCTCCATCGCCCCGATCGAAATGGCTGCGTCGTACCGTTCACCTGGCAGGAAATCCGCCCAGTCCCGGATAAGCACTTCGATACGAGGGTCGTTTAGGCCCTTCACGTGGTGAGCCTGGGCTTCGCTCAGAGTCAAGCCGGTGACATGCTGCACGCCGTACTCGCCAACGAGTCGCTGCATCACCGAGCCCCACCCGCACCCGATATCCAACACACGGTCGCACCCCGGCGCGCCTGCCTCGGCCACGAGAAAATCGATTTTCCGCATCTGCGCCGTCGCGAGATCATCGGCTTCGCCGTCCCACAATGCGCACGAATAAGTCATCGACTCGTCGAGCCAGAGTGAGTAAAACCTGTTGCTTACGTCGTAGTGGTGCTGAATGGATTCCTGCGATGCACCGCGCTGGTCTGTTGTTGTCATGTCCTCCCCTTCAATCGAAGTATCTCCGTCTATGCGTCTACGCGGGCGAATTCGCTGTGCCGATACTGCTCGACACATGCCGCCCGCCTGACCTTCCCGCTTGTCGTGATCGGTATCGAACCGGGTGGCACCAGAACCAGATCAGCGACGCTAAGACCGTGTGAGTTGGAGATCGCCGAGGTGTCGTGGAGCTGCACACTTGCGCGCTCACGCAGCACGTCCAAAAGTGAGGTCTCGATCACGCGCATCACGTTACTGGGGCCGTCGGCGCCGCACTGCGAAAAGCTAAATTTAGGTAGCCGACGAACCGATTGTCGAGACCGTCAAAATATCAATGGGCACGACGACCTGCTGTTTTCGCATGGTACCCCTTCGGCCCGTCGCCGCGAGGGACCGCGGCCGCGTTTGCCAAAGGCGCTCACCCTATCCGCCCTGGCCTTCGCACCTGGCGGGGCTAGGGGCGGGATGCGGCGCGTCTAGACTGTGCGAGCCAGCCGCTCGGCGAGCATCGAAGCGAACTTTGCCGGATCCTCCGGTATGTCGCCTTCGGCGAGCAAGGCTGTGCCGTACAGCAATTCGGCGGTCTCAACCAGTGAAGCGTCGTCCTCGCGATTCTTTTGCGCCTCTTGCAGACTCAAGACCAGCGGGTGTTTGGGGTTGAGTTCGAGAATCCGCTTCGAGACCGGCACCGTCTGGCCGGATGCCTGGTACATGCGTGCCAGCGCCGGTGTGATGCCGAAGGTGGGAGTGATCAGGCAGGCTGGCGACTCGGTCAGGCGCGTGGATAGCCGTACTTCGGCGACATGATCACTCAAGGTCTCCTTCAACCAGGCGAGCAGTTCTGAGAATTCCTTTACCTGCTCCTCGCGCTCCGCCTCACTCTTTTCCTCCTCCGAATCAAGATCCACCTCGCCCCTGGCGACCGATTGCAACGGTTTACCGTCGAACTCGGGCACCGATCCAACCCAGATCTCGTCGACCGGGTCGGTGAGCAGCAGCACCTCGTAGCCCTTGGATCTGAACGCCTCCAAATGGGGCGACTTCAGCAGTTGCTCACGTGACTGGCCGGTGGCGTAGAAGATCTGCTCCTGACCTTCTTTCATTCGCTCGACGTACTCGGCCAGGGTGGTGGGTTCCTCCTCGTGGTGGGTCGAGGCGAACGACGAGATGCGCAGCAGGGTTTCCCGGTTGTCGAAGTCCGACATCAGCCCCTCTTTGAGGACTGTTCCGAACTGCGTCCAGAAGGTGCGGTAGTCCTCCGAACGCTCCGACCGCAGATCCTGGATCGTCGAGAGGACTTTCTTGGTCAACCGACGGCGGATCGCGGTGACCTGCCGATCCTGCTGCAGGATTTCGCGAGAAACGTTGAGCGACATGTCCTGGGCATCGACTACCCCCTTGACGAAGCGCAGGTACCTCGGCATGAGCTCATCACAATCGCCCATGATGAAAACGCGCCGGACATACAGCTGTATCCCGATTTTGGCGTCGCGGGTGAACAGGTCGAACGGGGCTTGTGACGGGATGAACAGCAGTGCCTGGTATTCGAAGGTGCCCTCGGCCTTCATCGCGATCACCTCGAGCGGGTCGTCCCAGGCGTGCGCGATGTGCTTGTAGAACTCCTTGTACTCCTCCTCGGAGACCTCGTCTTTCGACTTGGCCCACACTGCCTTCATCGAGTTGAGGGTCTGCGTTTCGATCGTGACGGTTTCCTCGCTGCCCTCCTCTGCGGGGGGCGTACGCCGCTCGACCTCCATCCGAATAGGCCAGGAGATGAAGTCGGAGTACTTCTTGACCAACTCCCGGATCTTCGGATCGGCCGTGTAGTCGTGCAGTTGGTCCTCGGCGTCTTCGGGCTTGAGGTGCAGCGTGACCGCCGTGCCCTGCGGGGCGTCCTCGACGGATTCGATGGTGTATGTGGCCTCACCGCTCGACACCCACCGGGTGGCCCCGCTTTCGCCGGCCTTGCGGGTGAGCAGCTCGACCTTGTCGGCAACCATGAAGGTCGAGTAGAAGCCAATGCCGAACTGGCCGATCAGTTCCTCGGAGGCCGCCGCATTCTGCGCTTCGCGCAACTGCTGACGCAGCGCGCCGGTACCGGACTTGGCCAGCGTGCCGATCAGGTCCACGACCTCCTCGTGCGTCATGCCGATGCCGTTATCGCGAACGGTCAGGGTGCGCGCCTTCTTGTCCACCTCGATCTCGATGTGCAGATCGGATGCGTCGACGTCGAGGTCCTTGTTGCGCAGTGTCTCCAGCCGCATCTTGTCCAGGGCGTCGGAGGCGTTCGAGATCAATTCGCGCAGAAAGGAGTCCTTGTTGGAGTACACCGAGTGGATCAGCAGATCCAGAAGTTGGCGTGCCTCCGCCTGAAACTCCAGCTGCTCGACGTGTGCAGTCATGTGATTCCGTTCGACAGTAGAACCAACAGATACCCGGCACAGATAATAGCGAGTGCGTCTATCTCCGAGCGTTCGCAGCAACTGACACGCACAGGCGGATACACTGCGTGAGCGGTCCGGGGTAACAAGGGGGCCTCTCATCTTTGCTGATGCCGCGACCAGGGATGGATTGCTCCGATTTCGAGACAATTCACCTCCTGCGAAATTACCGTCATTGCTTGTGAACGACTGCCGACGCAAACCAATGCCGCCGAGGAAAACACGCCGAGGCGCCGACCTCGGCGACATGGTCACGTCCCGGGGGCACGATCTTGTAGCGAGTATCGGCCTGGGCCACAGCAAGAGTTGCTACGCGGAGGGGAAATGACTTCATTCGAGACGGCGCCCGATTCGCCGTCGGCTTCACAGTCGACTGATATCTCAGCCGACACGAACATCAAACCCGTCACCTCGATTGCCGTCATCGGCATGGCGTGCCGGCTTCCCGGCGGCATCGACTCGCCCGAGCAGCTGTGGGAGACGTTGCTGCGCGGCGACGACCTGGTCACCGAAATTCCGGCCAACCGCTGGGATGCCGACGATTACTACGACCCGGAGCCCGGCGTGCCTGGACGATCGGTATCGAAATGGGGTGCGTTCCTCGATGACGTCGCCGGTTTCGATTCGGAGTTCTTCGGGATCAACGACCGCGAGGCCACCGCGACCGACCCGCAGCACCGGTTCCTCTTGGAAGCCTCGTGGGAGGCGATGGAGCATGCCGGTCTCACCCGCGAGGCGCTGACGGAGTCGCGGACTGGCGTCTTCGTGGGGTTGACACACGGCGACTACCAACTGCTGGCCGCCGATGCCAACGCGGTAGAGCAGCCGTATGGCTTCACCGGCAACAGCTTCAGCATGGCGTCAGGACGCATCGCTTACGCCCTCGGAGTCCACGGCCCAGCGCTCACAGTGGATACCGCATGCTCCTCGGGCCTGACCGCGATACATCTGGCCTGCCGCAACCTGCACGAGGGCGAAAGTGACCTTGCCCTCGCCGGTGGCGCGTCGCTGGCGCTGGATCCCCGGAAGTGGTCGGCCGGTTCGGCCGAGGGCATGCTGTCTCCCACCGGTCGCTGCCATGCCTTCGACAACGCCGCCGATGGGTTCGTGCCAGGCGAAGGCTGTGTTGTGTTGCTGCTCAAGCGGTTAGGAGATGCGCAGCGCGACGGTGATCGGATCCTGGCCGTGATACGCGGAACTGCGGCAAATCAGGATGGCCGCACAGTGAACATCGCGACACCGTCGCGAGCCGCGCAACTCGCGGCCTATCGGGCCGCGTTGGCCGCTGCCGACGTGGATGCGGGCAGTGTCGGTATGGTCGAGGCACACGGCACCGGGACCCCGACCGGCGACCCCATCGAATACGCAAGCCTGGCCGAGATATACGGCGTCGACCGTCCCTGCGCGCTCGGATCCTCGAAGACCAATTTCGGGCACACGCAGGCGGCTTCCGGGCCGTTGGGAGTGATGAAATCCGTACTCGCACTGCAGCACGGTGTCATTCCGCAGAACCTTCATTTCAACCGGCTGCCGGATGAAATGGCGGCAATCGAGACCAATCTTTTTGTGCCACAGACCAATACATCATGGCCGACGAACGGTAGCGGCCCGCGTCGGGCTGCGGTATCAGCGTATGGAATATCCGGAACCAATGTGCACGTGGTCGTGGAGCAGGCTCCAGAGACCTCTGTGAGCGGCGCACAGGTCGAGTCATCGGCGACGACGCCTCTGGTGTTTCCGCTGTCGTCTTCGTCTGCCGACGAACTCCGTCGCACCGCCGGCCGGTTGTGCGACTGGGTGCAAGCACACGACGACGTGGAGCTGCCGGACCTCGGCTACACCTTGGCGCGTCGGCGTGCGCACCGCCCGGTGCGCACCGCCGTCATTGCCAGTCGTCGCTCGGAACTCACCGATGCGTTGCGCGAGGTCGCCGACGGCGAGACCCCTTATCAGGCCGCGGTCGGGCGCGATGACCGAGGCCCGGTGTGGGTGTTCTCCGGCCAGGGTTCGCAGTGGGCAGGGATGGGCGCCGAACTGCTGGCGACCGAACCGGTGTTCGCCGCGACTGTCGCACAAGCCGAGCCGCTGATCGCCGACGAGTCCGGATTCTCTGTGACGCATGCGATCTCGGCGCCGGAGGTCGTCACCGGTCAAGACCTGATCCAGCCGACCTTGTTCACCATGCAGGTGGCCCTGGCTGCCACTCTGAAGGCGTACGGGGTGCGTCCGGCAGCGGTCATCGGGCACTCCCTAGGTGAGGCCGCCGCCGCTGTCGCTGCTGGCGCGTTGTCATTGGAGGACGGAGCTCGGGTGATCTGCCGCCGCTCGCGACTAATGCGAAGCATCGCCGGCACTGGCGCCACCGCAGCGGTGGAATTGCCTGCCAAGCAAGTGCTTTCGGAGTTGACGGCGCGTGGAGTCAACGATGTCGTCCTTGCCGTGGTGGCTTCACCGGAGTCCACCGTGGTTGCCGGTGCTGCGCAGACCGTCCGCGATCTGATCGCAGTCTGGGAGCAGCGTGACGTGATGGCCCGCGAAGTGCCCACCGACGTCGCCTTCCACTCACCTCAAGTCGATCCGATCCTTGGTGAGCTGACCGACGCGCTCGCGGATCTTAAGCCGATGACACCGGAGGTTCCCTTCTACTCCGCCACCCTGTTCAACGCGCGAGAGGCAGCGCGCTTCGACGCCAGGTATTGGGCGGACAACGTGCGACGCATGGTTCGGTTCGCCGCAGCGGTGCAGGCAGCTCTGGAGGACGGTCACCGGGTCTTCGCCGAGCTGGCACCACACCCCCTACTAACCCGCGCGCTTGAGCAGACCGCCCGGAGCCTCGACATGCCGATGGCCACTGTGGCCGGCATGCGACGCGGGCAAGCGCTGCCATTCGGGCTGCGGGGCTTCGTGGCCGACCTGCACAGCGCCGGAGCGGCGGTCGACTTCTCTGCGCTGTACCCGCACGGCCGCCTGGTGGACGCGCCGCTGCCGACCTGGACTCACCAACGACACTGGTTGAACGGTGGTGGTCGGGGATTCTCCCAACCACGGCGCCTGCACCATTTCCGTACATCCGTTGCTCGGTGCGCACGTGCGTTTGCAGGAAGAGCCGGAGCGCCACGTCTGGCAAGGTGATGTCGGTACCGCCGTCCACCCGTGGCTCGGCGATCACCAGATCCGCAATGTGGCGGTACTTCCGGGTGCGGCTTATTGCGAGATGGCACTGGCGGCCGCACAGACTATATTTGGCGACGATTCCGAGGTCCGCGACGTCCGCTTCGAGCAGGCATTGCTGCTGGATGAGCAGACAATAGTCGGCACCTCGGCGTCGGTGTCGTCGCCGGGCGTCGTCGACTTCACCGTGGAGACCAGTCAAGAGGGCGAACAAGTTCGGCAGGCATCGGCGGTGCTACACACCGCGGACGCCGCGCCAACGCCTGCGCACGATGTAGCCGCATTGAAGGCCACGCATCCGGGCAGCGAGGATGGCGACGACGTGCGCCAGCGCATGGACCAGCGTGGAATGCAGTACGGCCCGGCGTTCAGTGGCCTCGGCGCGGTGCACACGGGGGAAACCGGCACGGTGCTTGCCGAGGTCGCGCTACCACGCCAGATCCGCTCGCAGCAAGATGCTTATGGAGTGCACCCGGCACTATTGGACGCCTGCTTCCAGTCCGTCGAAGCCCATCCGGACGTTCAGGCGTTGGGAGAAGGTGCGTTCGGGCTGCCGTTGGGGGTCCGTCGACTTCGTTCCTACAGCGCGGCCCGCAACGCGCACTACTGCCTCACGACGGTGACGAAAGCCGATGCGTCCGGCGTCGAGGCGAACGTCGACGTGCTCGACGAGCACGGGACCGTCATGCTCGCCGTCGAGGGGCTGCGATTGGGCGCGGGAGATTCCGAAGCGGGTCACCGGGATCGAGTGCTGGCCGAACGACTGCTGACCATTGAATGGCAGCCGCGAGAATTGCCCGAGACCGAACAGGTCGACGCCGGAACGTGGCTGCTGATCAGCACCGCCACCGCCGACCGGGTGGCGACCGAATTGGCTGATGCTCTGAAAGCCGTTGGCGCACAATGTAGTAGCATGTGCTGGCCGCAGCACGCCGACCACTCCCTCAACGCGGACCAGCTGCGCGATCATCTGCGCACCGGGGGGTACACCGGTGTGGTGATCCTGACGGCACCGAATAACGGCGAGGCCGAAGAACAATCACCCCTGCTGGGACGCGAGTATGTGCGGCAACTGGTGCGCATCGCCCGTGAACTGCCGGAGACCCCCGGTGAGCCTCCTCGTCTGTACGTCGTGACGCGAAACGCGCAGACGGTAGTCGCCGGTGACCGTCCCAACCTCGAGCAGGCCGGCCTGCGCGGCTTGATCCGGGTGATCGGCGTTGAACATCCGCACCTGCGCGCTGCCCAGATCGATCTGGATGCCGACAGCGATACCGAACAGCTGGCGCAACAACTGCTCGGCGAATCCGAAGAGGACGAGACCGCTTGGCGGAACGGCCAGTGGTACACCGCGCGGTTGTACCCGACTCCGCTGCAGCCAGAAGAGCGCAAGACCACGATCGCTGACCATTCTTGCGACGGGATGCGTCTGCAGATTCGCACGCCCGGCGATCTGGAATCGATAGAAATGGTTGCGTGCGACCGTGTTCCGCCAGGGCCGGGACAGATCGAGGTCGCCGTCACCGCATCGAGCATCAACTTCGCCGACGTGCTGGTCGCGTTCGGCCGCTACCCCGCGTTCGATGGACGCCTGCCACAGCTCGGCATCGACTTCGCAGGGGTGGTGACCGCCGTCGGACCCGATGTGACCGACCACAAGGTCGGCGACCACGTCGGCGGCCTGTCCGCCAACGGCTGCTGGGCCAGGTTCATCACGTGCGACGCCAATCTGGCGGTCACGCTGCCGGCCGACCTGACCGACGCGAACGCGGCTGCGCTGACCATCGCGACGGCGACCGCCTGGTGCGGCCTCAACGATCAGGCCCGCATCAAGGCTGGTGACAAGGTACTTATCCACTCCGCCACCGGCGGTGTGGGCAAGGCCGCGATTGCCATCGCGCGAGCCGCCGGTGCGGAGATCTTCGCCACCGCCGGCAGCGAGCAACGCCGACAGATATTGCGTGACATAGGCATTGAGCACGTCTACGACTCGCGAAGCCTGGACTTCGCCGAAGAGATCCGTCGCGACACCGATGGGTACGGCGTCGATATCGTGCTCAACTCGGTCACCGGTGCGGCTCAGCGCGCAGGCCTCGAACTACTGGCCTTCGGCGGCCGGTTCGTCGAGATCGGCAAGCGCGACATCTATGGAGACACTCGTTTGGGACTCTTCCCGTTCCGGCGCAATCTCTCCTTCTACGCCGTGGACCTTGCCCTGATGTCGGTCAGCCACCCTGAGCAGGTGCGGAATCTGTTGGAAACGGTATACCGCCTCACCGCCGAGGGTGCGCTGCCGATGCCGGAGTGCACGCACTACCCACTCGCCGACGCCGCTACCCCCATCCGGATGATGAGCGGCGCCCAGCACACCGGCAAGCTGATCCTCGATGTCCCGCACGCTGGGCGCAGCAGTGTAGTGGTGCCCCCCGGGCAGGTTCGGACGCTGGTTTCCGACGGCGCCTACATCATCAGCGGCGGTCTCGGCGGCCTAGGGTTGTTCCTCGCCGAGAAGATGGCCAGCGCCGGCGCCGGACGAATCGTCCTGTCGTCGCGTTCGGAGCCCACACCCGAGGCGCTGGAAACGATTCAGCTGATCCGGCTCGGCGCCGATGTGGTGGTGGAGTGCGGCGATATCTCCGAGCCCGAAACGGCTGCGCGGTTGGTCACCGCGGCGACTGCGACAGGCCTGCCGGTGCGCGGTGTGCTGCACGCGGCAGGAGTCATCGATGACGCCGTACTGACGAATATCACCGATGACCTGATCGAACGAGACTGGGCACCAAAGGCTTACGGTGCGTGGAACTTGCACGCTGCTACTGTCGGCCAGCCTTTGGACTGGTTCTGCTCCTTCTCCTCGGCGGCCGCGTTGGTGGGCTCGCCCGGCCAGGGTGCGTACGCCGCAGCCAACAGTTGGTTGGACGCATTCACGCTATGGCGGCGGGCGCAGGGCCTCCCGGCGACAGCGATCGCATGGGGCGCTTGGGGCCAGATCGGGCGCGGTGCAGCATTGGCCGAGAGTGCCGGCATTGCCATCTCGCCCGACGACGGCGCCTACGCCTTCGAAGAGCTGCTCCGCCACGATCGCGCCTATACCGGCTATACGCCGATCACGGGCACCCCGTGGCTGGCCGCCTTCGCCCAACAGAGCCCGTTCGCCGAAGCGTTCCGCTCCAGTGGGCAAAACGTCGCGGGAACAAGCAGACTGCGTGCCGAGCTTGACGAGCTCCCTATGGATGAGTGGCCCACGCGGTTGCGGCGACTGCTCTCCGACCAGGTCAGCGTGATCCTGCGTCGCACCGTGGACCCAGACCGTCCGCTCGCCGAGTACGGCTTGGACTCGTTGGGCGCACTCGAACTGCGTACACGCATCGAGACCGAAACGGGAATACGGGTGAATCCAGCCGATCTCAGCTCCATCGGCACAGTGCGCGGGTTGGCGAAACTCCTCTGCGAGAAGTTGGCACCGGCACAAGCCACTTGACATCGGCGTCTGGGCTGAGCCCGGGTTCCTTGCCCGTTCGCCGCGGGCGGAGATCACGCGCGCTGGTAGCGTGCGGTGTCGCGTTGACTGATAAGGAGAATGCGTGAAGTCCCTTCTCAGGACTTTGGTGGTCGGGCTGATCGAGCCTGTCGTGTTCGGCTTGATCCTGTTCTCGACGGCGGGGACGTTCGATTACTGGCAAGCATGGGTTTTTCTTGCAGTGTTCACCCTTTCAACGTGGATCCCCGGCATGTATCTGATGCGCACCAATCCCGATGCGCTCCAGCGGCGGCTGCGAGCGGGGCCGACGGCCGAATCCCGAAGCAAACAGAAGGCTTTCATCGCCGGCTGGTACCTGTCGCTGGTGTCGGTGCTTGCGGTCAGCGCCCTTGACCACCGGTTCGGCTGGTCACAGGTTCGGACTGCGGTCAGCTTGGTTGGCGACGTCATGGTTGCCACCGCGCTCGGGCTGGTGATGCTGGTGGTCGTCCAGAACAGCTATGCGGCCGCAACAGTACGGGTGGAGGAGGGCCAGAAGCTCGTCTCCACTGGTTTGTATGGGCTGGTGCGACATCCCATGTACACCGGCAATGTGATCTTGATGGTCGGCATTCCCCTTGCCCTCGGCAGCTATTGGGGATTGCTCGTCGTCTTGCCCGCCTCCGTCGTACTCGCGCTGCGCATCCGCGACGAAGAGACGCTGCTCAAGGAAGAGTTGGACGGGTACATCGAGTACACACAGGAGGTTCGCCACCGCCTGGTGCCATTCATCTGGTAGTGGCCGCAGGACCTGTGCCGAATGTTCCGACTATCGAGATCGCTCAGCGTCCCTCGACGGCCTTCGCCATTTCGATCCGCTGCATTGTGGTCGGATGCGAGCCGCGGAGGATCTGCGCCCATGCCGGCGGGTCAGGGTCGAGGAGTCCTGTGAGTGCGAACCGGCGCTGTGTCGCGATGGCACTCGCCGGATCGTTCGTGACGTGCAGCGCGAGCCAATCGGCTTCCACCTCGTAGCGGCGTGAGATCAAGTTCTGTGCCGGCAGCGTCAGCACAGAAAGTGCGAACGCGCACACCAAGGCCAGCGGAACGACCGCCGGGTCGCGAAGGCCCCCTCGTCGCTCCGTGACCCAGGCAATTGCGACCAGGCCCGGAATCGCGAAGAGAGCGAACCACGCAACGCCCTTCCAGACGTGACCGCGCGCGACATGGGCCAACTCGTGGGCGGCCACCCACAGCATCTCGCCCTCCGTGAAGCGGCCGTCTAGAAGCGTGTCGTATAGGACGACATGGCGCGTCGGGCCGATCCCCGTCACCCGCGCGTTCGCCGTCGTCGTGCGACGGCTCGCGTCGGAGACGTCGACGGAGTCGACGTCGACGCCGAGCCGATTCCCGAGCGTCTCGATGCGGGCGGCGAGGTTCCGGTCACCGATCGGCGTGTAGCGATTGAATAGCGGCTCGACGACGAGTGGTTGTGCGAGCACAACGAGCACGCCGAGCACAGCGATGGCGGCGCTCCCGGCCAGCCACCAGCGCCGCCCGAGCCGGACGGCGAGGTAGACCGCCCCGGCGACCGCGAGCACGACCACAACCGTCGCCACCAGGAGCTCGAGCGCCTCATCCCCTAGCCAGGCCCCGTAGCCCTGCTCCCGGAGGCCGTAGCGTCGGTACCACCAGTGCCGGACCACCCCGACCGGAAGGGTCGCAAGGGAGACGGCGAGCAAACAGGACGCCGCCACTGCGGCGCCGCACCGCACGGGCGCCACGGGCGGTAGCCGCAGGACCCGGCGAACGACGCACGCGAGGCGGCGGCCCCGCCATGCGAGCAGGGCGAGGACCCCGAGCTCGATGAGCGTCGACGCAATCCAGAACCAGCGTGCGACCGAAGCGAACTCGTGAATTCGATCGAGCTCTTCTCGCGAGAAGTAGCTCCCTGGATCGAGCCGCGGCAGGTTGAGCGCGGGGACCTCCGTGCGGAGGAGCAGGAAGGCCAACGCCCCCCAGACGACGGCACCCATTGCGACACCGAGCAGCGTTCGTCGCCACCCACGCGCGCCGCCATCAAGTCGGCCATCCATGCCAACCTCCACGACTTGTAGCCCGGCTCATGTGAACTACATCCGCTGAGCGGGTATGTCTCCCAGCTGCTCACTCAGGCTTCTCACGGACGGGGCGTCGAACATGACGGTCACTCCAAGGTGCATATCAAGGGTTGCGTTGATGGCGGCGATTGCCCGCATCGCGGTAAGCGAATCCCCACCCAGTTCGAAGAACGACTCATCGACGCCGACCCGGTCTACACCCAGCACCTGGGCGTAGATGTCGGTCAAGATCTGCTCGACCAGATTCGCCGGGGCGCGATAACCATCGCCGGTCCCGTCGTGTTCGCGTGCCGACACCGCCGCGATCGCCGACGCGTTGCTCCACCCGTCGAGCTGGGCGCGCTGACCCCTGTCATGCAGATCGATCGACAACAGCTGTTGGGTCGGATCGGCCGTCATGGCCACCAATATCTGCTCGAATCGCTCCATCAGTGCTTCGATGGTGGCCGCGTCGAACACATCCGTGCGGAATTGGACACGAAGATCCAGCTCGCTGCCCGGCACCGCTTGGACAGTCAGCGGATAGTGGTAATAGTCGCGGACATTGAATTCGGTTATGCCCCAGTCATAGTCGCCCGACAACGCGACGGCGTCGATCGGGTAGTTCTCGAATACGAAAACCGTGTCGAACAGTTGCTGATGACCGGTGATGCGGTGAATCTCGCCGAGCCCCAGGTGCTGGTGTTCGAGTGTGTCGTTGTGGGCGCGGTGCAGCTGCTCCAACAGGTCTGTGGTGGTGGTTGCCGGCGTCATGCGCACCCGCACCGGCACTGTGTTGATCAACAAGCCCAGCATCGAGTCCACGCCGGCCACCTCGGCAGCCCTGCCCGAGACCACGGCGCCGAATGCGACGTCGTCGCGGCCGGTCAACCACATCAGCAACTGCGCCCAGGCGCCCTGCAGCACGGTGTTCACGGTGATGTGGTGCGAGCGCGCCAGCTCGCTCACCGCCCGGGTGGTCTTCGCAGGCATCCTGAACGATGCAACGTCTCGCCGCCCCACGCTGGACCGATCCGGCGGACCGACCACGGTGGGGATGTCGAAACCGGCCAGCAGCTCGCGCCACGCCGCTTGAGCGGCGCCGCGATCCCGCTCGGCCAACCAGGTCACGAACCTGCGATACGGCGGGGCCGCGGGTAGACGCTGCGCGTAATAGCTGGCGAAGATTTCCCCCAGCAGGATCGGCATCGACCATCCATCAAGCAAGATGTGGTGATTGGTGAGCACAAACCGGTGCTGGTCTGCTGCCGTGCGGATCAACGCCGTCCGGAAAGCCGGCTGCTCGCCCAGGTCGCACACTGCGGCGCGTTCAGCAGCACACACCCGACGGACCTGCTCCTCGACATCGCCGCCCTCGAACTCGATAAAGCGCCACGGCACCACGGGCTCAGCGGGGATGACCTGGACCGGCTCGTCGAACCCACCGTAGAACCGCGCCGCGAGGTTCGGGTGCCGCTTGACCACCGTGTGCACCGCGTCGCGCAACCGATTGGGGTCAAGCGAACCGACCACGGTGAAATCGAGCTGCACCGCGTACACGTCGTCGTCGTTGTCCGCGGCGATGCCGGCGTGGAACAGCAGCCCTTGCTGCAGCGGGGTCAGCGGCAGAACATCGGCGACCCGGAATCGCCGCGCCAGCTCGTCGATCTGCTGTTGGCTCAGCCGGGCCGGCGCGATATCCGACGGTGTCAATCCGCCGCCGCCACCACGCACGTGTGCGCAGATGCCGGCCAATGCCTCAAACCACAACCGGCTCAGTCGGTTTACCTGTGCGCGATCCAACGCAGACGGCGCCCATGTCCAGTTGGCATGCAGCTGCGGGCCGCTGTCGGTGTCGACGGTGCCGGCGTTGAGCTCCACCGTGTGCATCAGCGGCGTGGGTGTTGCCGCGGCCACGCCGGTGACTGACGAACCATCGTGACTGACATGCCACGACTCTTCGGACGCCTCGGCCGCCGCAGCGCCCAACCGCCCGAGATAGTTGAACCCGATGGGCGGGTCAGATGCGTCCAGGTCGACCTCGGGGTTGAGGTAGCGCAGCAGACCGTAGGTCAGACCGTCGGGCAAAGCACGTAGCTGCTCTTTCGCATCCTTCAGCAGCTGCCCCAGCGCCGCCGACCCGGCGGTCACCTGCGCCCAGGACAGCCCAGAGACCGCCAACGCCACCGGGTACTTACTGGTGAACCACCCCACCGTGCGCGACAGGTCTACCTCGGCGGCCAGCTCCTCGTAACGGCCATGACCTTCGACGTCGATGCCGACCGGCGCCCCGGCGTTGCCGAAGAACTCCGCGCATGCCAATCCGAATGCGATCAACAAGATGTCGTTGATCCCCGCATGGAACGCCGCCGGGACCTCACCGAGCAGCATGCCGGTGGTCTCGGCATCCAGCGACACCGACAAATTCCCGGCAGCGGCGAACGTATCAACCGCCGGTTGCACCGGCGGCAGCGCGGCCGGGGTCGCCGCCACCCGCCGCCACACCTCGGAGTGGGCCACGACCTCCGCGTCGCGCGCATACTCGGTCAGCAGCGACGACCACCTGGCGAACGACGTGCCCGCCGCCGGGAGTGCCACGGGTTGCCCGTTGCGAAGCTGCGCCGAGGCGATGTTCAAGTCCTCCAATAGAATTCGCCACGACACACCATCAACGGCAAGATGGTGAACGATCAACACCAGCTGGCCGCTGTCGGCCAGCCACAGCGCGCTGAGCATTACCCCTGCCGCCGGGTTCAACCGTGACCGCGCACCCACCACCGCTTCATCGGAGAGCACCTCAACCGATTGCAGGCAGTCACGTGCATCCACCGATCCCGACTCTGCCACCGTCAACGACCACCCGCCGGTGCCATCGTCATCGACGCGCAGCCGCAACATCGCGTGTCGATCCAGCAAGGCCTGCAACATGACTGCGACGTCGGTCTCGGTCGTCCCGGCGGGAGCGTGCAGCACCATCGTCTGGTTGAACTCGTCGACCGCGCCTTCCACCTCGTGGAGCCATCGCATGATCGGAGTGGCCACCGCCGGCCCCAGACCCTCGTCGACCGGGCCGCCCGCATCGTCGGCCACCCCGGTGACCCGGGCCAGCCGGGCCACCGTCTGCTCGACGAAGATGTCACGGGGCCGACACACCACACCGGCGGCCCGCGCGCGCGCCACCACCTGCATCGACAGAATGCTGTCTCCGCCCAGTTCGAAGAACGAGTCATCCACCCCGACTCGCTCCAGACCCAGGACCTGGGCATAAACGTTGGCAAGGAGTTCCTCGACCGCGTCGCTCGGGGCGCGATACCGATCAACATCGGTGTATTCGGGTGCGGGCAGAGCGCGTGTGTCGAGTTTGCCGTTGACCGTCAACGGCAGCGAGTCGAGCACGACCACCGCCGCCGGCACCATATATGCCGGGAGGCGCTCGGCCAGTCGAGCGCGTATTCCGGCCGGGTCGGCAATGCCGGTGACGTAACCCACCAGGCGTTTGTCGCCGGCGCGGTCCTCGCGGGCGATCACCACGGCCTGCTCCACCCCAATGAGCCCATTTAGCGCCGACTGCACTTCACCGAGTTCGATGCGATATCCGCGGATCTTTACCTGCGCATCGGCGCGACCCAGATACTGCAGCTGCCCGTCGTCGCGCCAGCACACCAAATCTCCGGTGCGATACATCCGTTGTCCTGGCGCGTCCGGCGCCCCGAACGGACACGCCACGAACCGCGTGGCGCTGAGTGGGGCCCGGCCCACATACCCATACGCCAACCCGGCGCCGGCCACATACAACTCACCGACGACACCCGCCGGCACCGGACGCAACGACCCGTCGAGCACAAAAAAGCCGAGACGAGCCAATGGCACACCGATCGGGCTGGCAGTGCTGTCGACATCGCCGAGGCCGATCTCCCGGAACGAGGCATGCACCGTCGTCTCGGTGATGCCGTACATGTTGATCAGCCGCGGCAACGTCGGATGGTCGGCCAGCCACGTCCGAAGACGCTGTGGTTCAAGCGCTTCACCGCCGAACACCACGGTCGCAAGGTTGAGCTGCTGTCCCAACTCGGGTGATAGCGCGTCGGCGCTTTGCAGCGCGTAGAACGCCGACGGGGTCTGGCTCAGGACGCTGACTTGTTCGGCAACCAGCAAGGCGTGGAACTCTTCCGGCGAGCGGACCACCGAATCCGGCACCACGACCAGCCGACCCCCATGCAGCAACGCGCCCCAGATCTCCCACACCGAGAAGTCGAATGCCAAGGAATGACACTGGGTCCATGCCTGTCCCGGCAACAGCTCCAGGTCCCGGTCCAGGGATTCGAGCAGCTGGATCACGTTGCGATGGGGTATGGCCACGCCCTTCGGCAACCCTGTCGTGCCCGAGGTGTAGATGAAGTAGGCGATGCCATCGGAGGCGGGCGCCGGTACTGCCGTGCTGGGTTGGATATCAACGGCGGAGTCATTGACGTCGATGACCAGCAGATCATGCCCGTCCAGCCGGTCGGCCAGCCCGCTGGTGGTGATCGCGGCAATCGGCCCGGCATCGGACACCATGAACCCGATCCGCGAAGCCGGCATCACCGGGTCGATGGGCAGATAAGCCGCCCCGGTTTTCAGCACTGCCAGCATCGCCGCGACCGCCTCGGCCGAACGCGGCAACAGCAGCGCCACGCATTCGCCCGGGCCCGCACCGTGAGTGGCCAAGAGGTTTGCCAACCGGTTCGAGGCCTCATCGAGTTCTCGATAGGTCACCGAGACCTCACCGCATGTCAGCGCGACCGCCTCCGGGGCACGGGCCACCTGCTCGGCGAACAACGCCGGAATCGACGCCGACTGAGCCGCCGGCGCAGTCAACGCCGCCCGGTTACCCCACCCGTCCAGGCGGGCGCGCTCATTGGCATCCAACAACTCCACCGACGACAACCGCGCGCCGGGATCAGCCGTCATCGCCTCCAAGACCCGCCGCAGTCGTGAGACCAACACGTCGACACTGGCCGCATCGAACACATCGGTGCGGAACTCGACCTCGCCGCCGATCCCGGCGGGCTCACCCGACTCAGTCCAGCGTTCGGCCAGGGCGAATGTCAGGTCCATGCGGGCGGTGTTGGTGTCGGCCGGCAGCGCGCTGATCTGCAGATCATCCAGATTCAGCGCGAACGTGGGACCAAAGGATTGTCCGGCGAAGTGCCAGGACAACAGCACCTGCACCAGGGGGGAATGGGCGAGGCTGCGGGTGGGGTTGAGCCGCTCCACCAGCACCTCGAAGGGCACATCCTGGTGCTCGTAGGCGGCTAGGCTGCGTGCTCGCACCTGGGCCAGCAGTTCGGCAACAGTGGGGTCGGAAGCCAGATCAACTCGCAGCACCAAGGTGTTGACGAAGAAGCCCACCAACTCATCCAGCGCGGAATCGCGCCGCCCGGCGATCGGGAACCCCACCGCCACGTCGGTGCTGGCGCTGACTTTTGACAACATCGCCGCAAGGGCGGCCTGAACCACCATGAAGCTGGTGGTGTGGTGCTCGCGGGCGACCCGAGCGACCTCCTGCTGCAGCTCGGCGGGCCACTCCACGGCCACTCGGTCGCCGCGATGATCGGCGACGGGCGGATAGGGCCGGTCGGTCGGCAGCTGCACACGCTCGGGCAGCCCAGCCAAAGCGTCGTCCCAGAAAGCCAACTGGTCGGCGATGCGGCTGCCGGGATCGTCGAGGTCACCGAACAGGTCGCGCTGCCACAAGGTGTAGTCGACGTATTGCACCGGCAACGGCGCCCAGTCGGGGGCGCGCCCCGCGCTCCGGCTGGCATAGGCCAACCCGAGATCCCGCATCAGCGGCGTGATGGACCAACCGTCGGCGGCGATGTGGTGCACCACCGCCACCGCCACATGCTCGTCGTCGGCGAGACGGAAAAGCTGTGCCCGCATTGGGATCTCGGATGCCAGGTCGAAGCTGTAACGAGCCGCGGTATTGATGGCCTCACGCAGCTGGGCCGCCGACCAGCCGGTGCCATCGATGACCTGCCATGCGAAGTCGGCCCGCTCGGCGGGCACTACCTGCTGCCGGGGTCTCCCGTCGACGACCGCAAACTGGGTGCGCAAGCTCTCGTGACGGCCGATCACATCCGCCAGCGCTTGGCCCAACGCCCCGACATCTAGACGCCCGCGAAGCTGCAATCCCACCGCCATGTTGTAGATGGGCGAGGGCCCCTCCAGCTGGTCTAGGAACCACAACCGCTGCTGGGCGAACGACAACGGAATCTCTGCCGGGCGCTCGACCGTCGTCAAAGGCTCGAGCCGCACCGCATCCGCACCGATGCGCGGCGCCAACTGCGCCACCGTCGGCGCCTCGAACACGGTGCGCACCGAAAGGTCGCCGTCCAGACCGCTATTGACTGCGGCTACCAGACGCATCGCCGACAGGGAATCCCCGCCGAGGTCGAAGAAGGAGTCGTCGACGCCGACCTGCTCCACGCCGAGAACTTGGGCGAAGATGCCGGCCAGCAGTTCCTCGACCGCGGTCCCCGGGGCGCGGTAGCGATCGGTGTCGGTGTATTCGGGTGCGGGCAGCGCGCGGGTGTCCAGTTTGTTGTTGACCGTCAACGGCAACGCATCCAGCACCACCACCGAAGCCGGCACCATATAGCCCGGCAACCGCTCGGCCAGGGCGTTACGCACCATGCCCGGATGCGCGGTGCCGGTGATGTAGGCCACCAGACGCTTATCCCCGGGACGGTCCTCGCGGGCGATCACCACTGCCTGATCCACGCCGTCGAGCGCCGCCAGTGCGGCCTGGGTTTCGCCGAGTTCGATGCGATACCCGCGGATCTTGACCTGCTCATCGATACGGCCCAGATACTGCAACTGCCCATCAGCACCCCAACGCACCAGATCCCCGGTGCGATACATGCGTGCTCCAGATGCCCCCGCTCCACCGAACGGGCACGCCACAAACCGCGACGCAGTCAGGCCCGCACGGCCCACGTAGCCCACGCCGACGCCGGCGCCGGCCACGTACAACTCGCCGAGCACCCCCACCGGCACCCGGCGCAATGACCCATCGAGCACGAACAACGCCGCACCCGAGACCGGCGACCCGATCGGCACCACGCCCGATCCGGCCGCAAGGGGCGCACTGATCGCCACACACATCGTTGTCTCGGTCGGGCCGTATGCGTTGATCATCACCCGACCCGGCGCCCACCGATCCACCACCTCGGGCGGGCACGCCTCACCGGCCATCACCAACGCCACCGACGCCAACCGATGCGCCGACAGCATCTTCACCGCCGACGGAGTCTGGGTGAGCACACTGACCCCTTCGGCGACCAACACCTGCTGGAAGTCCTCCGGCGAGGCAGTGACCTCCTCAGGGATCACCACCAGGCGCCCACCGCGCAACAACGCCCCGAAGATCTCCCACGCCGACACATCGAAAGCCAACGAATGACATAGCGGCCACACCCCTGTCGCCGGCAACCCCACATCCAAGCTCGCCAACAACTGCGTCACATTGCGATGCGTAATCGCCACACCCTTGGGCACACCCGTCGTGCCCGAGGTGTAAATCACATATGCCACATCCTCTGGCGCCGAACCCGGTAACACCGAGTGGGGCGCAGCGTCAACATCTAGGGGCTCGTCGACATCGATGACCAGCACGTCATGACCCTCTAGCCGCGACCGCAGGCCCGCAGTCGTGATCACCGCCACCGGCGCAGCGTCGCCGAGCACGAACTCGATTCGCGCCGCCGGCACCCCGGCATCGATCGGCACATAGGCCGCTCCAGCCTTCAACACCGCGACCATCGCCACCACAGCCTGCGCCGAGCGCGGCAGCAACAACACCACCGCACTGCCCGGCCGGACCCCATTCGCGACCAAAACCTGCGCCAACCGCTCCGACGCCACATCCAACTCGCGATACGTCCATGCACGATCGCCGCCGCTGATCGCCACGACTTCAGGCGCACGTGACACCTGTTCGGCAAACAGTGCCGGAATCGACACCGGAGCGCTCGCCGGCCGGTTCAACGTCGTGCGGTTTGCCCACCCGTCGAGCAGGGCGCGCTCGCCGGCATCGAGGAGATCCACCGAAGAGAGCCGCCGGGTCGGATTGGCGGTCATCGCCACCAACGCCCGCCGCAACCGCTCGACCAGCGCCTCGATGCTGGCCGCGTCGAATACGTCGGTGCGGAATTCCACCTCACCGCCGATGCCGGCGAGCGAGCCGTCCTCGCTCCACCGCTCGGCCAGTGTGAACGCCAAATCCATGCGGACGGTGCGGGTGTCGACCGGTAGAGGCGTGGCGTGCAGGCCATCCAATGACAGCGCCGCGGTCTGGTTGTTCTGCCAGGCCAACATCACCTGAACCAACGGCGAATGGGTGAGACTACGGGTCGGATTCAGTCGCTCGACCAGCACCTCGAAGGGCACATCCTGGTGCTCGTAAGCGGCGACGCTGCGCGACCGCACCTGGCCCAAAAGTTCTGCGACACTGGGATTACCGGTCAGCTCGACGCGCAGCGCCAAGGTGTTGACGAAGAATCCGACCAACTCATCGAGGGCGGGATCACGCCGCCCGGCCACCGGGAATCCAATTGCCACATCGGAACTGCCGCTGATCTTCGACAACACCACCGCCAGCGCGGCCTGCACCACCATGAAACTGGTCGCATTGTGCTCGCGAGCCAACCGAGCGATCCGCTCATGCAACGCGGCCGGCCAATCCACCGCTACCCGGGCGCCGCGATTATCGGCCACCGGCGGATAAGGCCGATCCGTAGGCAGATCAATCCGCTCGGGCATCCCGGCCAGCGCCTGCTCCCAGTACCCGACCTGGGCCGTGATGGGGCTGTTCGGGTCGTGGAGATCACCCAACTGTTCGCGCTGCCACAGCGTGTAATCGATGTATTGCACCGGCAACGGTGCCCACTGCGGGGTTCGTCCGGCGCATCGGCTGGCGTAGGCCGTTCCCAGATCGCGCGCCAGCGGGGTGATCGACCAGCCGTCGGCGGCGATATGGTGCACCACGATCGCCAGCACGTGCTCATCGTCGGCGATGCGGAAAAGTGTTGCCCGCAAGGGAATCTCGGTTGCCAGGTCGAATGGATGACGCGCCACCTCATCAATGGCCTCGCTGAGTCGGGCCGCAGGCCAGTCACTGGCGTCGATGACCCGCCAGCCGAAATCGGCTTGGCCGACAGGGACCACCACTTGCTGAGCGTCGGAGGCCGGGAAAAGCGTGCGCAGACTCTCGTGTCGGGCGACCACGTCGGCCAACCCTTGGCCCAACGCCTCGACATCCAGTGTCCCGCCGATGATCTGCGCGGTCGCCATGTTGTACATCGGCGAGGGTCCCTGCAACTGTTCGAGGAACCACAACCGGTTCTGCGCGAACGACAACGGAACCACCGCCGGCCGCGGACGGGCCACCAATGGCGCGCGCCGCTTCCCGTCGGAACGGATACGGGTCGCCAACTGGGCAACCGTGGGTCCCTCGAAGATCGCGCGCACCGAAAGATCGGCGTCCAAACCGTTGTTGATCGCGGCAACCAGGCGCATCGCCGACAGCGAATCCCCGCCCAGATCGAAGAACGAGTCGTCCACCCCGACCCGATCCACACCCAGCACCTTGGCGTAGATGCCTGCCAGGCTGTCCTCGACCGCGGTGGCCGGGGCGCGATACCGCTCCACGTCGGCGAACTCAGGTGCGGGCAAGGCGCGCTTGTCGAGTTTGCCGTTGACCGTCAACGGCAGCGCATCAAGCACCACCACCGCCGCCGGCACCATATAGCCGGGCAGCCGCTCGCCCAGCGCAGCGCGGACTCCGACCGGATCCACCACCGCGCTCACCGACTCGGTGACATACCCCACCAACTGCTTGTCGCCCGGACGGTCCTCGCGGGCGATCACCACCGCCTGCTTGACCCCGTTCAGCGCGGCCAGTGCCGCCTGAACTTCACCGAGTTCGATGCGATAGCCGCGAACCTTGACCTGCTCGTCGGAGCGGCCCAGATACTGCAGCTGCCCATCGGCGCCCCAGCACGCCAGGTCTCCGGTGCGATACATCCGTGTCCCGGGCACCCCTGACGGAGACGCCACAAACCGCGACGCCGTCAACGCCCCGCGACGCCAATACCCGGCACCCAGTCCGGCACCGGCCACATACAGCTCGCCGACCACACCGACGGGCGCCGGACGCAACCAGCCGTCGAGCACAAAAAATGCGAGATGGTCCAACGGCACCCCGACGGGGCTGACCGTGCTGTCGGCATCGCCGTCGACGATCTCCCGGAAGGAGGCATGCACCGTCGTCTCCGTGGTGCCGTACATATTGATCAGCCGTGTTGACCCGGGATGATTCTCCAGCCAACCCCGAAGACGTTGCGGCTCAAGTGCTTCGCCGGCGAACACCACAGCTTGAAGCTTCAGCTGCTGTCCCAACTCGGGCTGTAGCGCATCGCCGGTCAGCAGTGCATAGAACGCCGAGGGTGTCTGACTCAAGATGCTGACCTGTTCGGTCACCAGCAACGCGAGGAAATCTTCAGGTGAGCGGACCACGGATTCGGGCACCACCACCAGCCGACCGCCCCGCAGCAGCGCGCCGAAAATCTCCCACACCGAAACGTCGAATGCCAACGAATGCCACTGCGACCACACCTGTCCCGCGAGCTCGAGGTCGGAGTCCACGGCGTCCAACAGCTGGATCACGTTGTGGTGGGTGATCGCCACCCCCTTGGGCACACCGGTGGTGCCCGAGGTGTAGATCAGGTAGGCGATGTCATCGGGGCTCGGCGTCGTCAGGCCCGTGCAGGGCTGGGTGTCGATCGCAGGGTCATCGATATCGATGATCGGCAGAGCATGGCCGTCCAGGCGCGACCGCAATTCCGCTGTCGTGATGGCGGCAATCGGGGCGGCATCGGAGAGCATGAAGCTGATCCGCGCTTCGGGGTGCGCCGGATCGATCGGTAGGTAGGCGGCTCCGGTCTTGAGCACCGCCAGGATCGCCACGACCGCCTCGTCCGACCGCGGCAACAGCAGTGCGACACGCTCACCAACTCGCGCGCCCTGGCCGGCCAGCAGATGCGCCAACCGGTTCGCCGATTCGTCGAGCTGCCGGTACGTCAATGACCGGCCCTCGAACGTCAGCGCGGCCGCGTCGGGGCAGCGCGCCACCTGTGCGGCGAACGACGCCGGGATCGAGACCGACTTCGCGGCGGGCCGGCTCAGCACCGCCCGATTACCCCACTCACCCAGCCGGGCGTGCTCCGTCTCGTCGAGTACGTCGATGGACGACAACCGCCGCTGCGGATCAGCGGTCATCGCGACCAACAGCTGCTCGAACCGATCGATCAGCGTTTCGATGCCGGCCGCGTCGAACACCTCGGTGTCGAATTCGACGCGAAGTCGCAGTTCGTTGCCCGGAATAGCTTGCACCGCAAGCGGATAGTGGTTGTATTCACGGCTGGCGAACTCGGAGATGGTGAGCCCGTCGATGCTCGAGAACCCGGCGGAGTCGAGTGGGTAGTTCTCGTAGACGAAAAGGGTGTCGAACAGTTGGTCGTGGCCGGTGGCTCGGTGAATGTCACTGAGCGCCAGGTGCTGATGCTCAAGCGTGTGGTTGTAGGAAGCGTGCAACTGATCCAGCAGGTCGGCGGTGGTGGCGGCCGGCGTGATGCGCGCTCGTACCGGCACCGTGTTGATCATCAGCCCGACCATCGTTTCCGCACCGGCCACCTCGGCCGGGCGCCCCGAAACCGTTGTCCCGAAAGCGACGTCGTGCTGCCCGGTCATCCGGCTCAGCAACTGGCTGAAGGCACCCTGCAGAACGGTATTGACCGTGGTGTGACGCGAACGTGCCAGTTCGCTCACTGCGCGGGTGACGTCCCCCGCCACGCGAGCCGATATCACTGCTCGGCGGCCCAGCCCCCGTTGATCCGACGGCCCCACCAGGGTGGGGGCGTCGTAGCCATCGAACGCTTCACGCCAGGCAACTTCGGCCCCGTGGGCATCTCTGTCGGCCAGCCAGTTGACAAACCTGCGGTACGGAACCGGCGCAGGCAGCCGCTGCCCGTCATAGCACGCGAAGATCTCTTGCACCAGGATCGGCAGCGACCAGCCATCGAGCACGATGTGGTGGTTGGTCAGCACAAACCGGTGCCGCTCGTCGCCGGTACGGATCAACGCCGCCCGGAAAGGCGGCTGCTCGGCGAGTTCGCACACCGCCACACGTTCGGCGGCGCACACCTGTTGAATTTGCTCGTCGACGTCGGCGTCGCCGGTGAGATCGAGATGCTGCCAGGGCATTGTCGGATCCGCCGCGATGACCTGCACGGGCTCGTCGAACCGATCGTAGAACCGGGCCACCAGGTTCGGATGCCGGGTGACCACCTGATGCACCGCATCGCGCAACCGGTCGGCATCCAGCGGACCGGCCAACGTGATGTCCAACTGCATGCCATAGATGTCGTCGTCATTACCTGCCGCGGTGATGGCGTGAAACAGCAGCCCCTGTTGCAGCGGAGTGAGCGGAAGGATATCGGCGAGCCGGTACTGCTGCTCCAATTCGTCGATCTGCTGTTGCCGCAGTCGAGCCGGGACGAAGTCGGAAGGGGTCCAGCAGCCGCCGCCGTTGCCGACATGCGCGCAGATCCCGCTCAGCGCTTCGAACCACAACCCGCTCAGGCGACTGACCTGCTCGCGGTCCAGCGCCGACGGCGCCCACGTCCAGGCGGCGTGCAATTGTGGGCCGGCCTCGGTGTCGATGGTGCTGGCGTTGAGCTCGACGGTGTGCATCATCGGCATCGGAATGGCGGCGACCGTACCGGTGAGCGACAGGCCGTCCTGGCGGATCCGCCACATGTCATCGTCGCTCGCGGAATCGCCAACGGAGCCAAGGCGTCCCAGGTAGTTGAACCCGATCGGCGGGTCCGACGCGGCGATGTCGACTTGACTGTTCAGGTACCGCAGAAGTCCATAGGTCAGGCCGTCGGGCAGGGCACGCAGCTGTTCTTTCGCGTCCTTGACCAGTGCGCCCACCGCTGCCTCGCCGGCGATCACCTGTGCCCAGTCGAGGTTCTCCACCGTCAGCGACACCGGGTACTTGGTGGTGAACCACCCGACGGTGTGCGACAAGTCGATATCGGGGGCCAGGTCCTCATTGCGCCCGTGGCCCTCGACGTCGATGCCTATCGGTGCCGGGCCGGCGGCATTCAGGAACTCCGCCACCGCCAAACCGAACGCGATCAACAGAATGTCGTGGACTCCGGCGTGAAACGCCGCGGGCACCTCACTCAAGAGCATCCGGGTGGTCTCGGCATTCAGCGACACCGACAAGGATTCAGCGGTCTCGTAGGTATCCACTGCCGGCTGGACCGCGGGCAGCGGCGCCGATGCCACCGCGACCCGTCGCCATGCCGGCGCGGTGGCCACCACCTCGGGATGATGCGCGTGCTCGGCCAACAGCGCCGCCCACCGGGCAAACGATGAGCCCGACGCCGGCAACGCCAGCGGCTGCCGCCCGCGAAGCTGCGCCCAGGCGATATTCAAGTCCTCCAACAGGATTCGCCACGACACCCCGTCAACGGCCAGATGGTGAACGATCAAGGCCAGCTGATTTGTGGAGGTCACCCACAGCGCGCTGAGCATTGCACCCGTCGCCGGGTTCAACCGCGACCGCGCCTTCAACAGCGCGTCGTCGGACACCACCTCAACCGTTTGCAGGCACTGGGACGCGTCCACGGACCCCACTCCGGGCACCAGTAGCGACCAGCCCTCGGCGCCGTCGTCGTCGACGCGTAGCCGCAGCATGCCGTGCCGATCCAGCAGGGCCTGCAACAGCACGAGCACGTCGGATCGGCTGGTCCCCGCTGGGGCCTGCAGCAGCACCGTCTGGTTGAACTGGTCGACCGGCCCGTCGACGCTGTGCAGCCACGACATGATCGGCGTCGAGTCCACCACCCCAACACCGTCATCGATCACGCCGCTCGCAGCGTCGGCCTCTTTCGCCACTGCGGCCAGTCGGGCCACAGTCTCTTCGGCGAACACATCGCGCGGCCGGAACAGCACACCGGCGGCACGGGCGCGCGCCACGACCTGCATCGACAGAATGCTGTCGCCACCGAGTTCGAAGAACGAGTCATCGACACCCACCTGCTCTACACCGAGCACGTGGGCGTAGATGCCCGCCAGGATCTCCTCGACTTCGCTGGCCGGGGCACGGTAGCGATCGACGTCGGCGTACTCGGGCGCGGGCAGTGCGCGTTTGTCGAGTTTGCCGTTGACCGTCAGCGGCAGCGCGTCGAGCAGCACCACGGCGGCCGGAACCATGTAGGCGGGAAGGCGCTCAGCCAGCTGGCCTCGTATCCCGGCTGGGTCGGCTGCACCGGTTATATAGCCGACAAGCCGCTTGTCGCCGTGGCGGTCCTCGCGGGCGATCACGACCGCTTGCTCCACCCCATCGAGGGCAGCCAGCGCTGCGCGCACTTCGCCGAGCTCGATTCGGTAGCCGCGGATCTTCACCTGCTCATCGGAACGGCCAAGGTACTGCAGCTGTCCGTCGGCGCCCCAGCACGCCAGATCTCCGGTGCGATACATCCGGGCACCGGGCGCTCCGAACGGTGAGGCCACAAACCGCGACGACGTCAGCGGACCGCGGCGCCAATACCCGGCACCCAGTCCGGCACCGACGATGTACAACTCGCCGACCACACCGACGGGCGCCGGACGTAACCAACCATCGAGCACGAAGAAGCCGAGGTTGGTCAACGGCACCCCGACGGGGCTGACAGTGCTGTCGGCGTCGCTTTCGGCGATCTCCCGAACCGACGCATGCACTGTGGTTTCCGTGGTGCCGTACATGTTGATCAACCGCGGTGAGTGCGGGTGATTCCCCAGCCAGGACCGAAGGCGTTGTGGTTCAAGCGCTTCACCGGCGAACACCACAGCCTCGAGTTCGAGCTGCTGTCCAAGTTCGTGTGCTAGTGCATCGGCAGTTTGCAGCGCGTAGAAGGCCGAGGGAGTCTGGCTCAACACGGTGACACGGTCGCGGACCAGCAATGCGAGGAAGTCTTCCGGTGAGCGGACCACCGATTCGGGCACGATTGCCAGCCGCCCGCCACGCAGCAGCGCCCCCCAGATCTCCCACACCGAGACGTCGAAGGCCAGCGAATGCCACTGCGACCACACCTGCCGCGGTGGCAGGCCGAGGTCGACCTCCAAGGAGTCGAATAGTTGGATCACGTTGTGGTGGGTGATAGCCACCCCTTTGGGCACGCCTGTGGTGCCGGAGGTGTAGATGAAGTAGGCGATATCGTCCGGGCTCGGCGGCGCCAACGCCGAGACGTGTTGAGCGTCAAGGGCGGCGTCGTTGATGTCGAGGACGAACAGATCGTGCTCGTCCAGCCGCGACCGCAGATCCGTTGTGGTGACGGCGGCAATCGGTGCGGCGTCGGAGAGCATGAAGCTGATCCGCGCTTCGGGGTGCGCCGGATCGATAGGCACGTAGGCCGCTCCGGTCTTGAGCACCGCCACGATCGCCACGATCGCTTCGATGGAACGGGGAAACAGGATCGCCACGGATTCCCCGGGGCCGGCGCCATGAGCGGCCAAGAGGTGCGCCAACCGGTCAGCGGCCTCGTTCAACTCGCGGTACGTCCGCGCGGAGTCTCCACAGTTGATCGCCACCGCATCCGGAGCTTGCGCCACCTGCGCGGCGAACAACTCTGGAATCGAGGCCGGCCTCGCCGCCGATCGGGCCAACTTGGCCCGGTTTCCCCACCGATCCAATCGGGCGTGCTCAGCGTCGTCGACCACGTCGATCGACGAGAGCGCTCGCGTCGGGTCGGCGGTCATCGCCACCAGCACCTGCTGTAAACGCGCCGCCAGATCGGCGATGTCAAAGTTCGAGAACGGCAGTCCAGCACCCGCCGTGCTCAACGAGAGCTGGCCACCGTCGCTCAGGAAGACCAAGCCAAAATGGTCCACGCGGCCAAAGCGGGTGACCACACCCGATGCCGGCGCATCCCCGAACGGCAGCAGGGTTATCGAGGGGACGAAATTGACTCCCACCCTGCCCGGTGCCGCCCCTTGACTCCCGACGCGGGCTTTGCGCTCGAGTACGTGAACCGGAAACCTCTGATGGTCCAGCGTGTCGCGTATCCGCGTGTTGACGTGCTCACAGAAATCCGCGACCGAGGAATCCGGCGCGACGGTCAGCACCAGCGGCACAATCCCGGAAACCATCCCGGTGAACGTCGCCGACTCCGCACTTGTTCGCCTACTGACCGGGAAATCGAGCACCACCTGCGGGCCCTCGGCGCACCACCCACGCACTAATAGCGCGCACGCGGCCGTGATGACCGACGACCGGCGCATTTTCAACGTGTCAGCCAATTCGTGGACCCGACCAATGACCGACGGGTCCAATCGAACAGAATCAGAAACCGGATCGTGCCCGTCAACCGATTGCGATGGGCTGGGATCTAGAGCGCTTTCCGGCGGAAGGTTCCCACTCCAATACGCCAAATCCTTGGAGTAATCCTCAGACGTCTCGTAATCCGCTTCCCAGGTAAGCAGATCTTGCAACGACCCGAAAATAGGCGCGGGCGCGGGCACGGGCGTCCCGGAAATCAGTGCAGAATAGACCGCGGCGACCCGATTGGCGAAAAGAACCGTGCCGAATCCGTCGGTGACCAAATGATGAAAGCACAATAACCAGTACGATTCATCTGTCTGTGTCCGAAATAGGGCAAATTTGAACAACGGGCCGGTTGGCGGCAATGGGGTGGTTCGGATCGATTCTGCTAGCCGGTGGGCCTCCTGAACAGGATCCTGTAATTGCCGGAGATCGTAGAAGGGAAGCTCGACGTCGGGGTTGTCGATCGTCTGTTGTAGTACGTGGCCATCCACCTCGAAAAACTCGGCCCTGGCCGGCTCGGCCTCTGCCACCACGTGCCGGATCGCTTGTTCGAGGACATCAGCTTCTACCGCGCCCTTGATTACGACGAATGCGACGATTTGCCAGTCGACATCGAAATGGCCCGTCTTCTGCGCAAGCCAAATGTCCAGCTGTCCGCGTGTCAGCGGACGTGCTTTGTCATCAAGCTCCATCGGACTCCCCGAACTCCTTCGGACTCCCCGATCTCAGACGATCAGTTGTCAGAACCCCGGGCCACTGCAAGTCTGCCGCGCAGACTCTTCGGCCGTATATCGGCCCAGTTCTGTTCGATGTAATCCAGGCACGCTGCACGGTCCGCTTCGCCGTAAACGACCCGCCAGCCAGCTGGAACATCGGCAAAGGTAGGCCACAGGCTGTGCTGCTCCTCGTCGTTGACCAGGACCAGGAAGGTGCCATTTTCGTCGTCGAACGGATTGATGCTCACCTGTCTCCAGACCATGTCGTCGATTTATGAGCGGAACTATCAAAACGATACTGAAGGCCGACAGTGCCGGTACCGGGTTTCGGCAAAGTTCCTGTTATGACTCACACTTGCATCCTAGTAAAGAGCTCAGCAACTTGTCCGCGGCCCCCTGGGTCGACCGATGGCGACGACCGATGCCGTGCTCAGGAGCAGTGGATTTGGCTTTTGGCGGTTCGCAATTCGAACAAGCAAGCAGGCTTTCTCGACGAGCATGAAGTCTAAGTGCCGGCAGGTGCGAGCGAACACCACCTCAACGGCCTCCGGGTATCCAACGGTGGCTCCCTAGCACCCATGGGCGAATTACTTAGCCCGATAATGTCTCGCCTTCGGAGAGCCGACGCGATAGTGGCGTCGTTCATCAAGACCGATGCTAATCACCTCGCGTTGCGATCCTTTCTCTGGCGCAGGGTCGGCTCAAGCAGCAGACTGGCGGTGGCGCGGAGCCAACCATGTGGGGCAGAAACGTGGTCCCACCTGGGCGTCGCGGCAGGATTTCACGTGTCGAAGCTATCAGTTCACTAGAAAGCCCGCGACTCGAGGGGCAATGATCGCGGCGCTTTGGCCGCGCGCCTCACCGGCTTCAAACTGACTGCCTGGCGGTCGTCATTTCGGGCGCTAGCGGGTCCGGGCAAGCTTACCCAGTCCGGTGATCTCGAGGCTGACCGATTTCCGTTGCCCAGCTGCACCCAGCATGAATCCGATGTCGCCTACGGGGGCACCGAGCCAAAATCGCCAAAACGGCCTGCGGAAGAAGTTCCACGCGTAGCGACCGTCGCCCAACACCCAGTACCACAGAATCCAGAAGACGTAGTACCTCACCCGCTTCCAACGAGAGGCGATCATCTCTATATTCATCTCCATGATCTCGAGGCCCCAGGCCCGATAACGCCATTCCAGCTCGTAGCGGCTCTGAAACTCGTAGAACGCGCGCATTTCGCCGCTGGTGACCAGATACTCGTCGAAGACAAGGACGGACCCCTCGACAAACCGATCCTTGCAGGTTTCCAACGCATGCAGGCAACTCTCATATGTATCCAGATCCATATGAAAAAGCCTGATTGAGGCACCTGGCCGGTCTGCTAGGAACGGCGCCAACGTGTCGTATGTGCTTCCTTTTATGAACTGCACCTTGCGGCCGAGAGCGGAAGGCAGTCCGCCGTCCAAGCTCACGCCGGTTTCTCGCATAGCACTTTGCGCCAATGGATCCGATAGTGAAAAGGTTCCACGTTTCAAGACTTTGTCTTCGATCTGCCAGTCTTCAACAAGACCCGAAAAGGTGTCGAAGCCGTACACTGTGCGATCACTGGCGTCGGCGATGAGTCTTGTCGACCAGCCAATCCAAACGCCGAGATCGAGCAATAGTTCGTCAGAATCCCCGCCGCTGGGTCGCGATAGGCGCGATGCTTCCCACAATAGGGTATGTCCGGGAATTTTGCAGCGGCGCAGTTCGGAAAGCGTGCGGCCGATAAATGTGCGATATGCATCGTCATAAACGGTGATGTCCCGCGAATACAAGTTCGGAATGTAGCGGTCCCGGTCCCGGTAGACGAATCGTAAACATAGGATCACTAATAACAGCACGCCAATTACGACGAAAGGGATCGGCATAAAGTAACACGCCGTAGCCACGAGGAGCGCGATGACAATGAGGAGCGCTTTCCATACAATATGAAGCTTCGTCCGATCCACTGTCTGCCTGTCGACTACAGTCACCGATTCACCTCCAGGTTCTCGGCTTGACGGTGGATGCGCATTGCGCCTGAATATGTTGACCTTGGATCGCGGTTTGAACGGTCCACGCTCCCTCTTCCTGAGTCGACAGGACGGACCGGATCGCGGTGACCTAATCCGAAACCGTCTCGGGCTGATGTTCCGCCGGCGGGGCGCTGGTTCTCCGCTTGACACGGGATTTTAGAGACAGCGCGGGCTTCTCAACCAGGAACCAGCTCAGAGCGGCGAGCGGCAGTGTGGCAAGGGCTGCAACGATCGCGAACACAAACGGATTCATACTGGCGAGCCCAACAATGATCAATAACTGCTGTACCGGAAACGCGTAGATATACACGCCGTAGGACAGATCCGTCCGCAACCTCAAGCGCTTGTGGTGAAGGAGAGCGCCAGAAACGATGATCGCGTAAGCCAGCGGAATCCCGCCAATCACGCGGTAATTCGGCAACAGGCTGGCCGCTAGAACGATGACGACGCTCAGCGCGACAAGCCACCAACGAGCGGGAATCACGTTTCGCAACTGGTACACAAGCGCACCAGCCAAGAACATGACAGCGAAACGCGCGACGATCGCCCCCATGAGCAGCCCGACAGTCGCAGGGTCGTTCGCAGCTTCTGCGTGCCGCTGGGTACCTGCTGGTTCCTCCAGCAAAGACAACACCCAGGTCGGCAGGAGTGCCGACCCGACCAGCGCCAGTGCCAATAGCGCGGGAATGAACCACCGGCGACTCAGGAGTCCGACAACGCCGGCAACAGCAATTCCGATGTAGCACAACACTTCCCATATGAGTGTCCAGAGCGAACCGTTCCACTGGTGCGGCCATGGGATGCCGCTCGGTGTTCCGCCGATGTCGTTCTGAAGCAGCGCCACCGCGCTGTTGTTGAGGACGTACTCGATCGGCGCGGAAGACAGCAGCAGCTTGGCGGCGGAGCCGCCCTGAATCGCCACGCCGATCGGGGCGATGACAAACGCTATGACGACCAAGCAAACCCATAAACCAGGGAGGATGCGTAGACCTCGAGCGGCGAAGTACGTGCGGAGCCGCGGCTTATTGAACCAACTCGCCGTGATGAGAAATCCTGAGATCGCGAAGAATCCGTCGACCCATAAATCTCTGAGCAGCTGATGAACAGGATCGAACGACACGTCACGGCCGGTGAGTCCGAAGGAGTGCGAAAGGATGACCCCCGTCGCGAGCGCCAACCGCCACGCGTTCAGCGCGTTGTTGCGCGGATCGAATACCTCCCCGAGTTTCATATGCCCCCTTCATAGCGGCTTTGGCCACCGATCGACGAGATTGTCGCCGCCAGCCAACTCTAGGGTTCGCACGCACCTCACGTGATCGTTCACGCCCAACGGACAAAGTGAGAATGGTTGCTTGCCGCCGGTGCGGGTGTCAGGTGAGGCCGGGTGAGTCCCCGATATGATCGATTCGGACTGCACTCTGCGCACCGCGTACGGTCACCTACTTGCTCAGCAGACGAACCGGAGGCTTTGGCTCTTGTCAACGTCCGTGCTCGTCACTGGTGGAGCAGGATTCATTGGGTCCGCGCTTGCACGCCGTCTCGTCACAGAGGGTTACGACGTCGCGGTGATGGACGTCCTGCACCCGCAGGTGCACGCGGGACACGCAGCGATCGACCTGCCACCATCGGTGCGGTTGTTCACGGGCGATGTCACCCATGCACCTGACTGGGATGCGGTACTTCGGTTGTTCCAACCTTCCCAGATCGTGCATTTGGCAGCCGAAACGGGAACAGCACAGTCGCTCTCCCACGCCACCCGCCACGGCTCGGTGAACGTGGTGGGCACCGCTGCGCTGCTCGACGCCCTGAGCCGCAGCGCACTCGTGCCCGAGCAGCTTGTCCTGGCGTCGTCACGGGCGGTCTACGGCGAGGGCGCCTGGCAGTCCGGCGACGATGTCTTCTATGTGCGACCGCGCAGCCATGCTCAACTGCTGGCCGGGATCTGGGATCCGAAAGCGCCCACGGGCAAACCTGCTGTGCCGCTTCCGAGTTGCGCGGGCCGAACCGAGCCGCGGCCGACCAACATTTACGCCGCGACCAAGCTCGCCCAGGAGCACATGATGGCGGCGTGGACGGCCGGACATGACACCAATCTCAGTGTGCTGCGTCTGCAGAATGTCTACGGGCCCGGCCAGTCGCTGACCAATACATACACAGGAATCGTCACCCTCTTCGCGCGGTTGGCGCGCGAGCAACGCCCGCTGGAGGTCTACGAAGACGGCCGAATCGTGCGCGATTTCGTCTATATCGACGATGTCGTCGACGCGCTGACCGCAGCGGTCCAGAGGCCTGCGACCGAGGCGCGCTGCCTCGATATCGGGTCTGGTATCGCGACCACCATTCACGAGCTGGCTCGCAAGATAGCCACTCTTTGCCACGCCCCCGAACCGATCGTCGTATCAAAATTTCGCGACGGTGACGTACGCGCCGCGAGTTGCAACATCGACGCGGCGAAAGACGAGCTCGACTGGCGTCCGAAGTGGGCACTAGGGGATGGTCTGCGCGCTCTGCTCGATTGGATCGGTCGGTAGCCCGAATTGCCTTGCGACCCAAGCGATCACAAGCATCTGCCAGGGGTGTCTTGAATCGATCCGGGCCTCACTCGTTGGCGAAGCAGAACATCCGGTAAGAGATCTCTTTGGTTTGCAACCCCTCGAGCTCCTTCGAGCCGCCGAATAACGTGCCGAACGCCGTAAAGCGAGACTGCTCGTGCAACACCGACATATTCTTCTTGAGCCCGCGTGCAACCTCCTCATTGATCACCTTTTCCGACATGAGTCGCATGGGGGCGTTGGCCAGCTCCTCCTCCCACTTGGCGATACGGTCGCCTCGACGGAGATCGGCGTAGAGGAAATGTCCTCCTGGGCGTAATACACGGGCCACTTCGGCGAGGAACCGGGGAAACTGAGGGTAGCGGTGCGACGATTCGACATTGATCACCGCGTCGAACGACTGATCGGCGAAGGACAGGTTCTCCGCATCGCCCTGCACGAAATCCAGGCCTGGCAGGTGGTGTCTTTTTCGGCAGAAGTCGATGCCCGGGGCGTTCAAGTCCAGGCCTGTGTAGGAGGCCGGGCCCAGGGTGCGCGCCAGGTAGGCGGCCCCTCCGCCGTGCCCGCAACTAATCTCCAGCACTCGCTTACCGGTGAGATCGACTTGGCTGGCGACGCGGTGGTAAAGCTGGATGAAATACCGGTTGGGCTCGTCGGATTCTGTCAGCGGCAGGGCCATCGGCGGGTCTTCCTCGTAGCCCCAGTTGAGGAACACCGAATCGTCATTGCTCAAGCGGGTGGTGAGCGGATAGAAGTAGCGGTCGATGATGGAACCGAGACGCGGCAGGAAGCGAGACGAGTACTTCGCACCGGATTTCCCGGACGGGGTGGCTGCAGGGCGGTTAGAGCGGCTCATGGGTAGAGATTATTGCGAGATGTGTAACAATGCGGCGAATCGGCCACGCAGCGATTGGGGGGTAAAGCTCCGGTAAGACCTTGCAGACGGGCCGAGTACATCGAAACACGCGTGCCCTTGGTGGTGGGGCGACGCCCTCGTAGTGACAGCCGATCCAAATGGCTACCGATTCAGGCACATATGAAACGAGGTTCGCACGTATTGCGCAGAAATGAACCAACGTATGACGCGATCGTCGTCGGCTCCGGCGCATCTGGCTCGTGGGCTGCCAAAGAGCTGACGGAAGGCGGCCTGAACGTTGTCCTGCTCGAGGCGGGCAGGAACCTGGACATCGCACGTGACTTTCCTGCCGGCTCAGAGGCGGGCGGGCTTGGGATTGGGGTGCGCGTCAAATCGACGATGCAGGGCCAGCGCGTTCAGGCGCAATGCTCCTTCTTCTCCAAGAACACCAAGCAGTTTTACGTAAACGACAGAGAGAACCCCTACACGACGGCGCGGGGAAAGACGTTTCTGTGGTTCAGGGGCCGGCAACTCGGCGGCCGCCTTCATACGTGGAGTAGACACGTACCACGCATGTCGGATTACGAACTCAAGGCCGCAAGCGTGCGTGGAGACGGCCTCGATTGGCCGTTGTCGTACGAAGATCTGGCGCCGTACTACGACGTCGTAGAGCAGACGCTCGGCGTCTACGGTAAACCCGCTGGCATTCCAAACTGTCCGGACGGACAGTTCATCGGGCCCGCGAAAACGACGAAGATTGAAGAAGCGTTCCTGACCAACGTCGAGAACCGACTTCCCCATGTCCGCGTGACGTACGCAAGGAACGTCAAGTACGACGACCAGAGGGTTCCGCTCCCCCTGCGGCTCGCTCTCGCAACTGGCCGCCTCGACATTCGCACAGACGCCATCGTCAGCCGTTTGCTGATCGATGCGCAGTCGGGGAAAGCGACCGGTGTCGAGTACATCGACCGATTGACTAGGAGCACGCGGGCAGTTCAGGGGAAGGTCGTTGTCCTCTGCGCGTCGGCGATCGAGAGCGTGCGGATCCTTCTCAACTCGGCATGCGATAGGCATCCGTCAGGCGTCGGCGGATCGTCGGGACATCTCGGTCGCTATCTGTCGCGATCACGTTATCTACGCGCAGGCCGGCAGGGTATCGAAGGGGATGCCGAGCCCGCTCCCAACGTAGATGGATACGACTTTGCGGCCACAGGCCTCTACATTCCGAGCTTCTGCGAAAAGGAATCGAAGAACTTTCCTGGCGGCTACGGGATTCAGGTCACGATTGGCCGCGGCAGGCCGTGGTGGGGTTTGGGCGCGATTGGCGAAATGCTGCCTCGATACGAGAATCACGTGGCGCTCGACCCAAACGTCAAGGACGCGTGGGGGATCCCAGTCGCCAGGATCGACTGCAGCCATTCTCAGGATGAAGTCAACATGGTTGCCCACATGAAGCGGACGCTTCCAGAAATTGCAGCCGCCGGCGGCCTGCGGGTCGACATCCCGACTATTCAACTTCCTTCGCTCGAGTAACCTCTTCCGGCCTGGCGGAGCCATCCACGAGACCGGCGGCGCACGCATGGGCGACAAGCCGGACAACTCGGTGCTGAACTCGTACTGTCAGTGCTGGGATGCTGACAATGTGTTCGTGACCGACGGCGCATGCTTTGTGTCTCCAGGATTCCAGAATCCTGCGCTCACGATGATGGCCCTTACGGTTCGAGCATGTCGGTTCATCGTTCGTGACTATGCGAAGCGCGTGAACTGAATGGACTACGGGACGGTTACCGGGATTGATACGCCAGTCTCCCGAATCGTCTTCGGCTCAGATCGCTTGTGCGGCCGGCATTTGCCGTGGCCCAATCGGCGACTGGAGCAACAGGCCTTCTCGCTGTTGGACCGGTCATTCGAGCTCGGATGCAACACATTCGATACGGCGCGCATGTACTGGGACAGCGAACGGACTCTGGGGGCGTGGATTCGGGCACGCCGGAACCGCGACAAGGTTGTGGTCATCAGCAAGGGATGTCATCCCAACTTCGTGCTGAAACGTCCGCGGCTCTCGCCCTCTGTCGTGTCGCACGACCTCCACGCATCACTCAAGGCGCTCGGCACTGATTTCATTGATCTGTATCTGCTTCACTACGACGACCCAACTGTCCGAGTCGAACCGATCATGGAACGGCTCAATCGTCACATCGACGAAGGCAAGATCAGGGCGATAGGTGCGTCGAACTGGTCTCACGAGCGAATTGCAAGTGCCAACACGTTCGCCGCCGGCGCGGGCATGAAACCATTTACCGCGTCGAGCGTCCAATTCAGCCTCGCTGACTGGACGCGATCCCCGTGGCCAGGCGCTGTAACACTCGGAGGAGACGCCCAGCGCGCTGCAAGAGAATGGTATTCAACGCACGGGCTGCCTGTGTTGGCGTGGTCCAGCCTCGCCCGCGGATTCTTTTCAGATCACTACGATCCGTCGAATCCAGACGACAACCGCGTGAGTCGGTGGTGCGCAACCTATTTCGGCACCCAGGAGAACATCCAAAGGCTTGAGCGCACAAGGAAGTTCGCGCGCGAGCATCACGTCACCGTCGCGCAGGTTGCGCTCGCGTACGTGCTGTGCCACCCCCTCCATGCGTATGCGGTCGTCGGTTGCACGACCTTTGAGAAGTTCGCGGAGAACGTGGCTGCGCTGTCACTGAAGCTGGATGAAGCGACGCTCCACTGGCTCGCCACGGGCTCACGACTAGTTCCGCCCGTTGTCCTCCGTAATCGATCAGCCAACGCGACTGTGGCGCGCGAAATTTTCAAGATGATCGGCCGCGGCGACAGCGCATTCTGCGGGATTGCTCATTCGGCTGGCGAGTTCGCGCGCCCGCGCAACATATTCCGGGGCGAGGATCCGGCGGAGGTCCGCGACCAGCGTTTCGAGCGTTACAGTCGAAAAACGCCGAATGGTGCCCACCTTCAGTCGTTTGACCTGACGTCCCCACAGCGTCTGATCGGCCGTCATCCAGAAAATCAGCGCGGGGACGCCAGCGCGCAGTCCCGCTGCCGTGGTGCCCGCCCCGCCATGGTGCACGACCGCCCGGCAGGCGGGAAAGGCGGCCGCATAGTTCATCGTGCCCACCACCTTGACGTGGTCGAAATGAGGGACATGGCTATAGTCCGTGCCGCCGGCGCCAACCAACGCCCGCTCGCCCAATTGCTCGCAGGCCGCGCTGATCATGGCGATTGTGTCAGTAGCAGATTTGACCGGTGTGCTGCCGAAGCCGAAGAAGATCGGAGGAGTTCCCGCGGCGATCCACGACGCGACCTCGTCGTCGGCATCCGTCGACAAATCCAGAGTCAGTGCACCAACAAACGGCCGTTGGCCATCGAATGTCGCCCATTCCTCTGCGAGCCCGGGGAAGCAAACCTCATCGTAGGCTTGGATTTCCAGCGATCCTCGTTCGGTGATCCGTCGCCACGAGGGGCGAGTTGGCTTCGGAAGGCCCAGTGCAGGGCGCTCCGCATCGACGAACTTCTTCGTCACGCGCCAATGCAGCCACCAGAACGCCGTCATTGCAGCGCGACCTAGCGACGCTGGCAGGAATGGCAAAACGTGACCGTTCGTCCGTACTGGGAACCAATGCAGAGTGGCCAACGGAATGTCAAGGTACTCTGCGACATTGGCAGCAACGTCCTCATAATTCAGTCCGGTGAATAGCAGGTCGGCCCCGTCCGAGAGCGACCTCAGCGTGGTGCTCATCTCGGCCCGGCATTCGGTAAGCCCGTTAATTTCGATTCCCAACCTGTTGAGCTCCCCGAGCCACTCGCTCAAATCCCGGATCCTCGGGAACTTGCCGAAGGCGTGCGTCCAGAATTCGCGGTACGCGTCCAGAATCGCCTGCGCGTCCGGTCCATAGCCGACCGCCGTGAGTCCAACCGACTCGGCGAAGCCAATTAGGTCAGGCGGGACTGCGATGCATACGTCGTGCCCGCGGTGCAGGAGCTCACGGCCGACGGCGACGGAAGGCTCGACATCACCTCGACTTCCCCAACTCGCCAACACGATTTTCACCTTCGATCCAGACCTTTCACGCCCCATACCTGCGCGGAGGTGGCGTCATTGCATGCCATCAACTGGGTACTCATGGATCAGGCGATGCGATGCTGGACCGAAAGAAGATGGACGGCAGTTGTTTCTCGCGGGATGCGACCTCGCTTTCTGCACGGCGGCGACAACACGTGCGATGTCGTCTGGCGCCATGTAGTCGTGCACCGGCAACGAGACGATCCGCGAGCAGATGTCCTCCGTGGCACTGAGATCGGTCGACCTTGTGAGCGTGGGGTTCGCCAGGAAATATGGCTGCCGGTGTTGCGGCGGGTTGTAGTAGTCGTGGGCCCGGATTGCGCCATGCCGCAGACTCGAGAGCACTGCGGCCTTATGGTCAGCCGACTTGCAGCACGCGCTAGCGAAGCACACCGAAGACGCCTCGGCGTTGGGCTGGAACCGCAGATCCACGCGTGAAAGTTCGGCGCGATAGCGGTCGAAGATCCTGCGGCGCCTGACCAATCGATCATCGAGCCCGGCAAGTTGGCGCAGTCCGATCGCGGCACTGATCTCCGGCAGTTTTCCGTTAATCCCGAGTTGCGCGCACTCCCGTCCGACGGCGAAGCCGTAATCCCCGAATTTTTGCGCCTGCTCGACAAGCCGAGGGTCGCGCGAGACCAGTGCACCGCCCTCACCGATCGCGAACGGCTTCGTCGCGTGGAAGGAGAAGACTTCGCAGTCACCGCGTCCGCCGAGGCGCACCCCATCGGTGTACGCCGAGCCGAAGCCAGCAGCTGAGTCGAGCACAATCGGCAGTTCCCACTGAGCGGCGAGATCTTCCCACTCACCGACCTTCGGATTGCCGACGCCGAACACGTTGGCGAGCAAGATGCCCGCCACCCGGTCGCGGGAGCGCTCCAGAAGGGCGCGGGCCGACGCCACGCTCGGCTGCCATGTGTCGGGATCAATGTCGATAAACCACGGTCGATACCCGCTCCACAGAGCAGCTTGCGCCACCGCGACAAAGGTGAACGAAGGCATCAGCAGATAACGGTCGCGCTTTCCGGGGCCGATGGTGGTGTTGAGTGCTGCGATCAGGGCCAGGGTGCCACTCGCGAAAGTGGCCACATGAAGGTCAGACCCGAGGTACTCGCCCAGCGCTCGGGCGAACCGCCTTTCCTTCGGACCGAAGTTCGTGTACCAGTTCGCGTTTAGAATTTCGGCGTACTCTTCGGCGAGCTCGGCAGGCTTGGGAAAGCTCGGGCGGATGAAGGGGATCTCAGAGGGCATCGGGCCGCCCGTCCCACACCGTCGTCACCCACATGTCTACCGTGTGCACCGTACGGTAGAACTCCGTGCTACTTGAGCACGGACAACACCCGGAAGAACCCGTCATTGCCACCCCCTCGGCAACTTCAGCCGGCCGGTTCGCAGAGCATTAAAGCCCCTGAGTGCGGTCGGGACGAGATTACGCCAACTTTGCCCAAAGTTCGCGACAGATTGCAAACTTCAACGGAAAATGTTCGGAGGCCGTAATTTACGCTACAGCAAGTATTTGCTCGTTTACAATTTACCGCTCCAGCCAATCGCCAGCGGCAAGAGAATGTGAAGAGCTGCAGCGATCAGCCAACATGCCCCACACGGGCGAAATTCTCTACTAGATCGGCGGCGGTCGCGATGCTTTCGGCGGGCTTGGCAACCCGGGGGGCGATCTCACGGGCCCTGGCGAGGTATTGCGGGGCGAGGATGGTGCGCAGGTCGTCGACCAGGTTTTCCAGGTTAGTGGTCGAGAAGCGCCGGGCTGTGCCCACCTTCAGACGTTTGACCGCACCTCCTCTGAGCGACTGATCGGGCCATGTCCAGAGCATCAACTGGGGCACTCCGGCGCGCAGGCCTACGGCGGTGGTGCCTGCGCCACCGTGGTGCACAACCGCGCGGCAGGCGGGAAAGGTCGCCTCGAAATCCACCCCCTCCACCACCTTTACGTGCTCGAAATGGGGGATGTCGGTGAAGTCACTCCACGCCGAACAAACTAGCGCCCGCTCCCCCAACTGCGCACAGGCCTCGCCGATCATGGCGAGCGCGTCGGCGGGAGACACGACCGGAATGCTGCCAAATCCGAAGAGAATCGGAGGTGCCCCCGCGGCAATCCACGAGGCAACCTCGTCATCCGCCTCCGTCGGCGACTCCATTGTCAGCGCGCCGACAAAGGGCCGCTGACCATCGAACTTCGCCCATTCGGCTGCCAGCCTGGGAAAGCACAGCTCGTCGTAGGCCTGGATTTCCAGCGATCCGCGGTCTGCGATCCGCTGGGGCGACGGTGCGTGGGCCTTCGGAAGGCCGAGTCCACGACGCTGCTCGTCCTCGGATTTTCTCATCAAGCGCCAATGCAGCCACCAGAACGCCGTCATCGCCCAGCGGCCCGCCCACGCCGGCAGGAAGGGAAGCAGATAGCCGTGCGCTCTCATCGGAAACGTGTGCAGCGTGACCAACGGAATGTCGTAGTACTCCGCGATATTCGCCGCACCCTCCTGAAAACTTATGCCGGTGATCAGTACGTCGGCACCGTCGGTCAGCGACACCAACGTTCTACTCATCTCCGCGCTGGACTGGATGCCGCGGTCCCAAACCTCACGCCACAATTTGCTGACCTCACGAATCTTCCAGAAATTGCGGAAGAGTGAGGTCCAGAAGTCACGGTGCGAGTCGATCTCCGCCTTCGTGTCGAGCCCGTACCCCACCGCAGGAAGCCCAGCGGTCTCAACTCCTGCAACCATGTCGGGCGCGACAGCCATCCGAACCTCGTGCCCCCTGCGCACCAGCTCACGGCCGAGGACGACGCCGGGCTCGATATCGCCGCGAGTTCCGTAGCAGGCCAGCACAAATTTCATCGCAGGTCCTGGCCCTTCGGTTGCGGTGCGCTCAGGCACTGTCGTCGGGTATCCGTCATTGCGGGGTTGTTCCTATCAGATATCGCCAACACCAATGACCTCAACGACCCGCCTTCGCCCGATCAGCCGACGCGCCCGATGCGGGCGAAATCTTCCACCAGATCAGCAGCGGCCGCAACGCTTTCGGCAGGTTTGGTCATCCGGGCGGCGATCTCGCTTGCCCGAGCGACACATTGCGGGGCGAGGATGGTGCGCAGGTCGTCGACCAACGTCTTCTGAGTAGTGGCCGAAAAGCGCCGCGCGGTACCCACTTTCAATCGCTTGACCCTAAATCCCCAGAGCGTCTGGTCGAGGTCCGTCGACAGGATCAACGTGGGGACTCCAGCGCGTAACCCCGCGGCGGTGGTGCCCGCGCCGCCGTGGTGCACGACCGCGCGGCAGGTGGGAAAGGTGGCCGCGTAATTCGCCGTCTCGACCACTTTGACCTGGTCGGAATGGGAGGCGTGGGTGAAGTCAGTCCCACCGGAGCAAATCAGCGCTCGCTCGCCCAACTGTGCGCAGGCCGCGCTGATCATGGCGAGCGTGGCGGCGGGAGATTCGACTGGGATGCTGCCGAAGCCGAAGAGAATAGGCGGTGTCCCCGCGGCAATCCACGACGCGACCTCGTCATCGCCATCCGTCGTCATTTCCATCGTCAGCGCGCCAGTAAAGGGCCGTTGTCCATTCCATTCCGCCCATTCGGCTGTCAGCCCGGGAAAACAAGCCTCGTCGTAGGCTTGGATTTCCAACGATCCGCGTGCAGTGATCCGTCTCGCCGATGGTCCGCTGACCTTCGGAAGCCGTAGTTGACGACGCTGCGCGTCCTCGACCTTCTTCGTGCCGCGCCAATTCAGCCACCAGAACGCCGTCATTGCGGAGCGGCCCAACGGCGCCGGGAGAAATGAGAGAAGCTCGCCGTTGACCCGCAGAGGGAAGTAGTGCAGCGTCGCCAACGGAATGTCGTAGTACTCCGCGACATTGGCAGCGGCGTCTTCGAAATTCAGCCCGGTGAAGAGGAGGTCGGCGCCGTCCGCCAGCGACATCAGCGTCGCGCTCATCTCTTCCCAGCACCGGATGATCGGCGTGCCAACTTCGCGCCGCGACCTGATCAAATCCCTGATCTTCCAGGGTTCACGGAATATCGATGTCCAGAAGTTGCGGTGCGCGTCCAGAATGGCGTGCACGTCTGGTCCACAGGCGACTGCAGCAAGCCCCGCAGACTCGGCGAAGCCCATGAGATCGGGCGGGACGGCGATGCGCACGTCGTGCCCGCGGCGCATCAGCTCACGTCCGACGGCGACGCAGGGTTCGACATCGCCACGACTTCCATAGCATCCCAGCGCAAACTTCATCGCGGAAATCCTAGCCCTTCAATTTCCACGCGGGCTTTGCGAAGCGGCCGCGGCAGCATCGCGCCGATAACCCCGGCGGCTGGCATTCGCGGATCAGCCGACACGGCGCAAGCGGGCGAATTTTTCCACCAGATCAGCAGCAGCCGCAACGCTTTCGGCGGGTTTGGTCATCCGGGTGGCGATCTCGCGGGCACGGGTGGCATATTGCGGGGCGAGGATGGTGCGTACGTCCGCTACAAGCGATTTCTGAGTGGTACTCGAAAAACGCCGTCCGGAGCCAACTTTCAGTCGTTTGAGCTGAGCCGCCCAAATCGGCTGATCAGGCAAAGTCGAAAGGATCAACTGGGGGACTCCAGCGCGCAGGCCCGCGGCCACGGTGCCCGCGCCTCCGCGGTGCACAACCGCACGGCACGCCGGAAAGATCTCCGTGTAGTTCACCGGCCCAACCACTTTGACGTGATCGGTTTGGGGGACGTGACCGAAGTCTGTTCCGCCGGAACACACCAACGCCCGCTCCCCCAACTGCGCGCAGGTCGCGCTGATCATGGCGAGCATGCCAGCGGGGGACTCGACCGATAGGCTGCCAAAGGCAAAGCAGATCGGCGGTGTTCCCGCGGCAATCCACGACAAGACCTCCTCATCGGCATCCGTCGGCAATTCCAGCGTCAGCGCGCCGACAAAGGGCCGTTGGCCGTTGAATTCCGCCCATTCGGCGGCCAGCCCAGGGAAGCAAACCTCGTCGTAGGCCTGGATTTCCAGCGATCCGCGCTCGGCGATTCGTCGCGACGCGGGGCCTTTTGTCTTCGGCAGGCCGAGTTCACGACGCTGCGCGTCCTCGACCCTCTTCATCCTGCGCCAACCAAGCCACTCGTTGGCTGTCATGACGGCCCGGGTCAGCGGCGGCGGCACGAAGGGCAGGACCTGGCCGTTGACCCGCACGGGGAAGAAGTGCAGCGTTGCCAACGGGATGTCGTAATACTCCGCGACGTTGGCAGCGGGCTCCTGCGAAATCAGGCCCGTGCTCAGCAGGTCGGCCCCGTCCGCCAGCGATGTAAGCGTCGTCGTCATTTCCGCCCAGCACCGGGTACCTAGCTCCCGAGTTTCGCGCCACAGCCTGATCAGCTCCGGCATTCTCCAGGGGCTGCGGAAGAAACGCGTCCAGAAGTTGCGCTCCGCTTCCACGATGGCTTGCGTATCCAGCCCGTAGGCGACCGCCGCCAGCCCAGCCGACTCGACGAAGCCAACCAGGTCGGGCGAGACCGCCATGCGCACGTCGTGCCCGCGGCACAACAGCTCCCGGCCTACTGCGACGGAAGGCTCGACATCGCCGCGCATTCCATAGCAGGCGAGCACAAACTTCATCGCGGATTCAGGGCCTTTCACTTGTCGTGCGTACACGCAACGTCAACAGTCATTATCCCTAGTTCTTTGACCGCAGCTCGTCATGGGCCGTTGGCATCGGCTGATCGATCGCCGCCAGAAGGCGGACACCGGCGGCGTGCTGGCTACGACCGCGATCATGCGATCCGCCGACCGCTGCTTCAGTCCTTGGCGAAGCAGTACATCCGGTAAGAAGTCACTCCGCTTCGCAGGTCGCGGCCGAAGTTCGAGAAAGTCCTATCGACCAATGCCGAGGGAAAAAACCGATTGTTCAATGCCTTCAGCCGCGGCGCGTTCTTCTCCACCCCGCACGCAACGTTTTCGCTGATGAGCCTTTCGGACACGAGCCGCATGGGAAAGTTGCTCAGCGCCTCCTCCCACTCGGCGATCTGGTCGCGCATGCGGACATCCGCGTACAGGAAATGGCCTTGCGGACGCAGTACGCGCGCCACCTCGGCGAGGAAGCGGGGAAACCGACTGTAATGGGCCCCGGCTTCGATATTGATTACGGCGTCGAAGGACTGATCTGCGAAGGGCAGGTCCTCGGCATTGCCACATACGAAATCCAGGCCAGGCAGTTGGTGCCTTTTTCGGCAGAATTTGATGCCGGCTGGGTTCAGGTCCAGCCCGGTGTAGGAGGCCGGGTTCAAGGTGCGCATCAGGTATGACGCTCCACCGCCGTGTCCGCAGCTGACTTCCAGTACCCGTTTTCCGGTGAGGTCGACCTGGGTCGCCGTGCGGTGATAGAGCTGGATGCTGAAGCGGTCGGGCTCATCCGACGCCTCCAGCGGCACGGCCATCGGAGGATCTTCCTCGTAGCCCATGTTGAGGAACACCATGTCATCACCGCTGAAGCGGGTACTGAGGGGATAGAAGTACTTCGCGGTGAATTGCGAGGTTACCGCGCCGTGAACGAAGCTTTTGAGGCTCATCAGCAGCAATGTATCACCGGATGTGGGGCACCGAAACAAATTTGCCGGGCCGTCAAGGGTGACAGCGCACGACCCCGCTTGCGATATCGCGTTACTCCCTCATCGAGCTGGCTTGATGATCAGACCCTGGCCGGTGGGCAATGCGCAGATCGGTACGTCCAATTCACTAGCCAAGGCATTCATGGCGAGACGCTGCTCTTCGAACCCCCGATACGCGTAGTCGTCCAGCAGCACGAACGCGCCCGGCGAGAGGCGCGGCCAAAAAAACCGAAGCGCGGCGACTTCGGGTGGGGCACTGTTCATGTCGATATGTAGGAAAGCCACGGCGCGCGCCTCGACCTGGTCGAGCGTGTCCGGAATTGCGCCGACAATGATGCGCTTGTTACGCCACTGCGCGAAATTTTCCCGGACACCCTCGACCGAGCTGGCGTACAGGCCGTAGCGCAGCCATCGTTCGTTGGTCTTAAGCGCGCGGACGCGGTGTTCGTCGGATGTGACGAAGCGCGGATCGACTCCCGCGAAGGTATCGAGCAGATAGAAAGTTTTGCCAAGCCGATCCCAATCGAGCAATTCCATGATGGCGCTGCTCAAGAATCCATGACTGACGCCGCACTCGACGAAATCACCGTCAAGCCGGCTGGCGCTTGCCGCCGCCCATAGTCCGATATGCGCGCGCCACTGCCACTGGTACCAGTCCTCGCCTCCGAGGGAACGCACGCCACGCTGGTAGGCGCGCTGGAACTCGGGGTCCTCCAGGAAGGCGTGACGGTGAAGGCTGATCAACCCGTCACTGGCGTAGGAACCGGGCAGAATAGTGCGTGCGAGCCGATAAGGAGCTTGCGCCAGCCTCTGCGCGACACGCACGCTGGCTGACAGCCGGGATGTCATTGCGGCAACGCTAGCATCGGGCTACGCGGCGCCTGCAGCGACGCGGCGAGTTTGCTGCAGCCGCAACCTAACCGAAGAACATCGCGCCAGGAGTCCTGTTTCTCGCGTGTTCCGGTCATCGCCTTACCTGCGCACCGGTCCCGCTCGTGCCAGATCCTCACTTGGCCCGTAAGACGAAACCGGCCTGGTCACCACGCCCCTGCCGATTAAGGCGTTCCGCACGCTTTTCCCACTCCCAGATTTTCTTCGGTCCAAACATCCGCAGCATTTTATCAATGATTTTCGGGTCCGTGAGTGCAACACCACGCCGATAGGTTTCACTCCCGACAAATTGGCCTGCAGTCGAATCATCAAACGTCTTTTCCACTCGCATTCCGGCTTTATCAGCTGCCAGCGCCATTCCCTTCCGCGAGGGTATAACGATATGACGAGGCGCATCTATCTGTACCCAATCCGGGCCATAGACAGTCCACGCTTCGGATGAGGTCGTCGGCACGCGAGCTAAGCAAATACCCCCAACCGCGAGCCTCTCGTACGCCGCCTTAAGCATTGCGACCGGATCGGGTACGTGTTCAAGCGAATGATTGAACATAATGAAATCAAATTCGCCAGTCACTTCGCTCAGATACCGCTTCATCAACGGCACGCCTTCAGGAGTCGCGCCATCGGCCGTTATGAACGGATCAGCACCTGCTAAGTTATTGAATCCAACTCTGGCCAGCCGGTCCAGCAGCGCACCATCGCCGCAGCCGACGTCTAGAATTCGGGCGTCGCGTTCGAGCTCAAGCTCAGCGAGCATCCTGAAGACGTCTCCTCCGGTGGCAACGCGGACGACAAATTCGGGCAAGGGCGTTGCTATGAGGGCGCCAACCAGGCGATTGCCGGTATGGAATTTAAAGCGGTCTTGCTGGGTCGTCAGCCATTGGAGAACTCTCGGCTGAGCTGACATATTGTGACAAGCGTAACTTGGGGGATAATGGCGCATGAGCTCTTCGCCCTCTAGCGCATTCAGAATCTGTAATGTATCGCACGCGGCGCAGCTGTAATATTCAAATGACTCTCGAGTTCCGAACATCATCTCGCGAACTTCAATAGTTTGATGAGGACCAGCCGAGCCGCATAATTGGCACTCTTTGGTAACCTCGTTCAATTGGCCCTCCTCAACGAGAAATTCGACGCGACAAAAAGCGTAACATGTGCGCGGTCACCTGCTGGTGCCGATATGCCGATACAGCCACGACCCAAGGTCTGGAGTGTAAAGGAAGCCAACAGGTGTCTGCTGGCAAGGTACCGAATTCGCGAGCGCCGAGTCAGCAGGACGGTCGTGGGGTTCGTCCGGTAGTGCCTCGCGGGACGCCGGGCGTATCTGATCATCGGTCGTGTTTTGCTGGCGAGTTCAGACTACGAGAAACAAACAAATCCAACAGGTAGTGTTCCGGCCATGTGGGGCTCAGTGCTGGTGCTGGCGCTTCTGGCGGCGTTCAACCCGGTGCGTCTCGCCATTGTGCTTCTCCTGATCTCCCGGCCACGGCCCGTGAAAAACTTGCTCGCCTACTGGGCTGGCTCCCTGACAGGGTGTGTTTGGGCCGTGTTGGTCCCGCTGACGGTGCTGCACGCCACGCCGATGTTTGAATCTGTCGCGGACCATTTGGCCACCAGCTCCACCGTCCAGCACATTCGAATTGGCATGGGTGTGTTCGCGCTATTGATCGGCGTGGTGATGACAGTCCAGTCGCTGACGCGTCGGCGTCAGCGCGCGCACCTGGCGACACCTACTGCCGACACGTCGACTGTGGCGCTGGCACCGAAAAAACCGACCGCAATCTCGCGCCTGTTGGGAACCGCGCATGATGGGCCGAAGGAGGATGTGTCGGAGGAGGGCAAGTCTGCAGTTCGGCGGCTACTCGGCCGAGTCCTCAAGGTGTGGGAAAACGGATCCCTGTGGGTCTCATTAGTGATCGGCTTCCTAATGGCGGCGCCGGAACCCGACGTACTTGTATTCCTACTCGCTGTCGTCGTGGCGTCGGGCGCCCCCGTCGGCACGCAAGTCGGCGCCGCCATCCTTTTCGCCGTCGTGATGCTTGTGCTTATCGAGATCATCCTCGTCAGCTATCTGGTCACGCCGTCGAAAACCCAAGCGAAAGTGCATCAACTGCACGACTGGTCGCTCAATCATCGTCGAAAGATCGTCATAACCGCGTGCTGGGTGGGCGGGGTTGCGCTGGTGGCCAACGGCGTGGCGAGCCTCTGACCAGTTCGCCCCCTTCGTCTCACCGATCAGACAACACGCCCCACGCGCGCGAAATCTTCCAGGAGATCGGCGGCGCGCGAAACGCTCTCGGCGGGTTTGGTCATCCGCGTGGCGATCTCGCGGGCCCGCGCAACGTAAGGCGGGGCAAGGATGGTGCGCAAGTCTGCGACCAGCGACTGCTCTGTAGCACTCGAAAAGGGCCTCGCGGTGCCGACCTTCAATCGTTTTACCCGGGCTCCCCAGAGCTTCTGATCGGGCCACGCCCAAAGGATCAACGTGGGGACTCCGGCGCGCAGGCCCGCGGCCGTGGTGCCAGTCCCACCGTGATGCACAACCGCACGGCAGGCCGGAAAGGCGGCCGCGTAGTTCATCGCGCCCACGACCTTGACGTGTTCCGACTGAGGGACCCGGCCGAAGTCACTCCAACCTGAGCAAACCAGCGCCCGCTCGCCCAACTGTGCACAGGCCGCACCGATCATCGCCAACGTGTCAGCAGCAGATTCGACCGGCATGCTGCCAAACCCGAAGAAGATCGGCGGTCTTCCCGCACCAATCCATGAGGCGACCTCGTCATCGGCATCCGTCGATGAGTCCATCGTCAACGCGCCGACGAAAGGCCGTTGGCCATTCCATTCCGCCCATTCGGCGGCCAGTCCGGGAAAGCAAACCTCGTCGTAGGCCTGAATCTCCATGGATCTGCGCTCGGCAATCCGCCGCGGTGCAGGGACAGTCGTCTTCGGCAGCCCCAGCCCAGATCGTTGCGCGCCCTCAAGCTTTTTCGTCACGCGCCATTGCACCCATTCCGACACAGTCGTGGCGGAGCGGATCAACGGCGATGGCAGATTGGGAGCGAGGTGACTGTTGGCTCGCATTGGGAACACATGCAGTGTGGCCAACGGAATGTCGTAATACTCCGCGACATTGGCCGCAGCCGGCTCGCCAATCACGCTGGTGAACAACAAGTCCGCCCCGTCCGCCAGCGAGGTCAGCGTCGCACCGATCTCCTTCCAGCACTGGGCAAACAGCGCCCAATCTTCACGCCCTAACCTGATCAGGTCCTGGAGCTGCCAGAAATTTCGCGATAGGCGCGTCACGAACTCGCGGTGCACGTCCTGCCACGCCCGCGCATCCGGCCCATATGCGACCGCCGCCAGCCCAGCCGACTCCGCAAAGTCAACAAGGTCAGGCGGGACGGCGATGCGCACGTCGTGCCCTCGGCGCAGCAGTTCACGGCTCACCGCGATGCACGGCTCGACATCACCGCGCGTTCCATAACTTGCCAGCACAAATTTCATTACTTGCGCCAGAACACGCCGGTCCCGTCAATTTCGACGATCTCTGCGGATATTCCATGTTGTTCGCGGTAGTCGGTGACTGCTTGCCGACACGCCTTGACCGCATGGTAGTCGTCGATGATGCAGAAGCCCCCGGGGGAAAGTCGCGGGTAGAGCGGGTCGAGCGCTTGTATCGTGGATTCGTACAGGTCACCGTCAAGTCTCAAAACAGCAATGCGATCAATCGGGGCATCGTGCAGCGTGTCTTTGAACCAGCCAGGAATAAAGCGGACACGGTCGTCCAATAGCCCATAGCGCTCGAAATTCGCCTTGACTTCAGTTTCCGGCACGCCTAGTACGCCCTTAAAGAGGTCCAGCCTAAGTCCTTTATCTGCCTTGTAATTCTCGGGATCCGAGCGCGGTACGCCCGCGAACGAATCGGCTAGCCACACGCTTCGCGTTTCATCGCCATAGGCTTCCAAAACCGCGCGCATCAGGATGCAAGCTCCTCCGCGCCACACGCCGCATTCGATCAGATCACCGGGGATGTCGTCGGCGAGCACTGTTTCAACGCAATGCTGCAGACTGGTGAGTCTCTGCATTCCGATCATCGTCTCGGCTTCCGGGGGCCAGTCCAGGCCTAGGTCGCGCTTGTGCTGACCGAACGCGCTCCTACGCGCCGGTATGGCAGTGAGTGCGTTGAAGGTCTTGAGAAGAAGACGCCGACGCAGCGGCCACTCCGAGGGTATTTGCTCGTGCATCCCGTATCTGGTGAGCTTGCGCCGGATCTCGTCGAGGTATAAATCGCGGGCGTCACGATCGGTCACGGTCAAAATTGCCCCTATCTCGCATACCGCTTCTCTCGCGGTGAGTCTAAGCGTTCGTTTGCCGGGTCAATACATATCGGAGTTTCCAAGATCGGATCGCCAGACGTATCGGATTGCAGATACACCTTAATCCCGTAGGAGTCATCGGCGACCCAGACCCTCCAGCGAAGACGGTCGCGGCTACAGAATGCCGAACGCTGGTATCGAGGATTCGACAAGGCGATTCCTCAATGGTGTGCTGATTCGGAGTGCTCAGAGATAAGTGCCGGTAAGCGAGAAGTCGTTCATGACGCTCGAAAGGTCTTCTTGCAAGCCGTCATTCGAGTTGGGACGGCCCGGCTGATACGCAGTGACCGAGACGAAGACCTGCTGGCGCACTCTGCCCGACAGCACCATCTGTAGTCCGCCGAACCGGTCTATCATCGCCCTTGTCACGCCCGGGTAGAGAAGTCGTCCGCCGACGTGGTCGGCGTCTGTGCCATCTGGCCGGGCGGCGGCGGGATTGACCACGCCGAGGCCGGATGAGACGACCGTGGTCGCATTGCCGGCGGGCTTGGCGAACCGCTTGGGCACCAGCGCCATCAGCGGAGCGATGGACAACATCGTCTGCTCTTCGTCGGGCAGTTCTCGTTGGCGGTGACCAATCAGCGCTTGTTTGATTGCGGCCCGGATCTCGCGCAGATCGCCCGGCGCGGATGCAGGGTCGGCCGTGATGTCGATATTGCTGGTCGCGTTGCCGCGGGTCTCGTTAGCGGTGCGCTCGTCGACCGGGATCTTCAAGGCCACCGAGCCATCTGCGGTGACCCGTCCTAGTCGTTGGGCTAGCCGGGCCGCGAATCCCGCAAGCAGCGCGCTACTGGTCCCGCCGAGCGACTGTGCGCGGGCCTCCCACTCATCGGCATCGATGAAGATCGTTGCCATTGGGAGCGTGATGGGTTCGTCGGCGCCGACGGGCACCGCGGGCGGCGTCGGAGGCCGCGGGGCGGCAGCTTCGGAAGCACCGCGGCTACCCCTAGCCGTCCGGACTGCAGTGGCCACTGCGCGCCGCATAAGGGGAAAGTCGCGCGCGGTCTGGCGGGCGTCCTCGCGCAAGGCCTGCCACCGTCCGCGTGATGCGGGTGCGGGCCAGCTGATCGGGTCCTCGCGGCCAAGCACCGCATCTGCCAGCGCCTCGACCAGCCCGAGGCCGTCGATGAGGCAATGCGAGATAACGAAGCTCACCCCTGCGCCGCCGTCACTGAACGGGAGCACCGCGAGGTGCCATCCGGGTCCGTTCTCCGTATCAAGTGGGGTCTTGGCCTGCTCGTAGAGCCAGGCGTTAAATTCGTCGCGCGGTCGGGCCGAGGCGATCTCGAGTTCGGGTGAGCCGTTGGGTGATATCCAGCGGTGGCGGCCGAACCGCAACTTCGACCGTTCGATGCGGCGGGACAACCGTCCACGCTGAAGGTGGTCATGGAACTGCTTCAGTCCGTCGATTTCGATATCGCGGTTGTATACCCAGAAGCATTGCAGCAGGATGGTGATTCCTGCTACTCGCCCGAGGTCGAACAACAGCTGGTCGGCCGGATCGAGTACGTTGTCCATTTTCTCACCGTACTTCTTATCGTATGCCTCAGAAGCGGTTTCGTCCTTCAGTGAGGTCGAGACCGCGCATCAGTCACTCAAAACCCTTGCCACAACGGGTTTCACGAGAATCTTGGGCTACCGCCGTCCGCCGTTGGGACGGCGGGTCAGGCCTTGGAGATCATCGCCGATCAGCCAACACGGCGCAAGCGGGCGAAATCTTCCAGGAGATCGGCGGCGGCCGCAACGCTTTCGGCGGGTTTGGTCATCCGGGTGGCGATCTCGCGGGCCCGGGCAACGTACTGCGGGGCGAGGATGGTGCGCAGGTCCGCGACCAGCGACTTCTGGGTAGTGCTCGAAAGGCGCCGGGCGGTGCCCACCTTCAGTCGTTTGACCCAGCTCCCCAGAGCGGCTGGTCGAGGTCCGTCGAAAGGATCAACGTGGGGACTCCGGCGCGCAGGCCCACGGCCGTGGTGCCCGCGCCACCGTGGTGCACGACCGCGCGGCAGGCCGGGAAGGCGGCCGCGTAATTCATCGCGTCCACCACCTTGACGTGCTCCAAATGCGGGACGTGGCTGAAGTCAGTCCCGACGGCACAAACCAACGCCCGCTCGCCTAACTGCGCGCAGGCCGCGCTGATCATGGCGAGCGTGTCGGCCGGAGATTTGACCGGCATGCTGCCAAACCCGAAGAAAATCGGCGGTGTTCCCGCGGCAATCCACGACGCGATCTCCTCATCGGCATCGGTCGGCAACTCCAGTCGTCAGCGCGCCAACAAAGGGCCGCTGGCCATTCCATTTCGCCCATTCGGCTGCCAGCCCGGGGAAGCAAACCTCGTCGTAGGCCTGGATTTCCAGCGATCCGCGTTCGGCGATCCGTCGCGGCGCGGGGCCTGTTGCCTTCGGCAGGCCCAGTTCGCGGCGCTGCGCGTCCTCGGCCTTCTTCGCCACGCGCCAAGCCAGCCACTCGGACACCGTCATTGCGGAGCGGCCCAACGGCGCCGGCAGGAAGGGAAGGAGCTGGCCGTTGGCCCGCAGCGGAAGGTAATCCAGCGTGGCCAACGGAATGTCGTAATACTCTGCGACGTTGGCGGCGACGCCCTCGAAATCCAGGCCCGGTGAGCAGCAGATCGGCCCCGTCCGCCAGCGACGTCAGCGTCGTGCTCACTTTCCCCCCAGTACTGGCGCCAAGCTCCCTAAATTCGCGCAGCAACCTGATCAGATCTCGGAATCCTCCAGAAGTTGCGGAACAAGAACGTCTAGAAGTCGCGGTGCGCGTCCACGTACGACCTGCAAGTCCAGGTCCGTAGGCGACCGCCGCAAGCCCAGCCGACTCGGCGAAGCCAACCAGGTCGGGCGAGACGGCCATGCGCACTTCGTGCCCGCGGTGCAGCAGCTCACGGCCGACGGCGGCGCACGGCTCGACATCGCCGCGAGTTCCATAGCAGGCCAGCACGAATTTCATTGCGGGTCCTAGCCCTTCACTTCCCGTGCGCGTTCTACGAATTCAAAGCGGCAGCTCCGCGCCTCGGCTCAGCCGCCCCGCAGCATATCCTCGATAACCTTCTGATGTGATGAACGGGTTCGACCCACCATGGCCCGCGCCGTCCCGCCCTGCGTTACCCTCCGTGACGGGGTGTATGCCCGTCGGTTCGTCACGGGTTAATTTGATTCGTAGCGTCGGAGGCTGATCAGTGCCAGTGCGGATACGTCCGGCGCGTTCATCCATTATCAGCCGGGGATCCAACGGTGATGCGCGGCCGGACAACCTGCTCGCGATCCTCGACCAAAGCTTCTTTACGGGACACCGCGCCGCCGGCCAAAAGGAAGTCACGCAGTGTGTGTGGGTATACGAGCACGCTGTCGACTTCGAGGGCTTGCGGCGTTTTCACCACAATCTCGGTTACGGGTTGATGGGACGGCGCATCGAGCGTTCGCCGCTGCCGTTCGCCCGGTATCGGTGGGTCTTGGATCGATGGCCGTTGGACATCGATATCGCTGAGCGCGCCCGTCCACGCGACGAACTCAGCGACTGGGCCGATGAGCGCTCACAACTGCCTGTCGATGCGGAATGGGGCCCGAGCTGGCATCTCGGCGTCCTTCCGCTCACGGACGGCTCGACCGCGGTCAGCCTGGTGGCTACCCACTACGTAATCGACGGCCTCGGGTTTGTCGTCGCGGTAGCTGATGCGCTCTCGGGCAACACGCACGATCTTGGCTACCCACCTCCGCGGTCACGCACTCGACTGCGTGCGCTGCTACAGGATGCCCGACAAACAGCACGTGACGCACCTGAGGTAGCCAGGGCGCTTGTCGAGGGGGCGAAACTAGCTCGAAAGCAGGCCTCTCGCCGACACGATATTGCCCCATCACCAGCATCGCGACCCGTCGCCTTCCGTGCCAGCGACGCCGACGATGTCTTTCGTCGTGCCGGCCATCACGATTTACGTCGGCCTGGAGGATTGGGACACCCGTGCGCAGGCTCTTGGCGGAACGAGCAGCACGTTGGCCGCAGGGTTGGCTGCAAAACTCGGCGAGCGCATCGGGCGCCGACGTGTCGATGACGGCACCGTCACCGTGCAACTCGCTATGAGCGACCGCACCGAGGGTGACACGCGAGCGGTCGCAGTCTCGATGGCGAGCGTCAGTGTCGATCCAACGCGGGTAACGACCGACCTGCGTGACGCCCGCGCCGACATCAAGCAGGCGCTGAGGACTATGCGGGAGACGCCGGATGAGTCGTCACAGGTCCTTTGGCTGACTCCGTTCATGCCAAAGCGGGCGTTGAAACAACTGGCCGATGGGGCGTTCGCCGGCCCCGATCTCCCGGTGTTTTGTTCTAATCTCGGCGATCTCGGCTCGCTGGTGAACCGAGTCGACGGCACCGCCGCCGAGTACCTGTCGGGACGAGGGATGAGGCGAGGCGTAACGCGACGGTGGCTTGAGCAAATCGGCGGGGAGATGTACATGCTGTCTCTGCGCATCGGCGGCAAGATCGCCATTACTGTCCGCGCCTACCAGCCGGGCGGCGAGAACACCAAGGCCGCTTTGCGTGAGCTGGCTGCGCACACGCTGGCCGAGTTCGATCTGACCGGAGAGATCGTCTAGCGAATCATCTCCGTGCGGCCTAAACGCGTACAGCGACGCGGTCGCCACTTCGGGCGGTAGGCAGCGTCGGCAATTCTTGCGCGCCATGGGTATTGAGCACGTTGACGACTCGCGCAGGGCAGCGAATGGTACGTTCGTGATTCGCCCAATCCGGGCAAAGCTTCGGGCGGTTATCTGCTGAGGAGTTCGATTTTGGCTAGCGGCGAACTGGACCCGCGCGAGGCGGAACGCGTTGTGTGGGACGTGATCGTCGTGGGCACCGGCATGGGGGGCGGCCTGCTGGGCTACTCGCTGGCACGGTCAGGTCGCAGAGTCCTGTTCGTCGAGAAGGGGCGTTCGACACTGCCCGGAGTGCCGGGAACGATTCGCTCGGCGATGCCGGAACTGGCCGAGCCGCTAGCGGTCCGTTCCGCAGAGACGTACTACGACGCCTTGGCCCGGGCCGGACGCTCAACCGACGAAATCCAAGACATCAGCGGGCGCGTCTCGCGGCGGTTTGTACCTTTCGTCGGCAGCGGCACAGGAGGGTCGTCGGCCATCTACGGAATGGTCTGCGAGCGGTTTTTCGATCGCGATTTCACGCCCAGGCAAAACTTCCGCAACCCTGGCGAATCCACCGTGCCAGATGCCTGGCCGCTCACCTACGACGAGATGCGGCCCTGGTACGCAGCTGCCGAGAAGATGCTGGGGGTTCGTGGTGAGCCCGATCCCCTGCGCCCGGAGGCAGCCGAGGCTCATCTGCCCGCCGCGCCGCCGTTTTCGGCCGACAACCAGCCACTGGTCGACTATCTGACAGGTCGCGGCTTACATCCTTACCACCTGCCGATGGCCTGTGATTACACCGAGGGTTGTGCCACCTGTCAGGGCTATCTCTGCGACCAGCCGTGCAAGAACGACGCCGCCCGAAATGCCGTGCTGCCGGCCGTTGCCGAGCACGGCGCCCAACTGCTGCCTGAATGTCGGGTTGTGCGCCTTGACGCGGATCGCAACCAGGTCCGGCACGTGATCTGCGAACATCGCTCCGGCACGTTGGCCCTCAAGGCCAAGGTCGTGGTGCTGGCCGCCGGTGCGCTGGTTACGCCGGTGCTGTTGCTCAATTCTCGTTCAGGCGATTGGCCGCGCGGGTTGGCTAACAGCTCGGACATGGTAGGGCGCAACTTGATGCGTCATCTCATGGACTTGATCGAGATCTGGCCTCACCCCGGGTACAGGGTCACGGCCCAAAACAAGGAGATCGGCTTCAACGACTTCTATTTCTGGGAGGGGCAGAAATACGGCACCGTGCAGTCATTCGGTTCAATGCTGCCCATCGACGTCATGGTCAACCGCCCCGGCTGGCGGTATAGGGCACTGCGCTTGATGAGCCCGGCGGCGCGCCGGATCCACGAGCGGTTCCTCAGCGGCGGACTGGTGCTCGCGACGATGATGGAAGACCTGCCCTATTCGGACAATCGCGTCCTGCAGTCCGACCGGCCAAGCTCGGACGGCCGCCAGCGAGTGCGGATGCAATATCGTTTTCACGCCTGCGAGATCGAGCGCCGCGCAGTGTTTCTGCGGCAGGTAAGAGAGGTTCTGGAGCCGTTTCGCAAAATTGTTCTGCGAAGCGCCGAAAACAATGGGGCCCTAGGCCACGTCTGCGGCACGTGTCGCTTCGGTACCGATCCCAAGTCCAGCGTGTTGGATCCACAAAACCGGGCGCACGACGTTGACAACCTCTACGTGGTGGACGCCTCGTTTTTCCCTTCCAGCGCCGGCTTGAATCCCAGTTTGACGGTGGCGGCCAATGCCTTGCGGGTTGCCGCTCATGTGAACCAGGCGCACTTTGCCACATGATCCGATCGGTCACCACCGCCCAGGTGCTGGACAAGGATGCCGCTTGTTGCCCGAATTGCCAGCTGCGGCAATGGATTAGCTCTCAGGCCGGCTCGCGGAGCGGGAGGCCGGCCGCGCGATAGATACCGTCGATGACGGTCATGTTCTCGATCGCGTCTTGCGGCGATGTCTTCACCGGTTCGCCGCGCAGCACCGCCGCGGCGAAAGCATCAAGCTGATACGCGTAAGACGCACGCCGCGGAAAGCGCTCCACCCGCTTGCCATCGGCGGATCGCACCGTGAGTCGATGGAAAAACTGAGGTGTCACCGGATTGAGCACACGCAGTTCGCCACGATCGCCAACCACTTTCGCGGTCAACTGCAGCAGATTCGACGACCACATCGAGCAGCGGACCTGGCCCGTGTGCCCGCCTGCAAACCGCAACTCGGCAGTCATGGCCCGGTCCACCCGAGGATCACGCAGTTTCGCCTGTGCGGAAACAACTTCCGGGGTCGAACCGCCGAAGGTGCGGACGATGTGCACCGCATAGCAGCCGGCATCCATCGTGGCGCCTCCGGCAAGCGAGTAGTTGTAGCGGATGTCGGCGAACTTCGGCAGCGGGAAGCATAAGGCGGCCTCCACCCGCTTCAGCTTGCCCAGCTCCCCCGACGCGATGATCTGCTCAACGCGCAAAGTCAGCGGATGGTAGCGGTAATGGAAAGCCTCCATCACAACCCGCTCCGACTTCGCGGCCAGTTCGGCGATCTCGCGGGCCTCCGCGGCATTGGCGGTGAACGGCTTTTCGCACAGCACATGCTTGCCCGCGCTCAGCGCAGCTCGAGTCCACCTGCCGTGCAAGCCATTCGGCAACGGGTTGTAGACAGCATCCAGGTCTGGATCGGCGATCAGCGCCTCGTAGCTGTCGTGCACCCGAGCGATACCGTGTTTCGCGGCGAAGGCTTGGCCCCGGGGCGCTTCGCGTGCCGCCACCGCGGCGACTACGACCTCGTCGTTATCCCGGGCCGGCTTGATCAGCGCCAACGGTGCGATGCGGGCTGCACCCAGGATGCCGATCCGCACGGGGGCCCTTCGTCCAGACACGGAGCGGATGCTAGCACCGCATTTGCGGGAGGTAGTCGCGGCGATGGTGTTGACGTGACCTCATGGCTCCCCAGTGTCCGCGGCCGCGCCTGTTCATGACGGTGCGACAGTGGCCATCGCCAGGGCGGCGCAACCAACGCAGCCGGTCTGACTTCAGTGAAGCTAGAGTTCCGCGGTGTCGACGGGTTTGTTGAGTTCCTGCGCCTGCGCCACTTGTTTCGAGGTGTAGCCGATGAGCAGCGCCACCCCCGCCGAGCAGGATTACCACCCCGCCCAGCCACAGCAAGCCGTAGGTGAAGCCGTGGTCGAGCGCATTCAACTGGGCGGCGTTCATGGACTCCACCGGCCCGCTGGTGCCGCAGCATCCCTGTGATCGCGAAATTGGGGCCGATCCGGTCGAACCCGACGCTGGCGATCATCGACAGCGCCAGTGGGACGTTGAACAGGCCAAGATCGATGGCGCCGATCAGGAGCGGCAAAACAAGATTCGGGAAGTACGGGACGCCGCGGTTGAGCGTCAAGCCGTAGAGCATCGCCCCCAGCAGCAGGATCGCGCCGGCGATCACCACCACCCGCGACGGGAACCACACCACCAGCTTCGACGACGCTCCCATCCCGATGGCCATCGTGATGGCGAACGTACGGCACGCAAACGCAGAGTGCTGACGAGGAACCGGTCGTAGATCGATGGTTTTGGCGCGCAACGTCTCGGGCCAGTAGTAGCCTCTCGCGCATAGCTACTCGGACGTGACTTCGCCTTCACGTCATGTCCGCGAAGGCATGCGGGGGAATTTGCAGAATCCTCCGCGAGGCATCAGTCGAACGAGGAGGGATCGACGTGGAGTCCGACGTCTTCACGCTGACGGATGCAAGGGTGGTTCCGGGGCCGCCGCTTCCCCTTCTGGTAGAGCCGGCGAGAGAGGACATCGACGTGGTGGCGTGGGCGGCCGCGCAGCGCCGCCCGATCCGCGAACTCTTGTTACGCCACGGCGGCATCCTGTTCCGCGGGTTTACCAAAGGGTCGGTTGAGACGTTCCGCAGCTTCATCGCGGCGGTGTCCGGTGAGCCCCTCCCCTATATGGAGGGAACGTCGCCTCGGCACGAGGTGGGTGACCGCGTCTACACCTCGACCGACTACCCACCACGCCATCGGATCCCCCTGCATAACGAGCTGTCCTACAGCAACAACTGGCCGCTACGCCTCTTCTTCCACTGCGTAGTGCCGCCGGCTAGTGGAGGCGCCACTCCGGTGGCCGATTCCCGCAAGGTTTACCAGCGGATCTCGCCCGCACTGCGAGAACGCCTGGAGGAACGTGACTATCTCTACGTCCGGAACTTCGGCCCCGACATCGGCCTCGGTTGGCGCGAAGCCTTCCAGACCGACGTCCGCGCTGTCGTCGAGCGCTATTGTGCCGACAACGACATCGAACTCACCTGGGGGGCGGACGAGACGCTTACCACGCGCCAGCGGCGACCGGTGTCCGAGGCACACCCGGAGACGGGTGAGATGACGTGGTTTAACCATCTCACCTTCTTCAACGTGTCTACCTTGGACCCGATGGTGGCCGAGGCGCTGCTGTTGCTGGGCGCGGAGAACCTGCCGAACAACACCTACTACGGCGACGGCGCCGAGATCGAGCCGGAGGCACTCGACGAGCTTCGCGCCGCGTACGAGGCGGAGACGGTGACCATACCGTGGCAAGAGGGCGACATCCTGATGCTCGACAACATGCTCGCCTCCCACGGTCGGGAGGCATACAAGCCGCCTCGCCAGATTGTTGTCGGGATGGCAAAGCCGTGGTCGCGATTCGGGGGGAATGGGCGATAGCGTCGGTGGCTACATTGGTGGACAGCGCATCGAACCTCGGTCTGGTGGCCCCGGGCCGATAGCGAAGTCTTTAGGCGGATGCCAAACAATTTTTGAATCAAATGTCTCGCAATACTATCGGGCAATTATGGAATGTGATGTTGGAGGCCTACCATATCTCTTAATCTCGAGCTTTAGTCCCATGTCCTGCAACCCCGCGTCGAACCCCTCTGTAGATTACAGAGCGTCACGACGGTATCTCTGTCGAGTAGTAGCCGTTGATAGTTCGCCCAGCGATTGATACAGCCAAACAATCAGAATTCCATTCTCACTAAGTAGAGATGTGAGAAACTGTGTCCCGCGACTCGGATTCGCTAATTGATGTACCATGCCAATCGAAAGAACGGTGTCGAACGCGCATCCCGGATTAAAATCCAGAAGATCGGATGTGTAAAACTCAACGTTCCGAATACCATGTCGCTGACTGAGGGCTTCGGCAACCGCGATTGAGGCTATTCGCGACGTCCCCGATGAGAGTACCTACCACCGTGGGGGCCCGGATAAGGATAGGCCTCGTACATCGTTCGCACGTCGCCCACAGTTGCTGGTGCTGCGTTCTCAGGCATGGGTCCGTCCCAGTCAGTTGGCGCACCGATCTTGGTATTAGAGGGTGGCGACGAGCTACAGTTCCTCGACGTCGACGGCTTCTTCGACTTCCTGCGCCTGCGCCACCTGCTGCGCGGTGTAGCCGATTAGCAGCGCCGCCCCGCCGAGCACGACGACCACCCCGGCTAGCCACAGCAAACCGTAGGTGAACCCGTGGTCCAGCGCATCCAACTGAGCCGCGTTCATGAACTTCACCGGCCCGCCGGTGCCGGCCAGGGATAGCGTGCGCGAGGTGATGACGGCCTGGATGGCGACCAGCACCAGCGGTCCGCCCAAGTTCATCAGCATCACTCCGATCGCCGATGTGGGCCCGATCCGGTCGGAGCCGACGCTGGCGATCATCGATAGGGCAAGCGGGACGTTGATCATGCCGATCGCGATACCGCCGACGACGATGGGCAGCATCAGATTCGGAAAGTAGGGGACGCCGCGGTTGAGCATCGAGCCGTACAGCATCGCGCACAGCAGCAGGACTGAGCCGACGATCACCACCATCCGCGGCGGGAACCGTGACACCAGCCGCGACGCCGCGCCCACTCCGATGGCCATCGCGATGGCGAACGGGATGAAGCTGACGCCAGCGCGCAGCGTGCCGTAGCCCATGATGGTCTGCACGTACAGCGCGACCAGCACGACGAGGGTGAAACCCACTCCACCGGCCAGGAACATGGCCGCGAATGTGGCCAGCCGGTTGCGGTCGAAAAACAAGCTGAACGGCACGATGGGGTTCTCGGCGGTGCGCTCCACCACGGCGAATGCCAGCAAAGCGGCCAGGGCCACCACAGCTGGACCGATCGTGGTGGCCGCCAGCCAGCCCCTCTCCGGCCCCATCGACAATCCGAAAACCGCGGCGGTACAGATCAACGTGGCCAGCACAGCGCCGATGGCGTCGAGCCTCATCCGCTCCTTTTGAGTTTCCCTCAGCGTGGTGCGTGCCAGGTAAATCACCAGCAGCCCGATCGGCACATTCGCCGAGAACGCCAGCCGCCACGACACCTCGGTGAGCACCCCGCCCACCATCAGGCCCACTACCGCGCCGACACCGCTCATCGCGCCCAACACCGCGGCAGCAGCGTTGCGCACCGGCCCCTTCGGGAACGTGGTCGCCACCAGCGCCACACAGGTCGGTGCGATGATCGCGGCGGCCGCGCCCTGTAGCAACCGCGCCACAACCAGCGCCCCCCCATCCCAGGCAATGCCGCACATGGCCGAGGTGATCGTGAACGCTGCGACGGCAGCGATAAAGGTGCGCTTGCGGCCGAAGGTGTCTCCGAGGCGGCCACCCAGCAGCATCAGGCCACCAAAGGTCAGCACGTAGGCGGTGATCACCCAGCTTCGCCCGGCATCCGACAGGCCCAGGTCGTTCTGGATCTTAGGAAGCGCGAAGACTGCGATGGGGCCATCCATCGCCGCAAGCAGCTGCATGCTGCCGATCACGATAATCGGGGCGACGAACCGGCGAGGCGGCAGCCAAGTCGGGACATACCTTCTCGTACGCTGCACGCTGGTCTGTTCGACGGGTGCATCGGGGTGGCTCATTCCACGCGCTCTGTATTCCTGTGAAGCAATGCCCGCTCTCCATCGTTGAGCGCCGCCATAGCGGGCTACCCTATAGCAAACGCGCGCTCAGCGGCCGTCGTACTGTAAATCCCGGAAACGTGCAGGCATGCACTATGTGGGGAGGCATGTCGGAGACACGCAGTAAGTTCGACCGGCCGTTCGGGGGACGTGGGGGATTGTCGAGATATCGGTAAGCCGATCGCCCAGGCGGCCCGAACCCTCGGAATCAATGCGCGCACGCTGGGTAATTCGGTTGCGGAGGATCATGCGTAACGCGCAGGCACACGAGGGGTTCGACCGGTGGAGATTGCACACAGCGAGAGAACCTGTGAGCGCCGACGTTCCGGACCGGTCCATTCCCAACACGAAACAGAACGACCGGGCGGGCCACAGTCCCAGAATGGGCGCAATTTTGAGGGATCGCGGGGGCAACGCTTTCGGCGGGCTTGGTCATCCGGCCAAAATTCATCGCGAATCAAATCCTTTCAATCGTCGTGCGTATAGCCGGGAGCGTTGGGGTGTGGTGGTTTGGGTTTGGGTAATCTCATTTGGTTATTGATTCCGGTTCCCGGGGAGAATTCCTTCACCGCAACGCCGCCTTATGCTTCTAGTGAAAGTTTGAGTTGTTCACCGTACATGCCGAGGGATGCGGCGGTCATCATGTCATAATGTCCGCAGTCGACCGGGTGGACGGTAATGTCGCCAGCAACGTAAGGTCGCCAATTTTGTAGGTGGGATGGATCGTTTTCATTTCTACTTCGTGCAGCGAATATGATCATGTCGCCGTCAAACACGTCAGGTTCGTGTTTGGCTAGGTATAACTGGTTAGCGTGGCCGGTTCGAACCATGAACTCAAAGAGCTGTCTGGGTGGAAGTACTACTTCTGCTGCTTGTTGGTGGAGTAATTCCTCGACCTGCTGGTAGGTAAGAAGTTCCGATTGTTCTGGAATATCGATGCGATTAGATCGCAGAAACTCCTCCAGGATGCGACTCTCGATTTGACTCTTGTCTGGAACTTGGTTAATGGCGCCGTTGCCGCTGTGTCCACCGGGGTCCAACAATATAAGTCGTTGGACCACACATCCGCGTCGGCGAAGCTCGATGGCGAGCTCGTGGGCTACGGGGCCCCCAAAAGACCAGCCGAGAAGGTTGTAGGGCCCGTCAGGATAAACGGTTTGGAGTCGGTCGGCATAGCTTGCCGCCATGTTACGAATCGATCGAAATTCAGCTTCGCCCTTTTGCGGGATTTCGTTAATTCCGATAATCGGGCAATCCAAATAACCGCCCAGCAGCCAGATATGCATAGCTAAGCCCGCTGCCTTCATGAATACAGCACAGCGGAACGCCGGTACCCTCCTTGAGGACCTCAACGGGGCACTACTTCCACCGCGCTGTCCTGCTTACCCAACTGCTGGCTCAGGCTTCTCACCGACGGCGCATGCAACAAGGTGCGCACCGCGAGGTGGGCATCCAAAGACTTGTTGACCGCAGCGATCATGCGCATCGCCAACAGCGAATCCCCGCCCAGCTCGAAAAACGACTCATCCACCCCGACCCGCTCCACACCCAGCACCTGGGCGTAGATACCGGCCAGGACCTCCTCGATGGCGGTGGCCGGGGCCCGGTACCGATCCACAACGCTGTATTCCGGTGCCGGCAGCGCGCGCTTGTCGAGTTTGCCGTTGGGGGTCAACGGCAACGCCTCGAGCACCACCACCGCCGCGGGCACCATATAGCCCGGCAGCCGCTCACCCAGCGCCGCGCGCAGCCCGGCCGAGTCGGCGGCCCCGGTCACCGACGCGGTGACATAACCCACCAGACGCTTATCACCGGGACGGTCCTCGCGGGCGATCACCACCGCCTGATCCACCCCATCGCACCCGGCCAGCGCCGCGCTCACCTCACCCAGCTCGATGCGATACCCGCGGATCTTGACCTGCTCATCGACACGCCCCACATAGGCCAGCTGCCCATCAACACCCCAGCTCACCAGATCCCCGGTGCGATACATCCGCGCCCCAGCCCCCCCGAACGGACACGCCACAAACCGCGACGCGGTCAACGGAGCCCGGCGCCAATACCCACACGCCACCATTGGACCGGCCACATACAACTCCCCGACCACCCCCGCCGGCACCGCACGCAACCAGCCATCGAGCACAAACAACGCCGCCCCCGACACCGCCGACCCGATCGGCGCCACCCCCGACCCCACCACCGCCGGGTAGCCGATCGTGACATCCACCGTGGTCTCGGTCGGACCGTACTCGTTGACCAGCGTGGCCACCGCGCCGTAGCGGTCCACAAGCTCAGCCGTGCAGACCTCCCCCCCGGTAATCAGGGTCAACCCGCGCAGATCCTCCACCGGAAGGGCAGCCAACGTGCTGGGCGTGAACTTCGCATGAGTCACCTTCTGCTCGGCGATCAAATCGATCAATTCCTGGCCCGGCAACGCCTCATCCTCGGTGGGAAACACCGCAGCCGCCCCGCTCAACAACGCCCACCACATATTCCCGACCGACATATCAAAGATCAACGGCGCGAACTGCAACACCCGACTCTGCGGGGTAATCGCCAACCGCTCCACGTGGCTGGCCACCAGATCGGCAATACCGGTATGAGTGACCGCCACCCCCTTAGGGGTACCGGTGGTGCCCGAGGTGTAGATCAGATAGGCGATATTGTCGGCCCCCGGCGCCGGCAACGCGGTGCCGGGCTGAACGTCCAACCCGGGATCATCGACATCGATGACCAACAGATCATGCCCACCCAGCCGCGACCGCAGCCCCGCGCAGGTCACCGCGGCCACCGGGGCGGCGTCATCGAGGATGAACCCCAGGGTCGCATCGGGATGATTGGGGTCGATCGGCACATAGGCGGCCCCGGTCTTGAGCACCGCCAAAATCGCCACGACCGCCTCAGCGGAACGCTCAAACAACAACGCCACCACATCACCGGCGCCCACACCATGACCGGCCAACAGATGCGCCAACCGGTTAGCCGCCAGCTCCACCTCGCCATAGCTCCACACACACCCCCCGCACACCAACGCCACCCCCGCCGGAGTGCGCGCCACCTGCGCAGCCCACAACGCCGGAATCGACACCGGCACCCCAGCCCGCGCCAACACCGCACGATTACCGACCACATCAAGGCGGGCCTGCTCACCGGCATCGAGCACATCAATCGACGACAACCGCCGGACCGGGTCGGCGACCATCGCCGCCAACACCTGCTGCCACCACCCAATCAACACCTCGATGCTTTCCGCATCAAACACATCGGTGTCGTATTCGACGCGAAGGACCAGTTCGTGGCCGGGCAGGGCCAGCACCGCCAATGGGTAGTGGTTGTATTCGTGACCGGCGATCTCGGTGATGGCCAAGTCGTAGTCCCCGAGCAACGCCGCGGTGTCGATCGGGTAGTTCTCGTACACGAACAGGGTGTCAAACAGCTGGTCGTGACCGGTGATGCGGTGGATCTCGCTCAGCGCCAGGTGCTGATGCTCAAGGGTGTGGTTGTGCGCGTGTTGCAGCTGATCGAGCAGGTCGGCGGTGGTGGTGGCCGCCGTGATGCGCGCGCGCACCGGCACCGTGTTCATCAACAGGCCCACCATCGATTCCGCGCCGACCACCTCGGCCGGGCGCCCCGAGACCACGGTGCCGAAGACGACATCATGGCGGCCGGTCAGCTGGCACAGCAGCTGCGCGAAGGCACCCTGCACCACGATGTTGACGGTGGTGTGGTGCGAGCGGGCCAGCTCGCTAAGCGCTTGGGTGGTCTGTTCAGAGACCCGCAACCATTCAATGCCTCGCCGCCCCAGCCCCAGCCGGCCCGGCGGAGCCACCAGGGTGGGGGCCTCAAACCCGGCCAACACCTCACCCCAGGCCCTGTGGGCGCGGTCAAGGTCTCGATCGGCCAGCCAGGCGACAAAGCTGCGATACGGCGCGGCCGCGGGCAACCGCTGCCCGTAATAGCCGGCGATGATTTCCCGCAGCAGGATCGACTTCGACCAGCCATCCATCACGATGTGATAGTGGGTAAGCACAAAGCGGTGCCGATCTGGTGCGGTGCGGATCAACGCGGCCCGGAAGGCCTGCTGGTGGGCGAGGTCACTGACCACGGCGCGTTCGGCGGCACACACCCGCTGGACCTGCTCATCGACATCGACGTCGGGGGCGCCGGCGTCCAGCTCGACATACCGCCAGGGCGCCACGGGATCGGCCGGGATGACCTGCACCGGCTCGTCGAACTGTGCGCAGAAGCGGGCCGCCAGATTGGGATGCCGGGTGATCACCATGTGCACCGCATCGCGCAGCCGGTGCCAGTCCAGCGGGCCGGTGATGGTGATATCCAGCTGCACCGCATACACGTCGTCGCCGCCCTGGGTGGTGCTGGCGTGAAACAGCAGCCCCTGCTGCAGCGGGGTCAGCGGCAAAATATCGGCGATCTCATATTGCTGCTGCAGCTCGTCAATCTGGGGCTGGTCCAGCCGGGCCGGGGCGATATCCGAGGGCGTCAACCCGCCCCCACCGGAACGCACATGCGCGCAGATACCGGCCAGCGCCTCAAACCACAACCGGCTCAACCGGCCGACCTGCTCGCGATCAACCGCCGATGGCGCCCAGGTCCAGCTGGCGTGCAGCTGCGGACCGGTGTCGGTCTCGGCGGTGGCCGCATTGAGGCTCACGGCGTACGCCAGCGGCGTCGGCACCGCCGCGGCCGCACCGGTCAGCGCCAAGCCCTCCGGGCTGATCCGCCAAAACTCCTCGGAGAGCTCGCCGGCGGCCGCACCCAACCGGCCCAGATAGTTAAACCCGATCACCGGATCGGATTCGCCCAGCTCAACATCGGCGTTCAGATAACGCAGCAGACCATAGGTCAGTCCGTCGGGCAGGGCGCGCAGCTGTTCCTTGGCATCCTTGATCAGCGCCCCCAGCGCGGCCTCACCGGCGACCACCTGCGCCCAGGACAGCCCACCCACCCTCAACGCCACCGGATATTTAGTGGTGAACCAGCCCACCGTGCGGGTCAGGTCAACATCGGCGCCCAGCTCCTCATGACGGCCGTGACCCTCCACATCGATACCGACCGGCGCCGCGCCGAGGCCCAACAACTCCGCGAGCGCCAACCCCAACCCGATCAACAAAATGTCTTGCACCCCGGCATGAAACGCCGCCGGCACCTCCCCCAACAGCATCCCGGTGGCCTCAGCATCCAGCGACACCGACAAGTTTCCGGCGCTGGCAAACGTATCCACCGCCGGCCGCGCCGCCGGCAACACCGCCGGGGCCCCTGCTATCTGCCGCCACGCATCGGCCTGGGCCACCACCTCCGGGGCATGGGCATACTCGGCCAGCAGTGAGGCCCACCGGGCAAACGACGTCCCCGCCGCCGGCAGCGCGATCGGCTGCCCGCCGTGATGCTGCGCCCACGCAATGTTGAGGTCTTCCAACAAGATTCGCCACGACACCCCGTCGACGGCCAAATGGTGAACGATCAACACCAACTGGCCGGAGCCGCTCACCCACAACGCCGAAAGCATCACCCCCGCCGCCGGATCCAACCGCGACCGCGCGGCCACCACCACCTCATCGGACAACACCGTCACCGTTTGCAGGCACCCGCGCGCATCCACCGACCCCGCCGCGGGCACCTGTAACGCCCACCCCCCGGCGCCGTCATCATCCACCCGCAGCCGCAACATGGCATGCCGATCCAGCAACGCCTGCAACAGCACCACCACATCGGCCTCGCCCGCCCCCGCCGGGGCCTGCACCACCACCGTCTGGTTGTACTGCCCCACCGGGCCATCCACGTCGTGCAGCCGGCGCATGACCGGGGTGGCCACCACCACCCCCAGACCCTCATCGACCGGGCCGACCGCACCGTCGGCCATCACCTCGGCCACCCGGGCCACCCGCGCCACGCTCTGCTCAACGAAAATGTCGCGCGGCTTGCACAGCACACCGGCCGCACGGGCCCGGGCCACCACCTGCAACGACAAAATGCTGTCCCCGCCCAGCTCGAAAAACGACTCATCCACCCCGACCCGCTCCACACCCAGCACCTGGGCGTAGATACCGGCCAGGACCTCCTCGATGGCGGTGGCCGGGGCCCGGTACCGATCCACAACGCTGTATTCCGGCGCCGGCAGCGCGCGCTTGTCGAGTTTGCCGTTGGGGGTCAACGGCAACGCCTCGAGCACCACCACCGCCGCGGGCACCATATAGCCCGGCAGCCGCTCACCCAGCGCCGCGCGCAGCCCGGCCGAGTCGGCGGCCCCGGTCACCGACGCGGTGACATAACCCACCAGACGCTTATCACCGGGACGGTCCTCGCGGGCGATCACCACCGCCTGATCCACCCCATCGCACCCGGCCAGCGCCGCGCTCACCTCACCCAGCTCGATGCGATACCCGCGGATCTTGACCTGCTCATCGACACGCCCCACATAGGCCAGCTGCCCATCAACACCCCAGCTCACCAGATCCCCGGTGCGATACATCCGCGCCCCAGCCCCCCCGAACGGACACGCCACAAACCGCGACGCGGTCAACGGAGCCCGGCGCCAATACCCACACGCCACCATTGGACCGGCCACATACAACTCCCCGACCACCCCCGCCGGCACCGCACGCAACCAGCCATCGAGCACAAACAACGCCGCCCCCGACACCGCCGACCCGATCGGCGCCACCCCCGACCCCACCACCGCCGGGTAGCCGATCGTGACATCCACCGTGGTCTCGGTCGGACCGTACTCGTTGACCAGCGTGGCCACCGCGCCGTAGCGGTCCACAAGCTCAGCCGTGCAGACCTCCCCCCCGGTAATCAGGGTCAACCCGCGCAGATCCTCCACCGGAAGGGCAGCCAACGTGCTGGGCGTGAACTTCGCATGAGTCACCTTCTGCTCGGCGATCAAATCGATCAATTCCTGGCCCGGCAACGCCTCATCCTCGGTGGGAAACACCGCAGCCGCCCCGCTCAACAACGCCCACCACATATTCCCGACCGACATATCAAAGATCAACGGCGCGAACTGCAACACCCGACTCTGCGGGGTAATCGCCAACCGCTCCACGTGGCTGGCCACCAGATCGGCAATACCGGTATGAGTGACCGCCACCCCCTTAGGGGTACCGGTGGTGCCCGAGGTGTAGATCAGATAGGCGATATTGTCGGCCCCCGGCGCCGGCAACGCGGTGCCGGGCTGAACGTCCAACCCGGGATCATCGACATCGATGACCAACAGATCATGCCCACCCAGCCGCGACCGCAGCCCCGCGCAGGTCACCGCGGCCACCGGGGCGGCGTCATCGAGGATGAACCCCAGGGTCGCATCGGGATGATTGGGGTCGATCGGCACATAGGCGGCCCCGGTCTTGAGCACCGCCAAAATCGCCACGACCGCCTCAGCGGAACGCTCAAACAACAACGCCACCACATCACCGGCGCCCACACCATGACCGGCCAACAGATGCGCCAACCGGTTAGCCGCCAGCTCCACCTCGCCATAGCTCCACACACACCCCCCGCACACCAACGCCACCCCCGCCGGAGTGCGCGCCACCTGCGCAGCCCACAACGCCGGAATCGACACCGGCACCCCAGCGCGCGCCAACACCGCACGATTACCGACCACATCAAGGCGGGCCTGCTCACCGGCATCGAGCACATCAATCGACGACAACCGCCGGACCGGGTCGGCGACCATCGCCGCCAACACCTGCTCCAACCGCCCAATCAACACCTCGATGCTTTCCGCATCAAACACATCGGTGCGAAACTCCACCACCCCGCCGATCCCCGCGGGCTCCCCCGCCTCAGACCAACGTTCCCCCAGGTTGAACACCAAATCCATGCGGGCAGTCTGGGTATCCACCGGCAGCGGGGTGACCTGCAGATCACCCAACGCCACCCCGGCAGGATCACTGTCCTGCCCAGGCAAGTTCAACCAAGCCAACACCACCTGCACCAGCGGATGATGAGTCAACGACCGAGTCGGGTTCAGCCGCTCCACCAACACCTCAAAAGGCACATCCTGATGCTCATAAGCGGCCAGGCTGCGCCCGCGCACCTGACCCAACAACTCGGCCACACTCAGATCACCAGCCAGATCGACCCGCAACACCAAATAATTGACGAAAAAACCCACCAACCCATCCAGCGCCGCATCCCCGCGCCCGGCGATCGAGAACCCGACCGCCACCTCCGGGCTAGCACTGAGCTGAGACAACAGCACCGCCAAAGCCGCCTGAACCACCATGAAACTGGTCGCATCGTGCTCACGAGCCACCCAAGCAACCCGCTGCTGCAACTCCACCGGCCACTCCACCGCCACCCGGGCGCCGCGGTGATCAGCCACCGCCGGATACGGCCGATCAGTGGGCAACACCAGCCGCTCCGGCATCCCGGCCAACGCCTGCTCCCAATAGGCCAACTGCGCGGCGATAGGACTATCCGGATCACCCAAATCACCCAGCTGCGCGCGCTGCCACAACGTGTAATCGACATACTGCACCGCCAACGGCGCCCAACCAGGGGCCTGCCCCACGCACCGGGCGCCATACGCCACCCCCAAATCGGCCACCAACGGGGTCACCGACCAACCATCAGCGGCGATATGATGCACCACCGCCACCAACACATGCTCATCCTCGCCGAGGCGGAAAAGCCGTGCCCGCAACGGAATCTGGGTCGCCAAGTCAAAACTGTGACGCGCCGCGGAGTCCACGGCCTCATCCAGCCGGCTCTCCGACCAGCCGCTGGCATCAATGACCTGCCAGCCGAAATCGGCCCCCTCAACCGGCACCACCAACTGCTGAGGCATCCCCTGCGATGCCGGGAACAGCGTGCGCAGGCTCTCATGGCGGCCCACCACATCAGCCAACGCCACACCCAACGCCGCAACATCCAGACATCCACGCAACCGCAACGCGACGGCCATGTTGAACACCGGCGAAGGCCCCTGCAACTGACCGATAAACCACAACCGGCTCTGCGCAAACGACAACGGCACCACCGCCGGGCGCTCCACCGCCACCAACGGCGCAAGCCGCCGACCCCCCTGCCCATTAATACGCGGCGCCAACTGAGCCACCGTCGGCGCCTCAAACACCGCGCCCACCGAAAGGTCAGCATCCAAAGACCTATTGACTGCGGCGATCACCCGCATCGCCGACAACGAATCCCCACCCAACTCAAAAAACGACTCATCCACCCCCACCCGCTCCAAACCCAGCACCTGGGCATAAATACCGGCCAGGATCTCCTCGGTAAGAGTGGCCGGGGCGCGATACCGGCCGGTGTCCCGGTATTCGGGTGCGGGCAGGGCGCGTTTGTCGAGTTTGCCGTTGACCGTCAACGGCAAGGCTTCCAACACCACCACCGCCGCGGGCACCATATAACCCGGCAACCGCTCAGCCAGCTTCGCGCGCACAGTAGCCGGATCCGCCGTCCCGGTCACATAACCCACCAGACGCTTATCGCCGGGGCGGTCCTCGCGCGCGATCACCACCGCCTGCTGGACCCCGTCCATCACCGCCAGCGCGGCCTGCACCTCACCCAGCTCGATGCGATACCCGCGGATCTTGACCTGCTCATCAGCACGGCCCAGATACTGCAACTGCCCACCAGCACCCCACCACACCAAATCCCCGGTGCGATACATCCGCCCCCCCGGCGCACCGAACGGACACGCCACAAACCGCGATGACGTCAACCCGGCCCGCCGCACATAGCCAACCCCCACCCCGGCGCCGGCCACATACAACTCCCCCACCACCCCCGCCGACACCCGGCGCAACCACTTATCCAGCACAAACAACGCCGCACCCGGCACCGGCGCACCGATCGGCACCACCCCCGACCCCGCCTCCAGCGGCGCACTGATCGTCGCAAACACCGTGGTCTCGGTCGGGCCGTAACCGTTGATCATCACCCGTCCCGGCGCCCACCGATCCACCAACTCAGCCGGGCAGGGCTCTGCGGCGATCATCAGCGCCGCCGACTCCAGACCCTGCGGCCAGAGCATTCCCACCGCAGACGGCGTCTGACTTAAAACACTGACCCGCTCAGCAACAAGCAACGCATGCAAGTCCTCCGGCGAGCCCGCCACCGACTCGGGCACCACCACCAACCGCCCACCACCCAGCAACGCGCCCCAGATCTCCCACACCGAGTAGTCGAAGGCGTAGGAGTGACACTGCGACCACACCTGCCCGGCCGCCAGCTGCAAGCCCGCATCCAATGACTCGAACAGCCGGGTGACGTTGTGGTGGGTGATGGCCACCCCCTTCGGGACACCGGTGGTGCCCGACGTATAGATCAGGTAGGCGACATCATCAGCAGCCGGCGCCGGCAAACCCGTGCACGGATAGCTCTGGATACGGGGGTCCTCGATATCGATGACCACCACGTCATGCCCGTCCAACCGATCAGCCAGATCAACGGTGGTGATCGCCGCCATCGGCGCCGCATCAGCCACCATGAACCCGACCCGTGCCACTGGGTGCGCCGGATCGATCGGCACATAGGCCGCCCCGGTCTTGAGCACCGCCAAAATCGCCACGATCGCCCCAGCCGACCGCGGCAACAACAACCCCACACACTGCCCCGGGCCCGCTCCACAACCGGCCAACAAATTCGCCAACCGGTTCGACGCCTCATCGAGCTCCCGATACGTCATCGCGCAACCGTCGAACGTCAACGCCACCGCATCGGGTGTGCGCGCCACCTGCCCAGCAAACAACACCGGAATCGACACCGGCATAAATGCCGGCCGAGTCAACACCGCCCGATTACCCCACCCATCCAAGTCAGCGTGCTCATCTGCATCAAGCAAATCAATCGACAACAACCGCCGCGTCGAATCTGCGGTCATGACTGCCCCTCCGAATCAGCCGTCATCGCCACCAACACCCGCCGCAACCGACCCATCAACGCCTCGATGCCCGCCGCATCAAACACATCGGCATCGAACTCGACACGAAGCCCCAACTCGTCGCCCGGTGCAGCCTGCACCGCAAGCGGATAATGGTTGTATCCGCGGGCACTGACCTCAGCAACGGCCAACTCATGGACTCCTGACAACGCGGCGCTTGTCGGCGATCGCTACGCGACCTACCTGGCGCAGTATTGGCTGCTGCCCTTCGCCGCGGGGCAGTCGTGCTGACATACCTAGTTGCAGAGCGACCGGGTATAGGTCCTGATCGTCGGTGACCTCGAAGTTATGAGCGGTCACCAAGGTACGCATGGCCTCCGGGTACCAAGACGAGACGTAAGGCTCGTTCTCACCTGGCCACGCGCCGGTGAGTTGCATGATGACCTGCAGCGCACTGTCAACGACTGCATTGAGCCACCAACGCTTTACCCCGAGTAGTCCCAGCCGGGCCGGTGTCGAGTAGGTGAGGATCAACCGGCTGCCCGGCGCGGAGCATTCGTCGATCACCGCGAGGGTCGCGTGGATGTCGATCTCGTTGAGGTATGGCAGGACACCCTCCCAGATCCACGTGGTCGGCGTCGCGATGTCGTGTCCGGCCTTGGCGAGTGCGGGCCCGAGAGGGTCGCGACTGAAGTCGACCGAGACGTGGGTCAGCGACTTCGCAGCGGGTCGCAGGCCGTTGATGCGGTCGCGCTTGTCCTGTTGCGTTGCGGGGTGGTCCACCTCGTACACGTCGACTTCGGCCAGCTCCGGCAGCCGATAAGCGCGCGCGTCCAGCCCCGCGCCGAGGATGACCAGCTGCGGATGCGCTTTGGCGCGAACGGCGTCATCGATCACGACCGTGCGTGACACCGCGATCGTCGTGTTACGGCCGATTAGCGAGGCTTCCACTCTCTCCCGCCAGGTGTCGGGTGCGGTGCCGCTCCGCGCGCGGTCGACAGCCACCCGTTCGGCCTCGCGAAGCAAGTGCGCGGCGACGGGATCACTGAACCTCCCGATCGCCAGCCGGTCGTCGGCTACAGCCCTGGCCTGGCATACCAGCACCGCGGTCCGGCTCGCCTCTTTCATTTATCGATTCCTCCTGTTCGAAACTATGGTTGGTCGGCCAGTCGCGCGGCGGGGGCGTATCCGTTGCGAAGGCACAGTTCGCGGCCCCGAAGGGCGTGCACCGAAAGCGGGGAGTGTTTGGATGCGCGGCTGGCCGTGGCAGCCTCCGGCAGCGGACCATCGCCTATTCCGACCCGGGTCGGCGCCGCGGATAAACCATGAAGGCCAGCCTCATCGACTCCCTGCGCGCCGCAGTTTTCGCCGGGCCATAAGAGCTGGCCCATCTCGGCCGAACCCAGAAGCGCCGACCCGCCGGCGTGCCGGGCTACTTCGACCATCACACCTCCAACGAATCCACCAAAGCCATCAATACGGAAAGATGCGTTGGGGTGTGGTGGTTTGGGTTTGGGTAATCTCATTTGGTTATTGATTCCGGTTCCCGGGGAGAATTCCTTCACCGCAACGCCGCCTTATGCTTCTAGTGAAAGTTTGAGTTGTTCACCGTACATGCCGAGGGATGCGGCGGTCATCATGTCATAATGTCCGCAGTCGACCGGGTGGACGGTAATGTCGCCAGCAACGTAAGGTCGCCAATTTTGTAGGTGGGATGGATCGTTTTCATTTCTACTTCGTGCAGCGAATATGATCATGTCGCCGTCAAACACGTCAGGTTCGTGTTTGGCTAGGTATAACTGGTTAGCGTGGCCGGTTCGAACCATGAACTCAAAGAGCTGTCTGGGTGGAAGTACTACTTCTGCTGCTTGTTGGTGGAGTAATTCCTCGACCTGCTGGTAGGTAAGAAGTTCCGATTGTTCTGGAATATCGATGCGATTAGATCGCAGAAACTCCTCCAGGATGCGACTCTCGATTTGACTCTTGTCTGGAACTTGGTTAATGGCGCCGTTGCCGCTGTGTCCACCGGGGTCCAACAATATAAGTCGTTGGACCACACATCCGCGTCGGCGAAGCTCGATGGCGAGCTCGTGGGCTACGGGGCCCCCAAAAGACCAGCCGAGAAGGTTGTAGGGCCCGTCGGGATAAAGGGTTTGGAGCCGGTCGGCATAGCTTGCCGCCATGCTACGAATCGATCGAAATTCAGCTTCGCCCTTTTGCGGGATTTCGTTAATTCCGATAATCGGGCAATCCAAATACCCGCCCAGCACCAGATATGCATAGCAAAGCCCGCTGCCTTCATGGATACAGCACAGCGGAGCGCCGGTACCCTCCTTGAGGACCTCAAGGGGCACTACTTCCACCGCGCTGTCCTGCTTACCCAACTGCTGGCTCAGGTTTCTCACCGACGGCGCATGCAACACGGTGCGCACCGCGAGGTGGGCACCCAAAGACTTGTTGACCGCAGCGATCATGCGCATCGCCAACAGCGAATCCCCGCCCAGCTCGAAAAACGACTCATCCACCCCGACCCGCTCCACACCCAGCACCTGGGCGTAGATACCGGCCAGGACCTCCTCGATGGCGGTGGCCGGGGCCCGGTACCGATCCACAACGCTGTATTCCGGCGCCGGCAGCGCGCGCTTGTCGAGTTTGCCGTTGGGGGTCAACGGCAACGCCTCGAGCACCACCACCGCCGCGGGCACCATATAGCCCGGCAGCCGCTCACCCAGCGCCGCGCGCAGCCCGGCCGAGTCGGCGGCCCCGGTCACCGACGCGGTGACATAACCCACCAGACGCTTATCACCGGGACGGTCCTCGCGGGCGATCACCACCGCCTGATCCACCCCATCGCACCCGGCCAGCGCCGCGCTCACCTCACCCAGCTCGATGCGATACCCGCGGATCTTGACCTGCTCATCGACACGCCCCACATAGGCCAGCTGCCCATCAACACCCCAGCTCACCAGATCCCCGGTGCGATACATCCGCGCCCCAGCCCCCCCGAACGGACACGCCACAAACCGCGACGCGGTCAACGGAGCCCGGCGCCAATACCCACACGCCACCATTGGACCGGCCACATACAACTCCCCGACCACCCCCGCCGGCACCGCACGCAACCAGCCATCGAGCACAAACAACGCCGCCCCCGACACCGCCGACCCGATCGGCGCCACCCCCGACCCCACCACCGCCGGGTAGCCGATCGTGACATCCACCGTGGTCTCGGTCGGACCGTACTCGTTGACCAGCGTGGCCACCGCGCCGTAGCGGTCCACAAGCTCAGCCGTGCAGACCTCCCCCCCGGTAATCAGGGTCAACCCGCGCAGATCCTCCACCGGAAGGGCAGCCAACGTGCTGGGCGTGAACTTCGCATGAGTCACCTTCTGCTCGGCGATCAAATCGATCAATTCCTGGCCCGGCAACGCCTCATCCTCGGTGGGAAACACCGCAGCCGCCCCGCTCAACAACGCCCACCACATATTCCCGACCGACATATCAAAGATCAACGGCGCGAACTGCAACACCCGACTCTGCGGGGTAATCGCCAACCGCTCCACGTGGCTGGCCACCAGATCGGCAATACCGGTATGAGTGACCGCCACCCCCTTAGGGGTACCGGTGGTGCCCGAGGTGTAGATCAGATAGGCGATATTGTCGGCCCCCGGCGCCGGCAACGCGGTGCCGGGCTGAACGTCCAACCCGGGATCATCGACATCGATGACCAACAGATCATGCCCACCCAGCCGCGACCGCAGCCCCGCGCAGGTCACCGCGGCCACCGGGGCGGCGTCATCGAGGATGAACCCCAGGGTCGCATCGGGATGATTGGGGTCGATCGGCACATAGGCGGCCCCGGTCTTGAGCACCGCCAAAATCGCCACGACCGCCTCAGCGGAACGCTCAAACAACAACGCCACCACATCACCGGCGCCCACACCATGACCGGCCAACAGATGCGCCAACCGGTTAGCCGCCAGCTCCACCTCGCCATAGCTCCACACACACCCCCCGCACACCAACGCCACCCCCGCCGGAGTGCGCGCCACCTGCGCAGCCCACAACGCCGGAATCGACACCGGCACCCCAGCGCGCGCCAACACCGCACGATTACCGACCACATCAAGGCGGGCCTGCTCACCGGCATCGAGCACATCAATCGACGACAACCGCCGGACCGGGTCGGCGACCATCGCCGCCAACACCTGCTGCCACCACCCAATCAACACCTCGATGCTTTCCGCATCAAACACATCGGTGTCGTATTCGACGCGAAGGACCAGTTCGTGGCCGGGCAGGGCCAGCACCGCCAATGGGTAGTGGTTGTATTCGTGACCGGCGATCTCGGTGATGGCCAAGTCGTAGTCCCCGAGCAACGCCGCGGTGTCGATCGGGTAGTTCTCGTACACGAACAGGGTGTCAAACAGCTGGTCGTGACCGGTGATGCGGTGGATCTCGCTCAGCGCCAGGTGCTGATGCTCAAGGGTGTGGTTGTGCGCGTGTTGCAGCTGATCGAGCAGGTCGGCGGTGGTGGTGGCCGCCGTGATGCGCGCGCGCACCGGCACCGTGTTCATCAACAGGCCCACCATCGATTCCGCGCCGACCACCTCGGCCGGGCGCCCCGAGACCACGGTGCCGAAGACGACATCATGGCGGCCGGTCAGCTGGCACAGCAGCTGCGCGAAGGCACCCTGCACCACGATGTTGACGGTGGTGTGGTGCGAGCGGGCCAGCTCGCTAAGCGCTTGGGTGGTCTGTTCAGAGACCCGCAACCATTCAATGCCTCGCCGCCCCAGCCCCAGCCGGCCCGGCGGAGCCACCAGGGTGGGGGCCTCAAACCCGGCCAACACCTCACCCCAGGCCCTGTGGGCGCGGTCAAGGTCTCGATCGGCCAGCCAGGCGACAAAGCTGCGATACGGCGCGGCCGCGGGCAACCGCTGCCCGTAATAGCCGGCGATGATTTCCCGCAGCAGGATCGACTTCGACCAGCCATCCATCACGATGTGATAGTGGGTAAGCACAAAGCGGTGCCGATCTGGTGCGGTGCGGATCAACGCGGCCCGGAAGGCCTGCTGGTGGGCGAGGTCACTGACCACGGCGCGTTCGGCGGCACACACCCGCTGGACCTGCTCATCGACATCGACGTCGGGGGCGCCGGCGTCCAGCTCGACATACCGCCAGGGCGCCACGGGATCGGCCGGGATGACCTGCACCGGCTCGTCGAACTGTGCGCAGAAGCGGGCCGCCAGATTGGGATGCCGGTGATCACCATGTGCACCGCATCGCGCAGCCGGTGCCAGTCCAGCGGGCCGGTGATGGTGATATCCAGCTGCACCGCATACACGTCGTCGCCGCCCTGGGTGGTGCTGGCGTGAAACAGCAGCCCCTGCTGCAGCGGGGTCAGCGGCAAAATATCGGCGATCTCATATTGCTGCTGCAGCTCGTCAATCTGGGGCTGGTCCAGCCGGGCCGGGGCGATATCCGAGGGCGTCAACCCGCCCCCACCGGAACGCACATGCGCGCAGATACCGGCCAGCGCCTCAAACCACAACCGGCTCAACCGGCCGACCTGCTCGCGATCAACCGCCGATGGCGCCCAGGTCCAGCTGGCGTGCAGCTGCGGACCGGTGTCGGTCTCGGCGGTGGCCGCATTGAGGCTCACGGCGTACGCCAGCGGCGTCGGCACCGCCGCGGCCGCACCGGTCAGCGCCAAGCCCTCCGGGCTGATCCGCCAAAACTCCTCGGAGAGCTCGCCGGCGGCCGCACCCAACCGGCCCAGATAGTTAAACCCGATCACCGGATCGGATTCGCCCAGCTCAACATCGGCGTTCAGATAACGCAGCAGACCATAGGTCAGTCCGTCGGGCAGGGCGCGCAGCTGTTCCTTGGCATCCTTGATCAGCGCCCCCAGCGCGGCCTCACCGGCGACCACCTGCGCCCAGGACAGCCCACCCACCCTCAACGCCACCGGATATTTAGTGGTGAACCAGCCCACCGTGCGGGTCAGGTCAACATCGGCGCCCAGCTCCTCATGACGGCCGTGACCCTCCACATCGATACCGACCGGCGCCGCGCCGAGGCCCAACAACTCCGCGAGCGCCAACCCCAACCCGATCAACAAAATGTCTTGCACCCCGGCATGAAACGCCGCCGGCACCTCCCCCAACAGCATCCCGGTGGCCTCAGCATCCAGCGACACCGACAAGTTTCCGGCGCTGGCAAACGTATCCACCGCCGGCCGCGCCGCCGGCAACACCGCCGGGGCCCCTGCTATCTGCCGCCACGCATCGGCCTGGGCCACCACCTCCGGGGCATGGGCATACTCGGCCAGCAGTGAGGCCCACCGGGCAAACGACGTCCCCGCCGCCGGCAGCGCGATCGGCTGCCCGCCGTGATGCTGCGCCCACGCAATGTTGAGGTCTTCCAACAAGATTCGCCACGACACCCCGTCGACGGCCAAATGGTGAACGATCAACACCAACTGGCCGGAGCCGCTCACCCACAACGCCGAAAGCATCACCCCCGCCGCCGGATCCAACCGCGACCGCGCGGCCACCACCACCTCATCGGACAACACCGTCACCGTTTGCAGGCACCCGCGCGCATCCACCGACCCCGCCGCGGGCACCTGTAACGCCCACCCCCCGGCGCCGTCATCATCCACCCGCAGCCGCAACATGGCATGCCGATCCAGCAACGCCTGCAACAGCACCACCACATCGGCCTCGCCCGCCCCCGCCGGGGCCTGCACCACCACCGTCTGGTTGTACTGCCCCACCGGGCCATCCACGTCGTGCAGCCGGCGCATGACCGGGGTGGCCACCACCACCCCCAGACCCTCATCGACCGGGCCGACCGCACCGTCGGCCATCACCTCGGCCACCCGGGCCACCCGCGCCACGCTCTGCTCAACGAAAATGTCGCGCGGCTTGCACAGCACACCGGCCGCACGGGCCCGGGCCACCACCTGCAACGACAAAATGCTGTCCCCGCCCAGCTCGAAAAACGACTCATCCACCCCGACCCGCTCCACACCCAGCACCTGGGCGTAGATACCGGCCAGGACCTCCTCGATGGCGGTGGCCGGGGCCCGGTACCGATCCACAACGCTGTATTCCGGCGCCGGCAGCGCGCGCTTGTCGAGTTTGCCGTTGGGGGTCAACGGCAACGCCTCGAGCACCACCACCGCCGCGGGCACCATATAGCCCGGCAGCCGCTCACCCAGCGCCGCGCGCAGCCCGGCCGAGTCGGCGGCCCCGGTCACCGACGCGGTGACATAACCCACCAGACGCTTATCACCGGGACGGTCCTCGCGGGCGATCACCACCGCCTGATCCACCCCATCGCACCCGGCCAGCGCCGCGCTCACCTCACCCAGCTCGATGCGATACCCGCGGATCTTGACCTGCTCATCGACACGCCCCACATAGGCCAGCTGCCCATCAACACCCCAGCTCACCAGATCCCCGGTGCGATACATCCGCGCCCCAGCCCCCCCGAACGGACACGCCACAAACCGCGACGCGGTCAACGGAGCCCGGCGCCAATACCCACACGCCACCATTGGACCGGCCACATACAACTCCCCGACCACCCCCGCCGGCACCGCACGCAACCAGCCATCGAGCACAAACAACGCCGCCCCCGACACCGCCGACCCGATCGGCGCCACCCCCGACCCCACCACCGCCGGGTAGCCGATCGTGACATCCACCGTGGTCTCGGTCGGACCGTACTCGTTGACCAGCGTGGCCACCGCGCCGTAGCGGTCCACAAGCTCAGCCGTGCAGACCTCCCCCCCGGTAATCAGGGTCAACCCGCGCAGATCCTCCACCGGAAGGGCAGCCAACGTGCTGGGCGTGAACTTCGCATGAGTCACCTTCTGCTCGGCGATCAAATCGATCAATTCCTGGCCCGGCAACGCCTCATCCTCGGTGGGAAACACCGCAGCCGCCCCGCTCAACAACGCCCACCACATATTCCCGACCGACATATCAAAGATCAACGGCGCGAACTGCAACACCCGACTCTGCGGGGTAATCGCCAACCGCTCCACGTGGCTGGCCACCAGATCGGCAATACCGGTATGAGTGACCGCCACCCCCTTAGGGGTACCGGTGGTGCCCGAGGTGTAGATCAGATAGGCGATATTGTCGGCCCCCGGCGCCGGCAACGCGGTGCCGGGCTGAACGTCCAACCCGGGATCATCGACATCGATGACCAACAGATCATGCCCACCCAGCCGCGACCGCAGCCCCGCGCAGGTCACCGCGGCCACCGGGGCGGCGTCATCGAGGATGAACCCCAGGGTCGCATCGGGATGATTGGGGTCGATCGGCACATAGGCGGCCCCGGTCTTGAGCACCGCCAAAATCGCCACGACCGCCTCAGCGGAACGCTCAAACAACAACGCCACCACATCACCGGCGCCCACACCATGACCGGCCAACAGATGCGCCAACCGGTTAGCCGCCAGCTCCACCTCGCCATAGCTCCACACACACCCCCCGCACACCAACGCCACCCCCGCCGGAGTGCGCGCCACCTGCGCAGCCCACAACGCCGGAATCGACACCGGCACCCCAGCGCGCGCCAACACCGCACGATTACCGACCACATCAAGGCGGGCCTGCTCACCGGCATCGAGCACATCAATCGACGACAACCGCCGGACCGGGTCGGCGACCATCGCCGCCAACACCTGCTCCAACCGCCCAATCAACACCTCGATGCTTTCCGCATCAAACACATCGGTGCGAAACTCCACCACCCCGCCGATCCCCGCGGGCTCCCCCGCCTCAGACCAACGTTCCCCCAGGTTGAACACCAAATCCATGCGGGCAGTCTGGGTATCCACCGGCAGCGGGGTGACCTGCAGATCACCCAACGCCACCCCGGCAGGATCACTGTCCTGCCCAGGCAAGTTCAACCAAGCCAACACCACCTGCACCAGCGGATGATGAGTCAACGACCGAGTCGGGTTCAGCCGCTCCACCAACACCTCAAAAGGCACATCCTGATGCTCATAAGCGGCCAGGCTGCGCCCGCGCACCTGACCCAACAACTCGGCCACACTCAGATCACCAGCCAGATCGACCCGCAACACCAAATAATTGACGAAAAAACCCACCAACCCATCCAGCGCCGCATCCCCGCGCCCGGCGATCGAGAACCCGACCGCCACCTCCGGGCTAGCACTGAGCTGAGACAACAGCACCGCCAAAGCCGCCTGAACCACCATGAAACTGGTCGCATCGTGCTCACGAGCCACCCAAGCAACCCGCTGCTGCAACTCCACCGGCCACTCCACCGCCACCCGGGCGCCGCGGTGATCAGCCACCGCCGGATACGGCCGATCAGTGGGCAACACCAGCCGCTCCGGCATCCCGGCCAACGCCTGCTCCCAATAGGCCAACTGCGCGGCGATAGGACTATCCGGATCACCCAAATCACCCAGCTGCGCGCGCTGCCACAACGTGTAATCGACATACTGCACCGCCAACGGCGCCCAACCAGGGGCCTGCCCCACGCACCGGGCGCCATACGCCACCCCCAAATCGGCCACCAACGGGGTCACCGACCAACCATCAGCGGCGATATGATGCACCACCGCCACCAACACATGCTCATCCTCGCCGAGGCGGAAAAGCCGTGCCCGCAACGGAATCTGGGTCGCCAAGTCAAAACTGTGACGCGCCGCGGAGTCCACGGCCTCATCCAGCCGGCTCTCCGACCAGCCGCTGGCATCAATGACCTGCCAGCCGAAATCGGCCCCCTCAACCGGCACCACCAACTGCTGAGGCATCCCCTGCGATGCCGGGAACAGCGTGCGCAGGCTCTCATGGCGGCCCACCACATCAGCCAACGCCACACCCAACGCCGCAACATCCAGACATCCACGCAACCGCAACGCGACGGCCATGTTGAACACCGGCGAAGGCCCCTGCAACTGACCGATAAACCACAACCGGCTCTGCGCAAACGACAACGGCACCACCGCCGGGCGCTCCACCGCCACCAACGGCGCAAGCCGCCGACCCCCCTGCCCATTAATACGCGGCGCCAACTGAGCCACCGTCGGCGCCTCAAACACCGCGCCCACCGAAAGGTGGGCATCCAGGCCGGCGTTGACCGCGGCGATCACCCGCATCGCCAACAACGAATCCCCACCCAACTCAAAAAACGACTCATCCACCCCCACCCGCTCCAAACCCAGCACCTGGGCATAAATACCGGCCAGGATCTCCTCGGCGGGGGTTGCCGGAGCGCGATACCGATCAACAACCTGATACTCCGGCGTCGGCAGGGCGCGTTTGTCGAGTTTGCCGTTGACCGTCAACGGCAAGGCTTCCAACACCACCACCGCCGCGGGCACCATATAACCCGGCAACCGCTCAGCCAGCTTCGCGCGCACAGTAGCCGGATCCGCCGTCCCGGTCACATAACCCACCAGACGCTTATCGCCGGGGCGGTCCTCGCGCGCGATCACCACCGCCTGCTGGACCCCGTCCATCACCGCCAGCGCGGCCTGCACCTCACCCAGCTCGATGCGATACCCGCGGATCTTGACCTGCTCATCAGCACGGCCCAGATACTGCAACTGCCCACCAGCACCCCACCGCACCAAATCCCCGGTGCGATACATCCGCCCCCCCGGCGCACCGAACGGACACGCCACAAACCGCGATGACGTCAACCCGGCCCGCCGCCAATACCCGCACCCCACTCCGGCGCCGGCCACATACAACTCCCCCACCACCCCCGCCGACACCCGGCGCAACCCCGCATCCAGCACAAACAACGCCGCACCCGGCACCGGCGCACCGATCGGCACCACCCCCGACCCCGCCTCCAGCGGCGCACTCATCGCCGCATACACCGTGGCCTCGGTCGGCCCATAGGCGTTGATCATCACCCGCCCCGGCGCCCACCGATCCACCAACTCAGCCGGGCAAGCCTCACCGGCCACCACCAACGCCGCCGACCCCAACCCCTCAGCCGACAACATCCCCGCCGCCGACGGAGTCTGACACAACACGTCGACCCGCTCCGCCACCAGCAAAGCGCGCAACTCCTCCGGGGAGCCGGCCACGGCTTCGGGCACCACCACCAGCCGCCCACCGTGCAACAACGCCCCGAAGATCTCCCACACCGACACATCGAAAGACAACGAATGCCACTGCGACCACACCTGCCCCGGCCCCGCCGGCACACCGCCATCCACCGACGCCAGCAGCTGGGTCACATTGCGGTGGGCAACAGCCACCCCCTTCGGGACACCGGTGGTGCCCGACGTATAGATCAGGTAGGCGACATCATCAGCAGCCGGCGCCGGCAAACCCGTGCACGGATAGCTCTCGATGCGCGGATCGTCCACATCGATGACCGTCAAATCTTGCCCATCCAGCCGATCGACCAGCCCCGCAGCAGTGATTGCGACAATCGCCGCGGCATCCTCGACCGTGAACCCGACCCGCGCGTCCGGTAGCGACGGGTCGATCGGCACATAGGCCGCCCCGGTCTTGAGCACCGCCAAGATCGCGATGATGGCCTCAGCCGAGCGCTCCAGCAGCAGTGCCACACACCGTCCCGGGCCCGCCCCGCGCGCGACCAACAAATGCGCCAACCGATTCGACGCCTCATCCAGTTCACGGTAGCTCCACGAACGCTGCCCACAACTGATCGCCACCGCGTCCGGGGCACGCGCCACCTGCCCAGCAAACAACACCGGAATCGACACCGGCATAAATGCCGGCCGAGTCAACACCGCCCGATTACCCCACCCATCCAAGTCAGCGTGCTCATCTGCATCAAGCAAATCAATCGACAACAACCGCCGCGTCGAATCTGCGGTCATGACTGCCCCTCCGAATCAGCGGTCATCGCCACCAACACCCGCCGCAACCGACCCATCAACGCCTCGATGCCCGCCGCATCAAACACATCGGCATCGAACTCGACACGAAGCCCCAATTCGTCGCCCGGTGCAGCCTGCACCGCAAGCGGATAATGGTTGTATTCGCGGGCACTGATCTCAGCAATGGCCAACTCGTGGACTCCTGACAAGGCGGTGGTATCGACGGGGTAGTTCTCGTAGACGAACAGGGTGTCGAACAATTGGTCGTGGCCGGTGAGGCGGTGGATCTCGGGTAGCGGAAGGTGCTGATGCTCGAGGGTCCGGTTGTGCGCAGCTTGCAGCTGATCGAGCAGCTCGGCGATGGTGGTGGCCGCGGTGATGGTCGCGCGCACCGGCACGGTGTTGATCAACAACCCCACCATCGACTCCGCGCCGGCCAGCTCGGCGGGCCGCCCCGAGACCGCGGTGCCGAAGACGACATCACGCTGACCGGTCAGCCACATCAGCAGCTGCACCCAGGCGGCCTGCAGCACGATGTTGACGGTGGTGTGCTGTGAGCGGGCCAGCTCGCCAAGGGCCCGGGTGGTCTCTTCAGGTAACTGATACGACGCAACGCCTCGCCGCCCCAGGCCTAACCGACTTGGCGGACCCACGAGAGTAGGAGCGTCGAGCCCGGCCAGCACCTCACCCCAGGCCGCCTGGGCGGCAGCGCGATCCCGGCCGGCCAGCCAGGTCACGAAGCTGCGGTACGGCACCGCTGCGGGCAGCCGCTGGCCGTAATAGCCGGCGATTATTTCCTGCAGCAGGATCGGTGTCGACCAGCCGTCGAGCACGATGTGGTGATTGGTCAGCACGAACCGGTGCCGGTCTGCTGCAACGCGGATCAACGCCGCCCGGAAGGGCGACTGGTCGGCCAGGTCGCCGACCGCGGCGCGTTCGGCAGCACATACCCGTTGGATCTGCTCTTCGAGGTCCGGGTCGGCGGCGTCGAGCTCGACGTACCGCCACGGCAGTGCGGGATCGGCGGGGATGATTTGCACCGGCTCGTCGAACTGTGGACAGAATCGGGCCACCAGGTGCGGATGGCGGGCGATCACGGTGTGCACGGCATCGCGCAGCCGCTGCGGGTCAAGAGCACCGGTGATGGTGATGTCTCGCTGCACCGCATACACATCATCGCTGCCGTGCGTGGTGCCGGCGTGGAACAGCAGCCCCTGCTGCAGCGGGGTCAACGGCAACACATCCGCGATCTGATAGTGCTGGCACAACTCATCGATCTGGGGCTGGCTCAACCGGGCCGGCACAATATCTGACGGGCTCAACCCGCCCCCACCGGCTTGCACCAGCGCGCAGATACCGGCCAGCGCCTCAAACCACAACCGGCTCAACCGATCCACCTGCGCTTGATCGAGCGCCGAGGGCGCCCACGTCCAGTTGGCATGCAACTGCGGGCCGGTCTCGGTGTCGGCGGTGGCCGCGTTGAGCTCCACGGTGTGCATCAACGGCATGGGTATCGCCGCGGCCGCACCCGTCAGCGCCAAGCCCTCGGGGCTGATCCGCCACAACTCCTCGGAGAGCTCGCCCGCCGCCGCACCCAACCGGCCCAGATAGTTGAACCCGATCACCGGATCGGCCCCGCCCAGGTCAACATCAGGATTCAGATAGCGCAGCAACCCGTAGGTGAACCCGTCGGGCAGGGCGCGCAGCTGTTCCTTGGCGTCCTTGATGACCGCGCCCAACCCGGGCCCACCAGCGGCCACCTGCGCCCAGTCCAGCGGGCCTATCGCAAGGGCCACCGGGTAGAGGGTGGTGAACCAGCCCACCGTGCGGGTCAGGTCTATACCGGCGGCCAGTTCCTCGTGGCGCCCGTGGCCCTCCACATCGATGCCGATCGGCGCGGCGCCGCTACCCAGGAACTCCGCGACCGCCAACCCGAATCCGATCAACAGAATGTCTTGCACCCCGGCGTGAAACGCCGCCGGCACCTCACTGAGCAGCACGCGGGTTGTGTCGGTGTCCAGCTGCGCCGACAGGTTTCCGGCCGTGGCGAAGGTATCCACCCCAGGCTGCACCGCCGGCAACACCGCCGGGGCCCCTGCTATCTGCCGCCACGCATCGGCCTGGGCCACCACCTCAGGGGCATGGGCATACTCGGCCAGCAGCGCCGACCACCGGGCAAACGACGTCCCCGCCGCCGGCAGCGCGATCGGCTGCCCGCTGTGATGCTGCGCCCACGCAATGTTCAAGTCTTCCAACAAGATTCGCCACGACACCCCATCAACGGCCAAATGGTGAACGATCAACACCAACTGAGCGGAGCCGGTCACCCACAACGCCGAAAGCATCACCCCCGCGGCCGGATCCAACCGCGACCGCGCGGCCACCACCGCCTCATCATCGAGCACCTCCGCGGTCTGCAGACAATCGCCCGCCTGCACCGACCCGGCCTCGGGCACCGTCAGCGACCAGCTCCCGGCGCCGTCGTCCTCGACCCGCGCCCGCAACATCGCATGCCGATCCAGCAACGCCTGCACCACCGCCGCCACGTCGGCCTCGCCGACCCCGGCCGGGGCCTGCACCACCACCGTCTGATTGAACTGATCGGTTGGGCCGTCCATGTCCTGCAGCCAACCCATGATCGGGGTGGCCACCACCGACCCGACGCCCTCATCGATCACCCCGGCCGCGTTGTCGGCCACCCCGGCCACCCGGGCCAACCGGGCCACCGTCTGCTCGACGAACACATCCCGCGGGCGACACAACAGGCCCGCGGCCCGCGCCCGGGCCACCACCTGCATCGACAAAATGCTGTCCCCGCCCAGCTCGAAGAACGACTCGTCGACCCCGACCCGCTCCACACCCAGCACCTGGGCATAGATCCCGGCCAGGATCTCCTCAACCGCGCTGGCCGGGGCGCGATACCGATCAACATCTTGGTATTCAGGTGCCGGCAGGGCACGGGTGTCGAGTTTGCCGTTGACCGTCAACGGCAGCGCCTCGAGCACCACCACCGCGGTCGGCACCATATACGCCGGCAACCGCTCACCCACCGCAGCGCGTAACCCGGCCGGGTCCACCGCCCCGCTCACCGACTCGGTCACATAGCCCACCAGACGCTTGTCGCCGGGACGGTCCTCACGGGCGATCACCACCGCCTGCTGGACCCCGACGCAGCCGGCCAGCGCCACTTGGATTTCGCCGAGTTCGATGCGATATCCGCGGATCTTGACCTGCTCATCCGCGCGGCCCACATAGGCCAGCTGCCCATCCGGTCGCCAGCACACGAGGTCCCCGGTGCGATACATCCGCGCCCCGACACCGCCGAACGGGCACGCCACAAACCGCGACGACGTCAACGGAGCCCGGCCCACATACCCATACGCCAACCCGGCGCCGGCCACATACAACTCACCCACCACCCCGGGCGGCACCGGTCGCAACCAGCCATCCAGCACAAAAAAGCCCAGATGCGCCAGCGGCACCCCGATCGGGCTGATCGCACTATCGACATCGGCGTCGACGATCTCGCGGATCGAAGCATGCACCGTCGTCTCGGTGATGCCATACATATTCACCAGCCGCGGCAACCCCGGATGATGCTCCAACCACGACCGAACACGTTGTGGCTCAAACGCTTCCCCGCCGAACACCACCGTCTCCAGCTTCAGCTGACTCCCCAACTCGGGTGCCAGCTCGTCGGCGGCCTGCAACGCGTAAAACGCCGACGGGGTCTGGCTCAACACACTGACCTGCTCGCTGACCAGCAACGCGTGCAACTCCTCCGCGGAGCGCACCACCGCATCAGGCACCACCACCAGCCGCCCCCCACCGAGCAGCGCACCCCAGATCTCCCACACCGAAAAATCGAACGCCAACGAATGACACTGCGACCACACCCCCGCCGCGGGCACCTCGGCATCCAGTGTCTGCAGCAGCCGGATGACGTTTCGGTGGGCGACCGCCACTCCCTTGGGCACACCGGTCGTGCCCGAGGTGTAAATCAGATAAGCGACATCCTCGGGCGCCGGGGCCGGCAACGCCGTGCTGGGCTGGGCGTCTACAGCCGGATCGTCGATATCGATGACCACCAGCTCATGGCCGTCCAACCGCGCACTCAGGCCAGCGGTGGTGACCGCGACCATCGGCGCGGCATCACCGACCACGAACCCGATCCGCGCATCGGGATGCCCCGGATCCAGCGGCACATACGCCGCCCCGCACTTGAGCACCGCTAACATCGCCACGATCGCCTCGGCCGAGCGCGGCAACAACAACGAAACCCGCTCGCCCGGGCCCACGCCGTGAGCGGCCAGCAGGTGCGCCAACCGATTCGACGCCTCATCCAGTTCCCGATACGACCACGAACGGCTGCCACAACTGATCGCCACCGCCTCCGGCACGCACGCCACCTGCCCAGCGAACAACACCGGAATCGACACCGACCCGCTCGCGGACCAGCGGGTCAATACCGCCCGATTACCGACCTCCGCCAACCGGGCATGCTCACCTGCATCCAGCAGATCCAACGACGACAACCGCAGCCCCGGGTCAGCGGTCATCGCCACCAACACCCGCTCCAACCGCCCAACCAATGCCTCGATGCCGGCGGTATCGAACACATCGGTGTCGAATTCGACGGTGAGGCTCAGTTCGTCACCCGGCGCGGCCGCCACGGTCAGCGGGTAGTGGTTGTATTCGCGGTTGGTGATCTCGGTGATGGCCAAGTCGTGATCGGCTGACAATGCGGCGCTGTCGACGGGGTAGTTCTCGTAGACGAACAGGGTGTCGAACAATTGGTCCTGGCCAGTGATGCGGTGAATCTCGGGCAGGGCCAGATGCTGATGCTCAAGAGTGTGGTTGTGGTTGCGTTGGAGCTGATCGAGCAGCTCGGCGGCGGTGGTCGCCGCGGTGAGGGTCGCGCGCACCGGCACGGTGTTGATCAACAACCCCACCATCGACTCCGCGCCGGCCAGCTCGGCGGGCCGCCCCGAGACCGCGGTGCCGAAAACGACATCACGCTGACCGGTCAGCGACATCAGCAGCTGCGCAAAGACGCCCTGCAACACGATGTTGACGGTGGTGTGCTGCGAGCGGGCCAGCCCGGTAAGGGCCCCGGTGGTCTGCTCAGAGACCCGATGCGAGACCACACCGCGCCGCCCCAGGCCTAACCGGCCCGGCGCACCCACCAAGGTGGGAGTGTCAAACCCGGCCAACACCTGCCCCCAAGCCGCCTGGGCGGCAGCGCGATCCTGATCGGCCAGCCAGCTGACAAAACTGCGATACGACGCGGCCGCGGGCAGCCGCTGCCGGTAATACCCGGCAACGATCTCCTGCAGCAGGATCGGCAGCGACCAGCCATCCATCACGATGTGGTGATTAGTGAGCACAAACCGGTGCCGATCGGCTGCGACGCGGATCAACGCCGCCCGGAACGGCGGCTGGTCGACAAAATCGGCGACCCCGGCGCGTTCGGCCGCGCACACACCCTGGACCTGCTCATCGACATCCACCCCGGCGTCCAGCCCGACATACCGCCACGCCATCACCGGATCAGCCGGGATGACCTGCACTGGCTCATCGAAGTCTGCGCAGAAGCGGGCGACCAGATTCGGATGCCGCTTGACCACCGCGTGCACCGCCTCGCGCAGCCGGTCGACGTCCAACGCGCCCTCGATGGTGATCTCCAGCTGCACCGCATACAGGTCGTCACCGTTGTCCTGCGTGGTGCCGGCGTGGAACAACAGACCCTGCTGCAACGGGGTCAACGGCAACACATCAGCGATGCGGTGTTGCCGGCCTAGCTCCTCGATCTGCTGCTGTGTCAGCCGCGCCGGCGCGATATCCGACGGGCGTCAACCCGCCCCCACCGGCGCGCACATGCGCGCAGATACCGGCCAGCGCCTCAAACCACAACCGGCTCAACCGATCCACCTGGCCCTGGTCAACCGCCGAGGGCGCCCACCTCCAGTTGGCATGCAACTGCGGACCGGTCTCGGTGTCAGCGGTGGCCGCATTGAGCTCCACCGTGTGCGCCAACGGCATCGGTATCGCCGCGGCCGCACCGACCAACGCCAAGCCGTCCTCGCTGATCCGCCAAAACTCCTCGGACAACTCGCCCGCCGCCGCACCCAATCGACCCAGATAGTTGAACCCGATCACCGGATCAGCCCCGCCCAGGTCAACATCAGGATTCAGATAGCGCAGCAACCCGTAAGTCAGTCCGTCGGGCAGGGCGCGCAACTGCTCTTTGGCGTCCTTGATGACCGCACCCAGCGTGGCCTCACCGGCGACCACCTGCGCCCAGTTCGGCGGATCTATCGCCAACGACACCGGGTAGAGGGTGGTGAACCAACCCAGGGTGCGGGTCAAATCGATATCGGCGGCCAGCTCCTCGTGGCGGCCGTGACCCTCCACATCGATGCCGATCGGCGCGGCGCCGCTACCCAAGAACTCCGCGACCGCCAACCCGAATCCGATCAACAGAATGTCTTGCACCCCGGCGTGAAACGCCGCCGGCACCTCACCCAACAGCATCCGGGTCGTCTCGACATCCAGCTGCAGCGACAACTGCCCGGACGTAGCAAAGGTATCCACCCCAGGCTGCACCGCCGGCAACACCGCCGGGGCCCCTGCTATCTGCCGCCACGCATCGGCCTGGGCCACCACCTCAGGGGCATGGGCATACTCGGCCAGCAGCGCCGACCACCGGGCAAACGACGTCCCCGCCGCCGGCAGCGCGATCGGCTGCCCGCTGTGATGCTGCGCCCACGCAATGTTCAAGTCTTCCAACAAGATTCGCCACGACACCCCATCAACGGCCAAATGGTGAACGATCAACACCAACTGGCCGGAGCCGCTCACCCACAACGCCGACAGCATCACCCCCGCGGCCGGATCCAACCGCGACCGCGCGGCCACCACCGCCTCATCGGACAACACCGCCACCGTTTGCAGGCAATCGCCCGCATCGACCGACCCCACTGGGGCCACCGTCAACGACCACGTTCCGGCGCCGTCCTCGACGCGTAGCCGCAACATGGCATGCCGATCCACCAACGCCTGCAACACCACCACCACGTCGGCCTCGCCGACCCCGGCCGGGACCTGCACCACCAGCGCTTGGTTGTACTGATCGACCGGGCCATCGACGGTTTCCAGCCAGCGCATGATCGGGGTCGCCACCACCGACCCAATGCCCTCATCGGCCGGACCGGCCTCACCATCGGCCACCGCCACCACCAGAGCCAACCGGGACACGGTCTGCTCGACGAAAATATCGGGCGGCTTACACACCAGACCGGCCGCACGCGCGCGCGACACCACCTGCAACGACAGGATGCTGTCCCCGCCCAGCTCGAAGAACGACTCATCGACCCCGACCCGCTCCAGCCCCAACACCTGCGCATAGATGCCAGCCAGGATCTCCTCAACCGCGCTGGCCGGGGCACGATACCGATCAACATCGGCGTATTCAGGTGCCGGCAGCGCGCGCTTGTCGAGCTTGCCGTTGACCGTCAACGGCAATGTTTCCAACACCACCACCGCGGTCGGCACCATATACGCCGGCAACCGCTCACCCAACGCGGCACGCGCCGCGGCCGGATCCGCCGTCCCGGTCACATACCCCACCAGACGCCTGTCGCCGGGACGGTCCTCACGGGCGATCACCACCGCCTGCCCCACCCCGTCCTGTGCCGCCAGGGCGGCCTGCACCTCACCGAGCTCGATGCGATACCCGCGAATCTTCACCTGCTCATCAGCGCGGCCCACATAGGCCAGCTGCCCATCCGGTCGCCAGCACACCAGATCCCCGGTGCGATACATCCGCGCCCCCGGCGCGCCGAACGGACACGCCACAAACCGCGACGACGTCAACGGAGCCCGACCCACATACCCGCACGCCACACCACGACCCGCCACATACAACTCCCCGACCACACCGGCCGGCACCGGCCGCAGCCACGGGTTCAGCACAAAGAAGGCCGCCCCCGCCACCGGCGAGCCGATCGGCACCACACCCGACCCGGGCGCCAGCGGTGCACTGATCGCCACATCCACCGTGGTCTCAGTCGGGCCGTAAACGTTGACCATCACCCGCCCCGGCGCCCACCGATCCACCACCTCGGCCGGACAGGGCTCAGCGCCCACCACCACCGCCACCGAATCCAACCCCTGCGGCGACAATGTCCCCAGAGCAGAAGCGGTCTGACTCAAGACGGTGACCTGTTCAGCAACCAGCAAGGCGTGCAAGTCTTCTGGCGAGCGCGCCACCGCATCAGGCACCACCACCAACCGCCCACCACCGAGCAGCGCACCGAAAATCTCCTGGACCGACGCGTCGAACGCCAACGAATGCCACTGCGACCACACCCCCGCCGATGGCAGCGGGGCATGCAGGGACTCCAGCAACTGGGTCACATTGCCATGAGTGACCGCCACTCCCTTGGGCACACCGGTCGTGCCCGAGGTGTAAATCAGATAAGCGACATCCTCGGGCGCCGGGGCCGGCAACGCCGTGCTGGGCTGGGCGTCTACAGCCGGATCGTCGATATCGATGACCACCAGCTCATGGCCGTCCAACCGCGCACTCAGGCCAGCGGTGGTGACCGCGACCATCGGCGCGGCATCACCGACCACGAACCCGATCCGCGCGTCGGGAATGGAGGGGTCGATCGGCAGATAGGCCGCCCCGCACTTGAGCACCGCGAGGACCGCCGCGACCGCCTCAGCCGAGCGCGGCAACAACAACGCCACACACTGCCCCGGCCCCGCACCCCGGCCAACCAACAAATGCGCCAACCGATTCGACGCCTCATCCAACTCCCGATACGACCACGAACGGCCCTCGAAGGACAGCGCCACCGCCTCCGGCGCCCGGGCCACCTCCTCGGCGAACACTGCGGGAATCGACACCGCCGCGGGTGCAGGCGCGGTCAACACCGCCCGATTACCGACCTCCGCCAACCGGGCATGCTCACCTGCATCCAGCAGATCCAACGACGACAACCGCAGCCCCGGGTCAGCGGTCATCGCCACCAACACCCGCTCCAACCGCCCAACCAACACCTCGATACTCACCGCATCAAACACATCGGTGCGGAACTCCACCTCCCCGCCGATCCCGGCGGGCTCACCGGCCTGGCTCCAGCGTTCGGACAGGAAGAACGTGAGATCCATGCGGGCAGTGCGGGTGTCCACCGGCGCCTGCGTGACCTGCACATCACCCAAACTCAGCTCGACAGGGTCATTGTTTTGCCAAGACAACGTCACCTGGACCAGCGGGTGATGGGTCATGGTTCGGGTCGGGTTGAGCCGCTCCACCAACACCTCAAAGGGCACGTCTTGGTGCTCATAGGCGGCAAGGCTGCGTCCTCGCACTTGTGCCAGCAGATCGGCGACGGTGGGATCACCGGCTAGGTCGACTCGCAACACCAACGCGTTCACAAAAAATCCGACGAGGTCCTCGAGTGCGCGGTCGCGGCGCCCGGCAATCGGGAACGCCACCGCCACATCGGTGCTCGCGCTGATCTTGGACAGGAGCGCGGTCAGGGCTGCTTGCACCACCATGAAACTGGTCGCATTGTGCTCGCGAGCCACCCGGGCAACCCGCTGCTGCAACTCGGCCGGCCAGTCCACCGCAACTCTCGCGCCACGGTAATCAGCAACTGGCGGATAGGGCCGATCAGTGGGCAACTGCACCCGCTCGGGCATCCCGGCCAGGGCAGCCTCCCAGTAGGCCAGCTGCGCTGCGACGCGACTACCGCTGTCATCGATATCACCCAGTTGCGCGCGCTGCCACAGCGCATAGTCGAGGTATTGCACCGGCAATGGCGTCCAGCCGGGGGTCTGCCCCGCACGCCGGCTGGCATAGGCCACGCCCAGATCACGCACCAGCGGAGTGATCGACCAGCCGTCGGCGGCGATATGGTGGGCCACTGCGACCAGCAGGTGTTCTTCGTCGGCGATGCGGAAAAGCCTTGCCCGCAACGGGATCTCGGCCGCCAAGTCGAACGTATAGCGTGCAGCCCCGTCGATGGCCTCCTCCAGCCGGCTTGTCGACCATTCGGTGGCATCAACCACGTCCCAGCCAAAGTCGGCCCGCTCAACAGGGATGACCAGTTGCTGAGGGGTCCCGTCAACGGTCGGAAACAGGGTGCGCAGGCTCTCATGGCGGCCCACCACATCGGCCAGCGCTTGACCCAGCGCCTCGGCATCAAGCCGCCCACTCAACCGCAACGCGACGGCCATGTTGTAGATCGGCGAGGGCCCCTGCAGCTGATCGACAAACCACAACCGGTTCTGCGCGAACGACAACGGCAGCACCGCCGGCCGCTCCATGGCCACCAGCGGCTCCAGCCCACCCCCATCGGCACCAATTCGCGGCGCCAGCTGGGCCACCGTCGGCGCCTCAAACACCGCACGCACCCCAAGGTGGGCATCCAGGCCGGCGTTGACCGCCGCGATCACTCGCATCGCCGACAGCGAATCCCCGCCTAGGTCGAAGAATGAGTCGTCGACTCCGACGCGGTCGAGTCCGAGGACTTGGGCGTAGATGCCGGCGAGAATTTCCTCCACGGCGTTGGACGGGGCCCGGTAATCGTGACCGCCGTCCTGGTATTCGGGAGCGGGCAGGGCGCGGGTGTCGAGTTTGCCGTTGACCGTCAGCGGCAACGCGTCGAGTGCGACCACCGCCGCGGGCACCATGTACGACGGGAGCCGCTCGGCAAGCGCAGCACGCGCCGCGGCCGGATCCGCCGTGCCGGTGACATACCCCACCAGCCGCTTGTCGCCGGGACGGTCCTCACGGGCGATCACCACCGCCTGTCCCACCCCGTCCTGTACCGCCAGGGCGGCCTGCACCTCACCCAGCTCGATGCGATACCCGCGGATCTTGACCTGCTCATCAGCACGGCCCAGATACTGCAACTGCCCCTCAGCACCCCAGGACACCAAATCCCCGGTGCGATACATACGTATTCCGGGTGCCCCCGCACTACCGAACGGGCACGCCACAAACCGCGACGACGTCAACGGAGCCCGGCCCACATACCCATACGCCAACCCGGCGCCGGCCACATACAACTCCCCCACCACCCCGACGGGCACCGGCCGCAACCAGCCATCCAGCACAAAAAAGCCTAGATGGGCCAGCGGCACCCCGATCGGGCTGATCGCACTATCCACATCGGCATCGACGATCTCGCGGAACGAGGCATGCACCGTTGTCTCCGTGATGCCATACATGTTCACCAGCCGCGGCAATCCCCGATGATGCTCCAGCCACGTCCGAACACGTTGTGGCTCAAGCGCTTCCCCGCCGAACACCACCGTCTCCAGCTTGAGCTGACCCGCCAACTCCGGTGCCAGCTCGTCGGCGGCCTGCAGCGCATAGAACGCCGAGGGGGTTTGGCTCAACACGCTGACCTGCTCGCTGGCCAGCAACGCGTGCAGGTCTTCGGGGGAGCGGACGACCGCATCGGGCACGACCACCACTCGCCCACCACTCAGCAGCGCGCCCCAGATCTCCCACACCGAGAAGTCGAACGCCAACGAATGACACTGCGACCACACGCCCGCGGCGGGCACCTCGGCATCCAGTGTCTGCAGCAGCCGGATGACGTTTCGGTGGGGGACCGCCACCCCCTTCGGAGTACCGGTCGTGCCCGAGGTGTAGATGAGGTAGGCGATGTCCTCCGGGGTCGGCGCCTGCAACGGTGTCATGGGCTCGGCGTCCACCACCGGGTCGTCGATTTCGATGACCACCAAGTCGTGCCCGTCCAACCGTGGGCGCAGCTCCGCGGTGGTGATCGCGGCCATCGGGGCGGCATCGCCGACGACGAACCCGATTCGCGCATCCGGGTGCGCCGGGTCGAGCGGCACATACGCCGCCCCGCTCTTCAAAACCGCCAACATCGCCACGATCGCCTCAGCCGAGCGCGGCAACAACAACGAAACCCGCTCACCCGGCCCCACGCCCCGGCCAACCAACAAGTGCGCCAACCGATTCGACGCCTCATCGAGCTCCCGATACGTCATCGAGCGGCCGTCGAAGGTCAGCGCCATCGCCTCCGGCGCCCGTGCCACCTGCCCAGCGAACAACACCGGAATCGACACCGCCGCAGCCGCATCCGCAGTCGCGGGCTGGTTCAACACTGCCCGATTACCGACCTCATCCAGGCGAGCGTGTTCAACCTCGTCGAGCACATCGACCGACGAAAGCCGCCGCATCGGATCGGCGGTCATCGCCACCAAGACCCGCCGCCATCGCTCGATCAGAGTCTCGATGCTGGCGGCATCAAACACATCGGTGCGGAACTCCACCTCCCCGCCGATCCCGGCGGGCTCAGCGCCCTCGGTCCAGCGCTCGCCCAAAGAAAAGGTCAGGTCCATGCGGGCGGTGCGCGTATCCAAGGGCATCGGCGCAACGTGCAGATCGTCCAAACTGAGCTCAGCAGCGAGGTCGTTGTTCTGCCAGGCCAACATCACCTGGATCAAGGGGTGATGTGTCAAGCTTCGAGTCGGGTTAAGCCGCTCCACCAAGACCTCGAATGGCACGTCTTGGTGCTCGTAGGCGGCCAGGCTGCGGTGCCGCACCTGCTCCAGCAGCTCGGCGCTACTCGGGTCCCCGGCGACATCGACCCGCAACACGAGGGTGTTGACGAAGAACCCGACAAGCTCATCCAGCGCGGGGTCGCGACGCCCGGCGATCGGGAACCCGATAGCCACATCACTGTTGGCGCTGAGCTTGGCCAGCAGCACCGCAAGAGCCGCCTGCACCACCATGAAGCTGGTCGCATTGTGCTCGCGAGCCATCCGAGCGACCTGCTGCTGCAACTCGGCCGGCCAGTCCACCGCGATCCTCGCGCCACGGTAATCAGCAACTGGCGGATAGGGCCGATCGGTCGGCAGCGCCAGCCGCTCGGGCACCTCCGCCAAGGCCTCTTCCCAGTAGGCCAGCTGCGCAGCGATGCGGCTGTCGGTGTCGTCGATGTCGCCCAGTTGCATGCGCTGCCACAACGTGTAATCGACATACTGCACCGGCAACGGCGACCAGCCTGGGGCCTGCCCTGCACGTCGAGCGGCATAGGCCGCACCCAGATCACGCACCAGCGGGATGATCGACCAGCCGTCGGCGGCGATATGGTGCACCGTCGCCACCAGCACATACTCTTCGTCGCCGATGCGGAAAAGCCTTGCCCGCAAGGGGATCTCGGCCGCCAAATCAAACGGCTCACGCACGACGGCGTCGATGGCCTCGTGAAGCTGGGCCGCCGACCATCGGGTGGAATCGATCGCCTCCCAACCGAATTCGGCCCGCTCCACAGAAATGATCACCTGCTGAGGGGTTCCGTCCAAGGCCGGGAAAAGTGTGCGCAGGCTTTCATGGCGGCCCACGACGTCGGCCAACGCTTGGCCCAAGGCCTCGATATCCGCGCGTCCACTCAGCTTCAACGCCACCGACATGTTGTAGATCGGTGAGGGTCCCTGCAACTGGTCGATAAACCACAACCGGTGTTGGGCAAACGACAACGGCACCACGGCGGGCCGCTGCACGGCCACCAATGGGTCCAGCCCACCCCCATCGGCACCAATGCGGGGCGCCAACTGGGCCACCGTGGGCGCCTCGAACAAGGTGCGCACCGCAACTTGGGTATCCAGGCCGGTGTTGATCGCGGCGATTACCTTCATCGCCGACAGCGAATCGCCACCCAGGTCGAAGAACGAGTCATCGGCCCCGACCTGGTCGATCCCGAGGACTTGGGCGTAGATGCCCGCCAAAATCTCCTCGGTGGGGGTGACAGGGGCCCGATACCGATCGACGTCCTGGTACTCCGGCGCCGGCAGGGCACGCTTGTCGAGTTTGCCGTTGGGGGTCAACGGCAGCGCATCGATCACCACCACCGCGGCCGGCACCATATAGGTCGGCAGCCGCTCAGCCAGCTTCGCGCGGGCGGTGGCCAGGTCGGCGGTCCCGGTGATGTACCCCACCAGTCGCTTGTCGCCGGGGCGGTCCTCGCGGGCGATCGCCACTGCCTGCTCCACCCCATCCAGCGCCGCTAGCGCGGCCTGGACCTCGCCGAGCTCGATGCGGTATCCGCGGATCTTGACCTGCTCATCGGCGCGCCCCAGATAGTGCAACTGCCCGTCAGCAGCCCAGCGCACCAGATCGCCGGTGCGATACATACGAATTCCGGGTGCCCCCGCACTACCGAATGGGCAGGCCACAAACCGCGACGCGGTCAAGCCGGACCGACGCACATAACCGCACGCGACACCCCGACCGGCCACATACAACTCGCCGACCACACCCGCTGGCACCGGACGCAACCACCCATCCAGCACAAACGCCGCCGCCCCGGACACCGGCACGCCGATCGGCACCACATCTGACCCCGCTGTCAGCGGCGCACTGATCGCGGCGTACACCGTGGCCTCGGTCGGGCCGTAAGCGTTGATCATCACCCGCCCCGGCGCCCACCGATTCACCAGATCGGTCGGGCAGGCCTCACCGGCCACCATCAAGACCGTCGACTCCAGCCCCTGCGCCGGCAACATCCCCGCGGCCGAGGGGGTCTGACATAAGACAGTGACCTGTTCGGCAACCAGCAAGGCGTGCAACTCATCCGGTGACCCGGCCACGGCTTCGGGCACCACCACCAGCCGCCCACCGCGCAACAACGCCCCGAAGATCTCCCACACCGACACGTCGAAGGACAACGAATGCCACTGCGACCACACCTGCCCCGGTATCACATCGGCGGGCAGTGACTCCACGAACTGGGTGACGTTGCGATGAGCGACCGCCACCCCCTTGGGCACACCGGTAGTGCCCGACGTGTAGATGAGGTAGGCGATATCCGCTGGCGCCGGTCCCGGCAAGGCGATACTGGGTTGGCTGTCCACCGCTGGGTCGTCGATATCGATGACCAGCAGCTCGCACCCGTCCAACCGCGCCTGCAGATCCACGGTGGTGATCGCGGCGATCGCCGCGGCATCGGCCACGATGAACCCGATACGCGCCGTCGGCAGCGCCGGGTCGATCGGCACATATGCCGCCCCGGTCTTCAACACCGCCAATATCGACGTGATCGCCTCAGCCGACCGGGGCAATAGCAGCGCCACAGACTCACCAGGGCCCGCCCCGTGGCCGGCCAGGAGATGCGCCAACCGGTTCGACGCCTCGTCAAGTTCGCGATAGGTCCATGAACGCCCCCCACAGCTCAGGGCCACCGCCTGCGGGGTCCGCGCTACCTGCTGAGCGAACGCCGCCCCAATCGACACCTCCGGCGCGGGCTTGGTCATGACCGCCCAGTTACCCCACCGATCCAGCCGGGCGTGCTCAGCCTCATCGAGCAGATTCACCGACGAGAGACTGCGTGTCGGGTCGGCGGTCATCGCCACCAACACCCGCCGCAACCTCTCCATCAACGCCTCGATGCTGGCCTCGTCGAACACGTCGGTGCGGTACTCCACCTCCCCGCCGATCCCAGCGGGCTCACCGGCGTCCGTCCAGCGTTCCCCGAGGAGGAACGTCAGGTCCATGCGGGCGGAGTGGGTGTCTACCGGCAGCTGCGTGACCTGCACGTCCCCCAGGGGTGTCCCGCCGGCGGGGCCACTGCCCTGCCCGGTGAAGGTCTGCCAAGCCAACATCACCTGGACCAAGGGGTGATGGGTCAGGCTTCGAGTCGGGTTGAGCCGCTCCACCAGCAGCTCGAAGGGCACGTCTTGATGCTCATAGGCAGCCAAGCTGCGACGCTGCACCTCGGCGAGCAGTTCGGCGACAGTGGGATCGCCAGCCAGCTCGATCCGTAAAACCACCGTGTTGACGAAGAACCCGACAAGCTCGTCCAGCACGGGGTCGCGACGCCCGGCGACCGGGAATCCCACCGCCACATCGGTGCTGGCACTGACCTGAGCCAGTAGCAGCGCAAGAGCGGCTTGGATCACCATGAAGGTGGTCGCGTTGTGCTCGCCGGCCACCTCGCGCACCCGCAGCTGCAGATCTACCGGCCAGTCCACCGTCACGCTGGCGCCGCGGTAATCGGCAGCCGGCGGATAGGGCCGATCGGTGGGCAGCTGCAGCCGCTCGGGCATCCCAGCCAAAGCTTGCTCCCAGAACTTCAGCTCGGCGGCGATCGGGCTGTCGGGATCCGCCACCTCGCCGAGCTGCTCATGCTGCCACAGCGTGTAATCGACATATTGCACTGGCAGCGGCGCCCAGCCCGGCACCCGCCCCGCAGACCTGGCGGCGTATGCCAGACCCACATCGGTGGCCAACACGTTGAGCGACCAGCCGTCGGCGGCGATGTGGTGCACCGTGACGACCAGCACGTGCTCGTGGTCGTCAACGCCCAAAAGCTTTGTCCGCAAAGGGATCTCGGTCGCCAAATCGAAGCTGTGGCGGACCGTCTCCTCGATGCCCGCATGCAGCTGGCTCGCCGACCAGCTGGTGGCATCGACGATCTCCCAGCCGAACTGTGCCGAGTCAGCCGGGATCACCAACTGGTGGGGAACCCCCTGCACCGTCGGGAATACCGTGCGCAGGCTCTCATGGCGGTCCACCACATCGGCCAGCGCTTGGCGCAACGCCTCGATATCCAAAGGCCCACATAGCCGCAACGCCACTGCCATGTTGTAATCCGGTGAGCGCCCATCGAATTGATCGATAAACCACAACCGGCTCTGGGCAAACGACAAGGGCACCACCGCCGGCCGCTCCACCGCCATCAACGGCTGAAGCACATCCGACTCTCCACCGATACACGGTGCCAACCGGGCCACCGTGGGCGCCTCGAACAACGTTCGCACCGCCAGCCGGGAATCCAGGGCGGTATTGACCGCGGCGACCACCCGCATCGCCAACAGCGAGTCCCCACCCAGTTGGAAGAACGAATCATCGATCCCGATCCGCTCCAGCCCCAGCGCCCGAGCGAAGATGCCGGCCAAGATCTCCTCGGTGGGGCTGGTCGGGGCGCGATAGTTGTCGTCATCCCGGTATTCCGGTGCGGGCAGAGCGCGTTTGTCGAGTTTGCCGTTCGGTGTCAACGGCAACGCGTCGATCGCCACCACCGCGGTGGGCACCAGATAAGTCGGCAGCTGCTCAGCCAGCGTGGCGCGTATTTCGGCTGGGTCGGCGGTGCCGGTCAAATAGCCGACCAACCGCTTATCGCCGGGACGGTCCTCGCGGACGATGACCGCCGCCTGCTCGACCCCGTCACATCTGGCCAATACCACCTGGACTTCGGCGGGCTCGATGCGGTGCCCGCGGATCTTGACCTGCTCGTCGGCGCGTCCCAGGTACTGCAGCTGCCCGTCAGTGCCCCACCGAACCAAATCCCCTGTGCGATACATCCGCGACCCCGCACCGGCGAACGGGCAGGCCACAAACCGCGAGGCCGTCAACGGGGCACGCCGCCAATAGCCGCAACCCACCGCAGCGCCGGCGACATACAACTCGCCGACCACACCGGCGGGCACCGGACGCAGCCACCCATCCAGCACAAACAATGCGGCGCCGGCCACCGGCGAGCCGATCGGCACTACCCCCGACCCCGCTTTTAGCGGCGCACTCAAGGTCACCCACATCGTGGCCTCGGTCGGGCCGTATTCGTTGATCATCACCCGGCCCGGCGCCCACCGATCCACGAGCTCGACCGGACAGGCCTCACCGCCCACGAGCAACGCCACCGACTCCAACCCCTCGGGGGAGAGCGCCGCCACTGCAGACGGGGTCTGACACAACACACTGACCTGCTCGGCGATCAGCAATGCGTGGAAGTCATCGGGTGCGGCGGCCACCTCTTCGGGCACCACTACCAGCCGCCCACCATGCAGCAGGGCGCTGTAGATCTCCCAGCCCGAAATGTCGAAGCTGTAGGAGTGCCACTGCGACCACACTTGCCCGGGCCCCACCAAATCCGGATCCAGCGACGCGATCAGCTGGGTCACGTTGTGGTGGGCGATGGCCACCCCCTTTGGCACGCCGGTAGTGCCCGACGTGTAGATGAGGTAAGCGAGATCGTCGGGCGCCGGCGCCGGCAAGGCGGCGCACGGATACGTCTGGATAGCGGGGTCGTCGATATCAATGACCACCAGCTCATGGCCGTCCAGCCGCGGATGTAGGTCCGCGGTGCTGATCGCGACCATCGGCGCGGCATCTTCGAGCACGAACCCGATCCGCGCGTCGGGATGCGCCGGATCGATCGGCACATACGCTGCGCCGGTCTTGAGCACCGCCAACATCGACGCGATCGCCTCGGCCGAGCGCGAAAACAGCAGCGCCACCCGTTGTCCCGGGCCCACCCCGTAGCCGGCCAACATGTGCGCCAACCGATTCGACGCCTCGTCCAACTGCCGGTAGGTCACCGAGCGGCCCCCGACACTGATCGCCACCGCCTCCGGGGCGCGGGCCACCTGCACGGCAAACAACGCCGGAATCGATACCTGGGTGGGTGCCGGCGCTGTCAACACCGCCCGATTACCGACCTCATCCAGCCGGGCGTGCTCACCGGCATCGAGCAGATTCACCGACGAGAGCCGCCGTGTCGGCTCGGCGGTGACCGCCACCAACACCCGCTCCAACCGCTCGATCAACGCCTCGATGCTGGCCGCGTCGAACACATCGGTGCGGAACTCCACCTCCCCGCCGATCCCGGCTGGCTCACCGGCCTCAGTCCAGCGTTCCCCAAGGAAAAATGTCAGATCCATGCGGGCGGTGTGGGTATCCACCGGCAACTGCGTGACAGCCACCTCCCCCATGTCCAGCCCGGCCATCGGGTCACCGACGTTGTTCTGCCAGGCCAACAGCACCTGCACCAGCGGATGATGGGTCAGGCTTCGGGTCGGGTTAAGCCGCTCCACCAGCAACTCAAAAGGCACGTCTTGATGCTCATAGGCGGTCAGGCTGCGACGTTGCACCTCGGCGAGCAGCTCGCCGACGGTGGGATCCCCAGCCAGCTCGATCCGCAAGACCACCGTGTTGACGAAAAAGCCCACCAACTCGTCCAGCGCGGGATCGCCACGCCCAGCGACGGGGAACCCGATGGCCACATCCGCGCTCGCGCTGATCTTGGACAACAGGGCGACCAGGGCGGCCTGCACCACCATGAAACTGCTGGCATTGTGCTCACGAGCCACCCGAGCAACCCGCTGCTGCAGCTCCACCGACCAATCCACCGCAACTTTGGCGCCACGGTAATCAGCAACCGGCGGATACGGCCGATCGGTAGGAAGCTGCAGCCACTCGGGCATCCCAGCCAAAGTTTGCTCCCAAAACCTCAGCTCCGCGGCGATCGGGCTGTCGTGATCCGCCAACTCACCCAGCTGCTCGCGCTGCCATAGCGTGTAATCGGCATACTGCACCGCCAACGGCGCCCAGCCCGGGGCCTGCCCCACACACCGCGCCGCATACGCCATACCCACATTGGCGGCCAACACATTGAGCGACCAGCCATCGGCGGCGATATGGTGCACCACCGCCACCAACACATGCTCATCCTCTGCGATGCGGAAAAGCCTTGCCCGCAACGGGATCTCGGTCGCCAAATCAAAGCTGTAGCGGACCGCCTCCTCGACGCCCGCCCGCAGCTGACTCGCAGACCAGTCGGTGGCATCAACGACTTCCCAGCCCACCAGCGCCCGCTCGGCCGGGATCACCAGCTGTTTGGGAACCCCCTCAACTGCCGGGAATACCGTACGCAGGCTCTCATGGCGGCCAACAACATCACCCAACGCCGCGCCCAGCGCCTCAACATCAAGGCGCCCGCACAACCGCAGCGCCACCGCCATGTTGTAATCCGGTGAGTGCCCTTCGAATTGATCGATAAACCACAACCGCTGCTGGGCAAACGACAACGGGATCACCGCCGGCCGCTGGCGCACGGTCAACGCTGCGCCCGCCCGGTTCTCGGCATCTGCCCTTATCCATTCGGCCAACCCGGCTACGGTGGCGGCGTCGAACAACGCTCGGATCGGGACTTCGACACCCAGTTCGGCACGGATCCGCGCCACCAGCCGCGTCGCCGTCAGTGAGTGCCCGCCCAGGTCGAAGAACGAGTCGTCGATGCCGACCAGCGGCGCACCGAGGACCTCGCAGAACAGTGCGGCCAATACCTGTTCCCGTCGATCACGCGGTGCCCGATACGCGATCTCACTGATGAACTCCGGGGCCGGCAGCGCTCGCCGATCAAGTTTGCCGTTGGCCGTCAGCGGCAGCGACTCCACCACGGTGATCGCCGACGGCACCATGAACTCCGGTAGCCGGGCAACTACAAAGCGGCGCAGCTCAGCGACTCGTTCGGTCGCGGAGGGGTCGTTGACGTACTCGGCGAGGGAACCGACGCGTGGGGTTGGCAGGTATGAATCCGACAGCGCTGGGAGCGGGCTGTTATCAGGCGATTCGGTCACGTGGGTGTAGATGATGTCCATCAGGCCTGCGGTCGGCGACCACGTGACCGCGGTGTCGTACCCGAGTTTCTGCCCCAGTAGATGGCACTGGTGCGGCAACACTGCATCGGGCACGGCTGTGCCGGCACGCAATTCGCTAACCGTCACGCGATCGCGGGACTGGGCCAGGGCCTCCGACAGCGCCACATCGGGCCATAATCCGAAATGAGGCACCCCGGTGATGCGCACCTCCGGCAGGTGCTGCGACTGCAGATACTCGCCCAGCCTGGTGAGGCTTCCGAAGCGCTGCCACGTTTCGGACGGTAGGTGTGCAAGGGAACGAACCGCCGCGGGCGTTTTACGCAGCACCACGTCGTATCGGTAACTGGTTAGTTCGTTGACCGCACGCATCTGCTTGAGCTGCACATCCACTGCGGCTATGTCGGCAAGGTGCTGCGGCAAAGCCGCAAAGAACTCCGGCGCCAACAACAGTTCCTGCTCCGCCTGGATCTCCCGGCGCACCCGCTCACGCACCATCGCGGCCGTGTCCTCATCGCCGGTCGTGTCGGCGCATAACACCCCGGTGGTGAGCGCCTGCAGCAGCGACAGGTTCCGCACGTCGCCGATGAACAGAGCTCCGCCCGGCGCCAGTAATCGCATCGCAACTGACAGCACCTCAAGCAGATATCCCGCGCTCGGGAAGTACTGGACAACCGAGTTGAGCACCACCACATCGAAATGCCCCTCCGGCAGCCCATCCGCCGCATGCGCCGGCTGGACACGTAACCGCACCCGATCGCCCCACGACTGCGTCGCCACCGCGTCCTGCAATGTCTGGATCGCCGGCGCGGAGAAGTCCGTAGCCCAATACTCGACAGACACCGGAGCCAAGTGCGCAAGCAACAGCCCCGAACCCACGCCGATCTCCAACACCCGCCCGGGACCCAACCTCTGGATCCGATCCACGGCGGCCGCCCGCCACTCCCGCATCTCCTCCAGCGGGATGGGCGTCCCGGTGTAACTGCTGTTCCATCCCCCGAAATCCTCGCCGAACGCAACCGGGGCGTCCGCTGTGGACGTCGACCCCGAATACAGGCCCTCGTACACCCCCCGCCACTGCTCAACAAGCTGCGTTTCTCGCTCCGACTCCCGGACCAGCATCATCTCCTGATCCAGAACGACATGGCCGGCCAATAGCTTGTCGCCAACGCCCTCGCCAACGTCCGCGGTGGCCGTGGCTGGGTGGGCGGTGACCACCGCGTGCGCCACTCGGGGATGAGCAGCCAGGGCTGACTCGATCTCACCAAGCTCGATGCGATACCCGCGGATCGTGACCTGCTCATCAGCCAGCCCGACGTACCGCAGCTGTCCATCGGCATCCCAACGCGCCAGATCCCCGGTGCGATACATCCGTGTCCCGGGCGCTCCCGCATCGCCGAATGGGCAGGCCACAAACCGCGACGCGGTCAACGGGCCTTGGCCCACGTAGCCGCAGGCCAGCCCGGAACCGGCCACGTACAACTCCCCGACCACACCCGCCGGCACCGGCCGCAACCAGCGGTCCAGCACAAACAACGCCGCCCCCGGCGCCGGTGAACCGATCGGCGGCGCCCCCGAGCCCGCTGTCAACGGCGCACTGATCGCCGCATACCCTGCGGTCTCGGCCGCGCCGTAGGCGTTGAACATCACCCGCCCGGCCGCCCAGCGGTCCACCAGTTCCGCCGAGCAGGTCTCACCGGCCACCACCAACGACGTCGACTCCAGCCCGGCAGTCGGCAGCATCGCCACCGCAGAAGGAGTCTGGCTCAAGACGCTGACCTGTTCAGCAGCCAACATGCGGTGGAAGTCTTCCGGCGAGGCCGTCACGTCGTCGGGGACAATCAGCAGCCGCCCACCGTGCAACAGCGCCCCGAAGATCTCCCACACCGAAGTGTCAAAAGCCAACGAATGACACTGCGACCACACGCCTGCCGCGGGCACCTCGGCATGCAACACGTCCAGCAGCCGGGTCACGTTGCGATGGGTAACCGCCACCCCCCGGGGCACATCGGTGGCGCCTGAGGTGTATCGGAGGTAAGCGATGTCGTCCGCGGCCGGCTCCGGCAACGCGGTGGCGGGATAGCTCTGGATGCCTGGGTCGTCGACACCAATAACCAGCAGCTCGTACCCATCCAGCCGGTCGGCCAGCCCGCTGGGGGTGATCGCGGCGATCGGCGCGGCATCGGAGAGCATGGACCTGATACGGGCCGTCGGCAGCGCCGGGTCGATCGGCAGGTACGCCGCCCCGGTTTTGAGGACCGCCAACATCGACACGATCGCTTCGACCGACCGGGAAAAGAGCAGCGCCACATACTGACCGGCGCCCGCGCCCTGAGCGGCCAAGAGGTGCGACAACCGGTTGGCGGCCTCATCGAGTTCGCGGTAGGTGATCGAGCGGCGATCGGAGGTCGCCGCCACCGCCTCCGGTGTGCGCGCCACCTGCGCGGCGAACAACGCCGGAATCGACACTCCAGGCGGCGTCGGCCGGGTCAACACCGTCCGATTACCCCACCCATACAGGTGGGCGTGCTCCACCTCATCAAGCCAATCAATCGACGACAACCGCCGCGCCGGGTTGACGGTCATCGCCACCAACACCCGCCTCAACCGCTCGATCAACGCTTCGATGCTGGCCGCGTCGAACACGTCGGTGCGGTACGCCACCTCTGCGCCGATCCCGGCGGGCTCACTGGCCTCAGTCCAGTGATCGGACAGCGAAAACGCCAAATCCATCGGAGCGGTCTGGGTGTACACCGGCAGCGCAGTGACCTGCAGATCACCCAAACTCAGCTTCGCGGGCTGATTGTCCTGCCACGCCAGCGACACTTGGACCAGCGGGTGATGGGCCAGGCTTCGGGTCGGCTTGAGCCGCTCGACGAGTAGCTCGAAGGGCACATCTTGGTGTTCGTACGCATCCAGGCTGCGCTCGCGCACCTCGTCCAGCAGCTCGGCGAAAGTGGGATCGGCGGTCAGATCAACCCGCAGCACCAATGTGTTGCCGAAAGCCCCCACCAACTCCTCGAGCGCGGGCTCACGGCGACCGTCGACCGGGAGACCCATCGCTACTTCGCTACTGGCGCTCAGCTCAGACAACAGCGCTGCCACGGCAGCCTGAATGACGGCGAAAGTGGTCGTGTTGTGCTCACGCGCCACCCCAGCAAGTCGCTGCTGCAACTCTGCCGGCCACTTCACCGCCACGGTGGCGCCGCCGTTATCAGCAACCGATGGATAGGGCCGATCAGTGGGCAGTTGCAGGCGCTCGGGCATCCCGGCCAGAGCGTTCTCCCAGTAGGCCAGCTGCGCAGCACCAACGCTGTGGGGGTTGTCGAGATCCCCGAACTGTGTGCGTTGCCACAGCGCGTAGTCGACGTACTGCGTCGCCAGCGGGTCCCAGCCGGGCGCGTGCCCCGCGCCCCGACTGGCATAGGCCACCCCCAGATCAGCCAGCAGAGGGGTGATCGACCAGCCATCGGCGGCGATACGATGGACCACTGTTACCAGCACGTGTTCGTCATCGGTGACGCGGAAAAGCCTTGCCCGCAACGGGATCTCGGCTGCCAGGTCAAACGGACGACGCGCCGCCGCATCGATGGCCTCCTCCAGCCGGCCCGCTGACCATCCGGTGGCATCGATAATCTGCCAACCGAAATCGGCCCGCTCGGCGGGCACCACCAGCTGCTGGGGGGTCCCCTCATGAACCGGGAACCGCGTGCGCAGGCTCTCGTGGCGTCCCACCACATCGGCCAGCGCGTGGCGCAACGCCTCGCCATCAAGGCGGCCATCGAGCCGCAACGCCACCGCCACGTTGTAGATCGCGGAGGGCCCCTGCAACTGGTCGATAAACCACACCCGCTGCTGGGCAAACGACAGCGGCACCGCCACCGGCCCTTCACCAGCCGCCAACGGCTCCAACTGGCCCGCATCCCCACCGATCCGGGGCGCCAGCTCGGCCACCGTGGGCGCCTCGAACACGGTGCGCACTTCGAGGCCGACATCCAGGCCGGCGTTGACCGCGGCGACCACCCGCATCGCCAACAGCGAATCCCCACCCAAGTCGAAAAACGACTCCTCGACCCCAACGCGCTCCAGCCCCAGCACCCGGGCGTAGATACCGGCCAGGATCTCCTCGGTGGGCGTGGCCGGGGCGCGGTACCGGTCAACATCCTGATACTCCGGTGCCGGCAAGGCGCGCTTGTCGAGCTTGCCGCTCACCGTCAACGGCAGCGCGGCCAGTACCACCACCGCCGCCGGCACCATATAGCCCGGCAACCGCTCACCCACCTGGGCGCGTATCTCGACCGGGTCGGCGGTCCCGACGACGTAGCCCACCAAACGCTTGTCGCCGGGGCGGTCCTCGCGGGCGATCACCACCGCCTGCTCCACCCCATCACAGCTGGCCAGGGCGGCCTGCACTTCGCCCAGCTCGATGCGATACCCGCGGATCTTGACCTGCTCATCGGCGCGGCCCAGATACCGCAGCTGCCCATCGGCACCCCAACACACCAGATCCCCGGTGCGATACATCCGCCCCCCGGGCGCACCGAACGGGCACGCCACAAACCTCGAGGCGGTCAACCCGGCCCGACGCACATAGCCGCACGCCACCCCGCGACCGGCCACATACAACTCCCCGACCACACCCGCAGGCACCCGGCGTAACCCCGCATCCAGCACGAACAGCGCCGCTCCGGACACCGGCGAGCCAATCGGCACAATCCCCGTTCCAGGTGTCAGAGGCGCGCTGATCGCCGCGTACACCGTGGCTTCGGTCGGGCCGTAGGCGTTGATCATCACCCGCCCGGGCGCCGCCCACCGATCCACCAGCTCGGCCGGGCAGGCCTCACCGGCCACCACCAACGCCGTCGAGTCCAACCCCTGCGCCGAAAGCATCCCGGCCGCCGACGGGGTCTCAGACAACACACTGACGTGCTCGGCGACCAGCAAGGCGTGGAGCTCATCCGGTGAACCGGCCACCTCCTCGGGCACCACCACCAGTCGCCCACCATGCAGCAACGCCCCGAAGATCTCCCACACCGACACGTCGAACGACAACGAATGCCACTGCGACCACACCTGTCCCGGCCCTGGGGCCAGGCCGGCCGGTCGTGACTCCACCAACTGGGTCACGTTGCGATGGGCGACCGCCACCCCCTTGGGCACACCGGTAGTGCCCGAGGTGTAGATGAGGTAGGCGATATCATCGGCAGCCGGTGCCGCCAACGCCGTGCACGGAAGGGCCTGGATGCGCGGGTCGTCGACATCGATGACGGTCAAATCTTGCCCGTCCAGCCGGTCGGCCAGCCCCGCAGCAGTGATCGCGGCGATCGCCGCGGCATCAGTCACCATGAACCCGATCCGCGCCGCCGGCAACGCCGGGTCGATCGGCACATACGCCGCACCAGACTTCAAGACCGCCAGGATTGACACGATCGCCTCACCCGACCGCGGCAACAGCAGCGCCACACACTCACCCGGACCCGCACCGTGGCCAGCCAGCGCGTGCGCCAACCGGTTGGCGGCCTCATCGAGTTCGCGATAGGTCCACGATCGCTGCCCGTAACTCAGCGCCACTGCCTCCGGGGTCCGCGCCACCTGCGCGGCGAACAACACCGGAAGCGACACCGTCGGCGCAGGCGTGGTCAACACCGCCCGACTACCCCACCCATCCAGCTCGGCGTGCTCACCCTCATCGAGCAAATCGATAGACGACAAGCGCCGCGTCGGATCCGAGGTCATTGCCACCAACACGCGCTGCAAACGATCCGCTAGGTCGGAGACGTCAAAACTTGAGAACGGCTGACCGCCACCCATTGTGCTGAGAAAGAGCTGGTCACCGGCACTAGAGAAGATGAGCCCGAAGCTGCCCACGAGGCCAGGGTTGGTGAACGACGCCGTCGCCGGGATACCACCGAAGGGCAGAACAATTGTGGATGGGAGGAAATTAACGCTCACCCTTTCGGATTGCTGCCCTGGTCCGCGGACACGGGCTTTGCGCTCAAGGGCTTGCACCGGAAACCTTTGATGTTGCAACGCTTCGCGTATCCGCGTGTCCACATGCTCACAAAAACTGGCAACCGTAGATTCCGGCGAAATCCTCAGCGCCAGCGGCACAACCCCGGAAACCATTCCGGGAAGCGTCTTCGATTCCGGACTTACTCGCTTGCTGACCGGGAAGTCGAGTACCACCTCTGAGCCTTCAGCGCACCATCCCCGCACCAAAAGAGCGCACGCCGCGGTGATGATCGATGATCGCGGCACGTTCCACAGGTGGGACAAATCTTCAACTCGGCGAAGGACCGCAGGGTCCAATTGGACCGACGCAGAAGCCTGATACGGATCGCGCTCGCCCCCGGTTTGGGGCAACGGATAATTCTGTCCGCTTTCTGGTGGAAGATTCCTAGTCCAATAGTCCTGATCTTCGAGATACTCATTTGACGCGTCGTATGTCGACTCGCAGTCAACGAGGTCCTGCAAAGAGCCGAAAAAGGAAGGAGGGACGGCCTCGCCAGAAACAACCGCAGAGTAAACAGCCGCAATCCGCTGGCCAATCAGGGCGATACCGGATCCGTCTACGACTATGTGGTGACCACACCCGAAAAAGTAGAACTCATCGAGTCGCGTCCGAAACAGCGCGAATTTGAACAAGGGACCGGTGAACGGCATTGGCGCGTTTTGGATCGAAAACGCTATCCGGTGGGCTTCCTGAACGGGGTCGCCTGAGCTGCTGACGTCGTAGAAGGCCAAGTCGACATCCGGGTAATCGATCGCCCTTTGGAAAACCTGACCATCAACCTCAAAAAACGATGCCCGGACTGGCTCCGCCTCTGCCACCACTCGGCGAACCGCCCACTCAAGGGCGTCGCGATCTATGGTGCCCTCGATTTTCGCTAATAGGCCAAGCTGCCACTCCGTACCGGAGTCACCCGTTTCTTGGGCAAGCCATATACCTAGCTGCTCGCGCGTGAGCGGAAGTACCCCATCGTCAAGTTCTATCGGCTGCTGGCGCGTTGGCTGAAGTACCCCGTGATCAAGATCCATTCGGACTCCCCCTACCCGACCGGCTTATGTCTCAGAACCCCGATCCGCGGCAAGCCTCTCGCGCAAACTTTTCGGTCGTATATCGGGCCAGTTCTGTTCGATGTAGTCCAGACAGGCGGCGCGGTCCGCTTCGCCGTGAACCACCCGCCAGCCGGCTGGAACATCAGCGAAAGTCGGCCACAAGCTGTGTTGCTCCTCGTCGTTGACCAACACGAAAAAGCTGCCGTTGTCGTCGTCGAAGGGATTGACGCTCACGATCCTCCAGACCATCTAGTCGATATGAGTGGAACCGCCCCAAACCATACTGAAGCCCGACAGCATAATTCCGGCGTTTCGGCAAAGTTCCTGGTGTGCGGTTCCCCTGCAACTCAGCAAAGGTGGCTCAGCCATTGGTGCGGGGCGCACGTTGGGGAGGCCGACGGTGGATTTTGCCCTATGCAGAATCACAATTGGGCAGGTAGGGGTCTCTTGATGACCATGATTTCGGCGCTCGTCAGGGCCGCGAACGGTCACCAACGCCCTGGCGGGAGAGGCGCACGGGCGCGGGCCCGGAAGCGGCGACGACGAGGAGTCCAAGGAGCGCTAGCAATCACGTTACTGACGCCGTCGACAATGCGGGGCTGGGTGTCGCTCAGCGGATAGGCCACGCGTTCATGTCGGGGCCGCGTGCCCCGATGCAGCCCTTGCCAAGGGGTTTGGGCGTCTGTGCTATCGCCTAACCGTCGTGATGACCAGCCGTTGCTGGCCTACGCCAACGGAACCGGTACCAAGTGACCTCAGACTTCAGTGTCTATGTCTGAATCAGCCCGGAACCGCTTCTGGCGACGGACCGGGCCGACTCAGCCACCGCGAGGAATTCAGAAGCAATACCGAATCGTCCTAGCCCCGATACCAGGATGGGCGAAAGCTAAAGCTCGTGCCCAAACCGATCAGAAGTTATTGCAGGTGCTGAAAACGGTTGTCAGAGTTGGAAGGAGGGGCTGATTCGCTGGCATGCTCGCGACCTGCTGCGCCATCTGCGCACGTTGATCCCGCGGTGAGGCGAGGAACTGACGAATACCGGCCTGCATCTGCGGCGAGGAGTTGAATGCCGCAGCCATCGACGGATCTTGCGCGTTTAGCGCCGCCACCAGTTGCTCGTAACTGCAGGTGGTGTCCACGGCCGGACCCAGATCGGGCTGTGCGGACGCGATCCCGGCACCTGCGGTGAGTACCATTCCCAGTCCCCCAACCGCGACGCCCAGTTTGGTCAACGACATTTTGTTCATATGTGGATTTCCCCTCTCTCTGGCCGATCACATTGACTGACATCGGCCTACCTAAACCTTACCTACGCGTTCCTAACCTCTCTAACCATCGTTGCGTTCCTTGCCATCGTTACGCCGACCACACACCAAAGACGTGGGTACTGGGCAGACCGGCGTGCCAACACCCGCTCCGGAGAGTCGATTGCCGCCCACAACTTGGGGTCCTGGCAAGGGGCGCCGAGGAGACCGGACGGAGCGCAGCATCATCGGCACTGGTCCTCGAGAGTGCCTGCGGGAAATCGGCTTTGGCGAATCGGGCAATCGGCGGTTGACCTTCACATGGCGCTGTCGCCACGTCGGCCTCTTCCAATACCCGCTAACAGTCACCGTTGCTGTACTAGCATCGGTGCGCCAACCGATCGGGAGGGACCATGTCTGAGAACGCAGCAGCAGGAACGGTGGGCGACGTGCGAACGATGTACGAGGCCTATCCGTACCCAAGCCCCACGGTGGGCGATACTCTAATCGCGGACGTCGCAAATAGCTTGTATACGGTCTTCGGCGAAGACGACCTGTCTGGGAAACGAATACTAGACGCCGGTTGTGGCACCGGCCAGCGGCTTCTTGCAGTGGCCCGGCGCTATCCCAAAGCACAGTTTGTGGGGCTCGATATGACTGCAGCCTCACTCGCGGTGGCTGAAGCCCTGAGTGAAAAACACGGAATTCGGAACGTCGAGTTCTGCAGATCCGAAATGCTGGATTTCAGTCCGACATCCGCGTTCGACCTCATTCTTTCGATCGGCGTCGTACATCACTTAGAGGATCCGAGTCGCGGGATACAGTTCCTTTCGTCCCTGCTCGGCGAGGATGGAATTCTAATCCTCTGGCTGTATCACTCCCTGGGCGAACACCAAAGATTACTCGATCGACAAACCCTCTTGACGCTCTGGAATCGCTCGGAGGGGTTCGACGCTGGTTTGCAAGTGCTGCGCGATTTGGGAGTAAATCTCGAGGTCAAGCAATACGGTAGCTCCGCAGCGCAAGCAAAAACCGAGGTGAGCCAGGTCAGTATCGATGTGGACGCGTACCTCCATCCGATCGTGAATGCATACCGCTTCGAAGAGATTATTGGCGTGCTCCAAGATTGCACAGAACTCGATTGGGCCGCCGTCAACAACGTCAACTTGCTCGACTCGAGCAAGTTGGTCGACCTCAACGAAGTGGAGACGGGCGACATGCGTTACCTGTGCCAGACGACGGAAGACTTGTTCGCAGGCGAATCGCTTAGGCAGCGGTTTCGCGCGTTGGAGCCGCTGAAGAAGCTACGAGTCCTGGAGAATCAGCTCAAGCCGACGGGCTTCACAGTCCTCGGTGGTCGAGGGGACGCTCAACAGCATCTATCACCGAGAGTGCGGTCGAACGTCATTCCTCTTTAGGAGCCTGCACCGGCAGTTCGATCTAGCGGCATCCGCACCAGTGGATGAGCTGGACGTCATCGATCTCTCCTGAGCAGAGAACGTACCAGCGGGCGGGGTCCGTACGGACGAAGCATTGTGCTGGCAGGGCGGGGACGAACTATCTGCGGCCACCAGAACCAGCGTCCCAGCAGTGCGGCGATTGACGGCGTCATGAACGCACGCACCACCAACGTGTCGAACAACAGACCCAGCCCAATGGTGGTCCCCACTTGGCCGATGATGCGCAGATCGCTGACCACCATAGAAATCATGGTGACGGCGAATACCAAGCCCGCCGACGTCACCACCTTACCGGTACCGCCCATTGCCCGGATGATGCCCGTGTTTATGCCCGCGCCTATTTCCTCTTTCATCCGAGACACCAGCAGAAGGTTGTAATCAGAGCCCACTGCCAAAAGAATGATCACCGACATCGCCAGCACGAGCCAGTGTAGTTCGATGCCGAGAATATGCTGCCAAATGAGCACGGACAGCCCGAAGGACGCGCCCAACGAAAGCGCCACCGTGCCGACAATAACCAGGGCGGCGATAAAACCTCGTGTGATGATCACCATGATGATGAAAATAAGACAAAGCGCAGCAACTCCCGCAATCAAGAGATCGAAGAGGGAGCCGCTTTGCATGTCCTTGTAAGTCGCCGCGGTCCCGCCCAGATACAACTTCGCATTCTCCAGTGGAGTCTGCTTGAGCGCCTCCTCGGCCGCCTCCTTTATCGCGTCGATCCGCGAAAGCGCCTCGGGCGTCCCAGGGTCACCCCTATGCGAAATGATTAGACGCATTGCCCTTCCGTCCGGCGAAAAGAACAGTTTCGTGGCCTGCTGGAAGTCCTCGTTCTCAAAAACTTCCGGAGGTAGAAAGAAGGAGTCGTCATTTTTGGCGGCGTCGAAAGCCTTGCCCATCGCGGTCGCGTCCGCGCTCGTCTCCTGCATCTGGGACAAGACCCCGGACATGGTGCTATGCATCGTCAGCAACATGATTCGCATCGTCTGCATGCTCTCGATCATGACCGGGAACTCGGCCATCATCTGCGGCATGATCGCGTCCAACTGGTCGAGGTTCTCGACGAGTGAACGCATTTTAACGCTGATCCGGTCGACGCCGTCGAGCGAGTCAAATAGGGATCGAAACGCCCAGCAGATGGGGATGTTGTAGCAGTGCGGTTCCCAGTAGAGGTAATTGCGGATTGGCCTAAAAAAATCGTCGAAATTCGCAATGGAATCCCGCAATTCGTTCAAGGTGGCTTCCATTTCATGCGTGGTGCCGACCATGCGGTGCGTCAAATCCGTCATCCGTTGCATAATGGCGTACTGACTCTGCATGATATTTATCATTTTGGTCATATCGTCGGCTTGCTTAAGCATGCCCTCCGCGCGGTTCGCCTGAAATGGCAACATTTGGACCTGGCTGGCCATTTGCAAGCTGATCATGAACGGTATCGAGGTGTGTTCGATCGGGTTTCCCTCTGGCCGAGTTATGCCCTGCACTCTGGAAATGCCCGGAACAGCGAAGACTGCCTTGGCTAGTTTGTGCAATACGATAAAGTCTGTCGGATTGCGCATATCATGATCGGACTCGACCATGAGGATCTCGGGCATCATCCGCGACGGGGAAAAATGACGCTCAGCGGCCGCATTCCCCTGGTTAGCGGGAATATCTTGGGGAACATACAGCCGGTCGTTGAAGCTTGTTGTATATCCCGGCAGCGCCAGTAGCCCGACAAGTGCGAGTGCGCACGTCGCAACGAGAATGGGTGCGGGCCACCGGACGATCGCCGTGCCCACCCGCCGCCATCGACGAACCGCGACCTGCCGCTTCGGCTCGAACAACCCGAAGCGGCTTCCCACCGAAATAACCGCCGGAACCAGCGTGACAGCCACCGCGACCACCATGAGCATGCCCACCGCGCCAGGGACGCCCAGAGTCTGGAAATAGGGCAGCCGAGTAAAGCTCAGGCAGTAGATCGCTCCAGCGATAGTCACGCCGGAGGCCAAGACCACCTTGGCAACGCTGCGGTACGTGGTGTAAAAGGCCGTTTCCCGATCCTCACCGGCTTGACGCGCCTCGTGATAGCGACCGAAGAAAAATATCCCGTAGTCCGTGCCGGCCGCGATCCCGAGCGATACCAGCAAACTAACGGCAAACGTCGAAAGTTCAAGAATCTCGTGGTCGCCGAGAAACGCGACGACTCCTCGGGCCACCTGCACTTGGATCCCGACCGTGACCAAAACGAAAATCACGGTGAAGATCGAACGGTACATAAAAAGCAACATCAGGAAGATCACCACGACGGTGACCACGGTGATCTTGAAAATGGATTCGTTGCCGGCGTCGTTCATATCCGTCAGCAACGGCGCGGGACCCGTGACATAGGCCTTGACCCCAGGCGGCGCTGGCGTCCGGTCCACGATCTCCCGGATGGCCCGCACGGATTCGTTCGCCAAGGCCTCGCCTTGGTCACCTGCGAGATTCACCTGGACATACGTGGCCTTGCCATCACCGCTTTGCGCACCCGGCGCCGTAAGCGGATCCCCCCAGAAGTCCTGCACGTGATTTACGTGCTTCGGGTCGGCTCGCAACTGACGAATCAATTCGTCGTAGTAGGCGTGCGCGTCCGCGTCGAGCGGTTGCTGGCCCTCCAAGACGATCATCGCGAAGCTGTCGGAATCGGATTCCTCGAATACCTCGCCCATGTGCTTCATCGCCTGGTAAGACGGCGCATCTTTGGGAACCTGCGATACGGAACGTTCCTGCCCAACCCGTTCCAGTGAAGGAACGGCGAAGAACAGGATGGCAGTGAGCGCCACCCACCCAATGATGATGGGCACTGCCAATCGATGAACCGCCCGCGCAACATATCGCGGACGGTTTCGCGCCTGATAATCGCTCATGCGGCCTTCAGCGGCCCTGGCGCTCTTCGCTCAGCAGCAGGGAACGCACCACCGGGCGGGTCCCGTACGGCCGAAGCATCGCACTCGCGGGACGGGGGCGCACGTGTTGCGGCCACCAGAACCAACGTCCCAGCAGCGCAGCGATCGAAGGCGTTGTGAACGCACGCACCACCAACGTGTCGAACAGCAAACCCAGCCCGATAGTGGAACCCACCTGGCCCATCGTGAGTAGGTCGCTCACCAACATCGACAACATCGTGAAGGCGAACACCAGGCCCGCGGCCGTCACGACCTTGCCGGTGCCGCCCATCGCCCGGATGATGCCCGTGTTTATCCCCGCGCCTATTTCCTCTTTCATTCGCGATACCAGCAGCAGGTTGTAGTCCGAACCGACCGCCAACAGGATGATCACGGACATCGCGAGTACCACCCAGTGCACTTGCATGCCGAGAATATGCTGCCAAATGAGCACGGACAGCCCGAAAGCCGTGCCCAGCGAGACCGCCACCGTGCCCACAATAACCAGGGCCGCGACAAAACTGCGCGTCATAATCAGCATGATGATAAAGGTTAGACAAAGCGCAGCGACACACGCGATCAATAGATCGTACGTGGAGCCCTCAACCAAATCCTTCGCCATCGCTGCGGTGCCGGTGAGATAGATTTGCGCGTTTTCTAGCGGGGTTCCTTTCAGCGCCTCCTCAGCCGCGGTATATATCGGTTCGACCCGCGCAATGCCCTCGGGCGTTGCGGGATCGCCCCGTTGTGAAATGAGCATGCGCGCCACTTTCCCGTCGTCAGACAGGAACACCTCCATGACCTTTTTGAAATCCTTGTTCTTGAAAATGTCCGGTGGAATGTAGAAGGAATCGTCGTTTTTTGCGGCGTCGAAAGCTTTGCCCATCGCGGTGGCGTTTTCGCCGCCCTCCTCCATCTGGGCAAACATCCCGGACATGGTGCTGTGCATGGTCAGCATCATTGTCCGCGTGCTCTCCATTGTCTCGATCATCGGCGGGAACTGGGCCATCAGCTGCGGCATGAGCGCATCCAATTGATCGAGATTGACGACAAGATCACGCATCTTAACGGTGACCTGGTCAACGCCGTCGATGACATCAAATATGGACCTGATCGCCCAACAGATCGGAATGTTGTAGCAGTGCGGCTCCCAGTAGAAATAATTGCGAATTGGCCTGAAGAAATCGTCGAAATTCGCAATGTGATCCCGCAACTCGTTCGTGACATCTTCAAGTTCGTGCGTTGTGGCGGTCATACGATGAGTCGTCTCGTACAACTGTTGCATCAAGCCGTACATGCGCTGCATTAGGGCTATTGTTTTCGTCATCTCGTCAGCCTGCTTCAGCATGTCCGCCATACGTTCTTTCTGGAACGGCATAATTTGTAGCTGACCAGCCTGGGCCATGCTGAGCATGAACGGTATCGTCGTGTGTGGGAGCGGCTCCCCCGCCGGCCGAGTTGGGGCCTGCACCCTGGCAACGCCTGGAACGTCGAGGACACCTTTGGCGAGTTTATTCAATACCAGAAAATCTGCCGAATTCCGCATATCATGATCGGCCTCGACCATCAGGATATCGGGCATCATCATAAGCGACTCGGGAAAATGTCGCTTAGCGGCTTCGTATCCCAGATTGGCGGGAATATCCTGGGGGATATACTCCGCATCATTGTAACTGGGCTTGTACCCCGGCAGTGCCAGTAGCCCGATGAGCATGAGCGCGGTCGTCGCGACGAAAATAGGCGCGGGCCACCGGACGATCGCCGTGCCCAACCGCCTCCATCGACGAGCCGTGACCTTCCGCCTGGGCTCGAAGAGTCCAAAGCGGCTGCCGAGGGCAATGACTGCCGGAACCAGCGTGAGGGCCACCCCGACCGCCACGAGCATGCCGACCGCGCAAGGGATGCCAAGCGGCTGGAAATAAGGCAACCGGGTAAAGCTCAGGCAGAAAACCGCTCCGGCGATCGTCACACCGGAAGCCAAGACCACTTTGGACGTGCCTCGGTAGGACGTGTAAAAGGCCGTTTCTCGATCCTCGCCGGCCTGACGTGCCTCGTGATACCGCCCGAAGAAGAAGATCCCGTAGTCCGTTCCGGCGGCGATCAGGAGCGCCACCAGCAGATTTATCGCGAAAGTAGTAAGCGTGAGAATCTCGTGATCGCCGAGGAAGGCGACAACTCCTCGCGACACCTGCAGTTGGAGCCCTACCATCAGCAACGACGCGACGACGGTGACAATCGAACGGTAAAACAGAAGCAGCATCGTGAAGATCACTGCGAGGCTTACCACCGTGATCAAGACGATTGTCCTGTTGCCGGTGGGGCCTAGATCCGCAGCGAACGCCGCCGGGCCTGTGACAAAGGCCGTGACCCCCGGCGGCGGCGGCGTCCGATCCACGATTTCCCGGACGGCTGCCACGGATTCGTTCGCCGCGGCCTGACCGACGTCCCCGGCCAGCATCACCTGGACATACGTCGCCTTACCATCGTTGCTCTGCGCGGCACCCGCCGTGAGCGGATCCCCCCAGAAATCCTGAACGTGCTCCACATGCTGCGGATCGGCTCTCAGCTGACGAATCAATTCGTCGTAGAAAGCGCGTGCGTCGTCGCCGAGCGGCTGCTCGCCCTCCAAGACGATCATCGCCACACCGTTGGACTGGGATTCCTCGTAGGCCTCCCCCATGCGCTCCATCGCCTTGAACGACGGCGCGTCTGGCGAAGTCAGCGATATTGCGTGTTCTTTCTCGACCTGCTCCAGTTGTGGAACGGCGACAGTCACGAGGACGGCGAGCGCCAACCACGCAAGGATGATGGGCACCGCAAGTAGATAAACTGCCCGCGCGATCCGCGAGGGAGGCGGCTTCACCGGAGGGTTTATCATGCGGCCTTCACCAGGCAGTAGGTAAACGCGTTGACTCCCTGGCCGGTCCGCTCCGCTTTGACCTCACCGTCCACGATGATGCGGCAGCCGATACTTTCGCTGGTGCCCTGAGCGACGAGGTTTCCCACGATCGATGCCTCGTCGATTTCAAATGTCGACGACCAGGGCAGGTTTGCACCATCGACAAATATCGGATCAGCATCGGTATCGAAATAGCTGATATCTGCCGACGTCCCCGGGGGGCCGAACACCTCGTATACCAGCTCCTTGGGGTCGTAGGGCTCTTGCTCCTCGAGTTCAGTGTCGGAATACGAGAGACGATTCTCGGAGCCGAAGACGGTGCGCAGCCTCGAGACGGTGAAGCCTCCGGCGACGATCACCACAACTATGAGCAGCGGAATCCACACCCGCCTCAGAATCCTGAAAATCGGAACTCCTCCGTCCGTTTCCATGCCGTCGCCATGTCAGTTGCTCATGCAACTACACATCGGCGGCGACACGCCAGACGGCAGCACCTCAGATGCGGTAAGCATCCAAGGCCAGCCGTGCGGCAACTACCGCAACCGTGCAGCGCCTCGGGGAGCAAAGCCCGATCTCGACGAGTAAAGCATGCCGTTGGCCTCCAATTTCTCCCCGTTCCCAACGCGATACGGGATCGTAATGCATACCCCCTGCGTTGAGGCACGTTATCGAAGTCGCCCTCGCACCGACAACTCAGGTCGCACCTCGTCAATTTCGAATGGCCGCGGGAGTGTACCGTTCGGAATCCTCACATGGAAGAGCCGAATTATTAAGACCCAGTGACGATCCAGTCGCGCTAGCCAGCTGCTGCTGGCAGCCGTGTTCGGTTGCAGGAAAAGAGCATTCACAGTTCTCGGTGCCTCCGGTATCGCAGCCCGTTCTGAGGAAGACCCTCAACCATCGAGCAATAACCGGGCTGCTCGCCTCACCGCGTCACAGTGCCGTTAGCGAAGAAATCAAGGATCGCCGAATTCACCGCCTGCGGCCGTTCGAGAAAGCCCAGATGGCCAGTATCGGCGATCTCGCGGTACCGCCCATTGGGAAGAGCTTTTGCCACCTCGGCGCCGAGGTGCGGGGGCATCACGAGATCGTCGGCGAAGCCGATCACCAGTACCGGAGTGTTGATCACCTTGTAGACACGCAGCCGATCCCTCTCCGGCGCAACGCCGTACTGGGCGAGAAGCCCTGGGGTCGACTTTGTGGGCCACATCGTGAACGTGTCAATCCAGTCCCGAATTGCCTCGTCATCGTTCAAGGTCTTGGGTGAAAAATTCTCAAGTAAGCGCAGTTTGGCTTCGTATCTCGGTGGTAGTTGGAGGCCGGCATTGACGAAATCCTCTTCGGCTGTGCGGAAGAACTCGCGCGCGCGATCGTGGCGTCCGCGGGTGGCCATCAACGCTGCCTGGCTCACCAACTCAGGCCGGGCCAGCATCAGCTCTTGCGCGATGTACGAACCCATCGAGACGGCCACGATCCGAACGGGAGCGGCGTCGAGCTTCTCGATGAGCTCCGCGGTGTCAGCCACCATCGTCGCCGTTGTGAAGCCGTCGGCATTCGCCGTTGCGCCGACCCCCCTGTTGTCAAATGTGATGACGCGGTAACCAGCTGCACGGAATGCCGGCGCTTGATGGACCTCCCACGTACGTCCAACACCGCCTTGACCGGCGATGAACAGCACCGGCTCCCCGTCGCCACGGTCGTCGTAGGCCAAGTTCATCACGGTGGGACGGTACTACGAACAGAGGTCAGCTCACCTTCCGGCCGTACGCTGATTGCAGATGCATCAAGCGGTTTATGGGGGTTAACCCCCCCTAATTCGTCCGGCAATCGCCATGTTGCCTCGACCTGGCGTTCCGTACGTTGAAAGCATGGTCGCAGTCACAGCTGGGAAGGCCGTGCCGGTCACGGCCGCCGCGTCTGCGCCGCCCTGCATCGGCTTGGTGCCCAGCGCGTCAATGATCGTCGGGGCGGCGATCGCCGCGGTCTGGCTGTGGGTGCCGATCATGATCGTGATGCTCGGGATCATGTCGATCCCGTCGGTGATCGGGTTTGTGATCGCCGTGGTCGCGTTCGTCTACCTGATGCGCGGCGTGGGGTGGCTCGAACGTGTGCGCAGCGAGGCCGTGTTCGGCATGAATATCCCGACGCCACCCCGAAAAACGTCCTCCTACAGCGGCTTTCAGCGCTGGCTCCACCAATTGTGGCTGGACCTCGGGAGCACCCGATTCTGGGAGGGATGCGGGCATCATCTCCTTCGGATGCTCTACGACTTGGCAGCCGGTGGACTTGCATTTGTCCTGCTGGCATTCGGGTTTCTGGCGCCGGCCGCTGCGATCGCCGCAGGACGTAGCGACGCCGATGCCGGATTGTTGTTCATCCCGCCCGCGCTGGCCTGGCCGTTGGCAGTCGTCTCGTTGGTGGCCGCCGGCGCGATCGTGGTATTCGCGCCCATCCTCGACGCCAAGATCGACCTCTGGCTGCTCTCGCCGTCGTCGGCCGCGATGCTGCAAGATGAGGTGAACGCGCTCGCCGACGCCAGGCTGGGCGCGGTGTCATCGGCGGACACCGAGCGACGCCGCATCGAACGTGACCTGCACGACAGTGTGCAGCCGCGCCTCGTGTCGCTGGCGATGACGATCGGTCTTGCGCAGACCAAGTTCGACACCGACCCGACCGCAGCCAAGGCGCTGATGGCCGAGGCCCATGACGATGCGAAATCCGCTCTGCTGGAATTGCGTAACGTCGCGCGCGGTATCGCACCGACGATCCTCTCTGACCGGGGTCTGGACGCCGCGCTCTCATCGGTGGTGCAGCGCGCCCAGAACATCGGGATCCCGACGGCCCTGAACATCGACCTACCGGGCCGGATTCCCGCAGAGACCGAAGCGGTGGCGTACTTCGTTGTCGCCGAGGCGCTCACCAACGTCGCCAAGCACGCGCAGGCCTCGCGTGCCGTCGTGACGGTCCGACGCGACCAGGCCGAAAGCGCTCTTCACGTGTCGATCTTCGACGACGGCCGCGGTGGCGCGCAGATCGCCGACAGCGCAACCGCAACCGGACTGCGTGGTCTGAGTGAGCGGGTGCGCGCCGCCCGCGGCACGTTCACGGTTTCCAGTCCCGTCTCGGGGCCCACAGTTGTCACCGCGGTGCTGCCATGCGCATCGTGATCGCCGAGGACTCGGCGCTGCTGCGCGCGGGTATTGAACGCATCCTCATCGACGCCGGTCACGAGATGGTGGCGAGCGCGGCAGACGCTTCGAATTTGCTGTCTCTGGTCAACGAGACAAAGCCAGACCTTGTGATCGTCGACGTGAGAATGCCCCCGACGTTCACGGATGAGGGAATTCGGGCCGCCTCGCTATTGCGGAGCCAAAATCCCGAGTCGCCCGTGTTGGTGCTTTCGCACTACGTCGAAGAGCGCTACGCCTCCGACCTGATCGCCTCGGACACCCGCGGCTTCGGCTACCTCCTCAAGGACCGCGTCGCCGACGTACCCGCGTTCCTCGACGCCGTCTCGGTAGTCGGAGGCGGCGGGACCCTCCTCGATCCCGAGGTCGTGTCCCAGATACTTGCGCGATCGCATCGCCGCAACGCGCTGGATCAGCTCACCCCCCGCGAACGCGAGGTGCTGCAGCTGATGGCCGAAGGAAGGACCAACTCGGCGATCGCCGCGACCATGCACATGTCGACCGGCTCCGCCGAAAAACACATCGCTTCCATATTCACGAAGTTGGGGCTGTCGCCCGATGACACCGAAAACCGCCGTGTCCTCGCCGTTCTGCGCTACCTCGAGTCATAACCGAAAGGACTGCAATCATGACAACATTCGCGACGACTGATCGAGACGTGATCGAGGGCGCGCTCGCGCTCGTCGAGGCCGAGGCCGGGTGGACCCAGGGGACCTATTGCCGCGACGCCGGCGGCGCGGAGGTGCAAGCCTGCGTCGGCTCCCCAGGCGAATGGGTTCGACTGCGCACCGAGCACGTCGGCGCGGGAGGATACCGGGTGCGCGCCGAGACGGGGGCCACGCCATGCAGCTTCTGCCTGGGCGGGGCGCTGCGCGCAGCAGCGGGTTATTGGCACGCCATGGATTCCTACGCGGCACAAGCGCAAATTGATCGCCTGGAGTGCCTGCTGCTGCAGATGGCCAACTCCATTGACGTGCCAGGCTGGCCTAGCCTGCCTGCCTACAACGACGACCGGCACACCACCAGGGCCGACGCCGTGCTGATACTCAAACGTGCCGCCGCCCACCTCGATGCGAGGGAGCAGAAGCTGCCGTGAACAGCAGGGACGTCACCACCGGATACCGCCCCTGGCACGGGATGTGCCGCCTCCCCCGGTGCTGATGCCTCCGCCGCCGACACTGTCCGGCGGCTCTCGCACGGCGATGCGCTTCGCGCTGGCCGTCAGCGCACTCTTGATGTTGAGCATCGCGCTGGGCGGCCTCGGGCGTCTGGGTTCAAGTTCTGCGGCGGTCGGGTCGTCAACGACGACGCGCACGCGAGCCAGGCCGTTGCTGATGCTGTACTGATATTTGAAGCGCCCAGCCGCCTACCTCGACGCGCAGGAGCCCTGAGCAGCATCGACGACACACACGTAGCGCCCGACGTCCCGGCCTCGCCGCCGGTACTGTCCAGCGGCGGCCGCAATGCACTGCGCGTCCTGCTCGTCGTCATGGCAGCCTTGGTATCCCTGGGATTGTTGGGCAGCCTGAGCGCCCTTGCGTACGTGGTCGTCAACGTTCGCGTCGTGACCGACACGCAGGCGCTGCCGGTGGATATGCGATCGCTGACAATCGACACTGGCGACGTTCCGGTAGCTCTCAGTCGTCGTCACCGACGTCGACGCCACAGAGCCGCGCATCGACCTGCGCATGGTCACGAGCGCCGATGACACGCAGCTGACAGTCGCCGGTGACGACGCCGACAACCGGGTCACGCTCGGCGACAGCGGTTCCGGGTTGCTGAGGTTCAACCGCACCGGAGAGATCAAAGTCGTTCTCCCGCCAGGCGTTGCACGAGGATTACGCGTCATGGTCAACCAGCGGGCCGGCTCGCTGTCCACCGACGCCGACCTCGATCAACTGGTTGTCAAGACCGACGCTGGTGCCGTCACACTCGGTGGCTCGGCCCGCCTGATCGATATCAGCGTCCGCCAAGGTGACATCGGCACGAGCACCAGGATCGCCGTCACCGAATCGTTCAGAGCAGAAACCGAATCCGGTCGGCATCTCGGTGGAGTTCCGTGCCGCGCCACGCACCGTCGAAGCAATCGCCGATGGCGACGTGACTGTAGGGGTGCCCGGCCCGGGTCCGTATCGAGTGCACGCCCAATCCGCGCCGCCTGCCGGCAAGACGATGGTGACGGTGCCGGAAACCACCGACCCGAGCGCGTCCGGGGTGACAGTTCGGTCGAAAAGCGGCAACGTCATGGTCGACGAATTGCGCTAACTAAAGCCAGATGTAGAGGCCGGACAGCACCGCCCAGATGACGAAGCAGTAGGTCTCGAACATCACGCGCAGCGGTATCGGCGCGTGGCGCAGTTCCATGAAGTCCAGGCCGACCAGACGCACCTTGATCGCCGCGATCGCCAACACGACGACCGCCACCATCGAGCCGGTGCCGTGTTCGGCGCCGACGGCCCACGAGACGACCGTCGCCGCAACGAGTATCAGCCAGGAGAAGCCCGCCCGGTTGCGGACCAGCTGCAACACCGAGGGTCCCTTCATCAGCTCACCAGGTACAGCAGTGCGAACAGGAAGATCCACAGCAGGTCGACCAGATGCCAGAAGCACGCACCGCCCTCGACGACTGCCATCCGGGTGGCGCTGAGTTCGGAGCGGCGGGTCTGCGTCAACAGGAAGGCCAGCACGCCGATACCGACGCACACGTGGAACAGATGCAGTCCGGTCAGGATGAAGTAGTAGAGGAAGAAGTCATTGGCGCCGGGCCCGTGGCCGCCGGAGGCCAGCGCGACGTACTCGAACACCTTGAGGCCGATGAACACCAGGCCGCACGCGATCGCCGCGTAAACAGCTTTGGTCGCAATGGATTTCGCGCCGCCGCGGATCGCGCCGAGAGCGACCACGACACACAGCGAGCTGGTCAGCAGCACCAGGGTGTTGGTGACGCCGACGCCGATGTGCAGCGACGTGCGGGCGACGTCGAACACCTCGGGCGCCTTCGCCCGCTCCACCATGAAGGTGACGAAGAAGACGCCGAACACCAGCATGTCGCCGAACAGGAACACCCACGTGCCGGACTCGCCGGGGATCCGCCGGGCAGATGGATCGCCCGGCAGCGTCGACGCCGCTGTCACGGCGCCGCGGCCAGCTGACTTTCGGCGGCTTCCTGCGCCTTGATGGACTTCAGCATCACGACGGTGGTGGCGATCATCCAGACGATCAGGGCGAGACCGGGCAGGTAGTAGGAGAACACGCCGTTCCACGCGAGCGGCCCGTCGCTCATGGCCACCACCACGCAACCGGGCAGCGACAGCATCGCCACCCACAGGTTGAGGAAGCCGTACCAGCGCGGGAACGTCGGCGGGATCGGCCCTTGTCGGTGAACGACGCGATCGCCAGCGTGATGTTCTGGATGACGATGGTGCCGACGATGCCGATGAACCACAGCCAGAAGACATCGTTGAGCGCCTGGGTGATCTGCGGGTCACGCTGTTCGGCTCGAAATGCGGCTGCCGCCAACGCCATCAGCGAGAACATCATCGCCGGAGTGAAGATCGCCGCCGCGAACATCTGGGTGATCGACAGCATGCCCCATTGCCCCTCGGCTCGGCGGAGGCGCAGCACGATCGCAGCGTGGAAGGGCAGTGCGAGCGCGGCCGCGAGCAGAGCCCCGCGAGCCCGAAGCGCACCCAGAGGTTCTCGGTGGTCGAGGAAGGCGTCGGTCTGCTCGGCCGAGTCCGTCGGCGACAGCGGCGGGAAGAGTTTGGCGATGCCGGAAAAGCACACGCTGTAAAGGACGATCATCGCGGTTCCACACCATGCGCCGACGCGCTGCAACTTCAGCTCCACGGCTGGCAGGCTACTGGCGAATCGCGGTCCGTCGGGAGCGTTCGGGAAAGTTTTGTCAAAATTGCCAAAACTGATATCTCGGGCTGCGCAGGAGAGACGCCGAGAACGGTAAGCTGCCACCGGTCAGGCCCCCGTAGCTCAGGGGATAGAGCACGGCTCTCCTAAAGCCGGTGTCGCAGGTTCGAATCCTGCCGGGGGCACTCTGAACAGGGGCACTCTGCCGGGGCACTCTGCCGGGGGGCACTTCACGGGCGTTGGGGTAGATGTAGCTCGGTTGCCCGCGCCCGCGCTTCGGCGACGTCTGCCTGCTTACTCGCGTCGGCGGCCAGGACTTGGGCTGCGGAGGCCAGCGATTCGGCTGCGGCTCTGGCTTCCGCCCCGTCCGCGCGCGCTTCCGTACGCAGCTGCGGCAGTTGGACCTGCCCTGCATCGCCTGATTGGCCGATGCGCGACCGGAGGTTCCACTTCCGGGTGCTGGACGCGACGTGCGCCCGGTGCTCGCCCGGCTTCTGCTGATCCGCGTAGTACTCGATCACGACCAACGCGACGCCGACGAGCAACAGCAGTGGCACGAACAGCGATGGGAGCATGACCACCCCGACCAAGCCGATGACCGTCAGCGGCACCGCGACCACCCCTGCGGCCCACGGATACCGATCGTTCAAACCGAGGATTCTCGCCCGCCTTGCGAAAACCCGCGCCGCCCATAGATGGCGATCCGGCCACCTAATGGCAATTCTCGAAGACCTCACGATCGCTCCCTTCACTGGGAGAAGGTCGGCATACGTTCGGCAAACCCATTGTGACACGTCAACGGGGGTCATTTCCCCTCTTCGGGGCACAACAGTGAGTGCGTGACTCGACCGTCACTCCAAACGGAATTCGTGCGAGGCCCGCCGCAGCGGCTCGATGGTGGTATCCGCGTGCACGACGACGCCGCCGCCGGAGGGGATCCCGAGCCCAGCGGCCGCTCCGTCGAGCAGATGAATCGTGCGCGACAGCCGCGCCCATCCGGATTGCTCGTCATGCGTGTCGATGACCATGGGGACGAGCTTGAACACATCGAGCGGCGCCGTCGCCGGGGATTCAGACGTCTCGACGATGCCGTAGAGGCCGAGTTGCACTGCGCCGGCTGAAATACCGACCAGCACAGCCCCTTGCGCGTATCGGTCCAGGATCACGTCCTTCATGCCGGTTTCCTCGAACATGTTCCAGCCAAGACGCACATCGCCGCCCGCGAGGACGATCAACTGTGCACGTTCCAGATAGGTGCGGTCGTCTGGGCCGAACGACGAATCGATCATGCGACGGTCGTTGATCCCAATCGGATCCACAGCCGCCTCGAAGATTTCGTAGAACTCCGGACGGTCCCCGTTGGAGGCGCCGATGTATGCCGCGCTGATTGGTGTGTCCCGAGCCAATCCGTCGAGGGCCGCGTCGAGGAGCAGTCGACCGTTGCGCTTCCAGAACAGCAGCTGGCTGTCCGCGAGCAGATAGAGCGGTTGGAGTTGGGGCGCCGTCTCAGTCATCGCACCCGCTTGGCTGAATTGACACCGGTCACGCGCTGGTTTCGCGGTCCGGATCGGCGACGGGCTTCGATTCGGCAGAGCCGCGCTGACGCAGGAAGATCGACAATCCGATGATCGCCGCGACCGCGACGAACTCGCTCTGCCAGTTCTGCATCGACTCGAACCAGAACTGAGCAGTGGTCACGTATCGCCAAACAGATATCGCGGGCTGTCCGTGCTGGATCTGCTCCTCGTTGAAGGCGCTGACGCCGCCGACTGCGTGCAACGCCCACGACGCGAAGAACAATACGAAGAAGGCGATCGCCAACGAGTGCTCGTAGATGGCCAGCGGCCATCCACCCCGCCTGACGGGCCATGGCGAATTCCTTTTGGTGGCTTCGCGCGGGTCGGCATCCTGGGGCGCAGTCTTGTTCAACGGTTTCGACTCGGACGAGCCCTTTTGATAGAGAAAGGCGGTGAGGACGACGTACATCCCCATTTGAAGGAATTCGGACTCCCAGTTCTCGAACGTCGCCTCGACGAAGTGCCCGGTCGTCAAGTACTGCAGCACCGAGAGCTGTTCGTTCGATCCGTGTTCGCGTCTGTTCCTCGTTGTAGGTTGCGGCTCCGGAGACGATCATGCCGACGAAGAACATCGCGAACAGGCCGACGCATGCCAGTAGGAGTCCGTTCTCGCGGACGATGTCGCGCATAGACCGCCGGCGGGCGGCGTCGCGTCAAGGCGTGCTCCGGGTATCGATGACCTGCTGCGCGATGTCGGCCAGCCGGGTGTTGCTGTCCTGCGACAGCCGCTTCAGCATGTCGAACGCCGCACGTCGTCGACGCCGTAGCGCTCCATGATGATGCCCTTGGCCTGGCCGATGCGGTCCCTGGTCGACAGTGCCGACTGCAACTGCTCGCCTTGGCGGCTGGCCAGGATCGCGGCCGCGGCGTGCGCGGCGAGCACGGTCGCGACGGTCTCGTCCTCGCCGTCGAAGGCGTGCGGCTTGAACGCGAAGAGATTCAGCGCCCCCGCGGTGCGGTCTGCCGTGTACAGCTTGACCGACAGGCCGCTGAGCACGCCGAGCTCGACGACCGCGGGCGAGTACTGGGGCCACCGCTCCTCGCTGCGGAAGTCGTCGGTGCGCACGATCAGGTCGTCGATCGCCGCCTGTACGCACGGCCCTTCGTCGTACTTCATCTGGAGATCGTCGAGCGTGTGGGGCAGGTCAGACGTGCCCGCGAGGGACTCGTACTTTCCGGCCTTGCCCACGAGCAACACGCCCGCTGTGTCGACTCCCGGAATCAGCTCCTTCGCCATCGCCGTGACGTCCGACAGAACCTCCTCGACGCTGCGCGGCGACGCCGCGGCACGCGCCAGCTCGGCCATCCGCTGAGCTAGATCGTGGTTCCGTACTTCGGTCATCGCTACAGACTTCCCATTCCGGCTGTCCAGTACACGAACGTTTGTCATATCACACAGCGGGCAGCCTCGGTACAGGCTCGCGTGGTGGTCGACCACTACGCAGCTGAGGTTCCGTCGGTTCAGACCTAGTGCCGACGGGGCCGTCCCCTAGAAGCCCTCAGAGTCACTCTCTTAGTTGTAGTACCGTCAGTGTCATGGGCAGCGCCAACGTCTGGATCCTCGGCGGGTATCAGAGCGATTTCGCCCGCAACCTCACCCGCGAAGGACACGACTTCGCCGATCTGACCGCCGAAGTGGTGGACTCCACACTTGCCGCGACGAAGGTCGACGCGTCCGAGATCGACGTCGTGCACCTCGGCAACGCCTTCGGCGAGATGTTCGCCCGGCAGGGACACCTCGGCGCGATGCCTGCCACCGTGAACGACGGACTGTGGGACACGCCCGCCTCACGGCACGAAGCCGCGTGCGCCTCGGGCAGTGTCGCCACGCTGGCGGCCATCGCAGATCTTCGATCCGGCGCTTACCGAACCGCGCTCGTCGTCGGCGTCGAACTGGAGAAGACGGTGCCCGGCGACACCGCCGCCCAGTACCTCGGCGCCGCCGCCTGGACCGACCACGAGGGCGCCGACGCCAAGTTCATGTGGCCGCACATGTTCGATCAGGTGACCGCCGAATACGACCGCCGCTACGGCATCGACGAGACCCACCTTCGCGCGATCGCCCAACTCAACTTCGCCAACGCACGCGCCAACCCCAACGCACAGACCCGGGAGTGGACGGTTCCGGATCCGCTCACCGGCGACGATGAAGACCAACCCCGTCGTCGAAGGCCGGTTGCGTCGCTTCGACTGCAGCCAGATGACCGACGGCGGCGCCGGGAATCGTCCTCGTCACCGACGAATGGCTGCGCGATCACCCCAGCGCGCGCCCGATCGGGCGGATCGACGGCTGGGGCCACCGCACCGTCGGCCTGGGCCTGCAGCAGAAGCTCGACCATTCCGCCGACGATCCGTACGTCATGCCCCACGTACGACGGGCGGTGCTCGACGCGCTCGACCGCGCTCAGGTCACCCTCGACGACGTCGACGGCTTCGAGGTGCACGACTGCTTCACCCCCAGCGAGTATCTGGCCATCGATCACATCGGCCTCACCGGACCCCGGCGAATCGTGGAAAGCGATCGAGAACAACGAGATCGAGATCGGCGGACGGCTGCCGATCAACCCCAGCGGCGGCCTGATCGGCGGCGGGCATCCCGTCGGCGCATCCGGCGTGCGAATGCTGCTCGACGCTGCCAAACAGGTCAGCGACGGCGCGGGCGACTACCAGGTCGAGGGCGCAAAGACGTTCGGCACGTTGAACTTCGGCGGCAGCACCGCCACCACCGTCAGTTTCGTCGTGAGCGGAGTGTGAGATGACTTCAGGTTTGGGGGCCGACGTCTCGATCGTCGGCAAGTACCTGTCCACCCTGCCCGAGGACGACGACCACCCCTACCGCACCGGACCGTGGCGGCCGCAGACCACCGAATGGGACGCCGACGACCTGCAGCGCCGTCGAGGGCGAGATCCCGCACGACCTGGACGGCGTGTACCTGCGCAACACCGAGAACCCACTGCATCCGGCGCTGAAGTTCTACCACCCGTTCGACGGGGACGGCATGGTGCACATCGTCGGGTTCCGCGACGGAAAGGCGTTCTACCGCAACAGGTTCGTCCGCACCGACGGCTTCGCCGCCGAGAACGACGAAGGCGGCCCGCTGTGGCCGGGCCTGGCCGAACCGATTCAGCTCGCGAAACGCGATTACGGCTGGGGCGCACGGACGTTGATGAAGGACGCGTCGAGCACCGATGTGATCGTGCACCGCGGCAGGGCGCTGACGAGCCACTACCAATGCGGCGACATGTACCGCATCGACCCCTTCACCGGGGACACGTTGGGCAAAGAGGACTGGGGCGGCGGCTTCCCGTTTGACTGGGGAGTCTCGGCACATCCGAAGGTCGACGATCGCACAGGCGAGTTGCTGTTCTTCACCTACAGCAAGGAGGCGCCGTACATGCGCTACGGCGTCGTCGACGACGCCAACGATCTGGTGCACCTCACGGACATTCCGCTTCCCGGCCCGCGACTCCCCCACGACATGGCGTTCACCGAGAATTACGCCATCCTCAACGACTTTCCGTTGTTCTGGGATCCCAAGCTGCTCCAAGCCGGCGTGCACCTACCCGGATTTCACCGCGACATGCCGTCACGGTTCGCGGTCATCCCGCGCCGTGGTCGGATCCGAGGAGATCCGCTGGTTCGAAGCCGACCCGACGTTCGTGCTGCATTGGGTCAACGCCTACGAGGACGGCGACGAGATCGTGCTCGACGGGTTCTTCGAGGGCGAACCGAACCCGGTCGACACTCTTACGGGTGACAAGTACAAGAAGGCATTTCGGTACCTCGCCCTCGACGGGTTGCAGACCCACCTTCACCGCTGGCGGTTCAACCTCGTCACCGGAGAGGCGCGCGAAGAGCGGCTGTCGGACTTCCACCACCGAGTTCGGCATGATCAACGGCGGCTACGCCGGCGGCAAGTACCGCTACACCTATGCCGCAACGGGCAAGCCGGGATGGTTCCTGTTCGACGGGTTGGTGAAGCACGACCTCGAGACCGGCACCGAGGAACGGTTCGCATTCGGCGACGGGGTCTACGGCAGCGAGACGGCGATGGCGCCGCGCGTCGGGAGTGCTGCGGAGGACGACGGCTACCTGGTGACGCTGACCACCGACATGACCGCCGACGCCTCGTACTGCCTGGTGTTCGACGCCGCCCGAGTCGCCGACGGACCGGTGTGCAAACTTGCTCTACCGGAACGGATTTCCAGCGGAACACACTCCACGTGGGCACCGGGGTCGGAGCTGCGACGCTGGCGAGACAGCGACACCGCGGCCGGCGCGATCGGCCTGTAGGTGGCCGAGCCGGGTCCCAACGCCGTCGCGCGCATGCTGGGGCTGCTCGGTGACGAGTGGACGCTGCTCGTCGTCCAGCAGGCGCTCCTCGGTGCGACGCGGTACGGCGACTTCCGGTCGCGACTGCCCATTTCGAACTCGGTGCTGACGGCGCGACTACGGTCGCTGACCGACGAGGCGCTGCTCGAACGTCAGTCCTACCAGTCGAATCCGCCACGTTCGGAGTACGTCATCACCGAGCGCTCTCGGTCGCTGTGGCCGGTGCTGGTGTCGATCTGGGAGTGGGAGCGGCACTGGGTGCCCGACCATAACGATCCACTACCCGACATGCGCCACACCACCTGCGGTGGCGACTTCACGCCCGTCGTCACCTGTGGCTCCTGCGGTGAGACAGCGAGTGAGAAAGCCGTTGTCGCACAATGGGGCCCGAGCGGATCCTGGCCGCGTTCGATACCTGTGGCGGCCACCCGGCGGCGCTCTGCGTCCGATCAGACCGCGGGACTGTTCCCGCAGACCATGAGCGTCATGGGAAACCGTTGGGGTTTCGCGCTGCTGGTCGCGGCGTTTGTCGGGATGAGCCGGTTCACCGATTTTCAAGCGCAGCTGGGTGCCCCTCCGAGTTCGATCGCCGACCGGTTGTCGATCTTCACGGCCAACGGAGTGTTCGAGATGTCCGAGAACCGGTATCGCCTGACCGAGAAGGGCCGCGCGCTGTTTCCCGGTACTGGTGACCGCGCTCCAATGGGCGCAGCGGTGGTACCAGGCACCCGAAGGCCCGGCGGTGCATCCTCACCCCACGGCGTGCGGCGGCCGATTCGGACTCGGTGCTGACGTGCATGATGCGCAACCGCTACGTGGCGAACGTCCTTCCACTGCGCAACCTGGACCGCTAGTTTCAAGCCGGCCAAAAATCTGCTGAAAAATTTCTGGCACTCTCCCCATGTGAGTGCTAACCTCGCAGGTGCACAGTGATTTAGTCGCCCGCCAGAGGGGCGGGCCTGGGTGACATAGGAGGTGGATTACTGTGCTTCGTTTTGATCCGTTCAGTGACCTTGATGCGTTGACCCGGGGCTGACCAGCCAGACCGGATCAGCTCGCACCCCTCGGTTCATGCCGATGGACCTGTGCAAGATCGACGACCATTACGTGCTGACCGCGGATCTACCGGGGATCGACCCGGGATCGGTGGATGTCGACGTCGACAGCGGCACCCTCACGATCTCCGCGCATCGCACCGCCCGATCAGAAGATGCCGCCCAGTGGCTCGCCAATGAGCGCTTCTTCGGCACCTACCGCAGACAGCTTTCCCTCGGGGAAGGCATTGACGCAACAGCGATTTCGGCGACATACGAGAACGGCGTGCTGACCGTGACGATTCCGGTCGCCGAGCGGGCCAAGCCGCGCAAGATCGAGGTCGCTCACAGCGGCCGCCAGCAGTCGATCGAGCCGACCACCGTCGATTCCGAGTAGCCGCAACCGAGACTGCGGACAGGTCGCCAATTCGAGCCGAATCGCGATCTGTCCGCAGTTCCGGCGTGCAACTCGCCACCCCGGACGTCAGTGACGCGTCAATCGATACCGCAGGTTGTTGCGCACCTCATTCGGCCACTCGATGTCCAGGATCGAGTACACGACGGTGTCGCGCCTGGACCCGTCGGGCAGCACCTGGT
>CAVRIH010000002.1:0-444356 GCA_963721195.1 uncultured Actinomycetota bacterium | reverse complement strand
AAAACCAGAGCTCTACCACTGAGCTACGCGCCCTTGCAGGGCAGGCTATACGCCCATGACCTGCGACGGGAAATCCGCTACTCCGACCGAAGCGCCGCCAAGGCGTCGGTCCACACCGCCTGATCGCGCGGCTCACCCGGCTGCTTCATTTCGGCGAATCGGACGATGCCGGTGCGGTCCACCACGAAGGTCCCGCGGTTGGCGAACCCGGCGTCGTCGTTGAACACGTCGTAGGCCTGCGCCACCCCGCCGTGCGGCCAGAAGTCCGAGAGCACCGGAAACAGGAAGCCGCTCTCGGTTGCCCAGACCTTGTGGGTCGGCGGCGGACCCACCGAGATCGCCAGCGTGGCGGTGTCACCGTTCTCGAAGTCCGGCAGATGATCACGAATCTGGTCGAGCTCGCCCTGACAGATCCCGGTGAACGCCAGCGGAAAGAACACCACCAGCACGTCCTTGACGCCCCGGAAGTCGCTCAATGTGACCGGCTGCCCGTTCTGGTCCTTCAGGGTGAAATCCGGCGCTTCGCTGCCGACGTCGATCAACGTCTATCGCCTGCCGGCCGCTTTCGATTTCGGCTGCACCAGCCGGCTGGCGATCCAACCACCGAGATTGGCCGACGAGGTCTGCATCAGCCCCGCGGTCGGTGCGGACTCGGCGATCTCGGCAGGCTGCACGTGTCCGGGCTTGCCCGTCTTCGGGGTGACGACCCAGATCACGCCATCGTCAGCCAGGGGGGTGATGGCGTCCATCAGGCGGTCGACGAGATCGCCGTCGTCATCGCGCCACCACAACAACACGACGTCGATCACCTCGTCGGCGTCTTCGTCGAGCAGCTCACCCCCGCACGCATCCTCGATGTCGGCCCGGATGTCGTCGTCGGTGTCCTCGTCCCAGCCCAACTCCTGCACAACCTGATCTTTTTGGATGCCCAGTCTGAGGGCGTAGCTCGGGGCGTCCTCCGCCGCGACCACCGTCGGTCCTCCTTCAGCCAGCTCGGCGCGTTGTGCGTCCAGCCCTATCGTCGCACGACGAGGTGCTCCAGCCACTCACTGGCGGCCAGGTTCGTCGATCTAAGTCAATATGCCGCATCGCAGAGATTGAGCGCCGTGGTTTTCGTTCAATATGCCGCATCGCAGAGATTCAGCGCTGTGGTCTTCGATTCGTTCAGCCGGGTGATCGCGGCGTTGAATTCATCGGACCCATAATTGCCCGCGATCGCCACCGCCACGCCCCTTGCGGCATCGACCCAGGCGTTCATTGCGTCCCTCAACTCCGGGCTCAGCGGATCGGACACACTGCGGGCCACCAGGTCGGCGCTGTGGTTGAGCGCGTCGATCGCCGGACCGGCCTTGGCGTCGGCGTCGGCAGCGCTCTGGTTGAAGGCGTCGACGTAGGCGTTGACGGCGGTGATCGCGTCCACACTGCTGGTGCTCAACGACTCACACGACGTGTGCACCGCCTCCCGGGTGAGCGACTCCTGCCGCTCGGACTCGCGCGCACTTGAACTGGCCGCCGACTCCCTGATCGACGCCGACACCGACGCCTTGTAGACGGGGGCATCCGCGGCGTCGACCGACGCCGTCCCTTCGGTGACACTGCTACAGCCCACGATGATCATCGCCGCGGCGGCCGAACTGCCGACCACGAGAGCGGCGATCCGCAGGCGTCTCGGACACAGCCAACCGGTCAGCACGGTCTGCAGACGTTACCGGGTCCGCTCCGCGATCGCGGGTTCATCCAGTCCCCACCCCCACCGGTGCATGTCGTGCAGGATTGGAGAAGGATGAGGGGACTGTGCACGCAAGATGTGCAAAGTGACCACCAGGTGGGAATCGCAGAAAACATCCGCGCCGATCACCACAGCACGTACACCGCCTAACAAGGAGCGGAAGTTGACCACCGAGTTCGCGCGCCAAGACCTGGCCCAAAACTCCAGCAGTGCAGCCGAACCCGACCGGGTTCGAGTGATCCGTGAGGGTGTCGCATCGTATCTGCCCGACATCGACACCGAAGAGACCGGCGAATGGCTGGAGTCGTTCGACGAGCTACTCGAGCGGTCCGGCCCCGCCCGCGCCCGCTACCTGATGTTGCGGCTGCTAGAACGTGCCGGCGAACAACGGGTGGCCATCCCGGCGCTGACGTCGACCGACTACGTGAACACCATCCCGACCGAGCTGGAGCCGTGGTTCCCTGGCGACGAGGACGTCGAACGCCGCTATCGAGCCTGGATCCGGTGGAACGCCGCGATCATGGTGCACCGCGCGCAGCGCCCGGGAGTCGGTGTGGGAGGGCATATCTCGACATACGCGTCCTCTGCGGCGCTCTACGAGGTCGGGTTCAACCACTTCTTCCGAGGCAAGGCGCATCCCGGCGGCGGCGACCAGATCTACATCCAGGGCCATGCATCGCCCGGCATCTATGCGCGTGCGTTCCTCGAGGGCCGGCTAACCGCCGACGAGCTCGACGGCTTCCGGCAGGAGCACAGCCATCCCGGCGGCGGGCTTCCGTCGTACCCACACCCCCGCTTGATGCCGGACTTCTGGGAGTTCCCCACCGTGTCGATGGGCCTTGGCCCGATGAACGCGATCTATCAGGCCCGTTTCAACCACTACCTGGACGACCGCGGCATCAAGGACACCTCCGACCAGCACGTGTGGGCGTTTCTCGGCGACGGCGAGATGGACGAACCCGAATCCCGCGGCCTGATCCAGGTGGCGGCCAACGAGGGTCTGGACAACCTGACCTTCGTCATCAACTGCAACCTGCAGCGCCTCGACGGCCCGGTGCGCGGTAACGGCAAGATCATCCAGGAACTGGAGTCGTTCTTCCGCGGGGCGGGCTGGAACGTCATCAAGGTGGTGTGGGGTCGCGAATGGGACACCCTGCTGCACGCCGACCGCGACGGCGCGCTGGTGAACCTGATGAACACCACGCCCGATGGTGACTACCAGACCTACAAGGCCAACGACGGCGCCTACGTCCGCGACCATTTCTTCGGCCGCGACCCGCGCACCAAGCAGCTGGTCGAGAAGATGTCGGACGCCGAGATCTGGAACCTCAAGCGCGGCGGCCACGACTATCGCAAGGTCTACGCCGCCTACCGTGCGGCGATCGATCACAAGGGCCAGCCGACCGTCATCCTCGCCAAGACCATCAAGGGTTACTCGCTGGGCGCGCACTTCCAGGGCCGCAACGCCACGCACCAGATGAAAAAGCTTGCGCTGGCGGACCTCAAGTACTTCCGCGACGCGCAGCGCATCCCCCTCAGCGACGAACAGCTCGAGGAGAACCCCTACCTCCCGCCGTACTACCACCCCGGCCCCGAGGCACCCGAGATCCGCTACATGCTGGAGCGGCGGCGGGCGTTGGGCGGATTCCTGCCTGAGCGCCGCACCCACAGCAAGGTTCTGACACTGCCTGGGCCCGACGCCTACAAAGCAGTGAAGAAGGGCTCGGGCAACCAGGAGGTCGCCACCACCATGGCGACGGTTCGGACGTTCAAAGAACTGTTGCGCGACAAGGAAATTGGTAAGCGGATCGTCCCCATCATTCCCGACGAGGCGCGCACCTTCGGCATGGACTCGTGGTTCCCCAGCCTGAAGATCTACAACCGCAACGGGCAGCTGTACACCGCCGTAGACGCCGAATTGATGTTGGCGTACAAGGAAAGTGAAGTCGGCCAGATCCTGCACGAGGGCATCAACGAGGCCGGCTCGACGGCGTCGTTCACCGCGGTGGGCACGTCGTATGCCACCCACAACGAGCCGATGATCCCGCTCTACATCTTCTACTCGATGTTCGGCTTCCAGCGCACCGGCGACGGCTTCTGGGCCGCAGCCGATCAGATGGCACGCGGTTTCGTGCTGGGCGCCACCGCTGGGCGCACCACGCTGGTCGGCGAGGGCCTGCAGCACGCCGACGGGCACTCGTTGCTGCTGGCCTCGTCCAACCCGGCCGTGGTGGCCTACGACCCGGCGTTCGCCTACGAGATCGCCTACATCGTGGAGAGCGGGCTCGCCCGGATGTACGGCGAAGAACCGGAGAACGTGTACTTCTACATCACCATCTACAACGAGCCCTACGTGCAGCCGGCCGAACCCGAGGGGCTCGATGTCGAGGCGCTGCTACGCGGCATCTACCGGTACCGGCCCGCGCCGCAGAAGCGTTCGCACAGCGCACAGATCCTGGCGTCCGGTGTGGCGATGCCCGAAGCATTGCGGGCCGCCCAACTGCTGGCCGACGAATGGGACGTCGCCGCCGATGTGTGGTCGGTGACCAGTTGGAACGAGCTGAACCGCGATGGAGTGCAGATCGAGAAGGAGCGGCTGCGCCATCCCGACCAACCTGCCGCGACGCCGTTTGTCACCACCGCGCTGGCGGATGCGGTGGGCCCGGTCATCGCGGTATCGGACTGGATGCGGGCGGTGCCCGAGCTGATCCGGCCGTGGGTGCCCGGTACGTACGTGACCCTTGGGACCGACGGCTTCGGCTTCTCAGACACCCGGCCGGCGGCCCGGCGCTATTACAACACCGATGCCGAATCCGTCGCGGTGGCCGTGCTGGAGGGACTGGCACGCGACGGCAACATCGATCAGTCGGTCGCCGTCGACGCGGCGCGTCAGTATCAGATCGACGATGTCATGGCCGCACCTGAGCAAACATCGGATCCCGGGGTCGCCTGACCACTCCTTGGAGGATTCCTCCAGAAGCGTGGCGTAGCCTTTATCAATGACCGACAATCGGTTCGTCCCGCCGAAATCCACGGTCGAGGTGCTCGAAACGGTGCCCGACGTCGTGCTGCGACGGTTGAAGCAGTACTCCGGCCGGTTGGCAACCGAGGCAGTGCGCGCAATGGAGCAGCGGCTGCCGTTCTTCGCCGACCTCGAGGCATCACAGCGGGCCAGCGTGCAGTTGGTGGTGCAGACCGCGGTGGTCAACTTCGTCGAGTGGATGCGCAATCCGCAGAGCAACGTCAGCTACACCGCCCAGGCTTTCGAGGTCGTCCCGCAGGATCTCCGGCGCCGGATCGCCCTGCGGCAGTCGGTCGAGATGGTTCGCGTCACGATGGAGTACTGCGAGGAGGTGGTGCCACTGCTGGCGCGCTCCGACGAACAGTTGACCGCGCTGACGGCCGGAATCCTGCGCTACAGCCGGGATCTCGCGTTCGCCGCGGCCACCGCCTACGCCGACCAGGCCGAGGCACGCGGCGCGTGGGACACCCGGATGGAGGCCAACGTCGTCGACGCCGTCGTGCGCGGGGACACCGGACCCGAACTGCAATCGCAGGCCGCCGCGTTGAACTGGGATGCCACGGCCCCGGCCACCGTGATCGTGGGTCTGCCGCGTCCGGACCGCAACGACCTCACCGGCGACGACGTCCGCGATGTCGTCAGCCGCCATGGCCGCGCCGCGCTATCCGATGTTCACGGCACCTGGCTGGTCGCGATCGTGTCGGGCGCATTGTCTGCGACCGACCGATTCCTCACCGATTTGACGAAGGTCTTCGCCGACGGACCCGTGGTGATCGGCCCGACCGCGACCACATTGGCGGCAGCGCACCGCAGCGCCACGGAGGCGATCGCGGGTATGAACGCCGTCGCCGGCTGGACCGGTGCGCCGCGACCGGTGGCAGCACGCGAGTTGCTCCCCGAGCGGGCGCTACTCGGTGATACCTCCGCGGTCGCCGCCCTTGAGGTTGAGGTCATGCGGCCGTTGGGTGATGCGGACCCGGCTCTGACCGACACCCTGGACGCCTATCTGGATTCGGGCGGCGCTATAGAGGCATGCGCTCGCAAATTGTTCGTTCATCCAAACACCGTCCGCTACCGACTCAAACGGATCGCCGATTTCACGGGCCGTGATCCCACGGTTCCACGTGATGCTTACGTTCTCCGCGTCGCCGCCAGCCTGGGCCGACTTGCTCGGCAGACGCACCTAGCCAGCACGGGAAATACCACCGGAAGACAGGTGATGGACGTCACTCCGCCCGCAGCACCTGTCGATGGCGCACGCCAATAGGTCGCGGACCGGTCTCGATGGAGTCGCAACACATGCGCTTTTGTGGAGTACCTACAAAAAGTTAAGACCAGGTTCATAATCTCTTACACCGCGCAAAAGCACTTTCACAGTGTTCTCTTAAACAGTGCTCGCGTTGCTTGCGCCCGGACAGGGCTCCCAGACTCCCGGCATGCTCGCCCCATGGCTAGAGCTGCCGGGTGCGGCTGACCGCGTTGAAACTTGGTCGCAGATCAGCGGGCTGGACCTGGCCCGGCTGGGAACCACGGCGACCGCCGAGGAGATCACCGACACCGCGGTTACCCAGCCGCTGGTCGTGGCCGCGACCCTGCTTGCCCACGAGGAACTGACCCGCCGCGGTGTACTGGACGGAACGAGCGCCGTGGTGGCCGGTCACTCGGTCGGTGAGATCGCCGCGTACGCGATCGCAGGCGTGATCTCCGCGGACGACGCGGTGAAGCTGGCCGCGACCCGTGGCGCCGAGATGGCCAAGGCATGTGCGCTCGAGCCCACCGGCATGTCAGCGGTGCTCGGTGGCGACGAGGCCGAGGTGCTGGCCCGCCTGGAGGCGCTCGACCTGGTCCCCGCCAACCGCAACGCCGCCGGCCAGATAGTGGCCGCAGGCAGCCTCGCCGCCTTGGACAAGCTGGCCGAGGACCCGCCGGAGAAGGCGCGGGTGCGCAAGCTGGCAACTGCGGGTGCGTTCCACACTCACTACATGGCGACCGCAGCCGAGGGGTACGCGGCCGCCGCCGAGGCTGTAACGACGGCCGAGCCGTCCGCGACGCTACTGTCGAACGCCGATGGCCAAGCAGTTGCCTCGGCCGCAGACGCGATGGCCAAGCTGGTGAGCCAAATGACCAAGCCGGTGCGTTGGGATCTGTGTACCGAGACCATGCGTCAACAGAATGTGTCGGCGATCGTCGAGTTCCCGCCTGCCGGGGCGCTCGCCGGAATCGCCAAACGCGAACTTCGGGGGGTACCGACGCGCGCCGTCAAGTCCCCCGCTGACCTGGACGGGCTCGCCGAACTCGCCGGGGAATGATTCCCGCCTCGTCGGGAAGCAACAACCAAATACCAACATCAGTTGGCAGTAACAACTAATTAGAAGGAGCCACCGTGGCAACCACCCAGGACGAAATCATCGCCGGCATCGCCGAGATCATCGAAGAGGTCACCGGAATCGAGCCCTCCGAGGTCACCCCGGAGAAGTCCTTCGTCGACGACCTGGACATCGACTCGCTGTCGATGGTCGAGATCGCTGTGCAGACCGAGGACAAGTACGGCGTGAAGATCCCCGATGAGGACCTCGCGGGCCTGCGCACCGTCGGTGACGTCGTCGCCTACATCCAGAAGCTCGAGGAAGAGAATCCCGAGGCCGCCGCGGCCATCCGCGCACAGATGTCGGACAACAAGTGACCAAACCTTCCACTGCTAACGGCGGTTTCCCCAGTGTTGTGGTCACCGCCGTCACTGCGACGACGTCCATCGCACCGGACATCGAGAGCACGTGGAAGGGCTTGCTTGCCGGAGAAAGCGGCATCCACGTACTCGAGGACGATTTCGTCACCAAGTGGGACCTGCCCGTGCGTATCGGCGGGCACCTCAAGGAGCCCCTTGACCCACTGATGACGCGGCTGGAACTGCGGCGCATGTCGTACGTCCAGCGCATGGCCAAGTACCTGGGCAACCAGCTGTGGGAGACCGCGGGTAAGCCCGATGTCGACCCGGATCGGTTCGCGGTCGTCGTCGGCACCGGCCTCGGTGGTGGCGAGAAGATCGTCGAGACGTATGACGCGATGAACGAGGGCGGGCCCCGCAAGGTGTCCCCGCTCGCCGTTCAGATGATCATGCCCAACGGCGCCGCTGCCGTGATCGGCCTCGAATTGGGGGCGCGCGCCGGGGTTATCACCCCGGTATCGGCCTGCTCGTCTGGTTCGGAGGGCATCGCCCACGCATGGCGTCAGATCGTGATGGGCGATGCCGACATCGCAGTGTGCGGTGGCGTCGAAGGCGGTATCGAGGCGCTGCCGATCGCGGCGTTCTCGATGATGCGTGCAATGTCGACGAACAACGATGACCCCGAAGGGGCTTCGCGGCCCTTCGACAAGAACCGCGACGGGTTCGTGTTCGGCGAGGCCGGGGCGCTCATGGTGATCGAGACCGAGGAGCACGCCAAGGCCCGTGGCGCCACGCCGCTGGCCCGGGTGATGGGTGCCGGAATCACCTCGGACGCCTTCCACATGGTGGCGCCTGCACCGGACGGTCTGCGGGCCGGACATGCGATGAAGCGTGCGATGGAGTCCGCGGGGTTGTCACCCAAGGACATCCAGCACGTCAATGCGCACGCCACCGCCACCCCTATCGGCGATATCGCCGAGGCGAATGCGATCCGCGTTGCGGGTGTCGAGCATGCCGCGGTGTATGCGCCGAAGTCGGCGCTGGGCCACTCCATCGGAGCGGTCGGCGCGCTGGAGTCGATCCTGACGGTGCTCAGCCTGCGCGATGGCGTGATTCCACCGACACTGAACTATGAGACGCCGGATCCCGAGATCGATCTCGATGTCGTCGCGGGCGAGCCACGATACGGCGAATACCAGTACGCCATCAACAACTCGTTCGGCTTCGGTGGACACAATGTGGCCCTGACATTCGGGCGTTACTGAGCCACGGAAAGGAACTCCCAGAGCAGTAATGGCAGCGTTGACCAGGCTTTCCACGGGGAATGGTTTCCCCAACGTAGTCGTCACCGGGATCGCGATGACGACGGCTCTGGCGACCGACGCGGACACCACCTGGCAGCGGCTGCTCGATGGGCAGAGTGGTATCCGGCTGCTGGACGACCCGTTCGTCGAGCAGTACGACCTGCCCGTCCGCATCGGGGGACACCTTCTCGAGGATTTCGACGCTGAGCTGACGCGAGTCGAGCTGCGCCGGTTGTCGTACCTGCAGAGGATGTCGACAGTTCTGAGTCGGCGGGTATGGGCGAACGCCGGCTCGCCAGAAGTGGATCCCAAACGGTTGATGGTGTCGATCGGTACCGGGATGGGCTCCACCGAGGAATTGCTCTACGCGTACGAGAACATGCGGTCCAAGGGTTTGAGTGCGGTGTCGCCGCTGGCGGTGCAGATGTACATGCCGAACGCGGCGGCCGCGGCCGTCGGACTGGAGCGCAAGGCCAGGGCCGGAGTCGGAACACCGGTCTCAGCCTGCGCATCCGGCTCCGAGGGCATCGCGCAGGCTTGGCGGCAGATCGTGCTCGGCGAGGCGGACATCGCGATATGTGGCGGCGTCGAGACCAAGATCGAGGCCGTGCCCATCGCCGGCTTTGCGCAGATGCGAATCGTGTTGTCCACCACCAACGATGACCCGGCCGGTGCATGTCGCCCGTTCGATAGGGACCGCAACGGCTTCGTGTTCGGCGAGGGCGGCGCGCTGATGGTCATCGAGACCGAAGAGCACGCCAAGGCGCGAGGCGCCAACATCCTCGCGCGGGTCATGGGTGCCAGCATCACATCGGACGGCTTCCACATCGTGGCGCCCGATCCCAACGGCGAGCAGGCCGGCCACGCGATGACGCGTGCCATCCAGCTCGCCGGGCTACAACCGACAGACATCGACCACGTCAACGCACACGCCACCGGCACCACCGTCGGCGATGTGGCCGAGGGCAAGGCGATCAACAACGCATTGGGCAGTCACAAGGCCGCGGTGTATGCCCCGAAGGGGGCGCTCGGCCACTCGGTCGGCGCAGTCGGCGCAGTCGAGTCCATCCTCACCGTCATGGCGTTGCGGGATGGAGTCATCCCGCCGACGCTCAACCTGAAGAACCTGGACCCGGAAATCGACCTCGATGTCGTTGCCGGCTCGCCGCGACCCGGCAACTATCAATACGCGATCAACAACTCGTTCGGATTCGGTGGGCACAACGTCGCGCTCGCGTTCGGTAAGTACTGACGTTCCCCGAAATCCCAAGTGCTACAGGAAGGTTCACCTATGACCATCATGGCCCCCGAGGCCGTCGGCGAATCGCTCGATCCACGCGATCCGCTGCTACGCCTGAGCACTTTCTTCGACGACAACAGTGTCGAACTGCTTCATGAGCGTGACCGCTCCGGTGTGCTGGCCGCGGCAGGCACCGTCAACGGCGTGCGCACGATCGCGTTCTGCACCGACGGCACCGTCATGGGCGGCGCCATGGGCGTGGAGGGTTGCGCACACATCGTGGCCGCCTACGACACCGCCATCGAGGAACAGAGTCCGATCGTCGGAATCTGGCACTCCGGCGGCGCGCGGTTGGCCGAAGGCGTCAAGGCCCTGCATGCGGTCGGATTGGTTTTCGAGGCCATGATCCGCGCGTCCGGGTATGTCCCGCAGGTCTCGATCGTCGTGGGCTTCGCCGCCGGCGGCGCCGCGTACGGACCGGCATTGACCGACGTCATCGTGATGGCCCCGGACAGCAAGGTTTTCGTCACCGGCCCCGACGTGGTGCGCAGCGTGACCGGTGAGGATGTCGACATGGTGTCCCTCGGTGGTCCGGATGCCCACCACAAGAAGTCCGGCGTGTGCCACATCGTCGCCGACGACGAGCTCGACGCCTACGAGCGTGGCCGGCGCCTGGTCGCATTGTTCTGCCAGCAGGGCCATTTCGACCGCACCAAGGCGGAAGCCGGTGATACCGACCTCAAGGCGCTGTTGCCCGAGTCGGCCCGCCGTGCCTACGACGTGCACCCGCTGGTGGAGGCGCTGCTGGACGAGGGTGTGCCGTTCGAGGAGTTTCAGTCCCGCTGGGCGCCGTCCATCGTCGTGGGTCTGGGCCGGCTGGCCGGACGCACCGTCGGTGTGATCGCGAACAATCCGCTGCGCCTCGGCGGCTGCCTGAACTCCGAAAGCGCCGAGAAGTCGGCACGTTTCGTGCGGCTCTGCGACGCCTTCGGCATCCCCCTCGTCGTCCTCGTCGACGTGCCCGGCTATCTGCCCGGTGTGGACCAGGAGTGGGGCGGCGTGGTGCGTCGCGGCGCGAAGCTGCTGCACGCATTCGGCGAGTCTTCGGTGCCGCGCGTCACGCTGGTCACCCGAAAGATCTACGGCGGCGCCTACATCGCGATGAACTCGCGGTCGCTGAACGCCACCAAGGTGTTTGCCTGGCCCGAGGCCGAGGTCGCCGTGATGGGCGCCAAGGCTGCGGTCGGCATCCTGCACAAGAAGAAGCTGGCCGCCGCGTCCGAGGACGAGCGTGAGGCGCTGCACGAAGAACTGGCCGCCGAGCACGAGCGGATCGCCGGTGGCGTGGATTCCGCCATCGAGATCGGTGTGGTCGACGAGAAGATCGACCCCTCGCACACCCGCAGCAAGCTGACGCAGGCGCTGGCCGAGGCGCCCGCGCGTCGCGGCCGGCATAAGAACATCCCGCTGTAACGGTGATTTTGGCGCGCTAACCGTCGCTGAGCGTGGATTAGCGCGCCGAAATCGCCAGCATTTCCTCGGCCACGTCCATCGCCCGCTCGCGGTCTGCCTCGACTAGCCCGATGCGGGTGCGGCGGTCCAGAATGTCGTCGACGGTCAGCGCACCTTCGTGCGTCACGGCGTACTCGAATTCCGCTCGTGTGACGTCGATCCCGTCGACCACCGGCTCCGTCGGCCGCTCGCAGCTCGCGGAAGCGATCACATTCGGTGCCTCCGCACCGTAGCGCGCCACCAACGAACCGGGCAGCTCGGTCGGCGAACGCAATGTCGCAACGGGATTCGACGGTGCGCCCACCAATGGCAGGTTTCGGGTGCGGCAACCGGCTGCCGTCAGGCCTCGGAGCGCGACGGCCCGGTCGAGGACATCTTGTGCCATATAACGGTATTCGGTCAGCTTGCCGCCGACGATGCTGAGCATGCCGGAGGGCGACTCGACGATCCGATGCTCGCGTGACAGATCGGCCGTGCGCACTTGGCCCTTCTTCGTGCTTCTCTCGTCCGCGCCCAGGTCGATCAACGGCCGTAACCCGGCGTAAGCGCCGATGACGTCGGCGGGCCCGAGTGCGGCGTCCAGCGCGGTGTTGACCGTGTCCAACAGGAACGAGGTCTCCTCCGTGGTGGGTTGCGGCACATCAGGTATCGGGCCGGGAGCATCCTCGTCGGTGAGCCCCAGATACACGCGACCCAGCTGTTCGGGCATCGCGAACACGAAGCGGTTGATCTCCCCCGGGATCGGGATCGTGAGTGCGGCAACCGGATTCCCGAACGCAGCGGCATCGAACACGAGATGCGTTCCACGGCTGGGGCGCAGGCGGACCGAGGGGTCGACCTCCCCCGCCCACACACCGCTGGCGTTGACGACGGCGCGGGCGGAGACCTCGAATGACTCGCCGGAACGCTGATCGGTCAACGTCACCGAGGTGCCCGTCGCATCGGATGCCGCCACGCGAGTGAGGATCGCGGCGCCGTGCTGGGCGGCGGTGCGGGCCACGGCGGTGACCAGGCGCGCATCGTCGATGAGCTGGCCGTCGTACGCGAGCAGGCCGCCGGTCAACCCGTCGCGCCGCACCGTCGGCGCGAGCTCGATGGTGCGGCTCGCGTCGATCCGCCTGGACCGCGGCAGCGTCGACGACGGAGTGCCGGCGAGCATGCGCAGTCCATCACCGGCCAGGAAACCGCACCGCATCAGCGTCCGGGACGCGGTGTTCATCGACGGCAGCAGCGGAACCAGCTGGGGCATCGCCTTGACGAGGTGAGGGGCGTTGCGCGTCATGAGGATTCGGCGTTCGACCGCGCTGCGCCGTGCGATGCCGACATGGCCCGTCGCGAGGTACCGCAAACCGCCGTGTACCAGCTTGCTACTCCATCGGCTGGTGCCGAAAGCCAAGTCGTGCTTCTCCACCAGCGCAACGGTGAGTCCACGCGTCGCGGCATCCAATGCGATGCCGACGCCGGTGATGCCGCCGCCGATCACGAGGATGTCGATCGTGTCGCGCTCGGCCAGCGCCGCAAGCTCGGAGGTGCGACGTTCATCGTTGAGTGCGGTTGAGGACTTCAAGGTTTCAGGTATCCGTTCAATGAGTGGGCGAGCTCGGTGGCGAGAGCGTCGGCATCGAGGATGGGCGCGACGATTTGCCCGGATTGGATCGTCGACTGGGTGATCAGCAGGCACATCGCAGCGAGGTGGCGGGGATCGCCGGGACGAACGCTGCCTTCCTCCTGCGCGAGCTTGATGTCAGCGGCGACCGCGTCGAGAAGGACTTGCTGGCTGGTTCCCAATCGCTCGGCGATGTAGATCATCGCCAGGTCCGGCGCGCTGCGGAGCACCGACATGATCACGTCGTCGCGGCGCAACCGCTCCGCGACCGTCAGGATGCGCTCGACCAGTGCCTCGCGGCCGATCTTCTGGCTCGGCACATCGTCGAGCACGCCGATGACCCGCGATGTCAGCAGCGCCGCCAGCACCGAACGGGTGTCCGGCCAGCGTCGATAGACCGTCGGCCTGCTGACGCCGGCGCGGCGCGCGATCTCTGCCAGCGTCACGCGGTCCACTCCGAAGGCCAGCACGCAGTCGGCGGCGGCGGCGAGAATCCGGTCCCCGATTGTCGGTGACGGATCGTTACTGATTGACATCATATGTAATACTGTAACGCATGATCCGTCCGGATGACCAACAGACCACTCTGCTGCCCCCGATGAAGTGGAACGCCTGGGGGGATCCCGCCGAGGCGAAACCACTGTCCGACGGGATACGAGCCCTGCTGAACCAGGCGCTCGGCGTCGACGGTGCAACCACCCCGGAACTCGAGGCCGAGGACGTGAAGCTTCGTCCGTCCGCGCTGTCGGATGCCGACCGCGACAGCCTCGCCGAGATCGTCGGAGCCGACTACTGCCGTGTCGACGACCAGGGCCGACTGCTCCGAGCCGGCGGCAAGTCAACGCTGGACCTGTTGCGCCGCAAGGACTCCGGTATACAGGATGCGCCCGACGCGGTGCTGCTGCCGCGAGGCGAGGACGAAATCGCCGCGATTCTGCGGTATTGCTCGGATCACGGGATCGCGATCGTCCCGTTCGGCGGCGGAACGAGCGTCGTCGGCGGCCTTGACCCGATCCGCGGCGAGTTCGGTGCCGTGGTCTCGCTGGATCTGCGCCGCCTGAGGAAGCTGCACTCGCTCGACGAAGTCTCCGGCGAAGCCGAACTCGGCGCTGGGCTCACCGGGCCGGAGGCCGAACGCCTGCTCGCCGAACGCGGCTTTTCCCTCGGCCACTTCCCGCAGAGTTTCCAGTTCGCGACCATCGGCGGGTTCGCCGCCACCCGGTCATCTGGCCAGGATTCGGCGGGCTACGGCCGCTTCAACGACATGGTGCGCGGGCTACGCACGGTCACCCCCGCGGGCGTGCTCGACCTCGGCCGCGCCCCCGAGTCGGCCGCCGGCCCCGATCTGCGGCAGCTGATGATCGGTTCGGAGGGCGTGTTCGGGATCATCACCCGCGTGCGGGTCAAGGTGCATCCCGTTCCCGCTGCGACCCGTTATGAGGCGTGGTCGTTCGGTGACTTTGCGACCGGGGCCAAGGCACTGCGTGCCGTCGTGCAGACCGGCGCCGGGCCGACGGTCATCAGGTTGTCCGACGAGGCCGAGACCGGGGTGAACCTCGCCACCACCGAGAGCATCGGCGAGGAGCAGATCACCGGCGGCTGCCTGGCGATCACCGCGTTCGAGGGCAGCCAAGCCCACGTCGAGAGTCGCCATGCCGAAACGCGCGCCGTGTTGCAGGCCGCCGGTGGCACGTCGCTCGGTGAAGCGCCTGCCCGCGCCTGGGAGCATGGCCGGTTCAATGCGCCGTACCTTCGTGACTCGCTGCTCGCCGCCGGCGCGTTGTGCGAGACGCTGGAGACCGCCACCAATTGGTCCAACGTGCCCGCGCTCAAGGCGGCGGTCACCGAGGCCCTGACGAAATCTCTCGGCGAATCGGGCACACCAGCACTGGTGCTGTGCCACATTTCGCACGTGTATCCGACCGGGGCCTCGTTGTACTTCACCGTTGTCGCCGGGCAGCGCGGGAATCCGATCGAACAATGGCGCAAGGCGAAGGCCGCCGCGTCGGAGGCGATGATGCGCACCGGCGCCACCATCACCCACCACCACGCCGTCGGCGCCGACCACCGCCCGTGGATGCGCGACGAGGTCGGTGACCTCGGCATCGCGGTGCTACGGGCCGTCAAAGCCACCCTGGATCCGGCGGGAATTCTCAACCCCGGCAAGCTGATTCCATGACAGAGCTCGGCCGCGTCACGATGCTGACGAATCCGGCCTCGGGGCACGGTAGTGCACCACACGCCGCCGAACGCGCCGTCACGCAGCTGCATAAACGCGGCATCGACGTCGTCGCCATCGCGGGCACCGACGGCGAGCACGCAAGACGACTGGTCGACGGCGCCCTGGAGCGTGGCATGGATGCTCTTGTCGTTGTCGGCGGTGACGGCATCATCTCGCTCGCGCTGCAAGTGCTCGCCCAAACCGAGATACCGCTGGGCATCATCCCGTCGGGCACCGGCAACGACCACGCGCGTGAATTCGGCATTCCGGCAAAGGATCCCGAATCGGCGGCGGACGTCATCGTCGATGGCGTCGTCAAGACGATCGACCTGGGGCGCATCAAAGGGATCGACGGCACCGACAAGTGGTTCGGCACTGTGATGGCCGCGGGATTCGACTCGCTGGTCACCGACCGGACCAACCGGATGCGGTGGCCGCACGGCCGGATGCGCTACAACGTCGCGATGGTCGCCGAGCTATCCAAGTTGCGGCTACTGCCATTCAGCCTGACATTCGACGGACGCGAGCTGGACACGGAATTGACGCTGGCCGCCTTCGGCAACACCAAGAGCTACGGCGGCGGCATGCTGATCTGCCCGGACGCAGACCCCACCGACGGTCAACTCGATGTCACGATGGTGGCGTCGGCGTCGCGCACGAGGCTGATCCGGTTGTTCCCCACCGTATTCAAGGGCACCCATGTCGACCTCGATGAGGTGCGCACCGAGCGTGCCCGCACGATCACCGTCGACTCACCGGGCATCAACGCCTACGCCGACGGCGAGTACGCCTGCCCGCTTCCGGTCGAAGTGTCGGCCGTACCCGGGGCGCTGCGGATCCTCACCACGGCGTCGTAGCGCGATCAGAAACAGCCGATCACCGCAGCGGGCAGTAGACCGAGAGGGCGACTCCGGTAAACGTATTCGCCTGTCCCGGATCCAATCCGAACTCGCTGGCGACCCGCGCAGCGATCAGGTCGCGGGCCAGACCGCTGGTGGAGGAATCGCAGGCCAGATTGCCCGCCGTGATCGCGGCGGGACCCGATATCGGCAACCCGAGCCCGTCCAGGGCGCCGAGAAGCGCGTCGGTCGCGGGTGATGCTGATGCGGTGGCAGCGGTGAGCAGTGCGCCGGCAGCGAAGGCAGCTGCGGTGAGCAGTCGGATCGTGATCATGTCGTTTCGCCTCCTCGTGCGATGTCGACAGTCTCACAGCAAATCCGCGCGAAGGTCGCGAATCAACCAATTTTCGCGAGACTCAGCCCACTCCACGAGTGAGCCAGCTCACCTCGGCGGTGTCGCCGCCGTCGCGATACGGCTCGAGCGCCTCGTCCCATGCGGTACCCAACACCGAGTCGAGCTCGACGGCGAGCGCATCCGCCCCCGATGACATCAACGCCCGCAGCCGCATCTCCCCGACCATGACGTCGCCGTTGGCGCTCATCGTGCCGCTCCACATTCCCAGTTGGGGGGTGTGGCACCAGCGGTGACCGTCGACGCCCGCACTGGGGTCCTCGGTGACTTCGAATCGCAGCACCGACCATGAGCGCAATGCGTTCGCCAGAGCGGCTCCGGTGCCCACTGGGCCGACCCAGTTGGTGACGGCGCGCAATTGCCCGGGCATGGCGGGCTGCGGCGTCCACTTCAGATTTGCCTTCGCCGACAGAGTCGATGACAACGCCCACTCGACATGCGGAGATACCGCAGCGGGAGAAGCGTGGATGTACACCACGCCAGTCGCCGCGTCGGCGAATTGGTTCGCTGCACGCATTTGCTGCTCCTTCGGCTCCACGAGGGACGTCTTCCCCAAGCGACCTGGCGGTTCCGAATTACAGCTGTGTCGTGCGTGTCTATTGTGCCCTGTGAGGCGCCTGTTGCGCTAGTCTGCGCCGAATTCTCTCAGGACTTCGTCAGAGAGCGCCGGCCAGCGCGAATACGCCCAGTCGCCGAAATCGCGGTCCGCGAGCGCCACGAGCGCAAGATCAGCCCGCGGATCCACCCACAAAAACGTTCCTGACTGGCCGAAATGCCCGTAAGTGCCCTCCGAGTTGGCAGACCCTGTCCAGTGCGGCGACTTGCCGTTCCTGATCTCGAAGCCCAGGCCCCAGTCGTTGGGTCGTTGTGTCCCGAACCCGGGCAACACTCCCGACAGGCCCGGGAACTGCACCGTGGTGGCCTCGGAGTGCATCTGCGGGGAGACGGTCGATGGCCGAAGCAGGTCGCCGGCGAAGGCGACCAGATCGGCAACGGTCGACGTGACACCAAACCCCGCTGCCTCTGCCCCGCCGTACAGCGTGGTGTCCGACATGCCGAGCGGCTCGCATACCGCCTCGGTCAGGTATTGCCCGAACTCGATGCCCGAGGCCTGCTGGATGGTGTCCGCGAGCACTGCAAAACCGTAGTTCGAGTACACCCGGCGTTTGCCGGGTTCGGCCATCAGGTCCGCCGAGTGCATCGAGTATCCCGATGCATGGGCGAGCAGATGGCGCACCGTGGAACCGGGCGGACCCGCATCACTGTCGAGTTCGACGGCGCCCTCCTCGACCGCAACTTGTGCGGCGCGGGCCACCAATGGCTTGGTCACCGACGCCAACTCGAACCGGTGCCGGACGTCGCCGTGCTGGGCCAGAATTCCGGACGGCCCGACCACTGCGGCGGCGACGGTAGAAGCCGGCCAGTCTTCGATTACGTCAAGCGCTGCCACACATTGCAGCCTATTCGGCGCTGTCGGCCGGGCGGCGCGGCCTACTTGCGCGCGATGTAGTAGTTGTTGATCGGATCCGACTCGATCTCTCGTACCTGCACCTCGCCAAAGCCGGCGTCGGCGAGCATCTTCAGCGCGAGCTGCGTGCCCCACGCCGTTCCGAGGCCGTCGCCGTCGAGTCCCAGGGACACACTCATGCAGTGCATCGTCGAGACGGTGTAAAAGTAAGGGGCGAAGGGCACGCCGACATTGTCCTCGAGATTGCTCGACGCCTTGATGTCGACCATCAGGAAGACGCCCCCCGGCCGCAACGCGCGAAAGATGTTCTCCAGCACCCGCGCCGGGTGCGCCTGGTCATGGATCGCGTCGAATGCGGTAATGACGTCGTAGGCGTCGACCGCGTCGAATTGCGCGACGTCGCGTGCGAGGAAGGACGCATTGGTGAGGCCATTGCGGTCCGCCTCTGCACGACCGACGCCGAGACCCTCGTCGGAGAAGTCGACTCCGGTGAACCGGCTGGCCGGATACGCCTGGGCCATCACGTTGATGGCATGTCCACTGCCGCAGCCGAAGTCGGCCACCTCCGCGCCCGCGCCCAGCCGTTCGGGAAGGCCCTCGGCCATCGGAAGGATCACGTCGACGAGCGCGGCGTCGAACACCTGCCCGCTCTCTTCGGCCATCAGCGTATGGAAGCGCGGGTACTCGCTGTAGGAGAGCCCACCGCCGGAGCGGAAGCAACCGATCACCTTCTGCTCGACCTCCGCCAACAGCGGAATGAATTGAGCGACGCGCGCGAGGTTGTCCGGGCCGGCGGCGCGGGTGAGGACCGCCGCACGATGTCGCGGCAGGACGTACGTCTGCGCCGTTGCGTCGTATTCGACCACCCTCGCTGCGACAACCCCGCCCAGCCACTCCCGCACGTACCGCTCGTTGAGTCCGGCGGCACTGGCGATCTGAGCACTGGTCGCCGGCGGAAGCTCGGCCAGCGTGTCCCACAACGAGGTCTGGTGTCCGATGGACAACAGGATGGCAAGGCTCGCGCTGTCGATCGCCCCGACGATCCGCTGCGCGAATGCTTCAGTGGTGTCGGAATGGGCGCCCTGATCGATGGTTGTCATTGTCGTCATCCCTGATAGATCAACGGTTCCTGCGATGCTGTCGATACCACAACGGGCGATGGCCCAGGTGAGTTCAAACCAATTCATCCCGCGTCGGTCAACGACGAAAAGGATGCGAGCCCGCCTTGTCGGCGACTTTTGGTAGCACGATAGGTAGGATAGTTGGTATGGCGAAAGAGAAGATTTCGGTGACGGTGGACGCGGCGGTGCTCGCCGCGACCGACGCGGACGCCAAGGCCGCTGGCGTAAGTCGTTCGGAGATGGTCGAGCAGGCCCTACGCAACGAGCATCTGCGTGTTGCCCTGCAGACTTACACGACCCGCACCGTCCCGGCGCTGGACATCGACGCCTACGCGCAGAAGGTGTACCGGGCCAACCGAGCCGCGGGCTTGTGATCGCTCCCGGCGACATCGCACCACGCAGCGACAGCGAGCACGAGCTCTACGTTGCCGTTCTGTCCAATGCGATCCATCTCGCCGCCGATACCGGACGCGTGATCACATGCCCATTCATTCCCGGCCGGCTGCCTGACGACGCCATGGCGATGGTCATCGCTGTCGAGCAACCCGAAGGCACGCTGCTACCGGAACTTGTGCAGTGGCTTCCCAGCGCTGCGCTCGACGAACCAATCGGCACCGTCGGCGTCGCCGCCCTGCGCGAGACCACGGCGATCGTGACCGCCCTCATCTCTTAGTCCTGGCCCCGACGCTATGTTGTCCCCATGAGTCAGACGGTGCGCGGCGTCATTTCACGGAAGAAGGGCGAGCCGGTCGAGGTGGTGGATGTCGTCATCCCCGATCCCGGACCGGGTGAGGTGGTGGTCGACGTCATCGCCTGCGGGGTGTGCCATACCGATCTGACGTATCGCGAAGGTGGGATCAACGACGAGTTTCCCTTTCTGCTCGGCCACGAGGCCGCGGGCACGGTCGAATCGGTCGGCGCGGGCGTGACCAACGTGGCGCCCGGCGATTTCGTGATCCTGAACTGGCGCGCGGTGTGTGGGCAGTGCCGGGCGTGCAAGCGGGGTCGTCCGCACCTGTGTTTCGACACGTACAACGCCGAGCAGCCGATGACGCTGACCGATGGCACCGAACTGACTCCGGCACTGGGCATCGGCGCGTTCGCCGACAAGACGTTGGTGCATGAGGGGCAATGCACCAAGGTCGATCCGGCCGCCGACCCCGCGGTCGCCGGGCTGCTGGGGTGCGGGGTGATGGCCGGCATCGGCGCGGCGATCAACACCGGCGCGGTCAACCGTGACGACACCGTGGCGGTCATCGGCTGCGGTGGCGTGGGTGACGCCGCGATCGCCGGTGCGGCGCTGGTGGGCGCGCGGCGGATCATCGCGGTGGACACCGACAACAAGAAGCTGGACTGGGCGCGCGGGTTCGGCGCCACGCACACCATCAACGCCCGCGAGCTCGATCCGGTCGAGACCATCCAGGATCTCACCGACGGGTTCGGCGCGGACGTGGTGATCGACGCCGTCGGTCGTCCCGAGACGTGGAAGCAGGCGTTCTACGCGCGCGACCTGGCGGGAACCGTTGTGTTGGTGGGTGTTCCGACTCCGGACATGACACTTGAGATGCCGCTGATCGACTTCTTCTCCCGTGGCGGTTCGCTGAAGTCGTCGTGGTACGGCGACTGCCTGCCCGAGCGCGACTTCCCGACGCTGATCAGCCTCTACCTGCAAGGCCGGCTGCCGCTGGAGAAGTTCGTCTCCGAGCGCATCGGCCTCGACGGCATCGAAGAGGCATTCCACAAGATGCATGGCGGCGAGGTACTGCGCTCGGTGGTGATCTTGTGAGCGAGAACATTTCACGCGTCGTCACGCACGGCACCTTCGAACTCGACGGCGGCAGCTGGGAAGTCGACAACAACATCTGGCTCGTCGGAGACGACACAGATGTCGTGGTCTTCGACGCTGCCCACGACGCGGGCCCGATAGTCATGGCTGTAGGCGGCCGGAATGTGGTGGCGGTGGTGTGCACCCACGGGCACAACGACCACATCACCGTCGCCCCCGAACTGTCGGAGGCGCTCGACGCACCCGTGCTGCTGCACCCTGCGGACGACGTGCTCTGGCGAATGACTCATCCCGACAAGGACTTCCGAACCATCAACGACGGCGAGACGCTGCGCGTCGGAGGCATCGAACTGCACGCGCTGCACACTCCCGGACACTCACCTGGCTCGGTGTGCTGGCATGCACCCGAGTTGAACGCGGTCTTCAGCGGCGACACCCTGTTCCAGGGCGGTCCAGGGGCCACTGGCCGGTCGTACTCCGACTTTCCGACCATCCTCGAGTCCATCTCCGGGCGGCTTTCAAAGCTGCCCGGCGACACCGTGGTCTACACCGGACATGGCGATACGACCACCATTGGCGACGAGATCGTGAACTACGACGACTGGGTGGCCCGCGGCAGCTAACTGTCGAGAATGCGGCGCTTCTCGGCCCTGTACTCATCCTCGGTCAGCGCCCCGGAGTCCCTCAGCGCGGCCAGCTGCCGGATCTGCTCCAGTCGCACGCCCTGGTCTGTCGGCGTATAGCTCGCCCCAGGCACGGGCCCGGTGCTCGGCGTCGGCTCGTCAATCTTCAGGTGCTCGTGCGGTTCCAGTGGTCGCGCCTTCTTGGCCACCCGCGCCGACCAGATCAACGCGGCGAACAACTCCAGCAGACCGAGGACGAAGAGGCCGCCGAACAGCCACAGCACCCAGCCATGCGAGCCGTCATGTCCGAATGCCAGCCTCGGTGCGATGTACCCGTCGACGGATCCCTCGGCCTCGACGTCGTAGGTACCTGCTTGCGGAATGTGGACTGTCCAGATCCGCACTCGCACATCGCTGTTGACCGACGTTGTCCCGCCGATATTCTCGGTGACTGTCGGTTCCGGGAGGCCGGCGGTCGGGGTGATGCCGAAACTCAGGTCAGGGATCGGAAATCCGCTCGTCGGTCTGCCGGTCGACACCGTGTGGAAGCTGACGGTCATCTCGCCCGCGGGCAGCTGCAGGCGGGCCGAGCCGGGGATCGCCACTTCGCCGTAGGCGTCGTACTCGTCGAGCACGAAGGTGTTCAGGACAAGCGCTGCGACGAAGCCCACGATCGATGCGACCAATGTGAGAATGGAAACCACGATCGCGATCCGCGGCGCGAGCCTCATGGCCAAAAGTCTGTCATGCCTCGGGCCAAAAAGTCTGTTACGCCTAGGTCTGTGCGGCCGCGCCAATCAGCCATGTCCGTAGGCCCAACTGCAATCCTTCGCCGAATCGCTGCGCCGGATCGGGAAGCCCGATTGCCGCAATCGCGTCCCGCACGGGTTCGGTGGGCACTGAGAACGGATACGCGCCCGCGGTCAGCATGAGCGAACCCTCGGCGAAGAAGACGGTGAACTCCGCAGGCAGCCAGGGCAGATGACGGCCCACCAGTTGCGCCAGGGCAGCGATCCGCTGCATCGCCCGTGCCTTGAAGTCGCGGGCGAACTCATGCGAAATGTTGCGTTCCAGCACCGAAGCCATGGATCCGAGTAGCTCGCCCAACAACGGCCGCGCCAACACCGAATCCGCGATCACCGTCGCAACCCGGATCTCGTTGGCGTAGCCCGGCTTTCTGGCTCGCGGTCGACCGAGGCGGCCCTCGATGTCACTGAGCCACATCGGTGAATTCCTCGTCGAGCACCTCGAGGAGGATCGCCTCACGGCTGTCGAAGTACCGCAGTACGTTCGACTTCGCCAGCCCGACCCGATCCGAGAGTTCCCGCAAGCTGATGTCGCCGACGGCCTTCTCGGCGAGCATTTCGCGCGCGACGTTCATGATCGCCAGCCGCCGGGCCGCCATCTGCTCGGGTCGGCGGGCGCGCTGAAAAGACGTCACAAGACGTCGAGAATATCAGACCAATGGGCTCTTGTTATCAGACCAATGGTCCGTTACTGTTCGGTTATCCACCCGACGCAAGGAGAATTCATGGTCCGTGAGAGTGAAGTGACGGTCCCCGACCAGTCCGGAAAGCTTGCGGTCGTCACCGGCGCAAACTCCGGCCTCGGTCTCGGCACCGCTACCCGGTTGGCCGCGGCAGGCGCCGACGTCATCATGGCGATCCGCAACCGCGCGAAGGGTGAAGCCGCCGTCGCGCAGATCCATGCCACGGTTCCCGACGCGAAGCTGACCATCAAGGCGCTCGACTTGTCGTCGCTAGCCAGCGTCAAAGCGCTCGGCGATGAACTCAACGCCGAGGGACGGCCGATCGATCTCCTCATCAACAACGCCGGAATCATGCAGCCGCCCCAGCGGGAGACCACCGCCGACGGATTCGAGTTGCAGTTCGGCGGTAACCATCTCGGTCACTTCGCGCTGACCGGACACCTCCTGCCGCTACTGCGCGCCGCCGACAGCCCGCGGGTGACAACGTTGAGCAGCTCCGCGGCGCGGTTTGGCGGCATCAAGTTCGACGATCTGCAGTGGGAGAAGCGGTACAACGCCACTCTGGCCTATGCGCAGTCCAAGTCCGCGAACCTGATGTTTGCGATCGAGTTGGACCGCAGAAGCAAGCAGGCGGGGTGGGGCATCGTCTCGAACGCCGCGCATCCCGGTTTGTGCAAGACGAATCTGCAGCTGAGCGGCCCCTCGCACGGCAAGGCCAGCCCAACCCTGCTGGAGCGCTTCTACCGGTCCAGCAGACAGGTCATGCCGTTCATGTGGCAGGACATCGACGAGGGCATCCTGCCCACGCTGTACGGCGCTACCGCCCCCGCGGCGAAAGGCGGCGCGTTCTACGGACCGCGCGGATTCATGGAGCTCGCAGGCGGCGGCGTCACCGACGCCAAGATCCTCGCGCGCGCCAGCGACGAGGCCGACTGTCGCAGGCTGTGGGAGATCTCAGAGCAGCTCACATCGGTGACCTATCCGGCGTAAGGGGACTACCGTCGTGGTTGACCCAAATAGTTGCCAGTAGCCCGCACGTCCCGGAGGTCGCGATGCCTGAGTCAAGCATCGTCGTGCGACCTGAACCGTTAGGCAGCGGTTCCTACACGGCCAGCTCACGGCTTCAGGCCGCCGGCTTGACGGGCGCCTTGGCGATCTTCGAGGAAGCAGCATCGGTGGTACCGCTGCCGAAGCCGCCGCAGCCGATCGTCATCGCCGACTACGGAGCATCGACCGGCCATAACTCCCTGCTACCGATCGGCGCGGCAATTGCCGTGCTGCGCAAGCGGACCCGGCACGACCATTCGACGCTCGTCGTGCACACCGACGTTCCGGAGAACGACTTCACCGCGATGTTCCGGACTCTCGCCGAGGATCCGGACAGCTACCTGGCCAACGACGCAGCGACCTTCGCCTCGGCGGTCGGGCGATCGTTCTACGCGCAGATCATGCCGTCGAGCAGCGTGAATCTGGGCTGGAGTTCCTGGTCGATTCAGTGGCTGAGCCAAGTCCCGTCGCCCATCCCTGACCACATTCAGGTCGCCTACAGCAGCGACAAGGATGTCCGGGACAAATTCGCGAGGCAGGCCGCGCACGACTGGCACGAGTTCATCGCGTTCCGCGGCAGGGAACTGTGCCCGGGCGGCCGCCTTGTGGTGATGACGATGGCCGTCGACGACGACGGCGAGTTCGGCTACCGGCCGATGTTCGCCGCCTTGCTCGACACCCTCGACGAGCTACGCGGGGCGGGCCTCGTCACCGACGAGGAGATTCACCGGATGTGCGTCCCGGTGGTCGGACGCAAAGCCGCGGACTTCTTCACGCCTTTCGCGCCCTCGGGCCGTTTCGAACAGCTCGAGATCGACCACCTCGAGGTGTTCGACGCCGAGGACAGGTTCTGGGCGCAGTACCAAATCGACAGCGACGAAAAGGCTTTCGGCGCGCAATGGGCGTCCTTCGTGCGCGCCTCCATCTTCCCGACTCTCGCGACCGCACTCGACGGCGGCGTCGGCGACGCTCGCACGGCACAGTTCCTCGATCAACTCGAAAACGGTGTCGCCGCGCGGTTGGCAGCAGCGCCCGAACAGATGCAGATCCCGCTGGCGCATCTGGTGCTGATCAAGCGAAGGAAGACGAAGTAAGTGATTGGGCCAACTGCCACAACCGTTCGCCTAGCTGTCGATCGTCGAGCTGAGGTGATCCATTGCTGGGCCGATCCTTCGAGAAGTACTGACCGGCGAGCGGCTCGGGTGAGAACGCCAGGTGGACCAGGCGTCGCGCGCCGTCATCCGCGCTGTCGAGAAATGGCGCCGCCAGCATCTTCAACGCGGTTCCGGTGATGCCGAGATAGCGGCCGAAGTCGGTGGCCATGATGCCTGGGTGGAAGTCGCCGACATCGATGTCGGGATGCCGACGACCATATTCGCGCAACAGTATCCCGGCCGCCAGCTTGGCGCGGGCATAGGCGCGGTGACGGGACAGCCGGGCAGTGTCGCTGGCAATCATTTCGACGGCGTCCTCATGGACGTGAGCGCCAGTATGCGATCGCGACGAAGTGACGAGCACGCGGCCGCCCGACAACGCGCCGGCCAGCGACTCCATCAGCAGCCAAGGCGCTAACGCGTTGACTTGAAAGGTGGTTTCAACTCCGTCAGCGGTGCACCCGCTTGCAGGAACGCCTCCGGCATTCGCGGCGAGCACGTCGATTCGCGGATACGCCCGGATCAGAGTGCTGGCGAGAGAGCGAACCTGGTCTAGGTGAGCGAAGTCGGCAATGTAGCCTGTCACGCCGAGCTTCTCGGCGATTGCGGTGGTGCGCTCTGCGTCGCGGCCGACGACAACGAGCTGGATTCCCTTGTAGTGCAACATGTGTGCGGCACAGGCGCCGAGTCCTGAGCTGGCTCCGGTGAGAACGACGGTGGTCACTTCGGCCCGCTCAGCACAACGCGCTGACGGTGATACCGCTGATGCTCGACCGCACTGAGAAGGAAATCGGAGACATCAGGGCGACTGATCCGTAGAGGTCGTGGTCGTTTCAGCGTTTCGTTGACGGTCCAGCGGGTGGTGGCGACACCGTTGGTCAGAGCACCGAAATACGCGACGGTCCAGTCCAAGTCGGTGGTGACCAGGTTGCGTTCGGCCGCGTCAAGATCGGTGAAGTCGCGTCGCATCAGACCGCGGGTGATCAACCGAACGGGCGTTGACGTCGCCGAACGGCTCGCGCCGGCACCCCACGCCACGGGGATCACGATTCGTTTGACGTTCTGCACCTCCATGGCGGTGATGAGATTGGCTGTCGCGGCGGCCATCACCGTGATCGTGCGGCCGCCACGCAGCCATGTGTGGTTGCCCAATCCGGAGAGCACCGCGTCGTGGCCGGCCATCGCCGAGGCCACCACCTCCGGCTGCTCGCCAACCGAGCCCTGCACCACGGTCAGACCCGCCTTCGCATCCATCGATTCGGGTCGCCTCACCAACGCGGTCACGTCATGACCCGCCCGGAGAGCTCGATCAGTGATGTGTTGACCGAGCGCTCCATTAGCCCCTACCACCAGTAGGCGCACCATACGCCCCTATACCGTTGCCAGCGAGGCGATTTCGGCGTTCAAAGGCTCGACGAACTTCCGAATCGCCTCGATCTCGGGGTCGCGGGCAGTTACCGGTGACCCGCTGTCAAACGGTGGGTCCGGGTCATACTCGAGCAGCAGTTGGGTGACTCGTGCCGACTGTTCGCCGAGCATCTCGGCCAGAAGCGCCAAACCGAAATCGATTCCGGCAGTGACACCGCCGGCAGTGATGCGGTTGCGGTCCACCACGATCCTTCCCTCGGTGGGCACGGCCCCGAACAAACTGAGCAATTCGCGTGTGGCCCAATGCGACGTCGCCTTATAGCCCTGCAAGAGCCCGGCGGCGCCGAGGATCAACGACCCGGTACAGACCGAGGTCACGTATCGGGCCCGTGCACCTCGGTCGGCGAGGAAATCAAGGACTTCTCGGTCGCGTATCGCGTCGGCCGTTCCTTCGCCGCCAGGGACGAACACCACGTCGACGTCGGCTGGTGCGTCGGCGAGAGTGCCCGTTGCCCGGAACGGCACACCGGTATCCGAGCGCAATTCGTCGGTCGTCGAGGCAAGCAGATGCACGTCGGTCATCTTGCTGAGCGTGTCGTAGGGCCCGATCAAATCGAGCATGGTCATGCCCGGATAGGCGACCATCGCCACCGTGGGCCGCGGGCCTACTGGTGTAGGCGGCCCCGTCATGCGGCGCCCTCGGTGAGCAGAGACGGCTTCGCGCCGGACCGCGCGCCACACCGTGCCACGGCTTTCGTGTTCGAACAGTTGCCCGACGGTGTGCGCCACTTGCGGACCAAGGTCGCGCTCGAGCAAGTACAGGCCCAAGTCGAGGCCCGAGCTGACGCCCGCGGCGGTGATCAGGTCACCGTCGTCGACCAGGCGGGCATCGATAGCGTTGACGCCCGTTTCAGCGAGCATCTGCAGGCCGGTTCCGAAATGGTTGGTGGTGGCAGGGCGCCCCTTGATCAGGCCTCCCATGGCCAGCAGCATCGAGCCACCGCACACCGTCGTGACAGTGACCCCGCGTCGGTCCAGTGCCTCGGCGAGGAGTCCGGTAAGGGCCGAGCTGGCGGCGCGTTGCAGAAAGCCAACGATGCTGTCCTCGCCGGGTTCGTCCCCATCGGGCAGACTGCCCGCCGCCCCTGGCACGACGATCACGTCGGCACGGGCAGGGTCCAGCGCGGCCGAGGCCTGTAGCTTGATCGACTTGAATCCGCTCCGTACTTCCCGCGACCCCTCGGCCGAAACCAGTTCTACCTCAACCATTCCGCCGCTGAGTATCCCGCCGGCCGCCAACACCTCGTACGGTATCAGCGCGTCGAGTGGATCGAACCCGTCATACAACACGATCTGTGCCAGCATCTCCGTCCTTTCTCAAGACGGCTCAAACGTAACGGGGACCGCTCCCAGGCAGCGAGTATCTAGATTGCCGCGCAACGACGGTTTCTTGCCATCAGTTCGTGTCAAAATTCCGACGGGTGTTGGCCATTCAGCCACTAGTGCGCTCGGTTGCGGGTCGGCACTGTGGCGGAATGACCAACCAACAACAGGCTCCGATGACCAACGTCGCAAGCAGCGGAGCCCAATGGGGCTTCCCTGACTCCGAAATCTGTTCAGCAGCAATGGAGTTGGTATTCGACGTCTCTGCCCCGTTCATCGCCAACCACTGCGTTCGCAGTTACCTCTTTGCGCGCGAACTTGCCGTCACCAAGGGCCTGCGCAGTGGCGTCGACTACGACGACGAACTCGTCTTCCTCAGCTGTATCCTGCATGACCTCGGTGTCACCGACTACGGTGGCGGCGACCAGCGATTCGAGGTCGACGGCGCCGACGCCGCGGTGCGCTTCCTTGGCGAGCGGGGTATCTCCGATGACCGTGTGACCACGGTGTGGCAGGCAATAGCCCTGCATACCAGCACCGGCCTCGCGAACCGATTCGGCCCCAACCAGTCCGTCTCGCATTTCGGTATCTCGCTGGACGTTGGAGGTATCGACAAAGAGCTCCTCTCAACCGGTTTCGCCGAGCGGGTGCACGCTGCGTGGCCACGGCACGATCTGGGCTACGCCATCGCCGAACTCATCGCAGGTGGCGTCCGTTCCAACCCCATGAAGGCTCCCCCATTCTCGTTTCCCGCTCACATCAACGAGGTGATCAACGAAACCTCTTTGACGTTTCGCGATGTGGTGAAGAACTCGGGCTGGGGCGACCGACCATTGCAGAAGTCCGCACCGTAGGCACGCAGGGCTGGCTGGCAAGATCTCAGCGGGTGGCCGCAATCTTGCCACGCCGGTTGGTATGGTGTGGTCGTGCATACCGTTGCTGTTCTCGCGTTGCCGGACGTCGTGGCTTTCGACCTCAGTACGGCCGTCGAAGTGTTCGGACGAGTCCCGTTGCCCGACGGCAAGACCGGCTACGAAGTCCTGGTGTGCGGGACCGAACCGGTTGTCGCGGCGGGGCCGCTAAGCATCGGCACTGACAAGGGCATCGAGGCGCTGGCTACCGCCGACACGATCATCGTGCCCGGCCGCAACAATGTCGCCGATGAGACACCGGCCCCGGTGATCGACGCACTGCGCAGCGCCTTTGCCGCAGGCACCCGCATCGCCTCGATCTGCTCGGGAGCATTTACGCTGGCCGCAGCGGGCCTGCTCGACGGCAAGTGCGCCACCACCCACTGGATCGCAGCAGACCACTTCCGCACCGCCTTTCCCACGGTTCGGCTCGATCCCGATGTTCTGTATGTCGACGAGGGGCAGATACTGACCTCCGCGGGGGCCTCGGCAGGTCTCGATCTGTGCCTGCACATGGTGCAATGCGACTACGGCGCCGCGGCCGCCGCCACCGCGGCAAAGCTTGCCGTCGCGCCACTTCACCGTAGCGGAGGTCAAGCGCAGTTCATCGTTCGAAACCAGTTGCCGGTCACGCACATTGGGGAAAGAACCGACCTGGATCGGGTGCTGGCGTGGATTGAGCAGAACGCGCACCGCGAGTTGATGCTGACGGACATCGCCAGACACGCCGCGATGAGCGTGCGCACCCTCAATCGCCGATTTCAGGCAGAAACCGGCCAAACTCCGATGCAGTGGGTCACCGGCGTGCGGATCCGCCACGCCCAAGAACTGCTCGAAACCACCTCGTACGGTGTCGAACGGATCGGACGCGAAGTCGGATTCACGTCCGCGGCGAACTTCCGCGAACAGTTCCGCCGCCTGACCGGCGTAGCGCCGCAAAGCTATCGCAACACCTTCCGCGAACGCCTCGCGGGATGAAAGGCCTTAGGTGGCAACATTTCGGCGCGTTGTGTCCTGATTGCTGCTAGCTGGGCGGCACTTCCGACTCGCACGATAACGGTGTGTACGCGCAAGTCGTCTTGTTCGACGGATTCGATCCGCTCGATGCCACCGCACCGTTCGAGGTGCTCGCCGCAGGCAGCGATGCGGCCGACGGCGACCTCCAGGTCGAACTGGTGTCGGCCGAGGGGCCAAGAGAGGTCGTGAGCGGGACCCTGCGCATGGTGCTGCACGCCACCGCGCAACTCGATCCGAGCAAGCCCGGGTTCATCGTCGTGCCGGGCGCATCGGGCCCGATCGAGGGTGATCCCGACGAGGTCGACACCATCCCCGTACTGCTCGCGCGCTTCGCCGAATCCCCCGCGATCCCACTGCTGCGCAAGGCAATGGAGAATCCCGACGTCACCGTCGCCACGGTCTGCGGCGGTTCACTCGCCCTCGCGATGGCCGGCCTGCTCGAGGGTCGCAACGCGGTCACCCACCACCTCGGCATGGATCTGCTCGAGGCCACCGGTGTGACCGCGGTGAACGCACGCGTCGTCGACGACGGTGATCTGGTGACGTCCGGAGCGGTTACCTCGGGCCTTGACCTCGCACTGCACCTCCTCGAGCGCACCTACGGAGCGCGGGTCGCACTCAGCGTGGAGGAACTCTTCGGCTACGAACGGCGCGGAACGGTATGGACGCCATGAGCATCATCGGAGACTGGGACGTCACAATCAAGACGCCGATCGGGTCACTGGGGGTGGTCTATGCGTTCACCAAACAGGACGGCACCCTCGCGGGCACGGCAACCGCCAAGGGCGAAGCCGTGCCATTGCACGACATCGTCGTTGACGGGCAACGGATTACGTGGCGCCAGTCGGTGACCAAGCCCATGCGCCTGAACCTCGACTTCGAAGTCACCGTCGATGGCGACCGGATGACCGGGCATTCCCGCGCGGGCCGGCTTCCGCGCTCGGCGGTGACGGGCGAGCGACGTCGCTAGGGTGCCATTTCGTAGGCGCCGTCGTAGGCCTTCACGCGCTCCCAGACCCGGTGAAACCGCTCCGCGTCGGGCACCGGCTTGCGGATCGCGCTCAGCGCCCAGTCCTGCTGCGCCGTCGTCGCCGTCGGCTTACCGTGCAGCGCAACGGCATACGTATTGAAGTCGCGTACTCCGAAGTCGAAGATCTGGTCCAGGATGTCGGTGTCCAACCCGGTCAGCGCAGCCTGCTCCAGAATCAGCTGCCCGTACACGATCAGCGAAAACAGGTATCCGACGTTGAGCAGGAAGTCCAGGTCCTTCTGCTGGTCGGCGTCTGGCGCTGCGGTGAGGAGCAACTGCCGGAACGCCTTGGCCTGGTCGTAGAACACCGCGACGTTGGGGACATCGGCATGCTCCTCGTACACCGGTGTCCAGTCGGCGAACTGCACCTTGCCCGCCCCGCGCGTCGGCCCCTGGTTCCAGAAGAATGTGTCGTCCGCGGCGTCGTTGCGCATCGGGATCTCCGGATACTCCTTGGGGTTGAGCATGTAGTTCGGCATGAACTTCAGCACCAGCCCGACGTTCACGTGCACCGTGCCCTCCAGTCGCGGCAGGGTGCCGATGAGCTGTGCGACCTCGCGGAACATCGTGTTCTTCTCATATCCCTTGGCGGCGATCACGTCGTGCAATGACCGCAGCACCGTCTCGCCCTCCATGGTCACCTTGGCCTTGGTCATGGGGTTGAACAGCAGATAGCGCCGATCCTGCAAGCTGGCGCTGCGGAAGTAGTCCACGGCGCGACGGCTGAACAACTTCATCGCCACCAGGCGGGTGTATGCGTCGACGAAGTTCGCCCGCACATGACTGAAGTCGGTGACAGGGTTGCCGTACAGAATTCTGTTCTGCGCGTGTGTGATCGCCTCGTAGAACGCGTGCTCGGCCATGCCGATCGACGACGAGCACAGGTTGAACTTGCCGACGTTGACCGTATTGAGCGCCGCGGCAAAGGCTTCCACGCCGGTGTGGAGGAGGTCCTCCTCGCGCACCGGGAAGTTCTCCAGCCGAAACGTGCTGACGTAGATCTGCATGTGCACGACATTGTCGATGAGGTGGTAGTTGTCGTGTTGGCTGTCAGCGACGAAAAAGACGTAGGCCTCTTGGCCGTCGACATCGTCGCGCCGTCCGAACACCGACACCATGCTGGCGACGTTGCCGTTGCCGATGTAGTACTTCTCCCCCGTCGCCCGGTACAGGATGCCGTTGGCCCGGTCCTCCTCGCTCGCGGGAGTGAGCACCATGTCGGTGCTGTAGACGTCGGCTCCGTGCGCCCGCTCGGACAACCCGAAGGCCATGACGTGCCCGGCGTCGAGATCCTCGGCCGCCCTCAGCTTCGCGTCCTTGTTCTCGCTCTGCCAGATCGGCCCGAGCCCGAGAATCGTGACCTGTTCGGTGTACCAGTAGGTCAGCCCGTAGAAGCCGAGGATCTCGGCGAGCGCGGCATTTCGGGCGGCGTCCCAGCGCCTGTTCGGATCGCCGGCGGCGAACTCCGACGGCGTGAGAAACGTCGCGAACAACTTCTCGCGCTTGACGAACTCGACGAAGTCGGCGGGCCACTGCGCGGCCAGATCGTCGTCGAGGATGCGCTTCTTGCCCTGACCCTCGAACCAGTCGATGGTGGCACGCAGCAACCGCCGCGTCTCGGCGTCGAATTCCTGCGGGTCGTAGGTGTTCGGGTCGAAGAGCAAGCCGTCGGTCTGCCTCATGGCCGACAGCCTAGGACTGCCGTCGAAGCTACGGCGCCGGTTGCGGCGGTTGGATGGGGTTCGGAACGAACGGCAGGCCGGGAATGGTCTCGTAGGGCAGCGTCGGAACTGCCGGGGGCGGCGGTTGGGTGGCCTCTGGCGGCGGGTTCGCCGGAGGTGGACTGGCCGGCGGCGGCTCGGTGGCCGGCGGGGGTGGACTGGCCGGTGGCGGTTCGGTGGCCTCCGGCGGCGGACTGGCCGGCGGTGGCTCGGACGGCGGCGCCGTTACCGTCTGCGTCACCGGTGGCGGCGGCGCGTCTTGCGTCACGATCTCCGGCGATGGCTCCTGCGTTTGCGGCGGAGGCGGTGCAGCACTCGAGGCCGGCGGCGATGCGGGGGCGGTGGTCGAAGCAGGCGCCGGAGGCGTGTCGCCGCTGCGCATGACGAACAGCCCCGCCGCCACCGCAGCCAGCAGCACGACCACCGCGGCCGCCATCACGACGGCGGGTCGGCGGTACCACGGCAGCGCCCGCGCCGTGCGCTCGTCCTCCTGCGGGTCGCGCTGGAAGTCGATCTGCGGACGGATATCGGCGGCAGCGTCGGGGTCGGCGGGCGAGTCGTAGTCATACGGATCGGTCGGCGCCACGTCCGGAAGGTCGTTGGCGTCCGACCACGCCAGTGCTCCGAACGTGCCCGACGGTGCACTCTCGTCGGCAGACGGAACCACTTCAGGCGCCATCGCGGTCGCCATAGCCGCCGGAGCAGCGGCAGCCATGGATGTCTGGCCCTCCTCGATCGTTCCGCGCACGGCCGTCAGGCCACCACCGATCGCCGCGGTCAACTCGGGCTGACCATTGGTGATGACCGGTACGCGGAAGTGTTCGGACAACGTCGTCGTGATGATCGGGATTCGCGCTCCCCCGCCCACCGATGCAACTGCCGCCAACTCGCGAACCCCGTTGCGCTCCAACGTTTCTTGCAATACACCTGCGAAGTCGGCGACAGGTTGCCGTATCGCGTCGTCGAGCTCGTTGCGGGTCAGCCGCACCTCGCCATGGTGTCCGGGCACGTCGGCCACCAGTGCGGTGACACTCGCGGTGGACAGCCGCTCCTTGGCGCCGCGGCACTGTCCTCGCAGCTTGGTGAGTGATCCGATGGCCGACGTGCCGGACAGGTCGATGCTTCCCGCGGCCGATAAATCGTTGATCACGTGGGTGAGCAGTGCTTGGTCGACGAGGTCTCCGGAGAGATCGGTGTGTCGCACGGTCGGGGCCAGAGGTGCGTAACCCGCGCCGGCGTCGACGAGCGTGATGCTCGTACCGGTGCCGCCGAAGTCACACAGCGCGATGACACCGCGGGTCGGCACGCCTGGATCGTCTTGCAGGGCCGTCAAGGCGGCGGTGGCATCGGAGACGACGGCCGCAGGGGTGGGGTGGGCGAACTCCGGCACCGCGGCCAGCGCGTTGCGCAGCGCGTGGACGGCCGTCTCGCGCCAGTGTGCGGGATAGGTGACGGCGACCGGTTCGTCCGGTGGTCTGCCCGCCCCGAGTGCGAGCAGCAGCGCGCGCAACGCATCGGCGAGCACCCCGTCGGCGCGGTGCGTCGAACCATCGGCCGCCACGATGCCGACCGGGTCACCGGTGCGATCGACGAAGTCGGTGAGGATCAGTCCGCGCTCGTTGAGGTTGGGGTTCTCGCTCGGCACCCCGACCTCGGGCGGCCGGTGGGGAAAGCGCGTCAGCACCGAGGTACGCGACAGGGCTGCCCGGCCGACGACCACGGCGGCCAGTCGTGTGGCCCCTACCGAGAGCCCTACTCCAGCAGACATCTTTTCCCGTCTCGATCTACAGCACTATCGGAGATATCAATCTGATCCGACGACCAAAGCGTTACTCAGCGGATTGTCCCGGCTCCTGGAATCAGTGGTAGATCCAACGCGGTGACCCAGCCCGGGGACAGGTCGTTGACGGCGGGCACCGCATTGAGGGCCCGCAGACCGGTGGAGAGGCAACCTGCAGCCGCCGCGTCGCGCCCTGACCCGTCGGTGAACCGGAAGGCGGTCTCCTGGAAGATGCTCGGCGTGCCCTCGATGTCGACGCGGTAGACGTCGTTCTGGTTGCCCGTCGGCCAGTCAGGCGCGGCGTCGTCACCGATCCGGTTGACGTGTTCAAGCTGGATACGGGTCTCGCCCTGGTACCGGCCATTGATCGTGAACCGCACGGCTGCGACGTGACCCGCCGGGATGATTCCCTTGGCGGACTTGCGCTCGGTCGGTGTCACCCACTTGTCGTATGTCGTGGTGATTTCGTCGAGCATGATGCCCGCCGCGTGCGCGATCATCGGAACCGTTCCGCCCCAGGCGAATACCAGGATGTCCGGGGTTTCGAGCATTGCCTTCTTCTCCGGCGGCCGTCCGATACCCATCTCACGCTCGTAGTCGCCGGTGTAGTTGGTGTAGTCGAGCAGTTCGGACGCCCGCACCGTGCGGACCTCCGAGCACAGACCCATCAGCGTCAACGGGAACAGATCGTTGGCGAAGCCGGGGTCGATGCCGGTGGTGAAGCATGACGCTTCGCCCAGCTCACAGGCCACGGTGATGGGTTCGATCCAGTTCGGCGGGTTGAGGTGCATGGTCGGCCATACCCACGGCGTCATGGCCGTCGAGCACACGTCGATCCCCGCCCGCAGGAACCGGGTGATCAGGGCGATGTTCTCCTCGGCGTGCGCGGCAGTGGGCCCGTAGTGCACGAGGGCATCGGGTTTGAGCGCGATGAGCGCGTCGACGTCGTCGGTGGCGATGATCCCCAGGGTCGTGCCCAGTCCGCAGACCTCACCGACGTCACGGCCCACCTTGTCGGGATTGCTCACCCCGACGCCGACCAATTCGAACAACGGGTGTTTGACGATCTCGGCGATCACCATCCTGCCGACGAAGCCGGTGCCATAGATGACGATCCGCTTCTTCCGAGAATCAACAGTCACGCGTAGCCGCTACCTTTCGATCGGCCCCTGTCGAGACCCTAGCTGCCGGGCGAACCGACGGTGCAACAGTTGTCTGGGGACACCGAGCACGCTGCCGATTTCGCCCCACGAGAGTCCACAGTTGCGTGCCGATCGTATGGCCTCGGCGTAGCGCGTCTGGGCACAGGCGAGATCGTCACGCGCCTGGCCAAGCTCGCGCACGCTCGCGCCGGAGAGCATGTCGTTGAGCACTAGGTCGGGCTCGGTGTAATCCGGCCTGTCGGGTGCACGCTCTATCTCGTCGAGCACCCGGCGGCGGGCTGCCGCCAACTCCGGATCATCGAACCACCACGGCTTCGGACCAACCCCACCCCAGACACGTCCCGGCCCAGAGCCGTCATCAATTGATGACGCCGATTTATCGCACACCGCCTGCTCGGGCTCGTCGCACGCGGTCGGCTCGGGCTCGTCGCACGCGGTCGGCTCGGGCTCTTCGCACGCGGTCGGCTCGGGCTCGTCGCACGCGGTCGGCTCGTCCGGCGCACAACCGAAGTCTTCGAGCACCCGGCGGCGGGCTGCCGCCAACTCCGGATCATCGAACCACCACGGCTTCGGCCCAACCCCACCCCAGACACGTCCCGGCCCAGAGCCGTCATCAATTGATGACGCCGATTTATCGTCACTGTCCATGCGCGAGAGCTTGCCTGGCCGCTATGACAACTAGAGGTTGATCGGGCCCGGGAATGTTTACCGCATCTGCGGCATTATCACGCCATGACATCAGCAAACGGAAACGTCAAACCGTTGGCCGGACGCAGAGCTTTGGTCACCGGGGCGTCGCGCGGAATCGGGGCGGAGATCGTGCGTCGGCTGGCCGCCGACGGTGCCGCGGTCGCGTTCACCTACGGCGCGTCCACTGTGGAGGCCGAGAAACTGGCCGCCGAGATCGCCGCCGACGGCGCGACGGTGGTGGCGATCCAGGCCGACGCCGCCGAGCCCGAACAGGTGACGCGATCGGTTGAAGAGACCGTCGCCAAGCTCGGGGGACTCGACATCCTGGTCAACAACGCGGGCATCGCAATACTGGGCGACGCCGCGACGTTTCCCGCCGAGCAGTTCGAGAAGATGGTGGCGATCAACATCCGCGCGGTTTTCGTCGCGATCCAGGCTGCGCTGGCGCATCTCGGCGAGGGCGGTCGCATCATCAACATCGGCAGCATCAACGCCGACAAGGTCCCGGGTCCCGGACTTGCGGTGTACGCGATGACGAAGGCCGCCGTAGCGGGGTTGACCCGTGGCCTGGCGCGCGATCTCGGGCCGCGCGGCATCACGGTCAACAACATCCAGCCCGGCCCCATCAACACCGACATGAACCCGGACCAAGGCGAATTCGCCGAGATGGCAAAGCAAGTCATGGCTACCGGGCGCTACGGGCAGCCGAGCGATGTCGCCGGCGTGGTCAGCTACCTGTCGGGCCCCGATACCGGATACATCACCGGTGCGCACTGGAACGTCGACGGCGGGTTCACCGTTTAGCCGCTACAAATTGATCGGGTCCGATGGATCTGCTGTCTTCGTGGTGTCCCTCAGCCCTGCCTTGAACTGCATCGCCCGGTAGGGCCACCCGTCGGTTGTGTTCCACTGCGATACCACGAGCCCGACTCCACCTTCGATATCGAACCGGGACCCGGGCAGCACGTAACCGCCGTAGAGCTGTGCGACCTGATTGCTCACATGGTTCTCGGCGTGCCACGCGGAACCGAGCACGGGCGTCTGCAGCGGCGTCGTATGCATGTTGGCGACAGGCGATTTGACGACCCGGTAGCCCAGCGCGTACTTCGACGCGAGGAACCCGCCGAGGATCCACCTGCCCCGCGCCACCCGGCGAAACGTGAGCTCTCCCCACTTCTCGCCGGCCGGCGTGATCGGGGTGGCCTGCCCGCCCCATCCCCAACGTCCGTCGGTGAAGCCCCAACTCGAATAGTGCGACCGGTGGCCGACGTTCTCGGGCCGCACGCGCATCAGGATGATGCCCTTGTCGCGCTGAAAACCCGTCGCCACCACATAAACCCAGCCGTCGTCGGGGTCGAAGTCCCACGACCAGCACTGGGCGTGACCGCCGTGCAGTGCGGCCGGGAATTTCGCGTCGCGTCCCATGTGCGCCCACGAGACGCCACTGTCGCCGGAACGCCAGATCTCCGTCCAGACGACGTTGCCGAAGCCGCGGTTGACGATGGCGTGCAGATAGATCGAGTCGTCGACGCGAAGCAGATCCGACGGGATCACAGTGCTGATGCCACCGCGGGTCCAGCCGGTGGACGCGTCGTCGTGGATGTAGTGCCACAGCTGACGCGCGTAGTTCGGATCCTCACCGCCGGCCCGTTCGTAGACGATTTCGTGGTCGGCGTCGCCGGTGCCGATCAACACGACGGGTGAGCGCCAGTCGCCCTGGCCGACCTTTCGTCCGGAGAAGGTGTCGCCGAAGACGGACACCAGCTTTCCGTTGGGCGCCACGACCGACGCCCCGAGATCGGTACAGGTGACGCCCCAGCGTTCCGTCAGCCCAGGACCGGTCAGATCGGCGACCTTGCCGTCGAGCAGCGGAACTGCGGCCCGCCTGCGAGGGCCCAGACCATGGCCGGCCGCCCGGCCGACCGAGGGCTCGTCAGGCAAGTCAGAAGCAGCGGCGCAGGCCGCCCGGCTCGCAGATCAGCGGGTACTGGGTGACCGGAATCGACGGCGGCCCCTTGTACGACAAGGTCAACGGCACGGAGAACATGGCGGGCTGGTCGCCGCAATCATCGCCATGGATCACTTTCATGATGCCGACCAGTGAATACGGGTCGAATCGGTAGATGGTCTGTTGAGGAGCTTTGCTGCCGTCGGGACAGGTGCGCCCGTCGCTGAGGTCGTAATCCAATTGCCACTGACCGTTGACCATCACCGCCTCGCCGCCAGGCTGACCGTCCGGAAACACTTTCAGCCTGCATGCGACGGGCAACAGGAGCGGTTCACGCAGGTCGCCGACCGTCGGTACGCAGATCGGGCTGATCTCCCACGTGGTGGATGCCTGCCCGTCGATGTTGACGTTGTAGAAACCCTCCGGCACACCCGGCGCCTTGACGTTGCCCTGCGCCTGAGTGGGTCCAGCGAGTCCCAGTACTCCGACCAGCCCGAGGAGGGCCACAGCCAGCCCGCGGATGAACCTCACGATGTGCACCCCTCACCTGGCAGACAGTTGATCTCGTCGAGTATCCCAGTGTGCAGGCGGGTCCGTCAGCCCTTTGCACACGCCCGGCGTTTCAAGCACAGTGGCCAGCGGGTAGAAGCGCGGGGGTGATGGCGATGAGACGAGTGGCGGCGCTCGTCGCTGTCGTCACCCTGTTGTCGGGCCTGACCGCGTGCTCCACCGGCGAGCGGGTCGACCTCGGCGGCGAGTCGTCGGGCAATCTCATCGCGGCGATCGCCGGCGAACCGGACCAACTCGACCCACACAAGACCAGCGCATACTTCTCGTTCGAAGTGCTCGAGAACGTCTTCGACACGCTGGTCGAGCCCGACGCCGACCTCGAGATGCGACCGGCGCTGGCCGAATCGTGGACCGTCAGCCCCGATCAGCTCAGCTGGACTTTCCACCTGCGATCGGGCGTCACCTTTCACGACGGGAGCCCGTTCACCGCAGACGACGTCGTGTACTCATATCGCCGCATCATCGACGAACAGCTCACCAACGCCGACAAGTTCAGTGCAGTCACCGATATCAGTGCTCCGGACGCCAACACCGTCATCATTCGGCTCAAGCAGTCGACGCCCAACCTGTTGACGAACCTCGGCGGCTTCAAGGGCATGGCGATCGTGCAACGCCGCAATGCCGAAAGCGGTCAGATCGCCACGCATCCGATCGGCACGGGACCGTTCGCGTTCAGCGGCCAGAAGAGTGGGGATTCCATCACGCTCAAGGCGAATCCGTCATACTGGGGTGACCCGCCCAAGGTTTCGGGCGTGACCTTCCGGTTCATCTCCGAACCGACGACGGCGCTTTCGGCGCTGCAGGCCGGCGAGATCGACTGGACCGACTCGATCCCGCCACAGCGCGTGGCGCAGTTGCGCGACGACGACTCGATGAACCTGGCGGTCACCGCGAGCAACGACTACTGGTACCTCGCCCCCAACGAGGCGCGCAAACCGTGGAACGACGTGCGGGTGCGTCAGGCTATCGCCTACGGCATCGACCGGGAGGCGATCGTGGCGGCCACGAGCTACGGGACCGCCGCGGCGAACCAGCTCGCGATCCCCGAGGGCAATCCGTGGTACACCGACTACCACCGCTACGGCCACGACGTCGAGAAGGCCAAGACCCTCCTGCAGGAGGCTGGAGTGACGGGCGGCGATCTCGACATGCTGGTCACCGGCGAGTACCCGGAGACGGTGACGGCCGCGCAGGTCATCGCGGACAACCTTGCGCCACTCGGCATCACGGTGAACATCCGCACCGTCGACTTCGCCACCTGGCTGGACGAACAGAACACAGGCAACTTCGACATGCTGATGATGGGGTGGCTCGGCAACATCGACCCCGACGATTTCTATTACGCGCAACACCACACCGACGGCAGCAGCAATGCGCAGAAGTTCTCCAACCCCGAGGTCGACCGACTGCTCGATGCCGGACGGGTCGAGACGAATCGCCAAGCGCGCGGCGACATTTACCGCAAGGCAGCGACGTTGATCGCCGATCAGGTGAGCTACATCTACCTCTACAACCCTTCGGTGATCCAGGCGTGGACCGCCGGAGTCTCCGGCTTCGAATCGCGTCGCGACGGCGCCGTCAGGTTCCGCAACACCAGTCTCGCCCAAGGCCAGACGCCGTGACCCGGTTGGTAACTCACCCGATCGCGCGTTTCCTGGCGCGCAGGCTGGCCTACTCGGCAGTCGTCCTGATCGGAGTGCTCATCGTGGTGTTCGCGTTGGTGCACCTCGTGCCCGGAGATCCCGTGCGCATCGCCCTGGGCACGCGCTACACCCCGCAGGCTTATGAAGCACTGCGGTCGGCGAGCGGTCTGGACAAGCCGATCGTCGAGCAGTTCGTCAGCTACATCTCCTCGGCGCTGACCGGAGACCTCGGCGTCAGTTTCCGCAACGGCGAACCGGTGACGGTGATCCTGCTGGAGCGACTGCCCGCGACCGTGTCGCTGGCCGTGGTCGGCATCGTCATCGCGCTGCTGATCGCGCTGCCGGCGGGCATCTGGTCTGCGCTGCACGAAGGCCGCGTCAGCGATGCGATCATTCGGGTCGCCAGCCAGTTCGGGGTGTCGGTGCCGGACTTCTGGATGGGCATACTGCTGATCGCACTGTTCGCGACGACGCTGGGCTGGCTTCCGACGTCGGGATACCAACCGCTGCTTGACAATCCGGGTGGATGGCTACGGCATATCGTGCTGCCCGCGCTGACGGTGGGACTCGTCGCGGGGGCGATCTTGACGCGATATGTGCGCTCGGCGGTGCTGGAGGTCGCCTCGATGGGGTACGTCCGCACCGCCAGGTCGAAGGGGCTGTCGCCGCGGGTCGTGACATTTCGGCACACCGTGCGCAACGCGCTCATCCCCGTGCTGACCATCACCGGCATCCAACTCGCGACCATCCTTGGCGGCGTCATCGTCGTCGAGGTGGTGTTCGCGTGGCCAGGCCTCGGCCGCCTCGTCTACAACGCGGTCGCGGCCAGGGACTATTCGGTCATCCAGGGTGCTGTCCTGCTCATCGCCGCGATGTTCCTGTTCATCAACCTGATCGTGGATGCGCTGTACGCGGTCGTCGACCCCAGGATCCGACTGTCATGACCACCGCCGCCGAGACGACTACCCGGGTGTCCTCGTGGCGTCTGCTGCTGGGAAACCCCGTCACGGTCGTCAGCGCAGCGGTGTTGGTCGGCATCGCGGTCATCGCGCTGACCGCGAATTGGATTGCGCCGTTTGGCGTGAACGACGTCAACGTGCCCGACGCATTGCAGAGTCCCAGTGGCGCACATTGGTTCGGCACCGACGAACTGGGCCGTGACGTGTTCTCCCGCGTGCTTGTCGCGACCCAGGCGTCGCTTCGGGTAGCGGTCATCAGCGTGGCGTTCGCCGCCGTCGTAGGCGTGACGATCGGTGTCGTCTCCGGTTACCGGGGCGGATGGCTGGACACGATCTTCATGCGGATCGTCGACGTCATGTTCGCGTTCCCTGTGCTGCTGCTGGCGCTCGCGGTGGTCGCGATTCTCGGACCCGGCATGACCACGACGATCCTCGCGATCGGCATCGTCTACACGCCGATCTTCGCCCGCGTCGCACGCGCGAGCACCCTGAGTGTGCGTGTCGAACCGTATGTTTCGGTGTCACGCACCATGGGCACCGGCCATCTGTACATTCTCGGTCGGCACATCGTGCCGAACATCGCCGGACCGCTGGTGGTGCAGACGTCGCTGTCGTTGGCGTTCGCGATCCTGTCCGAAGCTGCGCTGTCGTTCCTCGGTCTGGGCATTCAGCCACCGCAGCCGTCACTGGGCCGGATGATCTTCGACTCGCAGGGCTTCGTCACGATGGCATGGTGGATGGCGGTGTTTCCCGGCGCCGCGATCTTCGTGACGGTGCTCGCGTTCAATCTGTTGGGCGACGGACTGCGCGACGTGTTGGATCCCAAGCAGCGCACCTTGATCGAGGCGCGGAGAACGCAATGAGCGGGCCAGTTCTCAGTGTGCGCGATCTGCAGGTGTGCATCGGCAGACGCGAGATCGTGCACGGCATCTCGTTCGACGTCGAGCCCGAGCAGACGCTGGGCATCGTCGGCGAATCGGGATCCGGCAAGTCGATGACCGTGCTGGCGGCGACCGGGCTGCTCGACGCTCCGGGTGCATCGGTCGCCGGCACGAGCTCTCTTGCCGGCTCCTCGGGCGACGTACAGCTCGTCGGCGCCTCCGACCGACTCCTGCGCAGTGTGCACGGCGGTCGGATCGGCTTCGTGTTCCAGGATCCGGGTACATCGCTCAATCCATTGCTGACCCTCGAGAGGCAGATCACCGAATCCCTTGAGACGCACCGTCATATGACACGCAGACAGGCGCGCAGCCGGGCGCTCGAGTTGTTGCAGGCGGTGGGGCTACCCGACCCGGAGACGCGTCTGCATGCATACCCGCATCAGCTGTCGGGCGGGCAGAAGCAGCGCGTGATGATCGCGATCGCCATGGCATGCGACCCGGAACTGTTGGTCGCCGACGAGCCGACCACAGCACTGGACGTGACGACGCAGGCGCAGATCATCGATCTGGTCCGGGATCTGCAGCGCGACTTCGGCACTGCGGTGGTGTGGATCAGCCACGACCTCGGTGTGATCGGCCAGGTGGCGGACGACGTCACGGTGCTGGGGGGCGGCAACGCCGTGGAGCAGGCGCGGGTCGTCGATGTGTTCGATCGCCCGCAGCACCCGTACACGCGCGAACTCCTGCATGCCCGCCCGCTCGTCGGAGCGGCCGGTCCCCCGCCGCCTCCCGCGGACGCCGAGACGCTGCTCGCTGTCGACAGCCTCGATGTGCGTTTCGACGTGCACACGCCGGTAGGCAAGTCGGTTGTCCACGCGGTCAAGGACCTGACGTTTGCGATCCGGCGCGGCACCACGCTCGGCCTTGTCGGAGAATCGGGTTCTGGCAAGTCGACCGTGGCCGCCGCGCTGACCGGACTGGTCGAACCCTACGCCGGTACCGTGACGTTGGGGACGTCCGACGTTTTCGGGGTGCGCAGATCCGCCGAGAAGGCTCTCCGCAGGCGCATCAGCCTGGTGTTCCAGGATCCATTTTCGACACTCAACCCCCGCGCCCGGGTCGGCACCGCGATCGACGAACCGCTGCGGGTACACCGCCTCGTACAGGACAAGCGCGACCGCCGAATGCGAGTCGACGAACTGCTCGAACTCGTCGGGCTCCCAACGTCGTTCGCATCCCGGTATCCACACGAGCTGTCCGGCGGCGAGCGTCAGCGGGTCAGCATCGCGCGCGCCCTGGCGGGCGAACCCGAACTGCTCATCCTCGACGAAGCCACTGCGTCGCTGGATGTCTCGGTGCAGGCGCGCGTGCTCGACCTGCTCGCGACTTTGCAGCGCGACATGGGGTTGACGTATCTGTTCATCGCCCACGACCTCGCCGTGGTGCAGCAGGTGAGCCATGACGTCCTGGTGATGCGCGACGGCGAAGCGGTCGAGTATCGGCCCGCCGCGGAGTTGTTCGCCGCGCCGCAGGACGAGTACACGCGCGCGCTGTTGGCCGCGGTTCCGCCGGAGCGACCTCGGGTCTCGACGTAGGCGTTCGGCGGCGCATGAGAAGGTGTCGCCATGACTCAGCTCAGCGGCAAGGTCGCATTGGTTACGGGTGCATCGTCGGGATTGGGCGCCGTGGTCGCACAAGTCTTCGCGGAACGCGGCGCATCGGTTTTCGGCATCGCTCGCAGAGCCGACGAGATGGCAACCGTGTTCAAGGACGTTCCCGGCGGCAAGTACGCGTCGGTGGACATCTCATCAGCTGATGCCTGCCGGAACGCCGTGGCGCAAACCATCGATGCGTTCGGCCGGCTCGATGTGCTGGTGAACGTCGCGGGTTTCCATCAGATGCGCCACACCACGACGATGACCGACGAGGAGTGGGACCGCGACCTCGCGGTGAACCTCAACGGGCCGTTCTACCTCTGCCGTGCCGCGCTGCCCCACCTGCTCGAGAGCGCGGGCAACATCGTCAACGTCACGTCCATCGCGGGTGTGGAGGGTGAGGTGTACTCGGCGGGGTATTGCGCGGCCAAGCACGGGCTGGTCGGGCTGACCCGCGCCCTGGCGATCGAGTACACCAAGGAGAAGATCCGGGTCAACGCCATCTGTCCGGGCGGCATGCCGACCCCGCAGGCGACCGAGTTCACCGCCCCCGAGAATGCCGACTGGGACCTGATCCTGCGGATCGCATCACCGCGCGGGTTCATGGATCCCGTCGACGTCGCCAAATCCGTTGCGTTCCTTGCCAGTGACGACGCCGCGGCGATCCACGGCGCCGTCTACCGGGTGGATAACGGCAAGGGCGCCGGCTGAACCGGCGCCCTCCCGAACGGACTCAGATGCCCTGGTTCCGCCGACGGCCGAGGAAGAAGGCCAATCCGATCGCGCCGAAGCCCAGCGTCCCGATGACGCCGGCCGACACCATCAGGAAGATGTCCCGGCCGGACAGGCCGCCCGTCGATGCTTCGTCGGACGCCAGCCTCAGCTGGTAGTCGCCCGGCAGCGGACCCTCGGCAGGCGCCGCGAGACCGGGGAACTGCTGCGTACGGTGCACCTCGAATGTCCGCTCGCCGCCGGGTCCGTCGGCCCACACACCCCACGCCGGGGTGACGCCGTCGAGCAGCACCTTGCGCTCGCCGAACTGGGCGTCGTCGCCGACGTCGACGATCTGTCGCACCCGGAACGGCTCGTACCTGGCGTTCGAGTAGTTCACCAGAACCGGCACGTTGTCGTACCGCATGACCGGCGGCGGGGGCGGCGGCGGAGGCATCCCGACACCCGGGTAGTAACCGCCACCGAAGAAGCTGCCCACCGCGATGTTGGTCACGGCTTGAGCGACGTTGGCGGCCGCGATAACCGGTGCCAGCAGCGCTGCGGTGAAGCTGTACGCCGCGTACTGAGCCGCCTCGAAGACCATCCTGCCCAGCGGCGGGACGATCATGATGCGCGGCGCCATCTCGTACATGTAGACGATGCGCACCGGATTGCGGTACGGGTTGAGGATGATCGGCCGGTAGTACTCGTCGTACTGCACCCAGTCCGGGCGCCACTGCCGGACCGGGCTGATCAGCTCGACCGGCGGATTCACGGCGAAGTTCGTCGTCGCGCTCGTGTTGATTTCGAGGCCCGGAATCTTCAGGCTCGTCTCGATCGAGCTCGAGAACGAAGCGAGGTCCTGCTCGGGCGCCGGGGCAGGGATCGTCTCGTCGACAACCGTTGCCTTGCTGGCGAGTTCGACGTCTTCGGCAGGAGCCTCCAGCGTCTGGGGCTCTACAGTCTTGATCTCCTGCGCGGCCGGTTCGATCGACACCGTGGGTGTCTCTGACTCGTCGCTGTTCGCCGCCGACTCGGTGGCGCTCGTCGATGTCGACTCGGTGGCCGATGTCTCGGTTCCGCTGGGCGACGTGGTCGCGCTCGTCTCCGACGTGGGGACCAGAGCCTCCGACGGAGCGGTGGAGGTCGCCGACGTTTCGGCCGACTCGCTGGCGGTCGTGTCCGCGGCTGTGGTTTCGGGCGTCGTGGCCGCGGTGCTCGGTGCAGTCGTGAGCGGGGCCTGCTCAGCCGTCGTCACGTCAGCCTCACTGGGCTCGGCCGGCGTAACAGTCGTCACCGGAGGAGCGACGGCTGTCGAGGGCGCTTCTACCGTCGCTTCCGCATCGACCTCGGCCGTCGCAGTCGCCTGCGTTTCAGGCAGAGGCAGCGGGGCTTGGGTCTGTACCGGCGACGGCACCTCGGCGGGAGCCTGCGGGGCCACCACTTCGGGCTCGGGAGCTGTCACCTCGGGCTCAGGAGCAACCACAGTGGTGGTCGCACCGCTGTCATCGCCGGGTTGGGCTAACGCAGGCGCTATCCCCCCGGTGAGCGCCGTCAGGGAGATCACGACGCCCGACGCCAGTACGGCGACGACGCCACGCTTTGAGCAAAACTCGAGGGATGCACCCACGTTTATCGACTCCTTCGGTCATAAGGAGAGGTATGCGGTTCGCCACTGTGCCAGGGATGCCATCGCCCCCGACGATGATGTTTGCCTGGCAACAGAAGCAGTCGCATGCTCCGGTCTCAGAAGATTCATCGCTGGTTAGACCGGGGTGTTACACACAGACCGAGGAGGCGGGCGATGCGGAACCGCAGCGTTCGAACGACGTGCGCGATCGGCGCCGCACTAACCCTTCTGGCCTGCGGTTTCGGCGGTCAGACGGCGGTCCCGACGTCGACCGATGAGACCTCGACCACACCGGAACCGGCCATCACTTCCGCACCACCTGTCACGGCGGAACCGCGGGCCAAGAACTGGTTCGATCTGGACGTCGGCGATTGCCTCGTCGACCTCCCCCGAGTCGACCTCGGCGAGGTCTCGGTCGGCATCGTCGACTGCTCGAGCCCGCACGCCGGCGAGGTCTTCCTCCGCGCTCCAGTGGAGGTGAACGCGGCGATCGCCGATGTCGCGGACCGGCAATGCGCTGCCGGTGTCGCCGAATACACCGGACGCCCAGCCGGTGACGCCTTCACCGTCACGTATCTCATCGACTCAAACCAGGATCGGACGTCGGCCAACCCGTTGCCGAGCACTGTCATCTGCCTACTCCAGGCCGGCGACGGCCGGCAGCTGACGGAGTCGGTGCGTAGACCCTAGGGTCTACGCCGGCGCCACGCACCGATGGCGAGGGCGAAGCCGATCAGCGCGGTGATCGGCCCGATAATCGACCAGGTCGTGGTGTTGCTCATCGGGCTGCCACCCAAGACGCCGAATCCTTGCAGCGCCCAGATGATGCCGAACAGTGCGACGAGCAGTCCCAGCACGATGATTGCGATCCGCATGCCTTCACCCTAGGCCCGGGCTGAAGGCTGCCCCACGAGGGCGCAGGTAGCCCTAACCGTCGGTTGGTACGGAGCGCGGCGCCGCAGAAAGCTTGTCGACCACTTTGGCCAAACCCGCGAATCCGGGGGCAACGGCTATCTGCGCAGCGATGCGTTCACTCGCCCGCCGATACCGAGCATCCCCCAGCACAGCGAGCACGGCTTTGCGCAGCGCTGTCGAACTGGGCCGCTCGCTTCGGATCCGACGACCGACGCCCGACCAGGCGACGCGCGCACCCACCTCGGGCTTGTCCTCTTTGCCGCCCGTGGCGACGATCGGCACGCCGTGACGCAAAGCGTATTGCACCCCGCCGTATCCCCCGTTCGTAACGAAAACCGAAGTGCGGGGCAAGAGTTCGTCGTAAGGGAGGAAGTGAGCGGCGCGCGCATTGGCGGGAAGGGGTGGCAGCGTGTCGATCGGTCGCCCGCCAGTGCTGATGACAACCAGGACGTCCTGATCCGCCATGGCCTCGAGGGTCGGGGCGATGGCCTGCCGGTAGTCGACGTTGGCCACGGTGCCCTGCGTGACGTGGACGACGGGCCGTGATCCGTCGAGATCGGCCCACCAGTCGGGAAGCGGAGCATCCGAGCCAGGGACGATCAGCGGACCGACGAAGTGGAGGCTGGCGGGGGCATCCGAGCGCGGGTACTCGAAGGCCGGGACAGTGAACTGCACGACGGCGTCGGCCTCGCCCAGCCAGTCGATCAGAGAACACGGCAGGCCACGCCCGTGCACCTGCCGGTAGAACTCATCGCCGACCCGGTCGACGTCGGCGAGGACACGCTTGTTGACTGCTGCGAGCGCAGCGTTGCGCGGTCTGTTGAACCAACGCGCCGGCGGCATTCCGGTGCCGATAGGGGCGGTATCACGACTGGGCAGGGCAAGCGGGATGATGCCGCAGACGACCACGGGCGGTCGGTCGCAGCGCGGATGGCCCGTGAGTATCGTGGCACCGGTGGTGGGGGGGTCGACGAGCACGGCGTCGGCGGGCTGCACCGCCAGAGCGGCGATTATGGCGTCATACTGCGCCTTCGCCGGCCGCGCGAAGACGTGTTCCAGGTCGAACGCAACTGCCTTGACGCCCTTCAACTTTGCGCGTTCGGGAAGGGTATTCAAAAAGGTTTCGTCGTAGTCCGCCTCTTGTGGCAGCGGGATGTGCGTGGCGCCCGTCGCCGAGATCCGGTCGGCGAACCGCGCGCCGGTGATCAACCGCACGTCGTCGCCACGCTCGACGAATCCCTTCGCGACTGCCGACATCGGTGTGACGTGCCCGTGGGCCGGGACACAGGCCATGAGGATCGATGCCATGCGCATTCCCAAAATAGTGCTTCGCTAACCTCTGATAGTATTCATTACTGTGTCACCGGAGTCAATATCTCGGAAGCGCACACGTGATGCCCGGACGTACCGGTCCGAGTTGCGCCAGGAACAGGCCGAACAGACGCGGGCACGCGTGGTCTCTGCGGCGGGGCGGCTGTTCGCCGAACAGGGCTACGCGCGCACGACGCTCAACAAGATCGCCGACGCTGCGGGCGTCTCCCCCGAAACCGTGCAGGGCCACGGACCGAAAGCCGCACTGTTGATCGCCGCGATCGAGTACGCGGCGGTGGGTGTCTCCGGCGAGGAGAACATCCTCAATCTGGGGGTCGGCAGGCGATTTGTTGCGATCGAGGATCCGGTCGCGGCGCTCGACTACCTCGTCGAAGCGCAGACCGCGGTGCATCAGCGCACGGCAGGGCTCGCGGGCGCATTGACCAGCGGTGCCAACGCAGATCCCGAACTCGACCGTTACCGGACGGATCTCGTGGCCAGTGTCACTCGCCAAGTACGGCGTGTCCTGAGCGTGTGGCGCGATCGGGGGTGGCTCCGCGACGATGTCCCGTTCGACGACCTGGTCGGCACCGCCGCGATCATCGGGAGCATCGATACCTACCTGCGAATGACGCAGGAGGACGGTTGGTCGATCCCCAGGTATCAAGCGTGGTGCCGGCGCATGTTCTCCGAAACGGTCATGGATCAGATTCGCTCGTAGACCTCAGCGGCGGCCCAAGTACTTCTGGTAGGCCTCGGCCGCGGCGGCCAGCTCCGGTCGCGCGTCGAGCAGCGGCTGCATCTTCTTTCGCGCCTGTTCCCGCTTGTAGGGCAGAAACTCGGTCGGGAAGTTGCCTTCGTGACGGGTGTAGCCGCCCAGCACCCGGCGGGCCACGGTCGCTTTGTGCACCTCGTCGACGCCGTCGGCGATGCCCATCGTCGGTGCGGCCGCATACATGGCCTGGATCGGGGTGAGGTCGGTCGTGCCGAGTGAACCGAGGATGTGCAGGGCGTTGAACGACACCTCGCGCAGCACCTTGGCCATCGTGAACTTGACGGCGGCGATCTCGGTGCGCGCCTCCTGGGTGGACGTGTTGTCGATCTTCCAGGCCGTCTCGAGGACGAACAGGCGCAACATCTTGATCATTGCGTAGGACTCGGCGATCTTCTCCTGCACCATCTGGTGGTCGGAGATGACCTTGCCGTGCGACTCTCGGGACAGCGCCCGCTCGCACATCATGTCGAAGGCGAGGTTGCACTGCGCAATGGTGCGCATGGCGTGGTGGATACGGCCGCCGCCAAGACGTCTCTGCGCCAATGTCTTTGCGCCGTCTTCCGGGCCGAGGAGGTGGTCCAGTGGCACGCGCACATCGCGATAGATGATGTGGTTGTGGTTGCGGGGTTCGGGCATGATCTCGACGCCTGGCGTCTCGCGCGGCACCACGAACATGCCGTTGGTGCACATCACGAACAGGATGTCGGCAACACGGCCAGCCGAGGTGAACCACTTCTCGCCGTTGATCACCCACTCATCGCCGTAGCGGACGGCCGTCGTCTTGAACAGACTGGGGTCGCTGCCGCCCTGTGGTTCGGTCATCGAGTAGGCCGAGAACATGTCCTGGTTGAGCAACGGCTTGAGCCAACGCTCCTTCTGCTCCTCGGTGCCGTACGCCGCGAGCATCTCCATGTTGCCCGTATCCGGCGCGGCGGCGCCGAACATGTGCGGGGCTCCGGCATAGCGTCCGATCACTTCGTTGAGCAAGCCGAGTTTGAGCTGACCGAAGCCAGGGCCGCCGAGCTCCTCGTCGAGGAAGATCGCCCAAAGGCCCTGATCCTTGACTTCTTGTTGCAGCTCGCGCACATAGGCTTTCACCGCGGGGTCGGGCAAGCGCACCGCGTGCGGAAACACATGGTCGAGCGGCTCGACCTTCTCCTCACAGAACTGCTTGACCCAATCGAGTTTCTTCTGAAAATCCGGTTCGGTGCTGAAATCCCAAGCCATTCAAATCTCCTCGGCTGCTGTCCGATCCCGCCGACCTCGGTGTGTCGTCCAACAGACGGTACGCCCCGGCAAAGGTTTGAAATTGACGGATGTGGCAAGTCAGGTGTGCGTCAGTTGTATCGCTCGCACAAGACGGAGTCAGCGCATGATCATCCTCGGCATCATCCTTCTATTGATCGGCTACTTCACCAGCCTTTCGATCCTCTACACCATCGGCGCAATCCTGATTGTGGTCGGTGTCGTGCTGTGGATCCTCGGCGCCGTCGGCCGCCCGGTTGGCGGTCGAAAAGTCTGGTTCTAGCTGGCGGGCACAGCGACCGCGGCGCTCATCGATATCCGCGTCGCAAGAGGTGCTTCGCGCCGGCATTCATCGCGGCAGGGCTCGCGATACTGAAGTCGAACGCGTTGGCCAGTCGGGCGGTGATCCCAAAGGCCAAACCGACGGCCAAAGCGTCTTCGATCTGTGCCGGGGTAACGCCGGCGGCCAGCACCTCCCGCATGTCGTCGGCATCAATTTCGTGCTCCGAGGCGAGCTTGGCGAGCATGCGAAGCGTGGCCCGCAGCGGCGCCTCGATCGGTGCCGTATCCGGATCAGCAAGGGCGGCAGTGACTTTCGCGGCATCACGGAACCACAGGGTGGACGTCGCAGAGTGCGCGGCGACGCAGAACGGGCTCTCGACGGTCTGGGCGACGAACGCCGCCATCAGCTCACGATCGCCGACGGACCAGTCCGAGGGTCCGCGCATCGCCTCGTGGGTGAGGTCACCGGCGCCGTAGAAATCGGGACGGTAGAACGCCAGCTTGACGGCGTCGACGACGGGATGGCGCGAAACCAGCCGAATAACAGTGAGCAGCGCTTTCGTGCGCAGCGGGTGGCCGTGGTCGAGAACGTCGAGCCTCATCGCCGGCGTCCCGTTTCTCCGGTCGCGGCGGCCAGCGCGGCGAGTGCGACGTTGTACTCGCGATCCGCCTGGCCGATCGCGGCGCACACCACGATCTCGAAGATCTGATCTTCGCTCAAGCCAGCGGCACGGACCGCGCCGACGTCCTCGTCGGTGACTCGCTGGGCGTCGCGAGCCACCTTGTCGATGAGGGTGCGTATCGGTTCGTCCGGAACGGCGTTGTCGAACGCGGCCCTGCGCAGCTCCGGCGGCGCCGTTCCCGTCGTTGCCGAGGACACGGGTGACGAGCTCGCGGTGCAGTCGGGTTATATCGGTCATCGTTCGTGGGTCTCCTCTCAGTAGGTGTAGGCGATGCGGTCCTGGAGTACCACCTGTTCGGCGGGATTGGCGGTCAACTCGAGTGCGCGGCGATCGGCAGCTCGGGCTTCTTCGACGCGGTCGAGTTCGCGAAGAAAATCGGCGCGCGTCGCGTGGTAGAGGTGATAGCGCTCGAGTTCACCTGCGAGCGTGTCCAGTTCGGCCATCGCCGCCTCCGTCCCCGACAGGTAGCGAAGCGCGATGCTCCGGTGCAGGCGCGTGACCGGAGAAGGCGCAAGATGAAGCAGCATGTCGTAGAGGAGCACGATCTGCTCCCAGTCGGTGTGCTCCCAACGTTGAGCTTCGGCATGGCAGGCGACGATCGCGGCTTGCAATTGGTACGGCCCGGGTCGCTGCTGTTTGGCGGCGCGGGACAACAACCGAGTCGCCCCCGCGATGGCATCCGTGTCCCACAACGAACGGTCCTGATGTGGCAGCAGGACGAGGCGACCCTCGACATCGAACCGCGCCGCGGCGCGGGACCGGTGCAACCGGATCAGCGCGAGCAGACCCGCGACTTCCGGCTCGGTCGGCATCAACGCGTGCAGTAGGGACGCCAGCCACTCGGCGTCGTCGACGAGATCGCGCGACTGTACCTGCTCAGCAGTGCTCAGGTAGCCCTCGTTGAAGAGCAGGTAGATCACCGCGAGGACCTCGGTCAGTCGGGTGCCGAGTTCCTCATCGGTCGGCATGCGGTACGGAATCCCCGCGTCTGTGATCTTTCGTTTGGCACGCGTAATCCGTTGCGCCATCGTCGTTTCTGGCACCAGGAATGCTCGAGCGATCTGGGCGGTGGTCATGCCGCACACGACCCGCAGGGTGAGCGCGATCTGCGCCTCGAGGGGCAGAGCCGGATGGCAGCAGGTGAAGATCAACCGCAGCCGCGCGTCGGGCTCCGGCTGGATCGGACACTCCAGTTGCGCCAGCTTCGCGACGTACTTGTGATCGCGCCGGAGCGCGTCCAGAGCCCGGCGCCGCGCGACGGTGAACAGCCAGGCGTCCGGACGCTCGGGAATCCCGTCGATCGGCCAGTGCTGGAGCGCAGCGAGCACGGCATCCTGCACCAGATCTTCTGCGGTGGCAAAATTTCCGGTCACCTGCATCAGCGATGCAGCCAGCCGGCTTGCGTGCTCGCGCACCACGCGGGCCAACTGGGCACGAACGGCATCGCTCACACGGGCTGGAATTCGATGGGGCGGATCTCGACGACCGGGCAGCCCGGCCAGGCCTTGGCAACCTGCAGCGCTTCATCAAGGTCGGCGACCTCGATCTCGACGTAACCGCTCACGACCTCTTTGCCCTCGACGAAAGGCCCGTCGAGGATCACCGGTTCACCGCGGCCGAGTCGCACGGTCGTCGCCGTCTCAGGTGACTTCAGCCTGGCTCCGCCGCGTAGCTTGTCCGCATGGCCGGCGAACCATTCGTTGACGCGGGCATACGCTCGCTCACGCTCGGACGTGCCCATCGCGGCCATATCGCTGGCGAATTCCTCGGTTTCGACGAACAACAGCACATACTTCACCGCTCACTCTCCTCCTTGGGCTTGTTCTCTTCCTACAACTAAGACGATCGGCGGCATCCCCGGTACGACAGCGGCGGCATGTCCAGTGGATTCCTGGCGCGATCACCTGCATGCAGCGGGCGTGTACGACAGACTCGGACGGTGAGCCGACCGCGCTTCGGAGATGCTGGGCACGTGTCGTTGGTCATCGCCGCCACCATCTGCGTGCTCGCCGGCTGCGCGCACGATTCGCCATCGAATCCACCACCTGCGCCGACCGTGGCGCCCTCGGCCATCCCCGCGCAGACGATGGACCAGCCGACAACACCCGGCCCCGCGACCACGGCCCCTGGTGTGCAGCCCAAGATCTCGTCGGACCCGGCACGGCTCGCCGACGATCTGGTTGCCGACGAACAGAAACTGCGCAACCCGTCGATGCCGGAGCCCGAGCTTGCCTCCGCAGCGCGCCGCCAGCAGGCTGCTTACCGAGCCATCGGGCGCAACCCCGAGTGGGATGCGATCATCCGTTCGCGTATTCCCCAGTGGCTGGTGGCGACGTACGACCTCAACGTCGACGCCCGGCGCCAGCTGTATCCGATGACGGAGGTGAGGGACACAGTCCCCGCGTGGCGGATCGTGCCGCCGGCGCCGGCTGACGTGTTGTTGGCTCACTACCGCGAAGCTGAGGCGGCTTCAGGCGTCGGCTGGAATTACCTGGCCGCTATCCATCTCATCGAGAGCAGATTCGGCAGCATCGAAGGCACCAGCACGGCTGGCGCGCAAGGCCCGATGCAGTTTCTGCCGTCCACCTTCGAGGCCTACGGCGACGGCGGCGACATCCACTCGCTTCGTGACAGCATCATGGCGGCGGGCCGCTACCTGGCCGCGAATGGGTTTGCCAACGACCGCGATCACGCCATCTTTCGGTACAACAATTCGGATCAATACGTGCGAGCTGTCCACGACTATGCCGCCGTGCTGGCGGCCGATCCCGCCGCGTTCGCCGGCTACTACCGATGGGACGTCTACTACCGCACGACCGCCGGCGACGTTCTGCTGCCGATCGGCTATATGTCGGCGACTCCGATCCCGGTCGAGACATATCTCGCTGACCACCCGCAATAACGTTGTGGTGGGCGGGGATCGAGCCCGCGTCCCGGGAGGCGGACTCCATGAAGGATTTGATCCTGCGGCGACTCGGCGGCAAACAAACACACTTTTACTTGTCCCGCCCTCGTGACGTGTCACAATACGACTGCCGACCTTCTCCCCGTGAAGGAAACAATCGTGGGGTCTTCGAGAATGGCCATTAGGTGGCCGGATCGCTATCTATGGGCTGCGCGGGTGTTCACAATGCGGGCGACATGATCGATCGGTATCCGTGGGCCGCGGGGTTGGTCGGGGTGCCGCTGGCGATCGTCGGCTTTATCGGAGTGGTCACGCGCCCATCCCTGTTCGTGCCGCTGTTGCTGCTTTTCTGCGTCGCTTTAGTCGTAGTCGAGTACCTCGCGCTCCAGTGGGAAGAACATCAGGCGCTTGCCGTAGCTGGCACCCGGAAGTTGAACCGCCGACCGCGCAGCGCCTCAGCAAGGATGCAGGGCACGACGAATCTGGCGCAGCTGGAGTTGGAAGCGCGCGCGCGGGCAGAAGCCACCAAGGCCGAGGCGCTGGCCACCGAGACGAGGGCACGGGCAGAAGCCACCGAAGCGCAGGCCGTGGTCGCCGCAGCCGAGGCGTTGGCTGCCGAAGCGGAAGCGCTGGCTGCCGAGGCGCAGGCGCAGGCCAAAGCGGCCGAAGCCCAAGCCCTGGCCGCCGAGCCCCAAGCGCTGGCCGCCGAGGCGCAGGCGCAGGCGAAAGCCGCCGAAGCCCAAGCCCGCGCCGCCGACGCCCGGACGTGGTCGCTGGCGCGGACAGAAGCCGCCGAAACCGAAGCCCGCGCCGCCGTAGCGAGAAAGCAGGCAGAAGCCGTCGAAGCCCAAGCCCGCGCCGCCGAGGTATGGGCGCGGACAGAAGCCGCCGACGCCCAGGCCCGCGCCGCCGAAGCGAGAAAGCAGGCAGAAGCCGCCGAAGCCCAAGCCCGCGCCGCCGAGGTATGGGCGCAGGCCGAAGCCGCCGAAGCCCAAGCCCGCGCCGCCGAAGCCCGGGCTTGGTCGCGAGCGCGGACAGAAGCCACCGAAACCGAGGCCCGCGCCGCCGAAGCGAGAAAGCACGCAGAAGCTACCGAAGCCGAAGCCCGCGCCGCCGAGGTATGGGCGCAGGCCGAAGCCGCCGAAGCCCAAGCCCGCGCCGCCGAAGCCCGGGCGCGGGCAACTCAACTACAGCTCGAGGCGAAAGCCAAGGCCAGACGGTTCCCCACGTAAATTAGCTATTCCGAAAGCGATAGCGTGCAACGGTGCCACGATCATTCGACTTCTCGATCGAATCCCCGGCCAGCGTCGAACAAATCCATTCGGCGTTCTCCGAGAAGGAGTACTGGCTGGCGCGGCAGGAGGCCTTCGGCGGGGGCACCAGTCTGGACTCGTTGGTAAAAGACGCCGACGGCTCCGTGACCGTGGTCATCGTCGGGGACGGCCGCCGCGACAACGTGCCCGGGTTTGTCGCCAAGTTCTACCCCCGAAGTTGGCAAGCAGTGCACACGGAGTCGTGGAGCCCGATCGGCGGCGGCCAGGTACGCGGGGAGATCAGCGCCGGTGCGCGCGGCGTGCCGGGATCTGGGCGTGGGACGGTTTTGCTCGCACCGACGCAGAACGGCTCGCGCCTGAATGGCAGCGCGACCGTCGAATTCAGAGTCCCGTTAATCGGCGGCAAGTTCGAGAGCCTGATCGGCCGCCAGTTGGTCGAACATATCTCGGCAACGCTGCGCTTCACCGCGGAATGGATCACTGAGCATGCCTGACTCCGGCGGCGTGACTCAATCCCCTTGTCTTCCAATCTCTCTCATCGGAAGAATGATCCAATCCTGACTTTCGGTCGTCGCGGCAGATCAAAACCTCGCGTTTGGTCTGGACACAGGTGACCGCACCTCGAGTTCACTCCCCTTCAGTGAGCCGCCGCTAAGGGCCGTCGCCTGCCGACGTCGAGTGGCAAGTCTTCCTCCAGCATTGCTGGTAGCGAGGACATCTGGCCGAAGACTCGCACCGAGCCCGTCCAGCACTCCTCCCCGGCAAAGCCGGACTTGTACCAGTAGACACGGAGTCCGGCGGCGACGGCCGCCTGCACACCGACCGCGCTGTCCTCGACTGCAACGGCCGTGTCCGTGTCCAGGCCGAGGCTGTGAATCGCCGACAGGTATAGGTCGGGTGCCGGCTTCCAGGTTTGGAACTCGTACGCGGAGAAGTGCGGTCCAGGAAAGTGCTGTGACAGGTTGGTGCGCAGGAGTCGGTCGCAGATCATGTCCACGGGCGAGTTGGACACCACGAACTTCGGATGGTCGATCCGCTCGAGCGCGTCATCCACACCGGCGATGCAGCGGAGGCGCCCCTCGAGGAATTCCTCGGCGAGGCGGCGCGTCCGGGGAAGCGCATTGACCGGCGGGGTCACGTTCAAGTGCGCGCAGATCATGTCGATCGCTTCTTGCATTCGCCGGCCTGCGGCCAGATACGCAACCTCATCTGTGGAGATCTTGCCGCCCAACTGTGTTGCCAAGCATTGCAGCGCAAGCGTCTCCGCATCTTGTGAGTCAACGAGAGTGCCGTCCAGGTCGAAGAGGACGGCCACGTCCGAATTGAAATGGTTGTTCATGTGCTTTTCCAATCTCCTATTTCGTGAATGTCAGGCGAATTGAGGCGAGCCGATGCGTTCGACGTACCGCTCGTACTTCGCCCTGAGCTCGATCGCGGCTTCCCGCGCGTCACGGACGTGCAGCGTGTCGCAGTGGTATCCCAGAAGGTCATCCAGGATCGACATCTGCTCACGGGCGAAAATGATTGTGCCGTCGGGTGAAATCCGCTCGATCCCGTCGAGGATCTGCGCCCTGTGGTTGACGTTCTGCGCGTCGGCCTCGGAAAGGCCTTCTGGCAATACCAGATCGATCCGCTCTCGGGAGACCCGCAGCGGGTATCCCCCAGCCAGACCGCCGGGCGCCGGTGAATGCAGTTGACGCGTCTCACCGCCAAGCAATGCCCAGATTGTGCGCGCCGCCGATGTTGCGGTGACCTGCTGTCCGTCCTTTCCGCCCTGGCGCCGCAAGGTGGCCGCCAACCGAGCGAAGATCGCTTCGTGATCGACGATCTGCTCCTCGCCATCTCTGAAGACCGTCAACGCGTATGGGATGCCGTCCGCTCCACCGAAGCGGTGCACGTGATGACTGAAGACGTGGTGGCAGACCAGGTTGATGTCGATCTCACTGGGATGTGCGTGCAGCTCCTGCGCCGCTGCCCAGGTGATGCCGGGGACGACGTTGGCGATATTGCCGATGCCGATGTGCGGCGCCAAGTCGATCGTCGCCAGCGCCGGGCCGACCGCATCAGGGTAGGCGGCGTTGACGACGATCGCGCGTGACTCGGCCAGCCGGACCGCCTGCATGAGTTCGTAATTCAGGGCGAGATGCATGGGCAGCCATGGCCCGAGTTGTGCTTGGTCCAACTCCTTGAAAGCTTTCGGCACGACGTCCATGATCGCCCGCGCCGCCTGGATGGAAGCGCCCATGAAGATCAGATCCGGCTGGATGCGCCGGATTTCGGCTGCGGTGCGATCGATGTCGGCGAGGTCGAGCACGAGTGGCTCCACGTCGCGGAAGTGACCGAGGTTCGAGGCGGCGAGCTTGGTGAGGTTGGCGAAGCGCGTGGCCCTCTCCATCGAACGACCCGCCATGACGAGGTCGACGGGCTGGTCGCCCGTTGCGAGGAGATGCGCCAGCCTGATCGTGACGTCGCCAATGCCGATCAGCAGTAGCTTGGGTGTCTTTGTTGCAGTGTTCATGATGATCCTTTCATCGATAGGGAATGTGTGAGCGGGGTTAGATCTCGAGGACATTGCGCAAATGGGCAACCATTCCCTTCAGTTCGACACGCTCAGCGTCGAAAGCGTGCTCGGATTCGGCGAACTTGACTGCGTTGTCGATGCGACTGAGGAGTACGGCTACGGAGAACCGCTCGGGACAGGCGATCCGCTCAAGGGTCGATCGAAAGTTCTTTCCGGTCAGCGTGGCTGGATTGTCGAAGATGGGCCGCGCCGAATCGGTGGGGGCCGGCCACGACGAGGGCTGCTCAAGCATGTCCTCGCGGAAATCGAGCTCGGCCATCTCGGGCGAAACCCTCGCCAGTGCTCCCCGGAGCGACATCGCCGAATAGCGCCGCGCAAGGTCATCAGCCCAGACCACGTTGCCCCGGCTCGAAGACACCTTGCTTCCGTTGATTTTCAGAAACCTGTTGGCTTTCAGGGTGGCTGGGATCATTCGGGGAATATTGAGGATCCGGGCGAGCAGCGGAAACAAGACGCTGTAGTAGTAACTGTTGTCGAACCCGAAGTAGTAGGTGACGCACGGTCGGGGTTCGGCCGTTGCTAGTTCTTTCCTTAGCTGATCGAAGCCGATGTCGGCTGGTAGACCCAGAAGCTGTCCCACCGCATAGCAGTGCGCGAAGAAGATCTCGAACCATGGGTTGACCACCCTTCCGGGCGCCACCATGTATCCGTAATCGCTACGGAATGTAAGAGCGACGTGGCTGGGTTCCAGCTCATCGATGAACTTCACCAAAAACGGGCTGTCGGAGTCGATTTCAAGGAACCACCCTTGCAGCCAGGCGATATCTTCGTCATCGATCACCAGCACAGTTGGCAGCGGCGAATCGTCGATCTCCACGAACTCGGTGGATCCGGTGGACTCTTCGACGGGACTCAACGCACGGACCAGATCCATAGGATTGCCGCAGTTCTCGCATACATTGATGAAGGCACGCTGCAGACAGTTCGGACATGTGCCGGAGACGAATGCTTCGACGGCTCCGTACCTTGCGTCCTGGCCGACGAACTCCGGCTGCCGAATCGCCCGCTCGTTGCCGAAGAGCTCGGCGAGGCCTGAGGCGAGGAAGGTCCGATAGTCCGCCGCGGTGTTGTCGATGACCTGATCGAAATGTATTCCGAATCCACGAAAGTCGGACCGGATCAACGCGGCCATCTCGTCGCGGAATTCGCTGGTTTCCTTGCCGAACTGACGTGCCTTCTTGGTCACATACGTTTGATAGTTGTCGATGTGCGACACATGGGCGACGGGACCACCGACCGCGTCCAGCAGCCGTCGATTGAGGTCTGCTCGCAGATACGGTCCCGACAAGTGGCCGACGTGGAGGCCGCCATTGGGTGTTGGCGGCGGAGTGAGGATGACGTCGATGTGCTGGTTCGTCATGTCTGCCTTCCCTTCTTCAGGGGATGTCTTCGCAACGTTTCTGTGGTCACGGCAAACGATATGGACGCCTGCTCAACGCCGGAATCGGCCGATCGGCCCACCGGGCTGGTGAACTCGTTGTCCCCTGATTGGGGGACGGGCTACTTCCCCTGGTGTAGCGGCCGATCGGCGGATTACCGCGGGGGCCGATACTTCCTACCGTTGAGCCATGACGTTGACGGCGAGCAGGCTGCTGACCCGTGTCGAGAGCCCCGGTGGCTCGAGCAGGGCAAGCTACCCATCGCAGATTTGGATTCTGCTCGGTGGAAGCTTTTTGGTGCGTGCGCTGGGGTTCGCCTATCCATTCTTGAGCTACTTCGTCGCCGAGCGCGGGCATGGTCCCACAGTCGTCAGTCTTGTGTTGGCGGCGTTCGGTGCGGGCTGGGTGCTTGGCCAACTGGTGTGCGGCTCGCTGGTCGACCGGATCGGCGGGCGGTTGACGCTCGCCGCGGCGATGGTCACCGCGGCCGCAGTGCTGTGTGCGCTCGCCGCATCGCACAGTCTGCCGATGATGGTCGGCGGCGCCGTCACCTTCGGCCTCGTATTCGACGCGCCCCGTCCGGTGATCAGCGCTGCTATTGCCGAGCTGATCCCGGACAGCGGACGGCGAGCCAGGATCGACGCGTTCCGCTATGGATGGGTGGTCAACGCTGGAGGCGCCATCACCGGCGCGCTCGGGGGGCTGTTGGCGATTCGGATCGGTGTGCCGGCGTTGTTTCTGGTGCACGCGGCCGCCTGCGCGACATTCGCTGCGCTGGCGCTGTGGTTCCTGCCCCGCCGCACCCGGAGCACAGCGCCGTCGTCCGCAATATCGGGTTACCGGCAGGCATTCGCCGACAGGCGCCTTGTCCTCGTGTATCTGTCGAGCGTGGCGACGATGACGGCGATGACCGCCGTACTCGCCGATATGCCGATGCTGATGTCGCTCCGGGGCTTGGGTGCAGACGCCTTCGGTTGGGCGCAGGTCGCGAATGCGGTGGGGGTGGCCGCGTTGACCCCGGTGGTCACACCGTGGCTGAGCAAGCGAATCGCGATACGCCCGCGGCTCGACATCCTCGTGGCCGCAGGAGTGTGGGCCGCGTTGTGCATGGCCGCCGCCGCTTACGCAACAACGACTGCAGAATTCAGCCTGGCGTGCTTGGGAGTTGCGTTCGCCGAGACAGCCTGGTTCGTCGTCGCCGTCGGGATCGTGCACCGGATCGCGCCGGCGGCGCAACGTGGTGTCTACCACGGGATCTGGGCGACTGCTTTACCCGTCGCATGGATCGTTTCGCCACTGCTGGCCTCGTTCAGCCTTGAGACCGGCGGGCCCCCAATGGTCGCGGCCACCACGATGATCGTCGGCGTGTTTGGTGCCGTGATCTGCCTGCCGCTCGCACGTCATCTCGCGTTATCAACAACCAATTGAAAGGTAAGGAAACAACATGTTGAAGAACACAATCTCGTTGAAGTCTCTGGCGAGCGAGGAAGTAGAGCGGCTGCGGGCTTCCCTCGCATTCGACGACGAACCCAGCGATCTGGCCAGAGCACGCCATCTGCGCACGGCCACAACGCATATCCAAATACCAGGCCTCTGGCTGGAATTCGGTGTCAGCATCGGAACGTCCACCGCCACATTGGCCCAGTGCGCCAGAGCAGCCGATGCGCGACTGTACGGATTTGACAGTTTCGAGGGTCTCCCGGAGGAGTGGGTTGTCTCCGATGACGAGACGTGGTCGGCCGGGGCGTTTACCGGCCGCCCATCCGAGGTTCCCGACAATGTCGAGCTGGTGGACGGTTGGTTCCAGGACACACTGCCCGGGTTCGTCGAAACTCATCCGGGTCAAGTCGCGTTCGCCCACATCGATTGTGATCTCTACAGTTCGACCAACTGCGTCTTCGCCGAGATTCGCGATCGCCTCGCTGTCGGAACCGTTTTGGTGTTCGACGAGCTCTTCAATTACGACCGGTACTACGAGCACGAAATGCGGGCCCTCATCGAACTCGGAGAGACGGGCGTCCGCTGGCGTTACGTGGGGCATGTGCCGGCGAGGTACGCGGCCAGCGTGGTCCTGACCGAGGTCCCGTAGCCGTCACCGATCGTCGGTTCAGTGGGACCGCACCTTCCTGGTCAGGCGCCTCAAGGATTGCACCTCGAGTTCACTCCCCTTGGGTGAGCCGCCAGCCGCACTCCGCTTGGCGATATTCATGCGCCGCCGGCAAGTCGATTTATCCCATACTCCCTGTGGGACACCGGATCTGATCCGGTACGAAAACATCCCGACTTGGCTAGGGCCAGAAATGGTTTACATCTTGGTCAGCGTGATCGGGCGCGAGATTTGCGGATTGTCTGATCCCCCGTGCGCGGCGCAACTCCCCGTCAGAACGGTAACAAAGCCCGTCATTGTCGCGGGATCGATCGTATAAGACTGCGACTGCGACACCCTGGTCTTATCCGGACACGTCACTGAAAAATCTATCAACTGGGTGAAGCTCCACTTGCCGTCGGTCTCTTGCGTCTCTACGGTCCACGCTCCCCCGACCATGTCAGGGTCGGCCTTCGTGGTACCGCCCGACGCGGCAATGTGGGCACAGCCGGGGCCGCATGAAGTGATGTCCCACTCACCGACTTGACCATTCGGTGTCTGGACGTCATAGGTGCCGTCCGGCGGGTCTGCCGAAGCGGTCCCTGCGGCGATGAGCAACAGCGGCGCTAGAGCCCCGAACCCGATCACGGTGCGAATGATTGTGCGGGTGATTGATTCGCGGTTCGCGGACGCACTCATCATGTTGGCCTTTCTCTATGGCCGGGACGTGACACATTACGCTTGCTGACTGCGGATGATCGGGAAATGGACAATTGCTACGATTCATGATCGCCGATCAAAGGTTGGCAATTGTCGTCCTCGGTCGCGGGGGCCGGGAATCCCGAAATATGCTAGGCAGTCTTCCTTTTCGATCATCCGCACATGCCTGGCGTCTGCTCGACAACGCAATCTCATGGCCGCTTGGGAGGCACCGACCTGTCATCGACGGTGACCCGACGACGCCGACCCGATCGACGGTGTCCTCCGATTGGAGGACGGCGATCTCATCTGGCTGTACCCCTGATCGGGCGACGCGCGTAAGGCCCGTCCTCTCTTAGGTTCGCTTGTGACCGTCGGCATTCCGTCATGGTCGACCGATAGGCAAACAGGAGGTTCGAAATGGCAGTGTTGTGCCGGCCAGCGGTGGCCGTTCCCGAGCACGTCGTCACCATGGAAGAGACATTGGAGCTGGCACAGCGCCTGCATGCGGATCACCCGCAGCTGCCGCTGGCCCTGAGCCTCATCCAAAACACTGGCGTGGCCACCCGCCACCTCGTCCAGCCAGTGTCAAAGGCGCTGCAGCACCCCGGCTTCGAAGCCAGAAACGCGCAGCACACCGAGTACGCCAAAGCCCATGTACCCCCCGTCGTCCGGGCCGCGCTGCGCAACGCCGACCTGACAGCCCAAGACATCGACCTGCTGATCTACGTGTCCTGCACCGGCTTCGCGATGCCGTCGATGACCGCTTGGCTGATCAACACGATGGGCTTCCGGCCCGACACCCGCCAGCTGCCGATCGCCCAACTGGGCTGCGCGGCCGGCGGCGCGGCGATCAACCGTGCGCACGACTTCTGCACCGCCTATCCGTACGCCAATGCGCTGATCGTGGCCTGCGAGTTCTGCTCCCTGCAGTACCAGCCCACAGACGACGGCATCGGCACGCTGCTGTCCAACGGGCTGTTCGGCGACGCCGTCGCAGCCGCGGTCGTGCGCGGGAGCGGGGGCGCCGGCGTGCAGCTGCAGAGCAACGCCTCGTATCTGGTGCCAGACACCGAGGACTGGATCTCGTATGCGGTCAAGGACACCGGCTTTCACTTCCAGCTGGATTCCCGGGTCCCGACCACGATGGCGATGGTGGCCCCGGCACTGCGCGACCTGGTCGCCGCCGAACGCTGGGACGCCTCAAGGCTCGACTTCGCCGTGGTGCACGCCGGGGGCCCGCGCATCCTCGACGATCTGGCGATCCACCTAGACGTACCACCGTCACTGTTCCGCCACAGCCGGGCGACCCTGACCGAGTACGGCAACATCGCCTCCGCGACCGTCCTGGACGCGCTCGGGAGGATGTTTGCCGAGGACACGCTCGGCGACGGCGCCCGCGGGATGCTCGCCGGTTTCGGGCCCGGCATCACCGCCGAGATGGCCCTGGGCACCTGGCAGTCAGCCGTTACCTCCACCGACTGGGAAGACGAGCTCTTCAACGAGGCGGTAGGGGTATGACACACACGCAGACGACGCAGTGCCCGTTCTCGACGGGGGCGTTTCGTCACGACGACGCACTGGAACCGGACCCCTTCCTGACTCGCATGAGGGACACCCCCGTGTGCCCGGTGCGCATGCCGTATGGGCAAGGGACCACCTGGCTGGTCACCGACTACGCGAACGTGCGAACCGTCACCGCCGATCGGCGCTTCAGCCGCGCCGCGCTGATCGGAACCGACTACCCGCGCATCACCCCCGCCCCGATCGCGCCGCCCGAGGCGATCAACCTGATGGACCCGCCGACGCTGAACCGGCTGCGCCACGTGGTCGCCGCCGCCTTCACCACCACCCGCGTCGAGCAGCTGCGTCCCTTCACCAGGCAACAAGCCGACCATCTATGCGACCTGATGGCCGAGCGCGGCCGACCCGCCGACGTCATGGAGGGGCTGGCCCAACGTCTGCCGCTGACTACCATCAGCGAGCTGCTTGGCGTCCCGGACGTGGACCGGCCGTGGCTGCGCGTGCAGGCGATGGCGTTGATGACGATGAGTCCTGACACGGCCAAACGCGCCGCCGAAGCCAAGGCGGAGCTGCGCGCATACTTCACCGATCTGACCGCCACACGTCGCCACACTCCGTCGGACGATCTGATCAGCGCGCTGGCGACCGCACGGATAGGCGACGACTGCGCTCTGTCCACCGAAGAACTGGCCGTGCTGGCGATGCTGCTGCTGCTCGCCGGCGACAACCCCACGTATCAGATCGGCAACATCCTCTACGCGCTGTTGACCCGGCCCGACGCACTGGCGTGGGTACGCGGCAACCCCGGCAAGCTGGCCCAGGCGATCGAGGAGCTGCTGCGGCACATCCCGTTCCGCCAAGGCGTCGGCATCCCGCGGGTGGCAACGCAGGACGTCGAGCTCGACGGTGTGGTCATCGCGGCAGGTGACTTCGTGCACGTGTCCTACCTGGCGGCCAACCGTGACCCGGCCGTCTACGACCGGCCCGACGACCTCGACTTCGATCGCACCGACTCGCCGCCGCACATGACGTTCGGCAACGGCTTCCACCGCTGCCTGGGCCCCCACCTGGCCCGCATGATGCTGCAGGAGGCCGTCGGCGCCTTGCTGAGCCGGTTTCCGCGCCTGCATCTGGCCGTCCCACCCGAACAGGTGGCCTTCAACACTGTCTCGATTTGGCGCCATCCGATCGCACTGCCGGTGGCATGGTAGGCGCAGTACTCCCGCGCGTCGCCGCCAGAATGAAGTGGGGCGGGCGGGGCTCGAACCCGGTGCTCTGCTTCGGCGTCGATCGCCGCTCGTCGTGCGGCCGTTGGCTCGGGCCGGGTGCGACGAGCCACCGTCGCATCAGTCTCGTTGAACGACAGCGGTGACAGTGTCAAGAAATTGGTGACGGGAATCGAACCCAAATCAGCCGCCTCCGTCCGGTCACCAGGCCGGCCTTTCATGATCGACGCCGTTCAACGCCGACTGTCAATTGCCAGGCGTCCAAATGGTGGAGGCAATCGTAAAAAGTGCATAGGCGAGCGTTAGCCAAGAGAAAACCCCCGTATGCAGGCATGTCCGCGGTGGCAACTGCGGCCCCTGCGGGCCGCGGCGACGCCGTTATTGCCAATTCAAGATCATTGCTGTGCTTTTGCCAAACGCCGACCAAAGGTCTGGAGCAGTGGGACGATATTCCTATCTCTTCGGAAGCCCGGGGTGTCCGACTAGAGCGTCAATAGTAAATGTCGGGGCTTTCCTATGAGGATCATCATGATGGGTGCGGCAGCATATGTAGGCCGTGTGGGAGGTTTGGCGGTCGCCATCGGGGTCGGGGCCGCCGTGGCCACCGGCCACGGGGTGGCGTCGGCCGACACCCCAGGTACGGGTTCGCAATCGGGATCGTCAACGACCAATTCCTCGGCCAACGAGCCTTCATCGGGGACCTCCGGTTCAACGCAAGCCTCGACGTCGACATCGACGCAGACTTCGAGCTCGGGCTCGCCACCCGGCACCACGTCGACAGAGTCCGCGACTGCCACCACCGGAGTGGCGGTGAGGCCTGGTGGCGCTCGACTCAGAGACAAGACGTTCAAGGACGGCGACCAGACCGCATCCGAAGAGCCAGACGAGAAACCGACCGCATCTGAGGAGCCGGACGAGGAAGAGGAAGAGGAGACCGAGGTCGTCGGGTCCGAAGGATCGCAGGACGTGCCCTCGCCGACGCAGTCCCCGACAGCGACCCCGGTAGCCGAAGCGCGCGCCGATGCCGGCACGAGGAAGTTGTCCAATCGGCTTGATGCGCAGTCGGCTCAGGCATCGGTCGCCCCTACGCGGGCGCTGCCATCCCCCGTGCGAGCCGCTGTGGTCGTCGCCGATACGGTCGTCGCTGCGAAAGAGTCAGCGGACGCGGTTGTACGGCGGGCCGCCGACACCGTTGTGTCGATGACTGTCGCGGAGCAGGCTCCGGCCGTGAGGATGCAGGCCGCAGTGCCTGTCGAGATGGCCACCCATGGCGCCGAAACTGCCGCGCCCGTGACCGTGCGAAGGCTGGTGTCCGGTCTGCTGGCCGCCTTCGGGCTCAGCCCGCTGGCAGCCAACACCCCGCTCGCCCCTGCCGAATCGCCGGCGTTCTTGATGGCGTTGCTGGCTTTGGGGTCGCGACGTGAGTTCGAGCGCTCATTCTCCAGCTTCACTAACACCACCAGCAGTACGCCGGTCGCCACCGCGGCGCTCATGTCTGCACCGACCGCGACCGTCACGGCGCCGGTGACCACACGAGTCGGCTGGGTGACCGGCGCTAATAGCTTGAACGACACCGTCAACCGTTTCGGTGTCGCAGGTACCGACGTCGGGACCATGTGGGACAACGGGATCGTTGGAGACAACCCGGCCACAACCATCATCGAGCAGCGTCAGGTTCTCATTGCGTTCGGCGACACGTTCAGTGGTCCCGGCATGACGGGCGCGTGGCGGATGAATACCCTGTTCCGTAGTCCGGACGCCGTTCTGTCCGACGGGTTGTATGTGCCAAATGGCGTAATTCATGATCCGGGCGCCTACAGCGGCTCACCGATGACTTACCCGAACTTCTCGAGAGAGATCATCGGCAATTATCGCTACGGCACCACACCCGAGGTGACGATGATCCCGACTGCCGGCATCTCGGTCCCCGGCGCGGGCGTGAACGGGGCCACGAGGCAGTACGTCAACTTCATGGCCGTGAAGTCATGGGATTCGCCGGGCCGGTGGACGACGAACTACTCGGCCATCGCATATTCGGACGATAACGGCCAGAACTGGACGGTGGTGCCGGCGTCGTCCGTCCGCGCGGCCAGGCCGGGCAGCGCGACCGTGCCCTACGTTTCCGGCAACCAGAACTTCCAGCAGGGCGCCTTCGTCAAGCCGCCGGCGGGCTCACCGGAAGCCGCTGCGGGCTGGGTCTACTCGTACGGCACTCCCGCGGGACGCGGCGGTACGGTGTACCTGTCACGAGTCAACCAGTATCAGATACTTGACCAGACCAAGTACCAGTACTGGAACGGGTCGACCTGGGTTGCCAACAAGCCTTCCGCCGCCACCCCGATCTTGCCGGGGACGACGAGCGGTGGTTTCTTCGGTTGGGGCGCTACCAAGACCTATCCCAGCGTCAGCGAAATGTCGGTGCAATACAACCCGTACCTGAAGAAGTACGTCATGCTCTACGCCGACCAGAACAACAACGTCGTAATGCGGACAGCAACGACGCCGCAGGGCACGTGGTCAGCGCCGAAGACGCTGGTGACGTCCACGCAGTATCCCGGTCTGTACGCGCCGATGATCCACCCCTGGTCGGGCACGAGTCAGCTGAAGAAGGCCGACGGGACCCCGGAGGATCCGCAACATCTCTATTGGAATCTGTCGCAGTGGAATGAGTACAACGTGGCGTTGATGCGCACGGACCTGAGCAGGGTGTAGCGCCGCGAAGTGGACGGACGATAAACCGACCATGGAGCTGAGGATCGCAGTAGCGGCGATGGTTGCCACTGCCACTGCATTGCTGTCCGTTCCGGTGTGCGCACACGCAGAGCCGGTCGCGGATCCTGTTGTGCCACAAGTGGATGGGCCCTGTTCAGAAAAAATCGCTGACGCGCTCACCAAGCTGCCCGATGGAAGAACTGCCCTGGAGTGCCAGAGTGGGTCCGCGGGTTATCAATGGAAGCCCTTTCCCGGCCCTTATCCGAACAGCGACCGATGGCTGAGCTACGGACCCGGCTTGATGCTGCACGGCCAGGGAAAGCGCAATCCGGAAATCATGTCGGGTCATTGGGTTGGCTCTCCGCTGGACTCCGGAAGCCAGTGCAGCCTGGAGCAGGCGGCTGTCGTCAGCGCGGGGGAAGTGGGTCCACCCCAGAAATCGACGGGTAAGCCGGGACAAGCGCTCGAGTTCGAGGTTTTGCCCGTGGTTTTCAACATCACACTCACCGGTAACTGCCTGTGGCAGAAGGCGGAGTGACCGGAGGCGTAGTCCTCAAGGTGCTGACATGGAGCCGATGACGGGAATCGAACGCTGAGTGGTGGGGCTGTTGAGTGGTGGGGCTGTTCAGAGTGGGGCTGTTCAGAGTGGGGCGGGCGGGGCTCGAACCCGCGACCAACGGATTATGAGTCCGTTCCCGGCGACTGCGTGACCAGGCGGAATAATTCGTTCCGCCACATCAAATCTTCTGCGCGACAACATATTTGCACGTTGCCGGTGCAGTTCCGGTACGTCTTGGGTACAGCTACAAATCGCCCCCAGTCGCCGGGGTGGGCGAGGACGGTTGAGAGTTAGCTGGGCCGAGGCCGAGCGCTGGCGTCTTCGGCAGGCCTGAGCATCGACCTCACCAACCGTTGCGACCACTGGTCCCGAGCCAGGGCGCTGTCGTCGCCGACCGGTGCCGGCACAGGTTTTGCTGATTCGCGGTGGCCCACGACACTGACCAGTGTGTGTGCAGATTCAAAGGCGGACCACTGCGAGGAAGAAAGAAACAGCTACGCAGGCAGATCCACCCGCAGCGCTAGGTGCTCATCAAGTATCCGGCGCAGCGCGGCGTCCATGGGATGCGCGGACGCGAGGTCGCGGCCGAACCGGCTGTCCACCACGACTACCGCGCCCTCCCGCAGTTCGGCCGTGTCGACCTGATCGACGAACGGATCGAACAACACGGGCGGCGTGGCCAGGTAATACAGCGCCCGGCGCGACTCGTTCAACCCGGCGGCATATATCAGTCCGCGTTGGGTGATCACGAAGAGTTCCGAAGTGATCCTGGCGTTCGGGGTCTCGGATGTACCCCATGCCATTGCGGCGCGCCGGGTCTGTGCCAATCGATCCGGGACATCATCAGTCAGCGTGAACAACCTTTCGACTAGTGTTCCGCCGTTTCGCGGATATGCATCGATGGCGGGTCTGAAGTACCGCTGGAAGATCTCACCGAAAAAGTCGTACAGTTGCTCGCTCATCGCGGCTCCCTGGTTTCAGACGTACACCTTCATTGTGCGCCCGAACCGTCAGCCGAGCACGAGTTTGGCACGCGGAGTTGAACCCACGACCGGGCAAATAGTGTGTCGTGGTACGCGACGCCGAGTAGTTGTCCGGTTTGTCTCGGACGCTACTGATCCCGCTGGAATGTCTCGGCGATGCGTGAGTGAAGTTCCAGGCCGCGGGCGTCGTCTGGGACCCGTGGTGATTCCAACGTCAACGTCTCGCCGCTGGACGCTGCGCCCGCGTCAGTGCTGATGGCCTTGTCCCGGCGCTCGGATGCTTGCGGTGTGGCGCGCTCCAGAAATCGGAGCAGTTCGACAGGGAATGGAAGTACCAGTGTGGAATTCTTTTCTGCGGCGACCTCGACGACGGTCTCCAAGAGTCGCAATTGCAGCGCGGCTGGGTGCTCGGCCATGACCTCGGCTGCTTGGGCCAGCTTTTCGGACGCCTGAAGTTCGCCTTCGGCGGTGATGACCCGAGCCCGTCGCTCACGCTCGGCCTCGGCTTGGCGTGCGATCGACCGCTTCATCGAATCGGGCAGCACTACGTCCTTGATTTCGACGCGGTCGATCTGAACACCCCAGCCCAGCGCGGGACTGTCGATCATCAACTCCAACCCCTGATTGAGACGCTCGCGGTTGGACAGCAGGTCGTCCAGATTGCTCTTGCCGATGATCGAACGCAGTGATGTCTGTGCAACCTGACCAATAGCCGATACGTAGTCCTGCACGTCGACAGCCGCACGCACCGGATCCGAGACCTTGAAATAGATGACAGCATCCACACGGACGGTCACATTGTCGCGGGTGATGCCATCTTGGGAGGGCACGGGCATCGTGATGATCTGCATGTTCACTTTTTCGAGGCGATCGGCGATCGGAATCAACATCGTGAGACCCGGTCTGCGGAGGCCGGATTGCACACGGCCGAATCGGAACACGACGCCGCGTTCGAACTGCTTGATGACCTTAATATTCGTGCCGAGCCAGAGCACGCCGATGCCGCACGCTGCGGCCAGTGCGTAGAGGGTCATCATCTCCATCTCCAATCTGCCCGGCTTCGGCTGCCGGTACTCGCCAGCGAGTTCGGGCTGCTATAACCGATGAAACGCCTGTTCTTGCGACAATGCGAGTGACCGTGCTCGGCTCCCGATCAAGCAAACGCCTGTGTTCGCGGCAGTAGAGGACTCTTCTGCGGCCTGACCTCGACATGGTTAAGTATGCGTGGTTCGGGCAGCGCTAGCCCGCAACTGCCGCCGCCCCGAGCGCGCCATCGTCCCTGCCCCTCGAGCGGGCGCCCCGCCTCGGTGGCGGCGTGCTCCAGGGCGCGTGCCATGTCGGTGCGGAGTTGTTGGCCTGCGGTCAAGGTCTTCATTGTTCCTCGCAGTAGGGCGTAGCCTTCGGCCATGAGTGAAGCGGCTCTCGCTTGGGTCGTCGCGTTCGTACTCGTTGCGATGCTCCTTGTGCCGGTGGTCGTTGGGGTTAGGCGGGGCAAACGGATCCGCCGCGAACGGCGACGCCGTTGGGCTGCGGTCGACGGGACCGGCGGGTCCGGTGTCGGCGTCGCCGATCTTGGGTTCGACGGCTGCGGCGGGGGATGTGGCGGTGGAGGTGGCTGCGGAGGCGACGGTGGCGACTGACGTAGGGAACGCTAATGAGCCAGCCCGCGAAAGCTTCGGACAAAGACGGTCGCCACCCTGATCGGTGACGAGGTCCTGTCTGCGCGCGTCGGTGCCGATCAGCTCGGGCACGCTCAACTCCCTCATTCAGGGAGTGTCAAGGATCAACCGATGCAGCTGGTAAAGCATCAGCCGAAACACCGTCAGCCATCAGCCGAAGTAGAAACGTAAAGCATCAGGCGAAGTCATACATTAATGAAGTTGTGGGGCGGGCGGGGCTCGAACCCGCGACCAACGGATTATGAGTCCGCGGCTCTAACCAACTGAGCTACCGCCCCTGCTTGCGCGGCACCTATCGTCGCATGACCTAACCCGCAGACACCGTCTGCCCGTCGGCGTCGACAGAGAACAACTCCTTGCCATCCGTCACCAACGGGGCGTCCACCCCCAGCGACACCATGATCTTGTTGGCCGCGTTGCGCATGATGTCCAGCGTCAACTCGAAGGCCTCGTCCTCCGAGAAGTGCTTGCGCACCCGCGCGGCGACATCGGGGCTGATCTGCGACGGCGACCAGATCATCGCGTCGACGAACCGCAGCGCCGCCTTGTGTGCATCGGTCAGCTTCTCCGACGACTCGTACTGCTCGATCTCGCCGTAGAGATCCTCCGACCCACCGGCGTCCAGTGCATTGGTCTCCCGGCGCGACTTGCACAGCCGGCAGTTGTGCTGCGCTGCTCCCCGCAGTCGCACGACCTCCGTCGTTACCGGGTCCAGCCCGCGCAACCGCGCGACCGCGGGCAAGAATCCGTTGAGCAGAGCGTCGGTCGGGTCGGAGTCGTGGTCCCACTCCACGTCGCCGCCATTGCCGTGCTTGCGCAGCCCCAGCGCCTCGAGCCCGGCCCACACCCTGGGTACGTAAGTCGGCGATGAACATCATGACGACGGCGCGAAACACGTTGTCGCCCAGAGCCGTCGCGAGCTGCTTGCGCTGATTGTCACTGATGCCCGACACGTCAACGGCGAATTGTTCGGTGAACGCGCACACCGGCAGCTCGTGCTCGGCCGCCCCGTCGATCAAATCCACCTCCATGGGCAGCGGCGGCAACGATAGCGCCCTACCGCACGTCAGCCGCATCAGCGTGTCGAGCCGGCCGTCCCCCGACGACATCGCCACCAGACCGCTGATCCGCTCGGCCAGATTCTCGTCACTCACGCAAGGATTATTGCGCCTGGCTCACCGAGGACATGTGAAAGTCGGGGATCCGCAGCGACGGCATCGTCACCCGTGTCACCCAGTCGCCCCATTCCCGCGGCAGAGTGCGGTCGGTGGCGCCGGCTTCGGTGGCCCGTCGCAACATGTCCAGCGGGCTCTCGTTGAACCGGAAGTTGTTGACGGCCGCCCTCACCTCGCCGTCTTCCACGAGATAGACACCGTCCCGGGTCAGCCCGGTGAGCAGCAGCACCGCCGGGTCGACCTCGCGGATGTACCACAGCGTCGTCAGCAGCAGTCCGCGCTCGGTGCTCGCGATCATGTCCGCCAGGCTGGCCGTGCCGCCGGTCATCAGCAGGTTGTCCGCGGGCACGGCCACCGGTGCGCCGAACTCCGCAGCCGATGCACGCGGATACGCCAGTGCGCTGATCGTGCCGTCCCGGATCCAGTCCGCGCGCCCGATGTCCATCCCGTTGTCGAACACCGACGCGCGCTCCGACGACGAAGACGCCGTGACGAACGGCGTACACGCCAACCCATCAGCCAACGGATCGGAGTACAGCGTCAGCGGCAGATCGGTGAGCTTCTCCCCCACCCGCGTTCCACCGCCAGGAGCCGACAGTGCGGTACGACCCTCTTCGGCGCCACGGCCGTCCATCGTCCACCACAGGTAGACCATCATGTCGGCCACCGTCGACGGAGGCATGATCGTCTCGTACCGCCCAGCGGGCAGTTCGACGGTGCGTCGCGCCCAGCTCAGTCTCGTGGACAGTCGCTCCAGCATCGAATCCGTTGGCACATCAGCGAAGTCGGGGGTGCTGAATCCCACCCACGCGCTGGCATCGTCGCGTTTGCCGTTGATCTCCACCGAACCCGTCGGCTGGCTGTAGCGCCGTCGCAACCCGTTCGAGGTGGCCAGGAACGTCGTATCGATCTCGTGTCTGGCGAATCCGTACAGCAGATCCGCACCACTGAACCCTCGCGCCGCAAGGCTGCCCGCCACGTCAAGGAATGCCTGCACACTGGTGCCAGGAACCGGGGCGTCCCAATCGTCGGGCGCATCGGCACCCGGCAGCGGCGGCGCGCTGTCCCGCGCTTCGGGCGCCGAGAGTGCCGTGTCCTGCGATGCGGCCACCAACCCGGCGATCGAGGACGGGTCCACGTCACTGGACTGCACCGACCCGACGCGCGCCGTCTTACCTTGGCGCACAATCGATATCACCGTGGTACTGCGACTCACCGATTCACCGTTGGTGGTCATCGAATTGCCCGCCCACCGCAACGACGCGTCCGCACGATCGGTCACCAGCACGATTGTCTCGTCGGCACTACCGAGCCGGGCGGCCTCGGCCAGCGCAAGGTCGACGACCTGTTGTGCTCCGATCACCGACTACCGCCCCGCCTCGTCGCGCGTGTTGAGCACGTTCACACCACGGAACAGCGCCGACGGGCAGCCGTGACTGACGGCGGCCACCTGGCCGGGCTGCGCCTTGCCGCAGTTGAACGCGCCGCCAAGACGCCACGTCGTCGGCCCGCCGACGGCTTCCATCGAGCCCCAGAAGTCGGTCGTGGTCGCCTGGTACGCGACGTCGCGCAGCTGGCCGTCCAGGCGGCCGTCGCGGATGCGGAAGAACCGCTGCCCGGTGAACTGAAAGTTGTAGCGCTGCATGTCGATCGACCATGATTTGTCGCCGACGATGTAGATGCCGTCCTGCACGCGGGCGATGAGATCGTCGGTGGTGAGGTCATTGGTGCCAGGCTGCAGCGACACATTGGCCATCCGCTGTATCGGCACATGGTGTGGCGAGTCGGCGTACGAGCAGCCGTTGGACCGCGCGACACCCAGCCGCGGGGCGAAGACCCGATCCAGCTGATAGCCGACGAAGATCCCGTCGCGGACCAGGTCCCAGCTCTGCGCCCGCACTCCTTCGTCGTCGAAACCGATACTGGCCAAGCCGTATTCGACGGTCCGGTCGGCGGTGACGTTCATCACGGGCGAGCCGTAGCGCATCGAACCCAGCTTGTCCGGTGTCGCGAACGATGTGCCCGCATACGCCGCCTCGTAGCCGATTGCGCGGTCGTATTCGGTGGCGTGCCCGATCGATTCGTGGATCGTGAGCCACAGGTTGGTCGGGTCGATCACCAGATCCGTCGGCCCTGCAGAAACGCTGGGCGCCTTGGCCTTCTCGGCCAGCAGGGACGGTAATTGCGCAAGCTCGTCGGACCAGTTCCACACCTCGTCACCCGCGACGACTTCCCAGCCCCGGGCCATCGGCGGTACCAGTGTGCGCATCGTCTCGAAGGTTCCCGCCGCGGCGTCCACGGTCACCGCGTCCAGCGTCGGCATCAGCCGCACCCGTTGCTGGGTGATCGACGAGCCGAACGTGTCGGCGTAGAAGGTCTGCTCCTTCATCGCGTGCAGACCGGCCGAGACGTAGTCGACGCCGTCGGCGGCCATCAACCGTCCGGAGTACTCGCCGAGCACCGCGATCTTGTCCGACGCGGCGACGGCGAACGGGTCGATGCGGTAGTCCGATACCCAGCTGACATCCGAGTACACGGGCTCAGGAGCCAGTTCGATGCGCTCGGCGTTCAACGGCCTCAGCGTCGCCGCGACGTGCACAGCGCGGCGCGCGGTCTCGGCGGCGGTGGCCGGGTCGAGCTCGGCGTGCGAGGCGAAGCCCCACGTGCCGTCGACGATCACCCGCACCGCCAGGCCGATCTCGCGGTTGACGACGGCGGCCTCCAGCTCGCCGTCGCGCAGCTGGACGTGTTCCGTCGTAATCGCGTGAATGCGCAGGTCGGCGTAGCTGGCTCCGGCGGCCACAGCCGCCGACAGTGCCGCATCGGCCAGGTCATGGCGCGGCAGCCCGAGGAAGTCGGAGTCGACGTGGCGTTGCGCTGTCACGCCACCACCGTAATGGCGGCGTGGGCGCGCCCGGTTAATGACTCGGTCGCCGCGGTGCGACGTCGCGAACGCCCTGGCCGAGGCCGAGCGCGTCATATTCCGACTCTCGGCGCAAAGCAGCGTAGGCGCCCGCGACCTTTAGCGCGTGACGGCGCTGGTGCCCAGGATCGTGAGCTCCAGCGCGAGTGCCGTGCCGCACACCGCGGCCACGATCACGAACGCCCACACGTCGATTGCTTTGGGGCCCGACGGCGACGCCGAGATCTGACCCGCGCCGCCGCGGGCCGTGATGGCATCGCCCATCTCGTCGGCCCGCCGCAATGCGACGGTGATGGCCGTCGCGAGCAGGTCGATCAGCTCGAGCCACGCGTTGCGAACGCGCCCACGCCTGGTGGCCGCCACGTCCTTGGGCCGCAGTCTGCGCGCCGCGTACAGAACGCGGAACTCGTCGATCAGCATCGGGAATGCGCGCAACGCCAATGCCAGCGCCACCGCCCATTCATCGACGGGTATCCGCAACGTCCGCAGTGGCCGCCCCAATTTGGCTACAGCGGGGGCGATTTCGGCGACGTTCGTCGTCCACGACACCATCGCACCGAGGCCGAGCAGGACGATCGACAGCGCAGTAATGCGCAAGAAGTTGAACAGGCCGCCGAGTCCGATCTCGATCGAGCCGACGTCGATCACGGGGCTGCCACCCGCGAAAGTCGCTGTGAGGCCGCCGAAGAACACCAGAATCCAGAGCCAGCCCGGAACCGAGGGCAGCGTGCCACGGGGAACCCGTGCGATCCGCGCGGCCACCAGCACCAGCACGGCGACTGCGCCGATAGGAACCCAGCCCGGGTAGAAGGTCATCAGAATGCCGATGCCCACCACCATGAGCAGTTTCGTGCCTGCCCACAGCCGATGGATGACGCTGTCGCCCGGCACGGGCCGAAGCAGCACGACCGGCCTGCGCTGCCGCTTGTTCGCGGCCGGAGCGGTCATGACATGCCTCCCGCCGTCGTCGGTGTCGGCGCCAACACCCCGTCCTGCAGATGCAGAATGCGTGGACACACTTCTTCGAGACCCGCGAAGTCGTGGGAGATGATCACCAGGGTCAGACCGGCGTTGCGCCGCAGATCGTCCAGGAGCCGCAGCAGTCCACGTTGACTTGCGGCGTCCAGCCCGGCGAGCGGCTCATCGAGGATGAGCGCACGCGGCGAACGGGCCAGCAGCCCGGCAAGCACCACGCGACGCATCTGTCCGCCGCTCAGTTGATCGATACGTCGTTTCGCCAGTGCCGAGTCCAGACCGACGGTGGCCAGCGCCTTCGCCACCCGGTTTCGGTCACGATGCGAGAACCCGGCCGCCGAGGCGATTTCCAGATCAACGCGGGCGCGCATCAACTGCAGTCGGGCGGCCTGGAACGAGATAGCCACGGCGCCAACCTGATCGGACACCGGCTTGCCGTCGAGCAAGCAGCTGCCGGAGGTCGGCACCGTGAGTCCCGCCATGATCCACGCCAGCGTCGACTTTCCGGATCCGTTGAGTCCGTGGATAAGCAACCCGTCGCCCTCGTTGACGGTGAAGGTGATATCACTCAGAGCCGTTGCGGCCCACGGCGTCCCGCTGCCGTACTTGTGGTCGACACCGGTCAGTTGCAGCACCGGCGTGTCGGAGTGATGGACGACCGTCACTGTCGCCGCCGGCGCCGAGGCGGTCTCCACCATTTCGGTGTTGTCGGCGGCGCCACCGTTGCCGGTGAGGTTCACGGCGCGGTCGGCGGCATCCGCCTCGTCGTTGTAGTGGGTGATGTGCACCAGCGACATACTGTGATGCTTCGTCAGCCCGGACAGCACCGACATCAACGCTCCGCGGCCGTCCTGGTCGACCATGCTGGTGACCTCGTCGGCGATCAGCAGCGACGGCTCACGCGCCAGCGCCGCTGCTACCGCGAGGCGCTGCAGTTCACCACCGGACAGGCCGCCGGTGTCGCGCTCGGCCAGCCCGTCCAGGCCGACCTCGTCGAGCAGCTTGTGGACGTCGGTGGTCGTGCCGGGCGGCAAACCCCACACGACGTCGTCGGCGACCCGGGTGCCCAGCACCTGACTTTCGGGATGCTGCATGATCACGGCCGTCCCGCCGAGCCGGCCCAGCCCGACGGCACCGGGCCGTTCGATGGTGCCTGCCGTGGGTTCGCGTCCGGCCAGCATCAACATCAACGTCGTCTTGCCCGAGCCGTTGGCGCCGGTGATGGCGAGGTGCTCGCCCGGTTCGACCTTCAGCGACACCGGACCCAGCGCGTCGTGGTCGGCGTTGGGATAGCGGAAGCGGACGTCGTGCAGGTGCGTCGGGACGGGTGCAATCGTTCCGGTGTCGGCCGAGGATTCGAGCTTGTGCACATCGGGAATGGTGAGCAGTCGCGACATCACCCGCGACAACGCCCACCACCCGATGAGGGTGACTATCGCGATGGACCACACCGAGGACGCGAAGAACAGCAACGGCCAATAGTCCAGCGCGGTGGCGAAGTCGCGCTTGAGTTGATCGGCCAGGCCGGCCATGTTGGGGATGCGCGCGATGATCGCGGCGACGCCGTTGACGTTGGCGGTCACCGATTCGAACATGAGGTGGCGCAGTCGCACCAGGACCGCCAACGCTGTCACGACCGCCACGCCGAAGATCGCGCCGGCGACGAGCGAACTGAGAAAGACGGTCGTCGTGCCGCGACCGCGGCGCTTGACGATGCCGGTCAGCCCACCGATGTACGCACAGTTGACGACGGTCATGAAGCCGCCGAGGCCGGCGATCAGAAACGCGATGATCGCGCCGGCCACGGTTGCGGTGAGCAGCACGCGCAGTCGGTAGCGGTAGGCCAGCAGACCCATCGGGACGGTGCCGAGCAACGAAAGACCGGCGGCGAAGGGAACGACGACGGCGATGATCGCCGTGGCCGCCGACAGCGCCGCAATTACCGATGCCTGGGCGAGTTCGCCCGGGCTCAGCGCGCCGGAACGTCGAGTCATGCTCGAATCCCCGGTCACGGCCATTGCACGATTCTGCCAGTCGTTCTCTAAGAACGGTTGTCGCCTTGGTGCGACCAGCAAGGTGTCCGACGGTGGTTTGAACTGCATAGTCAAACTATGTAATCATGGAGCCATGACTCAGACCCTCGGAGCTGACCTGCTGTCCGTGGTCGCCCGGATCAATCGACTCGCCACGCAACGCGCCCGGCTACCGCTGCCGTTCGCCCAGGCTCGGCTGCTGTCGACCATCGAGGACCAGGGTCCCACCCGGATATCCGATCTCGCGGCGCTGGATCACTGCTCGCAGCCGACGATGACGACCCAGGTTCGCCGGCTCGAAGACGGGGGTTACGTGTCACGCACCGTCGACCCCGGCGATGCGCGGGCCGTGCTGATCCAGATCACGCCCACCGGCGTCGAGACGCTGAGGCAGGTGCGAGTAGACCGCGGCGCCGCCATTGACCCCTATCTCGAGCGCCTCGATGCCACGGACCGGCAGGCGCTCAGCGAGGCCGTCCGAGTGCTGCGCGGACTTCTCGCGGACGCGGCCTCGCCCACCACCGCCAAGTAAGTCCTTCGCGACTTGGGCGCGGTAACAGACAGTGAGCGGGTGTCAGCGCGCCGAAATCGCGCTAAAGAGCGAACGCCACAAACTGAGTGATCTGGCGCGGCGAGAAGTTGTCGTCACTGACCAGCACCACGACCTGCCTGCCGTCCGGCAGCTTGGGGCCCAACGTGATTCCCTCCACGTTGTCCAGATTCTGAACCTCGGGAATCGAAGACAAATCGGCGAGCAGGCTCTTGGTCATTGTCCGCGGTGGCGTACCGGTGAGCGCAGGCCGAGCCAGCACATCCTCGGCGTCGCCGATGCTCACCCGGTAGATGCTGGCATGCACGTGTGTGCCGTAACCCCGCTCGAGGGACAGGAAGCTCTCGTCGTCGAGCGCCACCAGGTCCGTCAAGCCGTTGTCACCGCCAGGGCCGGACGCGACCTTATCGAGCGGGTATGCGTATTGCGCCGTCGCCGTGCGGGTTTCCACATCGAACTTGGTGACCCTGGTCAGCGCACCGGCGCTCTCCGTCGGAAGTTTCCCGTCGTTGTAACCGGGCCCCTCCATCGCCGCCCATAGGTGCCGTCCGCCCGGCGTAAGCGTCAGCCCTTCCAGGGCGCGGTTCTGCCGGGTGCCCCGTTGGTTCTACGGACATCCGCAGCATCGGCGGCAATGCGAACTCGCCGACGTAGCCGCCGTCAACAGTGGCGATGCGCACCGACGGGTCGCGGATCAACGCACCGTCGCGCTCACCCTCGCTGGACCAGTACAGCTGTTGACGGCGCTCGTCGAATGCGATGCCCTCGGGATCCGGCGGGATCACCGGAGGCCTGGCGTCGGCCGACAGCGGCGGGAATGGTGCACCGGTACTATCGAGCAGCTCGGTGGTGTCAAGCCACTCGATACCAATCAATCTGTTGTCTGCGAACGCTATTCGGACGGTGTAGAACCTCGCCGGATTCTTCGCCGAGCGGTCGTCGCTGATCACGTAGTAGACCTGACGGCCCACGTCGTAGCTGATCGCCGAGAGCCCCCCGACCGTCGTGTCATCGAACACGTAACCCGCCGGGAAGTCGATCTGCCCGAGGTAGGCGAAACCCGTCGACGATGGCTGTGTGGGGCTACACGCCGCGACGCACATTGCGGCCGCCGCCAGGCTGCACCGCAGTTTCATCACCCGGTGACTGTACCGATGAGTGTCCCGACAACATACGTGGCGGCGATGGCGACCGCTCCGAATGCCAGCTGCCGCAACGACGCAAGCCAAACTGGCCGCCTCGTGAAGCGCGCGGCCAGACCGCCCGCGATGAGCAGCCCCGCACCGCCACATAGCAGTCCCGCCCACAGCGACTCGAACCCGAGCAGATATGGGATCAGCGGGACGATCGCACCGATCGTGAACATCGCGAACGACGATCCCGCCGCCACCCAGGGCGACGGCTTGTCGCTGGGGTCGACGCCCAGTTCCTGGACGAGGTGAAAGTTCAGGGCGCGGTTCTCGTCCCGGTGGATCTCGTCGGTGGCCGTGACGGCGGTGTCCCGTTGCATCCCCATGTCCATCAGCATCGCCACGAGCTCCCTTTTCTCCGCCTGTGGGTGTTTGTGGAAGGCACGCCGTTCGACGAGGACTTCGGATTCGATCTGCTCGTTGGCGGTCGTCACCGATGTGTACTCCCCCAACGCCATCGAGAACGCTCCGGCCAACATCCCGGCTATACCGCTGAGCAGGACCGTGTGCGCGCTGGCCGCGGCCGCGACGCCCGCGATGAGTGCCGTGTTGCTCACGAGGCCGTCCATCGCCCCAAAGGTGGCGGCGCGTAACCAGCCGCCCGACACGTCGGAGTGTCGGTGAGTGGCGCTGTGCGGCACGCCCGTCGGGGCTACCAGCCGATCCTTGCCCGACTTCGACATGGAGTCGATTCAACGCCACCGGTTTCGGCTGGTCTAGCCAGGTTTGCCTACGTTTCCCCCATCACAGTTTCGAGGACCCTCCGAAAGGCTACGGTCGAGGCATGACCACCACTGCGGATCATCTGCGCAACACCCTCGACGGCCGCTGGCGGGATGTGAAGAACCGGATGCGGGAGGAACTCGCCAGCGAGGTCTTCCGGCCGCACTACACACCGAACACCGTCATCGCCCGCACCAAGGTGTCGGAACAGTTGAAGATCATGGCCGCGCACGGGGCGGCCGAAGACGGGTTCAAGAAGGAACATGGCGGCAACGGCGACGTCGGCGGGGCAGTGACGCAGATCGAGATGCTTGCGATGTCGGACCTGTCGCTGATGGTCAAGGCCGGCGTGCAGTGGGGGCTGTTCGGCGGGGCGATCGAGAACTTGGGTACCGAGCGCCACCACGAGGCGTACGTGCAGCGGATCATCAACCTGGACCTGCTGGGCTGCTTCGCGATGACCGAGACCGGCCACGGCAGCGACGTGCAGGCCCTGGAGACCACCGCGACATACGATCCGGCGACTCAAGAGTTCGTGATCGACTCCCCCACCCGCACCTCGCGCAAGGACTACATCGGCGGTGCCGCCGAAACCGCACGGGTGGCAGCTGTTTTCGCCCAGCTGATCACACCCGACGGCGAAGGTCACGGGGTGCACTGCTTCGTGGTGCCGATCCGCGACGACGAGGGCAACGACCTGCCCGGGGTGACGACGGGTGACTGCCACTACAAGGGCGGGCTGCCCGGTGTCGACAACGGTCGTATCCAGTTCGACCATGTCCGCGTCCCTCGCGAGAACCTGCTCAACAAGTACGCGGATGTCGCTGAGGACGGCACCTATACCTCTCCGATCGAGAATCCGGGCCGGCGGTTCTTCACCATGCTCGGCACATTGATCCGCGGGCGGGTGACTGTCGGCGGCAGCGCAGGTGCCGCGGCGCGCGTCGCGCTGGACATCGCGACCCGGTATGCGTTGGAACGCAGGCAGTTCGAAGCACCTGGCGACGATCACGAAGTGCTGATCATGGACTACCTCGTGCATCAGCGCCGGCTCTTTCCGCTGATCGCCAAGTCCTATGCGCTGCAGTTCGCGCAGAACGAGCTCGTCGCCAAGTGCCATGAACTGCAGACCGCCGACGATCCCGACCCCGAGGACCAGCGCGAGCTGGAGTCGCGGGCGGCGGGCCTGAAGGCGGCCAACACCTGGCATGCCACGCGCGCCATCCAGGAGGCGCGCGAAGCGTGCGGCGGCGCAGGCTATCTCGCCGAGAACCGGCTGATCGCGCTGAAGGCCGACACCGACGTGTTCACCACCTTCGAGGGCGACAACCACGTGCTGACCCAGCTGGTCGCCAAGGAACTGTTGACCGCCTACGCCGATGACATCAAGGGCATGAGCCCGGTCGAGTGGGTGCGGTTCGCGGCCAACTTCGCCGGCGAACGGGTGCTCAAACGCACTGCGGCCGAGACGATCATGCAGACCATCCTCGACACCCGCCAGGACAACGAGGAGGAAGGCAGCCTGTTCAACCGCGGAACTCAGGTCAAGATGTTCGAGGACCGCGAGGAGTACATCCTGGCCACGGTGGCCCGCCGGCTGCAGGGAAAGTCCAAGGAAATGAGCGCTTTCAATGCGTTCAATGCGGTGCAGGACCATGTGCTGCATGCCGCGCGGGCACACATCGAACGCATCATCCTCGAGGCGTTCGTTGCAGGCATCGACTCGTGCGAGGACGACGAGGCGCGAGAGATCCTGAACATGGTCTGCGACCTGTACGCGCTGACGGTGATAGAGGAGGACAGGGCGTGGTTCATGGAGCACCGCTTCCTGTCGACCGAGCGCGCCAAGGGCGTCACCCGCGGCATCAACGAGCGTTGCCGCAACCTGAGGCCCTACGCCGAGCTGCTCGTGGACGGGTTCGGCATACCCGAGCAGCTTCGGTACGCCGAGATGCTGCACCCGGAGAACATCGTCGACACATAGGTAACTCAAGCCCCATATGGCGTGCGGATCGTCACAATTCGCCGATTCTTGAGATCTTCCTTCGCGGACGCTGACAGAATCCGGAGCGGTGCGTCCGCCGGGACCTGCCAGGCTCAAAAGGGGGTAGTTCGATGTTCTCGTCCCACCGACCCAAGTTGGGTTTCTCGGTTGCGGTGGCGGTCGCAGCAGCCGCCGCTGTCGTCGGTGCGCTCGCGCCGCCGGCTCAAGCGTTCCAAATCCAGAACCACGAACGCGTCACCCGCGACGCGCTCACGCCTCTCGGGGTCGATCAGGCCGCGTTGGGCCAGATCCTGATCGGCCCGCCGCCGGGTGCCGGCGCGGTCGGCAGCGACGCGTTCTTCTCCGATGAGTTCCGCCACATCGACGGCGCCAACAATCCCACCGAGATCTGCAACCTGACGCAGGAGGCGTGGAACTTCTACACCCCGATCATCCTGGCCGGCGCCCGACCCGCGGGACCCGGTGGCAGCGACCTGGTCGACGGACCCGGCGCCCGCGCCGCGTTCGGCGGGCTGGCACACGCGCTGCAGGACTTCTACTCCCACTCCAACTGGGTCGAAGACAACATCGCCATCAACCAGCCCGACCGGATGCCGCCCCCGCTGATGCCCACCTGCGACCCCGCGGCCTTCCCTCCGGGTCTGCACACCGGATTCTTCGAAATCACGGCCAATCACGAGGACCTGCTGGCCGGCTGCCCTCCGGGCGGTCCTCCTCCGGGCTTCGTCGAATGCCACTCCACGTTGAACAAGGACAACTGGAGCAGTCCGCGCGGCGGCATGATGGTGCCGGGCTCCAACCCGCCGATCAACAATTTCGATCTCGCCGCGCGGCTGGCCACCACGGCGACCGTCGATCTGTATAACCAGGTGCGTGAACTGGTATCCGCCAATGCGGGACCGTGTGCCGCTGACAACCTGTTCCAAGCCGACCGGCATCAAGCCTGCTGGTAAGGAAAACTCACGCGACTCGTCGGCCGGTGGCATGCGCCACCGGCAGGGTCTCCCATGCGTCGAGGTCGGGTTCGAAGGCGTCGACGAACGTTTGGGCCATCGACGTGAAATGAGCGACGGCTGCGGCCATCGCTGTACCGAGAATCCAGTCCGAGGTGCGTCGTATCAACATGCGCAAAGACTCGGACACGCGTCTTGGAGAGTTCTTGGAAACGGTTGATGCCTGAACTGCAGGCGATCCGATAAGACTTGCTTCCGGGCACGCGTGTGTGGAGCTCGCACGCGAGCGACGCTTTCGGGCGCTTTTCCGTCCGACGATCGCGGCACGAACTCCGTGCAGAATCTGTCTGCGGTGCTCCCGAGCGCCTAGGTATCCGCGAGCACCGACATCATGTCCCTTTAGAAAGCTCCAAGCCCGGGCCGCGAGTGTCGACTGAGCAACCGCACCGTCAAATCTCGTGGATTAGGAAGGTTGAACTATGGTTCGAAAGTTGGAGCAGCGCCCGACCCGGGTGCGGGGCGCACTAGACAGGTTCGGCCCGCCAATGGGCAACGGCGGAATAATTTTCAATGGTGCGGAAGACGAGGATTCGGCTTATCCGCAACTATCGCTGGAGTTTGAACCGTCGTACCTAGGACAAGAGTCGGCCTGAACTGCATAAAACGCTTGCTCCCCCGGCTGGACTCGAACCAGCAACCCTTCGGTTAACAGCCGAATGCTCTGCCAATTGAGCTACAGGGGACGGCATACCCGCGGTGTAGTGATAGCGCGGGCCGAGGGATGACTTTAGCGCACCTCCCACTCGCGTCGCCAATGCGCCGCCGCCCCACCCGCACGTAGCCGAGTGAGGCAGGATGGATACCAATGAAACATCGTCCGGGAGGGGTCCTGTGATCCGGTATCTCGCCGTATTGGCCGTCGGCTACGTATTGGGTACGAAGGCGGGCCGACGCCGATATGAACAGATCGCCGGCACGTACAAGGCGGTCACTGAAAGCCCGGCGGCCAAGGCAGTGATCGACGCGGGCCGTCGCAAGATCGCCGACCGGGTATCACCGGATCCGCAGATGGTCACGCTGACAGAGATCGACCACGGTACCGCCGTGATCGGACCGGAGGCTGTGCCGAAAGGCCGGCCGCGCTAGCTGTTAGGCCAGCGGCTGGTCGATGGTACGACCCGGAACCAGGGGTCCCGTGGAGAAGTTCGGGCCGCGCGTGCCGTTGTTGTTGCCGTATCCGAACTCCGGCGTACCGCCGACGACTGGATATCCGTTTGAGTACGACAGGCACCTGCCGTCTTCCTTATTACCGAACCACGCCAGGCAGGCCGGGGCGGCAACGTCTTCGGAGTTGCCGGGGCTGCTCAGCACAGATACTGCCAACGGCGCCGCGACCGCGGCGACCGCAAACGCGCCTGCGGCAATGAGCCGCCGCGCCTGGTTCTTGGGCGATGTCACGAAGTTGCCTTTCCTACCGTCCCCCGACGGTTGATCGCGCGCCCACCCTATCGCGTTACCTGGCTTCACGCAGTGAGGTCGTCGCCGCTGGCCTGTTCCAGCAGGCTGCGGCGATACGCCTCCATCGCAACCAGGTCTCCGAACAGGGCGTGGTACTCGTCGCCCTGTTCGATCGGTGACATGCGCTGCAGCTTGGATTTGACCTCGGCGATCTGCCTTCCGACCCACACTTCCTGCAGCCGGGCCAGCACTCCTGCGATGTAGCGCGGCATCTTGTCGTCGTCATCGACGTTGATGGCTTCCACGCCGAGCTCGTTGACCAACCCCGCTCCGGCCTCGGATGCCGCCTGCCCACGCACCGCGTCTATCCACTGTGCGCCCGACTGCCCCGCGGCCGCGCCCCCGGCCGCGGCGATCGCTGCGCGAACCGCGGCATAGCCGGGATGGGTGAAGCTCTCCACGGTCAGTGAGTCGAACACCGGCCCGGCCAGCGCCGGGTATTGCAGAGCGGATTTCAGCGCTTCACGCTGCGGCCACAGCGTGGGGTCGGCCGGATCCGGGCGTTCGGCCGCGGCCGCCGCGGCGCGTGCCTGACGCGGAGCCGATTGTTCGGTCACCGGTGCGCGCCGCCGAGCGCCGCGCTCGGACATACCGCGCTTCTGCGCCTCCTCGCGCACTCTGCCGATCACCTGCGCGACGTCGGCCCAGCCGACCCAACCCGCGACGCGGCGGGCGTACTCGTCGCGCAACATGCTGTCTTTGATCCCGGCGACCATCGGCACGCACTGCCGCAGCGCGTTCACCCGGCCTTCGGCGCTGTCGAGGTCATGGTCGGCGAGTGCGGTGCGAATGGCGAACTCGAACAGCGGGGTACGCCTCGCCACCAGGTCGCGCAACGCTCCGTCGCCGTATTTCAGCCGAAGATCGCACGGGTCCATCCCGTCGTCGGCCACGGCGACGAAGGACTGCCCCGCGAGATTCTGCTCACCTTCGAAGGCCTTGACCGCCGCCGCGCGTCCCGCGGCGTCGCCGTCGAACACGTAAATCAACTCCCCGCGAAAGAAGTTGTCGTCCATCATGAGTCGCCGCAACATGGCCAGGTGCTCGTCACCGAACGCGGTGCCGCAGGAGGCGACGGCCGTCGTCACCCCGGAGAGGTGCATCGCCATCACGTCGGTGTAGCCCTCCACCACGACCGCCTGATGTCCCTTCGCGATGTCGCGTTTGGCCAGGTCGAGGCCGAACAGGACCGACGACTTCTTGTAGAGCACGGTCTCTGGGGTGTTGATGTACTTCGCTTCCATCTGGTCGTCGTCGAAGATGCGTCGCGCACCGAAGCCGATGACCTCCCCGCCGCTGGCCCGGATCGGCCACAGCAGACGGCGATGGAAGCGGTCCATGGGCCCGCGCCGCCCCTCCCGCGACAGGCCCGCGGCCTCTAGCTCTTTGAACTCAAAACCCTTGCGCAGCAAGTGCTTTGTCAGCGTCTCCCAGCCCGACGGAGCGAAGCCGCAACCGAACCTCGCGGCGGCCTCGGCGTCGAAGTTGCGCTCGATCAGATACTCACGGGCCGGAGCGGCTTCGTCGGACTTCAGCGCCTCGGCGTAGAACTCCTGGGCCGCGGCGTTGGCCGCCAACAGCCTGCTGCGGCTGCCGCGGTCGCGTTGCACGTTCGTCGTCGAACCGCCGGTGTAGGTGACGGTGTAGCCGACGCGGTCGGCCAGCAGTTCGACCGCCTCGACGAAGCTGACGTGCTCGATCTTCTGGACGAACGCGTAGACGTCGCCACCTTCACCGCAGCCGAAGCAGTGGAAGTGGCCGTGGTTGGGCCGCACATGAAACGACGGGGACTTCTCGTCATGGAACGGGCAGAGGCCCTTCAGCGAGTCCGCGCCTGCCCGGCGTAATTGCACGTAATCGCCGACGATGTCCTCGATGCGTACGCGTTCACGAATGGCCGCGATGTCACGATCGGGAATGCGGCCGGCCACCGCGCCAGTCTAAGCCGGTTCCAATCGCTCCAAACGCCCCTCTGTGAATGACGCGACCTGGTCGATGACCACCCGCAACCGGGCGCCGTGAGAGGCAGCGGCGTTGAACGCAGGGACGAAGATCGGATCGAGCGTGGCGGGTGCGCCCGCGAGTGTCCACTCCACCACGCGGTGGACACGTTCGCGCTGCTGCGCCTGAAGTTCCAGGTGTCGCGGGTCGGACATGATGAACTGCAGCGCCAGGATCTTCAGCACCGCCACCTCGGCCCGGACCAACTCGGGGACTCTCAGCTCGGCCTGGTAGCGCACCAGCGGACCCGCTCCGGCCACCTCCCTGGTCGCGGCGATGGCCGCGGACGCGAATCGCCCGACGAGTTCGCTGGTCAACCGCTTGAGCGCGACGGACGCGGCGAATGTGCCGTCGTATTTGCCGACGGCGGCGACGACGGGCAGGTTCGACAGACGTCGGGCGGCGGCTACCAGATCGTCGGCACGCAGTCCTGCACCCATCCCGCTGGATTCGCCGAGCCGCCCCAATACGGCGGCGGCGTCGTCGTCGGCCAGCACCCCCATGTCGATCCGGCCCGAGACGACACCGTCCTCGACGTCGTGCACCGAATAGGCCACGTCATCGGCCCAGTCCATGACCTGCGCCTCCAGGCACGGCTTTTCGTCGGGAGCACCTGACCGGAGCCAGTCCGCGGCGGCCAGGTCGTCTTCGTAGAAACCGAACTTCCGCTGCCGTCCGCCCCGGTGCCACGGGTACTTCGTCACCGCATCCAGCCCGGCCCGGGTGAGGTTCAACCCGGCACTGTGTCCTTGGGGGTCAAGGACTTTCGGTTCCAGACGGGTCAGTATGCGGAAGTTCTGCGCGTTGGCCTCGAATCCCCCGTGTGCGGCGGCGATCTCGTCGAGCGCACGCTCGCCGTTGTGGCCGTACGGCGGATGTCCGATGTCGTGGGCCAACCCGGCCATATCGACCAGGTCGGGGTCGCAGCCCAGGCCGATGGCCATCCCTCGACCGATCTGGGCGACCTCCAACGAGTGGGTCAATCGGGTACGGGGAGTCTCACCCTGGCGGGGCCCGACCACCTGGGTCTTGTCGGCCAGCCTGCGCAGCGCGGCACAGTGCAGCACTCTGGCCCGGTCGCGGGCGAAGTCCGTGCGGTGCTCGGTGTCGGTTCCCGGCAGCGCCGCAGCCTTCTGCGATTCGACCACCAGCCGCTCTCGGTCGAACTTGTCGTAGAGATCCTGATTCGCTGCCACCGTCGCACAGTCTGCCAGGACTAGATTGACCTGCATGCGCATCGCCCGCTTGCTCAGCGTCGTGCTTGCAGTGGTGACCGCCGGCCTCGTGCTGGCTCCGGTCACGGCCGCCGAACCACCGTTCCGTGTGCCCGACTACGTCACCGACAGGGCCGGCGTGCTGTCGCAAGGTCAGCGTGTACAGGTCGAGAACGCCGTGAACCAGCTGTACAACGAGAATCGCACTCGACTCTGGGTGGTCTACGTCGACAGCTTCGGTCAGGGTGCGGTCGGCTGGGCGCGAACCACGATGCAGGTCAGCGATTTCGGCGATCGGGATGCGCTGCTGGCCATCGCCACCGGAGAACGTGCCTACGCATTCCAGGTGCCCTCGGACATCATGAGCCAGTCAGACGCCGCGGCCCTGCAGCGCAACAGCATCGAACCCGCGTTGCGCCAACTCGATTGGGCAGGGGCAGCCGTCGCCGCGGCGAACGGGCTGACCGAACCGGCCGCCTCAACGGGCCCGTCGACGAGCTCGGGCATCACCTGGGTCGGCCTGCTGATCGCGCTGGCCGTGATCGGCCTACTGGTCCTGGCGCTGTGGTTCTGGTCGCGGCGGCGACGTCGCAAACGGCGAGAAGCCGAGTTCGCCGCGGCCAAGCGGGTGGATCCCGCCGATCCCAACGCGTTGGCCGCCGTGCCGATCGATGCACTCGACGATCTCTCCAAGATGATGGTGGTCGACGTCGACAACGCGATACGAACCAGCGACAGCGAATTGGCCTTGGCGGTGGAAGAATTCGGCACCGCCCAGACCGAATCCTTCACCCGCGCAGTCGGCAATGCGAAGACGACCCTGGCGCAGGCGTTCAACGTCCGCCAGATCCTCGACGACGCCGTACCCGAGACGACCCAGCAGCGCCGCGACCTGCTCACCCGCGTGGTCGTCGCCGCCGCCAAGGCGGACCGGGAACTGGACGCGCAATCGGAGGCTTTCGACAAACTGCGCGATCTCGTCATCAACGCGCCCACCCGACTGGACGCGATGACCCAGCAGATGGTGGACCTCACCGCCCGCCTCGGCCCGTCGGAGCAGGCGCTTGCTGCACTTCACGACCAATTCGACGCTGCCGCACTCACTTCGGTTGCCGAGAACGTGAAGACCGCCAAACAACGGTTGGGCTTCGCCGACAAGAACATCACCACTGCGCGTGCACTCGTCGCGAGACCGGTCGGCCAGCAGATGGGGTTGGTCGATGCGATCCGCGCCGCGGAATCGTCGCTGGGGCAGGCGCGTTCGCTGCTGGACGCGGTCGATAGCGCAGGCATCGACATCAACCGCGCTGTCGCGGCGCTTCCGGCGGCGATCACCGATATCCAGAACGGTGTCAACGAGGCGAATGGTCAACTGCAGCAAGGCAAGACCACCCATCAGAGTGAACTGACCGCGGCGCGCGATCAAGCGGCCGCCGCCGTCGCCGACGCTGAGAAGAACGGCAGCACCGATCCTCTCGGCGCGTTCACACGTTTGACCAAGGCTGACGCCGAACTGGACCGTCTGCTGGCCACCGTGACCCAGGAACGCCAAGCCGCCGAACGCCTCAGCCGGGCGTTCGACCAGGCGTTGTTCTCCGCGCAATCCCGCGTCCGAGGCGTCTCGGACTTCATCGACACCCGCCGCGGCAGCATAGGGCCGGAAGCCCGTACCCGTCTTGCCGAAGCGGTCCGCCAACTTCAGGCCGCGCAGGACAAGAGGGCGACGAATCTGAGCGAGGCGATCGCGCACGCCAACGGCGCGGACATGTTGGCCGGACAGGCACAGTCACTGGCCAGCAACGACGTCCAGGCCGCGCAACGGTCTTACACGTCCGGCTGGGGCGGGGGCGGCAGTGGTTCTGACATGGGCGGTGTCATCGGCGGCATCATCATCGGCAACATTCTCAGCGGAGCGCTGCGGGGCGGCTTCAGCGGCGGTTTCGGGGGCGGATTCGGCGGCGGGCTCGGGATGGGCCGGTCGACGTCCTTCGGCGGATCATCGCGTTCGTCGGGACGCAGCTACAGCGGCGGCGGCGGCCGCTTCTAGGCTCGACGCGCGCGGCGAACGTTCCTTACCGCCCGAAATTTCGGCCAAACATCGAGCGGTAAGGAACGTTCGCGGACACCTAGGCGCCCTTGAGTCGGGTGGCGAGGTAGTCGCTGACGGCGTCGATCGCGACACGGTCCTGCGTCATGGCGTCGCGTTCGCGGATCGTCACCGCCTGGTCTTCGAGCGAATCGAAGTCGACCGTCACGCAGAACGGTGTGCCGATCTCATCCTGGCGGCGATAGCGCCGTCCGATGGCCCCAGCGTCGTCGAACTCGATGTTCCAGAACTTGCGGAGCTCGGCGGCGAGGTCGCGCGCCTTCGGAGACAGCTCTTCGTTGCGCGACAACGGCAGCACAGCGGCCTTGACCGGAGCCAACCGAGGATCGAGCCGCAGCACAGTGCGCTTGTCCACACCACCTTTGGCGTTGGGCGCCTCGTCCTCGTGATAGGCGTCGACCAAAAAGGCCATCAGCGACCGTGTCAGGCCGGCTGCGGGTTCGATGACGTACGGCACGTAACGCGTATCAGTCGCCTGATCGTAGAACGACAGGTCGACGCCGGAATGCTTTGAGTGCGTGGATAAATCGAAGTTCGTCCGGTTTGCCACCCCCTCGAGTTCACCCCACGGGTTGCCCTGGAAACCGAACTTGTACTCGATGTCGACGGTGCGGTCGCTGTAGTGCGACAGCTTGTCTTTGGGATGCTCGTAGAGCCGGAGGTTGTCGCGGTCGATACCGAGATCGACGTACCACTGCAAGCGGGAATCGATCCAGTACTGGTGCCATTCGGGGGCGTGAGCGGGTTCGACGAAGAACTCCATCTCCATCTGCTCGAACTCGCGGGTGCGGAAGATGAAGTTGCCCGGGGTGATCTCGTTGCGGAAACTCTTGCCGATCTGGCCGATGCCGAATGGCGGCTTCTTGCGGGCCGTCGTCACGACGTTCGCGAAGTTGACGAAGATGCCCTGCGCCGTCTCAGGCCGTAGATAATGCAGGCCCTCCTCGGTCTCGATCGGGCCGAGGTAGGTCTTCAGCATCATGTTGAAGTCGCGCGGCTCGGTCCACTGGCCCTTGGTGCCGCAGTCCGGGCACACGATTTCGGCCATCGGCACCGCGTCGGGGTCGTCGAGTCCCTTCTTCTCGGCGTATGCCTCCTGCAAATGGTCCTGCCGGTGCCGCTTGTGACAGTTCAGGCACTCGACGAGCGGATCGTTGAACACCTCGACATGCCCGGAGGCCACCCACACGTCGCGCGGCAGGATGATTGCGCTGTCCAGGCCGACGACGTCGTCACGGCCGGTCACCACCGAGCGCCACCACTGCCGCTTGATGTTCTCCTTGAGTTCCACCCCCAGCGGGCCGTAATCCCACGCCGACTTGGTGCCGCCGTAGATCTCGCCGGACTGAAAGACGAGCCCACGACGCTTGGCGAGGTTGGCGACGGTGTCGATGATGGAAGCCACGGGGCAACAGCCTATCGAGAAGCCCGCACAGCATTGACATGCGGAAGTCCGCATGTATTCTGGCGCCATAATGAAAACGGTTTCCACTTACGCGAGCAATGAGCGCGACGACCACTCCGCCGAGGACGGGCACGACCACAGCGGTGAGCCGTTTCCGGAGCTACCTCCCCGCGACGTGCTCGACACCTCCGGTGACCTGCTGCGGGCACTGGCCGCCCCGGTGCGCATCGCGATCGTGCTGCAGCTGCGTGAGTCCGCACGCTGTGTCCACGAACTCGTCGACGCGCTGGCGGTACCCCAACCGTTGGTCAGCCAGCATCTGCGGATCCTCAAGTCCGCCGGCGTCGTATCGGGCGAGCGATCCGGCCGCGAGGTGATGTACCGCCTGGTCGATCACCACCTGGCCGACATCGTCGTCGCGGCCGTGACGCACGCGGCGGAGGGCCACGGGTGACGGGGGCTTCGGGACCTTTGACGGGTATCCGCTCCACCCGCCAGCGCGCCGCGATCTCCGCGCTGCTGGACAAGCTCGACGACTTTCGATCCGCCCAGGAGTTGCACGACGAATTGCGCAGGCGCGGTGAGGGTATCGGGCTCACCACGGTCTACCGAACACTGCAGCAGATGGCGGCGGCCGGCGTCGTCGACACGCTGCGCACCGATACCGGTGAGGCCGTGTACCGCCGCTGCTCCGACGACCACCATCACCATTTGGTGTGCCGGGCGTGCGGTTCGACCGTCGAGGTGTCGGGCGGTCAGGTCGAGACATGGGCGACCGAAGTCGCGCGCGAGCACGGATTCTCCGACGTCAGCCACACCATCGAGATATTCGGCCTATGCGGTGCATGCACGGCTGGCAAGTCGACGAACTGACGCGCTCAGATCAGAGCACGGCGCACGTCGGAACCGGTGGCCAACACCATCAGAATGAGTGTTCTCAACGCATCGTCGGTCAAGCCCGCCGCTGGAAAGTTGTAGCGCAGCAACACATCCGCGGCCTTCTTGGAATTGCGCTTGGCCCCGGCAGCGACCTCCTTGTGGCCGCTCTTGGTCGCCATCGACACCGTGCCTAGAAGCGTGTTGTGCGCATGATCGGCCACCGCGGCCCGCAGTTTGGCGTCCAACGGCAAGTCCCACGCGAGGATCTGGGTGAGTGACACCAACTCGAGACCCTCGGCGATATCGACGACCCGCAGCGACGCGATCGTGCCGTCGTGATGCACCGTGATCGCGCCGTCCTCTTCCCGAGTAAGCGGCAGGACCTCGCCGATGACGGCGGCCAGGCGATCCGACAGTGTCATCTAGGCCCTGCCAAATCTGCGGTTGCGGTTCACGTACTCCTCGCACGCCGCCCAGAGGTCTCGGCGGTCGTAGTCGGGCCACAGCTTGTCCTGAAAGACGTACTCGGCGTAGGCCGCCTGCCACAGCAGGAAGTTGCTAGCCCGCTGCTCCCCCGATGTCCGGATGAACAGGTCGACGTCGGGAATGTCGGCGCGGTGAAGGTGCTTGGCAAACATCGCCTCGCTGATCCGGCCCGGGTTGATTTTGCCGTCCGCCGCCTGCTGCGCAAGCTCCCGCGTCGCTTCGACGATCTCGGTGCGGCCCCCGTAGTTGACGCAGTAGTTGATGGTGATGACGTCGTTGTCGACCGTCATCTGCTCGGCGATGTCGAACTCCTTGATCACGCTGCGCCACATGCGCGGCCGTGAACCGACCCAGCGCATCCGTACGCCCATGTCGTTGAGGTTCTCGCGGCGCCGGCGGACCACCTCGCGGTTGAACCCCATCAGGAACCGCACCTCTTCGGTACTGCGTTTCCAGTTCTCGGTCGAGAAGGCGTACACCGTCAGATGCTTGATGCCGATTTCGATTGCTCCACAGGTGATGTCGATGAGCACCGCCTCGCCCATCTTGTGCCCCTCGGTGCGGTGCAGCCCGCGCTGGGTGGCCCACCGTCCATTTCCGTCCATCACCACGGCGACGTGACTGGGCACCTGGCCGGCCGGGATCTCGGGCGCGGCCGCCTTCGAAGTGTGTTGTGGCGGACGGGCGAATTCGCCGTTGCTACCGGGTGTCAGTTCGGGGAAGACGACCGGCCACGTCGACTTGTCGGGAAAAGTGGGATAGTCGTCAGGCGCCGGGGGCAGCTGTGGGTACTTCTCCTTGCCCCTCTTCGTAGCCATGCGCCATATCCTGCCCGACCAGCGACACTCGTAGGTCAGCGACTGACTGATCGACCCGGTACATCCGCTCGACCAGCGGCAACGTCCGCAACTGACGTTCCAGGTGCCACTGCAGGTGCGCGGCGACCAGGCCGCTGGCCTGGCTGCGATGCGACGACGTCGACGTCTGCGCGTGTTCCCAGTCCCCGTCGTTCAGCGCGGCCATCAGGTCCAACACACCCTGCGGCGGTGTCACCGACCCCGACGGCCGACAGTGCACGCACACACTTCCCCCGGCCGCGACGTGGAACGCCCGGTGCGGACCCGGCGCCGCGCAGCGGGCGCATTCGGTCAGCGCAGGTGCCCACCCGGCGATTCCCATGGCGCGCAACAGGTAAGCGTCCAGCACGAGTTCCCGGGGCCGGCCGCCGTCGGCTACTGCCCGCAAGGCGGCGACGGTCAGCCGGTGCAGTGCGGGCACCGGCGCCCGCTCCTCTCCTGCCAGGCGTTCGGCAGTCTCGAGGACCGCGCACGCGCAGGTGTAGCGGCCGTAGTCACTGACGATGTCCGTGGCGAACGCATCGATGGCCTGGACCTGGGTGACGATGTCGAGATTGCGTCCGGGATGCAGCTGAACATCGATGTGCGCGAACGGCTCCAGCCTGGCCCCGAACTTGCTGCGGGTACGCCGCACACCCTTGGCCACTGCGCGCACCATCCCGTGGTCGCGGGTGAGCAGGGTGACAATCCGGTCGGCCTCGCCGAGCTTGTGCTGACGCAGCACCACCGCTCGATCCCGGTACAGCCGCATCAGCACAGTCTCCCATTGCGATCCGACAGATTCCGGTACGCAGCGCCGATATTCTTGTAGGTGATGGTCGACCCTGCCCGATTCCCCACGCTCACTCAGCAGCTCTTTCAGCTGGCGAGTGGTTCCGTCACATCCGATGACCTGGTGCGGCGATCGCTCGACGCGATCGCGGCCAGCCAGCCCACGCTGAACGCATTCCGGGTGGTGCTGGCCGAACAAGCGCTGGCCGCCGCCGCCGAGGCGGACCGCAAACGCGCAGCGGGCCAGAATCTTTCAAACCATCCCCTCTTAGGCATCCCGATCGCGGTGAAGGACGACGTGGACGTCAAGGGCGTGCCCACCAGCTTCGGCGCCAAGGGCACGATCCGGCCCGCGCTCGAGGACGCCGAAGTCGTGCGACGGCTGAAGGCCGCGGGCGCGGTGATCGTCGGCAAAACCAACACCTGCGAGTTGGGTCAGTGGCCGTTCACCAGTGGGCCGGCGTTCGGGCACACCCGCAATCCGTGGTCGCGCGAGCACACGCCGGGCGGTTCGTCGGGCGGCAGCGCCGCCGCGGTGGCGGCCGGGCTGGTGGCTGCGGCGATCGGGTCAGACGGGGCGGGCAGCGTTCGCATCCCCGCAGCGTGGACTCACCTTGTCGGCATCAAACCGCAGCGCGGCAGGATCTCCACCTGGCCGCTGCCCGAGGCGTTCAACGGCATCACCGTCAACGGCGTGCTCGCCCGAACAGTCACCGATGCGGCGATCGTGCTCGACGCGGCGTCGGGCAACGTTCCCGGTGACCTGCACCAGCCGCCACCTGTGCAGGTGTCGGACTACGTCGGCCGGGCACCGGGCCCACTGCGGATCGCTCTGTCCACCAAGTTCCCCTACACCGTCTTCCGGGCCAAGCTGCATCCCGAGATCCGTGCTGCCCTGGAAGCCACCGCCGCGCAACTCGAGGAACTCGGGCACACGGTCGTGACCGCCGATCCCGAATACAACCTGGCCATGTCGTGGAGCTTCCTGTCGCGGTCGACGTCGGGATTGCTGGACTGGGCGGATCGCCTCGGCTATGACGTCACACTCGACAAGCGCACCCTGGCCAACATACGTACCGGGTGGATGTTGTCGCAGCACACGCTGCGCAAGGCCCGCGCCCGAGAGGCCGCCTCGCACCGCCGTATCGGATGGATCTTCAACCTCGTCGACGTCGTACTGGCGCCCACTACCGCGCAGCCGCCTCCCAAAGTGCACGACTTCGACACGCTCGGCGGCCTGGCTACGGACCGCACCATGATCCGGGCCTGTCCCGTCACCTGGCCCTGGAACCTCCTGGGTTGGCCCTCGATCAGTGTGCCCGCAGGGTTCACATCCTCGGGTCTGCCGATCGGCGTGCAGTTGATGGGCCCGGCCAACAGTGAGCCGCTGTTGGTCTCGCTCGCCGCCGCGCTCGAGGCCATCAACGGCTGGGCGAACAAGCAGCCGCAGGTGTGGTGGACGCCGTCGACGGCACCGGATCCGGAGCCGACGGGTCCGCAGGACCAAGCCATTGACGAGATCACGCCCGGCGAAGTGGCGTAATGTCATCGCCCATGACAGCGCGGCACGGTGCATATGCGATCTCGGCCCTGGTGCTGGCGGCCGGCGGCACCATGGGAATTCCGACGGCCGGTGCCGATAACAAGCGGCTCAACGACGGTGTGGTCGCCAACGTCTACACGATGCAGCACCAGGCCGGCTGCACCACCGACATCAAGATCAACCCGAAATTGCGGCTGGCCGCGCAGTGGCACACCAACGACGTCCTCAACAACCGCGCACTGAACGGCGACATCGGTTCGGACGGTTCGACGGTGGCCGACCGAGCCCGCAACGCCGGCTATGCCGGACCCGTGGCTGAGACCGTCGGAATCAATCCGGCGCTGGCCATCAGCGGCATCGAGTTGATCAACCAGTGGTACTACCGCCCCGACTACCACGCGATCATGTCGGACTGCTCCAACGTCGACATTGGTGTGTGGTCGGCGAACCTGATCGACCGCACCGTCGTGGTCGCGGTCTACGGCAAGGGTGACGGGGCGCCTCCGGTGCAGTCGCCCGAGAGGGAATTCGGACAGCCAGGAGCAGGCGCGCCGGGCTAGCGTCTAGAACCCCAGCCGCCCAAGCTGTTTGGGGTCGCGTTGCCAATTCTTGGCGATCTTGACCCGTAGATCGAGATAAACCTTTGTGCCCAAGAGCTTTTCGATCTGTATACGTGCCGCGGTGCCGACCTCACGCAGCCTCGCGCCGCCCTTGCCGATCACGATGCCCTTCTGGCTGTCCCGCTCGACATAGAGGATGGCGTGTACGTCGATCAGGTCGTCACGTCCCTCGCGGGGCTCGACCTCTTCGATGACCACCGCCAACGAGTGGGGCAGCTCGTCACGCACGCCTTCCAGTGCGGCCTCACGGATCAGCTCGGCCATCAGGACTTCCTCGGGTTCGTCGGTGAGCTCCCCGTCGGGGTAGAACGCCGGCCCCGGCGGCAGCTGTGACGCCAGCACGTCGGTCAGCACGTCGAGATTCTCGCCGGTGCTCGCCGACACGGGGACGATCTCGGTATCCGGGCCAACCAGCTCGCTGACCGCGACCAATTGGGCGGCAACGCGATCCCTTGCCAACTTGTCCGTCTTGGTGACGATCGCGACCAGCGTGGTATTCGGCGCGATGGCGCGTGTCTGTTCGAGAATCCACCGGTCCCCCGGCCCGATCCGCTCGTCGGCGGGGATGCACAGACCGATTACGTCGACTTCGGAGTACGTGTCCTTCACCAGGTCGTTGAGCCGCTGGCCCAGCAGGGTGCGCGGCCGGTGCAGCCCTGGGGTATCGATAAGGATGATCTGAAAGTTGTCGCGATGCACGATGCCGCGGATGGTGTGCCGGGTGGTCTGTGGCCGGTTGGACGTGATAGCCACCTTGGTTCCGACCAGGGCGTTGGTCAGTGTCGACTTGCCGGTGTTGGGCCGTCCGATGAAGCAGACGAACCCCGACCGGAACTCGCTCATACGATGTTGCCCGCCCGATCGGTGACGATCACCGTGGCGTCCGCCGACAGCTCGCGCACCGCTGCCAGGCCGGCGTCGTCAACGGTTCCACCCACCACGACGGCGGCCTCGAGCCCGACCGCACCGCTGGACACCGCCGCGGCGACGGCGGCCTGCAGCGCAGTCAGCGCCAGCGAGTCCAGCGCCACGGGCGCGCCGGCATAGGTGCGCCCGTCGAGGTCGCGCACCGCCGCACCGCTGGACGCCTCGGCCCGCCCCATCGCGCCGCGCGCAAGCGTGACCAGCTTGGTGTCCTCGGCATCGAGCTCAGTCATCGGCACTCTCCGGATGCTCGTTCGGACTCACCAGGACGGTGCCGACACGGACTCGTCCGCGATGATCCGGCCCGCCTTCGGCGCGCAGGCACAGCCCGTCCCACGTCACTTCGGCGCCCGGCAACGGGACACGGCCCAGCTCGAATGCCACCAGTCCGCCGACCGTGTCGACGTCCAAATCCTCGTCGAACTCGATGTCGTACAGCTCGCCGAGGTCCTCGATCGGGAGCCGGGCCGACACCCGATACCGCCGCTCGCCCAGTTCCTCCACCGGAGCGACTTCGTCGGTGTCGTACTCATCGGCGATCTCCCCGACGATCTCCTCGAGCACATCCTCGATCGTGACCAGCCCTGCGATCGCACCGTACTCATCGACAAGCAGCACCATGTGGACGCGATCGCGCTGCATCTCGCGCAACAGCTCATCCAACGGCTTGGAGTCCGGCACGAACGCCGCGGGCCGCATCACCTCGGACACCTTGGTGTCACGTCCCCCGTTGTTCGAGTAATACGTCCGCTGGACAAGGTCTTTCAGGTAGACGACGCCGATCACATCATCGACGTTCTCGCCGATCACCGGAATGCGCGAATGCCCGCTGCGCACAGCCAATGAGGTCGCTTGACCCGCTGTCTTGTCACTTTCGATCCACACCATTTCGGTACGCGGCACCATCACTTCGCGGGCCGGGGTGTCGCCGAGTTCGAACACCGATTGGATCATCCGCCGCTCATCGTCGGCCACCACGCCGCTCTGCTGCGCCAGGTCGACGACCTCACGGAGTTCGATCTCAGACGCGAAGGGGCCGTTGCGGAAGCCGCGGCCGGGCGTCAGCGCATTACCGATCAAGACCAGCAGTCGGCTCACCGGGGTGAGCACTATCGAAATCGCTTGCAGTGGAAGAGCGGCCAACAACGAGATGGAATAGGCGTTCTGCCTGCCGATCGTCCTCGGCCCCACGCCGATCGCGACGAAGCTGACCACCGTCATGATCGCAGCTGCCGACACCAGTCCCCAGCTCACCCCGAAGTAGTCGTCGAGGAAGGCGGCCAACAGCACGGTTGCGCTTACCTCGCAGGCGATTCGGAGCAACACACAGAGGTTGATGAAGCGGGGTCGCTCGGACATCACCCTGGCGAGTCGGATTGCACCGGGACGTTCGTCGCGGACGAGTTCTTCGACGCGCGCTATCGATACCGTGCTGATCGCCGCATCGGTCGCCGCGAAAAGACCTGCCACGCCGATCAAAACGATCGCGCCGATCAACTGACCTATGTTGTTCACTGTTCGTCGAAGAATCGGGATTTGTCCAGCAGGCGCCGGTCCTTCTCGGACTGACGGTCCTGGTGATAGGCCTCGACCTGGTCGGCGACCCACTCCTCGAGCAGTTGGCGCTGCAGCGCGAACATCTCCTTTTCCTCATCGGGTTCGGCGTGGTCGTACCCGAGCAGATGCAACACCCCGTGCACCGTCAACAATGCGAGTTCCTGCCCGAGCGAATGCCCCGCCGCGGCGGCCTGATCGGCGGCGAACGGTGGGCACAGCACGATGTCGCCGAGCATCGACGGCCCGGGTTCGGGCGCGTCGGGCCGACCACCGGGCTCGAGTTCGTCCATCGGGAAGCTCATCACGTCGGTGGGACCGGGCAGGTCCATCCACCGCATGTGGAGGTCAGCCATCGCCGACGTGTCGAGCAGCACCATCGAGAGTTCGGCGGCGGGATTCACTTTCATCTTGCGGATGACGAATCGCGCGATGCTGATCAGTTCCTCTTCGGAAACGTCGATGCCCGACTCGTTGGACACCTCAATGCTCATGGTCGGTTCGTTACCGCCGCGGTCGGCTGCCGGTGGCACGCCGTTGCGCCCGGTTCATCAGCTCGGGCTCGTCGGACTTCGCGTACGCGTCGACGATGTCGGCCACCAGCCGGTGCCGGACGACGTCGGCGCTGGTGAGCTCGGCGAAGTGGATATCGTCGATGCCGTCGAGAATGCCCATCGCCGAACGCAGACCCGACGCAGCGCCACCGGCGAGGTCCACCTGCGTGATGTCGCCGGTGACAACGACCTTCGACCCGAACCCGAGCCGGGTGAGGAACATCTTCATCTGCTCGCCGGTGGTGTTCTGCGCCTCGTCGAGAATGATGAACGCATCATTCAGCGTGTTGTGAGTCAGGAGGAAATCCTCAGTGACATATAGCGAGTCCGAAGCTGCCACTCGGATGCACACAGCTTCCTCTGTGCCTGCGGGTTCGATGCGATCGATGAACCTCATCGGACGACCGCCGCCTGTGGCGTTGTACTTCGCCAACTTGCGTGCGAGCCGAAATGGCGCAACACCCTCGGGCAAGCGGATATCGAGGATATGCGCGTCGTGACGGTGATGCACTTCTCGACCGCGAGCGAGTCCAGGCTTGCGACCCTCCGCCAGCCTGGTGCGGTGGTAGACAACACCACCGAGCGATCGAACCAAGAACGTCACGTCGTCGCGGAGGCGATCAGATGCGGTGCCGAACTGAATGCGGCATGTCCGATCCTTCTGAGTGACTGGTCCGCCGTCGGAGTCCAGTAGGCCCTGTAGTACAGCGAGCCGCACATCGGGCGAATTGAAAAGGTATTCCTCGGGGACGAACTTGGTGTTCGATTTCGTGCCTGCCAGCCCGAGTCTGCGCATCGCGCCTGTGACCGGGTTCTCGATAGTGATGACTTCGCCGGGACGAGTGACGCGGTTCAGGACATAGTCAACGTCGGACTTCTGCCGCGCTCGAATGCCGGGAATGAGGCGCTCGAGAGCCTCTGCCAACTCGGGATCAGTCGTTGCGAAAGTAGGTGTGGCGCTGCATGAGAAACATCCATCTCCCAGCAGCAGTCCGAGGGCGTACGGATCCAGTGGAACCGGCTGCGACTCGAATCTGACGGCTTGGCTCAGCAGGGGTAACTCGTAGCGGCGATTGAGTGCCGACCGCAGGTTGCCGATCATCTCCTTGTCTCCAGCACGCGCGCTGGCCTTCCGCGACGCTTATCGGCGGGCGTATACACCGACCAGAGGTGGTCACCGGATGCGAGTGTCGACGAACCGTCTTGCGTGTAGACGCGGTAGACCTCTTTGAAGCCTTGCGGGTAGACGCCTAGAACCTCCGTCGGACGTCCGTCGGAGCCTATTACCAAATCTCCGATCGCAAGCTCGCCGATCGGCCGGAAGCCGCTCGGTGTCAGGACCTTCGTGAACAACGGCTGCGCCCGACCCCGCATAAAAGCCAGTGGTGCAACCTCAATTACCCCGGCGCTCATCAACTTTGGGATCAGCTCCGGATCCATCATGTCGTGCAGCGCGTCGTACAGCGGCCGCAGATACGGATCGATCTTCTCGTAGAGTGTGCCCGGCAAGAAGCCGAGCCGCTCACCGGCTTCCACCGCGGGACGGGTGAGGATGATCCTGGTGACCTGCTTGGTCTGTAATGCGTTGACGGCCTTGGCCATTGCCAGATATGTCTTGCCGGTGCCCGCTGGACCGATGCCGAAGACGATGGTATGTGCGTCGATGGCGTCGACATAGCGCTTCTGGTTCAGCGTCTTCGGGCGGATCGTCTTGCCGCGCCGCGACAGGATGTCGAGAGTCAGCACCTCCGCCGGTGATTCGTTGCCGGTTCCGGTGAGCATGCCGATGCTGTGTCGCACGGCGTCCGGTGTCAATCGCTGGCCGCTGGCCACGATCGCGATGAGTTCGGAGACCACCCGTTCGGCCAATGCCACGTCGGCGGGCTCCCCGGACAAGGTGAGCGCGTTGCCGCGTACGTGGATATCGGCTGCCAGGATGCGTTCGAGTGCGCGCAGGTTCTCGTCGGCGGATCCAAGCAGGCCCACGACGAGGTCGGGCGGAACATCGATGCTGCTGCGAACGGTCGCGTCGGAGTCAGCGTTCGTTTCGCTGGGCGTCACGTGGGGTTTTCTGCCTGCTTTCTGGATCTGGCCTGGTTGTTTACCAACGTTCGCCCAGTTTACCGCTGGGCACCGACGCAGCCCAACAGTTAACTATCCAGGCCGCCTAGCCGCGCACGGCGGCAAAGACGTACTGGTCGAGCATCGACAGGGGATGACCGGCGGACGGCAGCGTCTGCACGGGGGTGAAGCCGCTCGTGGTGAGCTGGTCGTGCCATTCGTCCTGGGTCAAAAAGATTCGGTCGGTGCCGGCACGGACGTCCGTCAGACCGACCTGCGGCTGACCTTCAGGCGGCGACATGAGGAAGTACACCGAGGTCATGAACGAGCAGTGCGCCTTGCACACCTCGATGAAGACGACCGCGCCGCCGGGGCGCAGAACGTCATGAATCTCGGCAAGCGTCCGCCCGACGTCCTGGGCGTTGTGCACGACGTTGGAGGCGACGACGATGTCGCACGGCGGTTGACGGCGCAGATCTGCGTTCAGATCGACGATGCCGAACCGCATCCAAGGCTGTTCCGCGAAACGCTTGCGCGCCGCGTTGAGGAAGAACGTCGAGACATCGGTGAAGTGGTAGTCGACAGGCAATCCGGCCAACCCCGCGACGATGTCATCGGTCATGCCGCCGACGCCGGCACCCAGCTCCAGGATGCGAACGGGTGACCTGTCGACCGCGAGCCGCCGCACTGCGTCGGCGACGGCCGAGCGGGCGCCGAGGTTGAGGTAGCGGCTGATGACGTTGTCACGGTAGAACGCGTCGGCCGTGGTCATCGACCCGTCCGGGAACAGCAACTCCTGCACGCTGACGCGGTCGGTGACCAGGTCGGCCAGATGCCTGTTCGCGTCGTCCAGAAACTGCCCGAAAGGTGCGAGATACCCCAAATCCGAGCACACCTCGACAAGGTTGGACCGGGTCGGCGCCGGAAGGGGTCGGGCTCGACGGTATCCGCCGTCGTGGTGCAGGAACCCGCGTGTGGTGAGCTCGTGCAACCACTGTCGCAGAACCCAGCGGTGCCGCTCGGCGAAGTGCAGGCGTTCGGCGATGTCATCTGCCGTATGGATATCGCCGTCGCCCAGCGCGGGCTCCAGCAGGCGCCATATGGCGCCCAATCCGAACAGGTCCAGGTCGCTTCGCGCGGAGGGGATCCGGCTCATGTCGAAGTCGATTGTGTCAGCGCCCGGGCCTTGCGTCGGGGCACACGTCGCGGCCGGCTGGGCCGGCGCGTCCATTCCGGCTTTCACGATCCGCACCACGTCATCGAGCGTGGCCCCGCCGAGCAGGTTGGAAACGGCTACCTCACAACTGAATTCGGTCTTGACCCGCCGCCGCAGGTGCAGAGCGTTCAACGAGTCCAGACCCAACGCCACCAACGGCACAGCAGTATCAAGCGCCTCGACATCGTCGGCGCCGATCACCTCGGCGAGAAGTTGCAGCACCCGCCGCGGCACGTCCGCCACCTCGGCGGACGCTGCCGATGTGGCCGTGCTCTCGGTCTGGGTGGTCACCAACTGCGACAGTGTCGGTCCATAGCCCAGCGTTCCGAACACCGCGCGGGCGCGGTCCCAGTCGAACGCGGCGACCGCGGCGTTGCCCGGCAATCCGCTGAGACCGAGCGCGATAGCATCCGCAGAGCGCATGGGAAGGTAGCCGATTCCAGCCAGATTCGCGATATCTGAGCTGCCCTGACCTTGATAGACCGCCCACTGGCCCCATTGAATCGACACACAGTCGCGGCCCTCGGCCCGCAGGTGTCGGGCGTGGACGTCGAGCATCCGGTTCGCCGCCGCGTATGCGATCTTGCCCCGGCCGCCGAGCACCGACGCCGTCGACGAGCACATCAGCACCCGGCACTCGTCGGCGAGAGCAACCGCGTCCAAGACATGGGAGATACCGACAACTTTGCCGCGCAACGCACTGTCGAGTTTCGCTTCGGTCAGCTCGGCCAGCTCAATATCGGCGGCGCTTGCTCCGTCCAGCACGGCGTGGATGAGGAGATCGATCCGGTCCTCACGGATGTCGTCGGCCAATCGTTGCACGTCGGCCGCATCCGCAATATCGCAGGCGATCACTCGGATATCGGTTGTGCCAGAAGCGATGATGGGCCGCAGCCGCTCGGCGATCTCGCGCGTCTCCCCTGACCGGCTCACCAGAGTGATCCGCCGCGCGCCATCGCGCGCAGCGTATTCGCAGAACTCCAGCCCGACGTTGCCCGTACCGCCAGTGATCAGCACATGCCTGCCCACTAGCGGCGATCCGGCAGGTTTCGTATCGGTGTCGATGAGCCGTTTCGCGTACAGACCGCCGTCGCGTAACGCCAATTCCGGCTCGTCAGCGGTGTGCAGCGCCGCGATGATGGCCGCGGCTGATTCCGGGCGCGCATGTTCGGGTGACAGGTCGAGGTGGCGGAAGGCGGTGTTCGGGTATTCGCCGCCGATGCAACGGAATCCGGCGCTGACCGCGGCGGGGACCGGATGCGGCGGGCCATCGGCCGGCGCCGCTGTTTCACCGCCGACTGTGACGAGCCAGTAGTCCTTCGCCGCTTCGGGCGTGAACCACCACTGCCGGTCGGCGAAGAACCGCATCACATGTCGGGCGGCCTCAACCTGGCTCATACCGTCGAATTCGGGCAGCAGTACGACCAGAGCATCGATGTCGTCGACGACTTCGTCCGCGCCGGCGATCAATCGTGCGGGCAGATCCTGGTTTTCGGCGTGCGCGCACAGTGCCGTCGCGAGGTCCACGCTGCCGCCCGTGCGGTCGATAATGCCCAGGCGCCGCGGCGGAACCATCGAGCGCCGGGTCAACGCGGTCCATTCCTCGACGATGACCTGCGGCCGCGGAGCGTCTTCCGCGAGCGGTTCCGCCGCCGGCGGAGCGGACGCCGTTGGTGACGCGAAGCCGTGGTAGGGCAACCACAATGACGACTCGTTCATCTGCGTATTCGGGAAATCCCACAACGGAAGCGATGGGACACCAACGGATTCCGTGCGCAGTACGTCCCAGTTGTAGTCGACGTCATTGACTGCCAGCACGCCGAGGTTGCGCGTGAATTCCGTCAGGTCGCTCGCTTGTCTGTCGGAGGTGCCGACGACTGTCGCGGACTCTGCGGCCAGCACGTCGAGGTTTTCCTGGAGTGCGAACTGCAACGTCGGGTGCTCGGCAAGCTCGACGAAGGCGTCGACCTGGCCCGACACGGCGGCCGCGACGGCTCGGTCGAACCTGACTGTGTTGCGCAGATTCCAGAACCAATACTCGGCAACCGCGACTTCAGACGTGACGGTCTCACCGAGAGTCGATCCGATGCAGTCGATGTCGCTCTCGAGGAAGTGCGGGTTACGCACTCGACTGCGGACCGCCGCTTCGATCTGGTCGCGAAACTGGTTGACCAAGCTGGTGTGTGCCGGATAGCGAACCGGGATCAGTCGGGTGAACCGGCCTGCGGCATCCAGCGCGTCCACCGTCGCCGAAACGGTGGCGCGATCCCCGGAAATGCCCACCAGGCGTGGCGAATTGATCACAGACACCTGGGCCCACCCGGACTGGCGGGCGAGCACACTCTCGCACTCGTCGCGGTCAGCGGCGACGACCGCCATCGCATAGTCGTCCGAGGAGATGTTCTCGACCGCGCGCGCCCGCGTGCCGACGATCAGCACCGCATCCTCGAGGGTCATCTTTCCCGACAGATAGGCGCCCGCGATCTCGCCTTGGCTGTGACCGACGACGGCGTCGGCGTCGATACCGACCGAGCGCCACATCGCCCCGAGCCCGACCATCTGCATGAACAGCGCCGACTGCACCACCGTGGTGCCGTCGCCGACATCAGCGGTGCCCAGCACATAGGCCAACGGCGATTCACCGAACAGATCGCCGAACAGATCGTGGCAGCGGTCGACCTCGGCCCGAAAGGCCGGAGCCGATTCGTAGAACACGACGCCCATGCCCGGCCGCTGGCCCCCCTGGCCGGGCAGGACGTACGCGAGCCGGTGCGCCGCCGCGGCCTTGTCGCCACGGACCACGGCGGTGTGCTCGTGGCCGTCGACCACCGCCCGCAAGGCGTCCTCCAGCCCTGCACAGTCGGTCACCATGGACAGCGCGCGGTATCGCCTCGCGACGCGTGTCCGAAACAGCATGTCCGCCACGCGTTCCGGTGGCACAGCGGGGTGCTCGCGCAGGTATCCCAGAAGCGCACGGGCCTCGGCGCGGAGCAGGGTCGGGGTGTCCGCCGACAGCAGCACCGGAACAGTTCCATCGGGCAGCCGGTACTCAGAAATCGTCGTGCTCCTCTCGGACCGGCATACCGATGACGGCGTGCGCATTGACCCCGCCCGCCCCGTATGAGGAAACCGCGCCGTACCGGTTTCCGTTCTTCGATTCCCACGGATGCAACTTGGTTGCCAGCCGCAGACCCGATGAGTCCCAATCCACTTGCGTAGTGGGGTTATCGGTGAACAGCGACGCCGGGATGTGTCCGTGCCAACCCGAGAGCAGCACCTTGATTGTGCCCAGCATGCCGGCCGCCGCCTGGGCATGGCCGAGGTTCGATTTCGACGATCCGACGAACGCCGTCGAACCGGCGGCGCCGTACGTGTTCAGCAGAGCGGTGAGTTCGGCCCGGTCACCTGCGCGCGTCGCGGTGCCGTGTCCCTCGATCATTCCCATGTCGGCGGGGTCGATGCCCGCCGCGTTGACGACTCGGCGGATCAACTTCTCCTGCGCGTCGGCGCGCGGTGTGAGGATCGCTTTTCCCTTGCCGTTGTGGTTGTAGTGGCTGGCGAGAATGCGCCCGAAGACCCGGTGGCCGAGGCGCCGCGCGCGAGACTCATGTTCGACGACGACGAATCCGGCGCCCTCGCCCCACAGCGTGCCGCTGGCGTCATCGGCGTAGGCGCGGCAGTGCCCGTCGATGGCAAGGGCATTGTGCTTGGCGAAGTCGTAGATGATCGCCGGAGTCCCCATGACGCACACGCCTCCGGCCAGCGCCCACTCGCATTCGTCGTTGCGAACCGAGGATGCCGCCAGATGCAGCGCAGTCAGAGACGAGGCACAAGCGGTGTTGACGGTGGCAGACGGACCGGACATGCCCAGGGAATGGGATACCCGTCCGGCGATGCTGTCCGTCACGAGGCCGACCGTGCGGTATCCGCTGTACTCGTCGGCCACGGTGGGCAGCGGCCCGTATTCCGTCGGGTACGCCCCGACGAAGCAGCCGGCCTCCTCCCCATCGAGTGCCGCGGGGTTGATTCCGGTGTTCTCCACCGCCTTCCACGCCACCCGCATCGCGAGGCGGATCTGTGGGCTGGTGATGGTTGCCTCACGCAGGCCGATATTGAAGAACACCGGATCGAATGCGCCGGGATTGGAGAGGAACCCACCCGCGTCGCAGACGTCGGCCCAACCGTCGATACGCGATAACGACCGCATGTCGTCGAGCGGCCAGCCGCGATCGCGCGGAAGCGGGCCGATCAGCTCGCGCGATTCACTCAGCGCGGTCCAGTAGGCCGCTGGGGTATCCACTCCGCCGGGCGCCTCCACCGACATTCCCGATATGACGATGTGGTCGAGGTCGTCCGATGTGTACGTCATCGGCGAACCCCGCTCTCCGCCAACAACTCTGCGATGGCGTCGATATGGTCGAGGAGAAAGAAGTGGCCACCTGCGAACATCGTGACCTCGACGTCGTCGCTGTGCTCACGCCAGCCCTGCAGGTCCGTCATCGTGACAATGGGGTCCTGGTCACCGCCGATCACCTGGATCCGGGCGGCGATTCGTGCGCTCCGATCGCACGAATATGTCTCCGCCGCACGGTGATCGGACTTGACGACCGGGAACGTCATCGTGACAAGTTCGGGGTCGGCAATGACGTCGGCATGGGATCCCCCGAGCCACCGCAGATGGTCCAGGAGACCCTGGTCATCCTTCGGCGCGCCAGGCTTGCTCGCCACCCGGTGCGGGGCGACGGCCGCCAGGATGGTGAGTTGGGCCACCTTCACTCCGGCGGCCTCGGCGAGTCGGGCGAATTCGAACGAGACCAGCGCGCCCATACTGTGGCCCAGCGTCGTTATGGAGTCCCCGCGGTTGAAGTCCGACGCAACAAACTCAGCGAACGCGCCCGCCGCGATCTCCTCCAGGGACGTCAACGGCGGTTCGCCGGCGCGGTCCTGCCGACCGGGGTACTGGAACGCGATGACTTCGTAGTCCTCGCTCAGCACCTTCGAGAACCGCCTGTACCAGGATGCCCCGGCGCCCGCATGCGGGAAGATCAACAGCGTCGGTCGGTCGCTCGAGTCCCGATTGTGAAATTTCCTCATCCACCCCGGACTAGCCTGCACGGTTCTCAACCTGCGCGTTTTCGTCGACACCAAGCTTCAGCACGGTAGGTTAATTTAGCCTAACCTTTGCCTCTGCGGGTGCCCCCTAAGTCTGGCCGCGCGCTTTCGGCGTGATCGCCGAATCAGGGCCGTCCCACCGCTTGGTGAGCACGCCGAGGGCGCCCAACGCGACGGCCGCCGCCGTCGAGGTGCGCAGAACGGTGGGCCCGAGTCGGACCACCTTTGCGCCCGCTGCGGACATTGCGGCGATCTCGTCGTCGGCGATGCCGCCTTCGGGACCGATGACCAGTAGCAGCGAATCGGCTTCTGCGACAGGTACGTCGGTGATCGGCTGCGTCGCGGATTCGTGCAGGACGAGCACCGGCGTCGACTCGATGTCGCGCACCCGCTCCACCAGCTCGGGCGTCGATACCACCCCGCTGACGGTCGGGATGTACGCCCGCCGCGATTGCCGCGCGGCCGACCGGACGACGGCCCGCCAGCGGCGCAGGCCCTTGTCGACGCGGGCTTGTCCGTCCCAGCGCGCCACACAGCGCGACGACTGCCAGGCGACGAATGTGTCCGCACCGGCCTCGGTCGCCAACTCGATGGCCAGTTCGGAACGGTCCGACTTCGGCAGCGCCTGCACGACGGTGATCAGCGGCGTCGGGGCCTCGACGGTTCGACGGTCCATCACCCGGGCCGTCATCCTGCCCTTGCCCACGTCCTCGACGACGCATGAGGCGATTTCGCCCGCGCCATCGCTCAGGTCGAGTTGCTCGCCGGGCCGGGTGCGCCGGACGTTCGCCGCGTGGAATCCTTCGTCGCCGTCCACCACGGCGAGCTCACCTACCGGAGGCAGCGCGTCGACATAGAAGAGCGTCCCAACCACGGGCGCCTAACGGCCGGTGAACGTTTCGCGTAGCCGACTGAACAGCCCGCCGCCGGAGGCATTCGAGTGCGCGCTGCGCACCTCGGCGACGTCACGGCTGCGCTTGTCCTTGAGCTTGCGCAACAACTCGATGTCCTCGTGGTCCAGCCGCGAAGGCACCACCACATCGATGTGGGCGTGCAGGTCTCCCCGCACCCCGGAGCGCAGGTGTGGCATCCCATGCCCGCGCAGCGTCGTGACCTGTCCCGGCTGGGTTCCCGCTGCGATGGTGATCTCGGTCGGGCCGTCGAGGATCGCGTCGATGGTGACGGTGGCGCCCAGCGCGGCGTCGACCATCGGCACAGAGATGGTGCAGTGCAGATCGTCGCCGTCGCGGACGAAGATCTCGTGCGCCTTCTCATGCACTTCGACGTAGAGGTCGCCTGCCGGCCCGCCGCCCGGCCCTACCTCGCCCTGTGCGGCAAGTCGCACGCGCATGCCGTCCCCGACGCCCGCGGGGATCTTGACGCTGATCTCGCGGCGCGCGCGCACCCGGCCGTCGCCGCCACAGCGATGACACGGATCGGGGATGACCTCTCCGACCCCGCCGCACACCGGACACGGTCGCGACGTCATCACCTGGCCGAGCAGTGAGCGCTGTACGGTCTGCACCTCACCGCGACCGCCGCAGGTGTCGCACGCGACCGGGGCGGAGTTGCCGTGCGTGCCCTTGCCATGGCAGAGGTCGCACAGCACTGCGGTGTCCACCGTGACCTGTTTGGTCACGCCCGTCGCGCACTCCGAGAGATCCAGCCGCATCCGCAGCAGCGAATCCGAACCCGGCCGCACGCGGCCGATCGGCCCCCGCGACGTGGCCCCGCCGCCGAAGAACGCCTCGAACACGTCGCCGAGCCCACCGAATCCGCCGAAGCCATTGCCCGAGGCGGCGGCGGATTCCAGCGGATCGCCACCTAGGTCGACGATGCGGCGCTTCTCCGGATCGCTGAGCACCTCATAGGCCGCACTGATCTCCTTGAAGCGCGCCTGCGCATCCGCATCCGGGTTGACGTCGGGATGCAGTTCCCTGGCCAGTTTGCGGTAGGCGCGTTTGATCTCCGCATCGCTCGCACCCCTGCTCACGCCGAGCAGCCCGTAATAGTCGCGTGCCACGCTGACCTTGCCTGACCTTTCCGTGCTTGTTCGAGCTTGTCCGAAGGTGGATCGAAGCCCAGTTCTAACGGCTACCCAAGACTTCCCCGATATAGAGAGCAACCGCGGCGACATTGGCGATAGTTCCGGGATAGTCCATCCTTGTCGGTCCCAGCACACCCATGCCGCCGTACACCTTGCCCGAATTTCCGTATGCGGTGGTAATCACCGAAGTTCCGGCCATCGCCTCAGCCTCGGTCTCATGACCGATCCGCACGGTGATCTTGCCGGCCTCCTGCTGTGCCGCCAGCAGTCGCAGCACCACCACCTGTTCCTCGAGCGCTTCGAGTACCGAGCGCAGCGACCCGCCGAAGTCCGCGGTGTTGCGGGTGAGGTTGGCCGTGCCTCCCAGCATCAGCCGCTCCTCGCTGTGCTCGACCAGCGTCTCCACCAACATCGTGGCAGACCGGCCGACCGCGTCGGCGAGCCCACCGTGGCCGTTGAGCTGTGAGGCCAGATCGGCGACGGCGATCGATGCCGCGGCCAGCGGCTTGCCTTCCAGCGCCTGGCCCAACAGATCGCGCAGCTTGGCCACGTCATGCTCGTCGAGTGCGTCACCCAGTTCGACGATGCGTTGGTCGACGCGGCCCGAGTCGGTGATAACGACCAGCAGCAGCCGTGCCGGTGTCAACGCAACCACCTCGAGACGTCGCACCGATGACGTCGACAGCGTCGGGTACTGCACGATCGCGACCTGACGGGTCAGTTGCGCGAGCAACCGCACCGCGCGGCGCAGCACATCGTCGAGGTCGACGCCGGACTCCAGGAAATCCAGGATCGCGCGTCGTTCGGCCGACGACAGCGGCTTGACCTCTTCCAGTCGGTCGACGAACTCGCGGTAGCCCTTTTCGGTGGGCACGCGACCCGAGCTGGTGTGCGGCTGGGCGATATAACCCTCGGCCTCCAGGACCGCCATGTCATTGCGGACAGTCGCGCTGGAGACACCGAGATTGTGGCGCTCGACGAGTGATTTCGAACCGATCGGCTCCTTGGTGGCCACGAAGTCGGCGACGATCGCGCGCAGCACCTCGAATCGACGATCATCGGCGCTACCCATGCGTTCACCTGCCTCTCGTACGGGGCCATTTCTTGGTTGGGTTCATTTTACGGCCATCATCAGCGGCGATGCCGCACCAGCGGCTGTTCGCGTCGTGCATGGGGTGTTTGCGATAGCCTTCCCAAGGTGATGCGTTTGTCTCGGGGGACGACGCGGGGGCTGGCTGCGCGATGATCTTCAAAGGGGTTCTCGACGGCAGGCCCTACCCCGATCACGGGCTGTCGCATCGCCAGTGGGCGCAGATCCCACCCCGCCAATTACGGCTGGACGAACTGGTGATGACCACGACGGTGTTGGCGCTTGACCGGTTGTTGTCAGAGGACTCGACGTTCTACGGTGACCTTTTCCCGCACGCGGTGAAGTGGCAGGGCGACGTCTACCTGGAGGACGGGTTGCACCGCGCCGTGCGCTCGGCGTTGCGCAACCGGATCGTGCTGCACGCACGGGTCTTCGACATGGATGTGCCTATGTCCGAACAGATCTCGAGCTAGTTCTCACCCGCGGCCGGCTGGCCGTCACGTCTGGCTCGGATCAACAGAACGATCCCGGTGAAAATCTGCCAGGTCATGATCGTGTACACACAGGCCCGCTCGACGAGACCGATATGCGCGAAGTCGCCCGCCCAATCGCTGTAGGTCTGCAGCATCGCGGCGAACACCAACCCCGCCACGCCGATCAGCACCCCGATCGGCAGGTACCAGCGCATCGACACAGCGCGAGCGACCACCGCCGAACCCACCACGATGCCGACATTGCCGCCGCCTATCGCCAGGAATGCGCCCCATCCGTGAAGGTGCTCGTAGCCGTCATTCCACAGCGGCGAGGAGCCATGCACGAAACCCACCAGGAAATTACCGACGGCGTTGGTGGCGGTAAGCAGCAGGAAAGCCGCGCCAGTCCATAGTCCACGGATAGCACGGACCGCCAGAATCGCCCCAGCAAGGAACAGTGCACCCTGCAGGAAGAACGCCCAGTTCATCAGCGATGCGCGCGGAGACCATTCGGGCACACCCAGCACGCTGATGTACTGCGCTATGTAGCTGTAGGACGGGACGGCGGCCGCCGCGAGAGCCTCGAAGGTGACGAAGATGACGGCCGCAGAGATCCACAACACGGCGACAACGGTGAGCAGACGCCGGGAGGTCGTCACCGCCACAACCGTAGAGGCCGCAGCGACCCCTGGGGCGGGACAGACCGGATTGGTTCCAGGTTAGGCTAGGCTAACTAACTGCGAGCTCCTCGCCGCCGCTACCGGGGGCGGGCACGGCGGGGACTTGTCGTCGAGATCGGATATCCGCCGAGCAGAGGACTTTGCACATGGGAAGAGGCTTGCAGGGGGCCCTGTTGCGGGGCTTCGGGGGGCGCGACCACGAGGCCACTGTCCTAGAGGTTTCGCGGGTGGCACCGCACTTCGTTCGGATCACCATGTCCTCACCGACCCTGTTCGAGGACGTCACCGTCGAGCCAACGGCCTTTCTGCGGTTCTGGTTTCCCGACCCCGAGGGCAGCGACAGCGAGTTCCAGCGCGTCTACACCATCGTGTCCGCCGAGCCGGACTCAGGCCGATTCGTGGTGGACGTCGTCCTGCATGAACCGTCGGGACCCGCGAGTCACTGGGCGGCCAGGGCCGAACCGGGCATGACCATTCCCGTCGTGTCGCTGGGATCCAGAGGGTTCCACGTCCCCGACGAGTTACCCGCAGGCTTCCTTTTGATCGGCGACTCGGCATCCATACCTGCCATCAACTCGATCCTGGCGGTGGTGCCGCCCGATGTCGATGTCGAGGTGTACCTGGAACGCCACACCGCCGACGACGACCTCATCCCGATCACGGACCATCCGCGGCGCAGCGTGCACTGGGTCGACAGGGCGGACGATCTCGCACTGGCGGCGGCGATCGAGGATCGGGACTGGTCGGATTGGTATGCGTGGGCGGCCCCCGAGGCCGGTTCGCTCAAGCACCTGCGCAAGAGGTTGCGCGACGCATTCGGATTTCCGAAGTCCGACCTGCATGCGCAGGCGTACTGGACGCAGGGCCGCGAAATGGGCAGCCGCCGCGATAGCGACGACAAACCGACCGACGTGGTCGCCGACGGCGCGAGTCCCGATAGCCCTGAAGCGACCGACCCGTCCGTGACCGAGACCGCCGCATCCAAGGGACGGTGGCGATCGCAGGCGGCCAAGGACCTGCTGGCACCGGTGAAGCCGCAGCTGATCGCCACCGGCGTTCTCGAGGTGCTGATCACCTTGCTGCAGTTGGCCCCCTTCGTCGTTTTGGTCGAACTGGCGCGGCAGCTGTTGGCGGGCGCCGGCGAGTCCGCGCTGCGGGGCACCTTGATCGTTTTCGTCGTGCTTCTGGGCGCGGGCGCCGTGGTCAGCGCCGGACTTCTGTTGTGGCTGCACGTGGTCGACATGCGTTTCAACGCAACGGTTCGCCGACGGTTGCTCGACAAGCTTGCGCGCATGCCGCTGGGATGGTTCACGCAGCGCGGGTCGGGCGCGGTCAAGAAACTCATTTCCGACGACACCCTGTCATTGCATTACCTTGTCACCCACGCGGTTTCGGACGCGGTCGCCGCCGTCGTCGCGCCAATCGCAGTCCTCGTATACCTCTTTGTCGTCGACTGGCGCTTGGCGTTGATCCTGCTGCTGCCGATCCTGATCTACATCATCACGACGTGGACGATGGTGTACCAGAGCGGTCCGAAGATCGCCGAGGCATCCCGGTGGAGCGAGCGAATGAATGGTGAAGCCGCGGCATATCTCGAGGGGCAGCCGGTGATCCGGGTGTTCGGCGGCGCGGCAGCATCGTCGTTCCGTCGGAGTCTGGACGACTACATCGAGTTCCTGAACGTCTGGCAGCGGCCGTTCATCGGCAAGAAGACTTTCATGGATCTGGTCACGCGGCCCTCGACGTTCCTGTGGCTCATCGCGTCAGCGGGAACCCTTTTCGTCACCTCGGGTGCCATGGAACCGTTGACTTTGCTGCCGTTCCTCATCCTCGGAACCACATTCGGCACTCGACTTCTGGGTATCGCGTTCGGATTCGGCGGTCTCCGCGAGGGCATGCAGGCCGCCCGCCGCATCGCCGTCACCCTCGAGGAGAACGAATTGGTCACCCAGGACGACCGAGCCTCGGACGCGTCTGTCTCCGCCCCGTCGGGCACGGTCGCCTTCGAAAACGTCGGATTCGGTTACCGCCCAGGGGTTCCGGTCATCCATGACGTCAGCTTCATCCTGCGGCCCGGGACGGTGACGGCGCTGGTGGGCCCGTCAGGCTCCGGCAAGTCGACGCTGGCCTCACTGCTTGCGCGGTTCCACGACATCGACACCGGCGCAATCCGGATAGACGGTCGCGATGTGCGATCACTGACGCCCGACGAGCTGTACACACAGGTCGGTTTCGTCTTCCAGGATGTCCAACTCGTCCACGGTTCCGTCCGTGACAACATCGCGCTGGCCCGGCCGAAGGCGAGTGCCGACGATGTCAGAGCCGCGGCAACGGACGCGCAGATCCACGAGCGGATCATGCGGCTAGCAGGCGGGTATGACACCGTGCTCGGTGCCAACAGTCAGCTCTCGGGCGGCGAACGCCAGCGCCTGACCATCGCTCGGGCGCTGCTGGCCGATACACCGATACTGATCCTGGACGAGGCGACGGCGTTCGCCGATCCGGAATCGGAATACCTTGTGCAGCAAGCTTTGGGGCGCCTCATCCGCAACCGGACGGTGCTCGTGATCGCCCACCGCCTGCACACCGTCACCGAGGCCGATCAGATCGTCGTTCTCGATCACGGGCGCATCGCCGAAATCGGCACTCATGCCGAGCTGCTCAACGCCGAGGGCCGCTACCGGCAGCTGTGGGACAGCCGACTCGGCGAGGTACGGACACAAGGCGTACTCACCGGGGAGGCCATACGATGATCGGCAATTTGCTCCGCCTGATCCCCGCCGAGCACCGCGGCGTACTCATCGTCTACGGCGTGCTCTCATTCGTTTCGGTGATCCTGCGCGCCGCGAGCGCTCTGCTGTTGGTGCCGCTGCTCGGCGCCCTGTTCAGTTCCACGACTGCCGATGCGCTGACGTGGCTCGGCGCCCTCACCGCGGCCACCGCGGCCGGGTGGATAGTCGACATGATCTTGGCGCGCATCGGCTACCGGATCGGTTTCGCACTGGTCGACGACACACAGCACCGGATGGCCGATCGACTGACCGATATCCCGCTGGGCTGGTTCACCGCGGACAACACCGCAATGGCACGACACGCCATCGCCGCGAGCGCTCCCGATGTCGTCGCGTTCGTCGCGAACCTGCTGACACCGTTCCTCGGCGCGGTGCTGCTTCCTGCCGCAATCACGGTCGGGCTGTTCTTCGTCTCCTGGCAACTCGGTGTGGCGGCGGCCATCACACTGCCCCTGTTGCTCGGCGCTCTGGTGGCAAGCCAGCGGATTGTGCGGGCTGCAGACGCTGCCGACTCTCGGGCGCACAACGCACTGACCGAACGGATCCTGGAGTTCGCGCGTACCCAGCAGGCGTTGCGGGCCAGCCGGCGGGCGACCTCCGCGCGAAGCCAGACCGGTGAGGCGGTGACCGCGGCGCAGGGTGCCACCATGAGACTGCTGCTGTTCCAAATCCCCGGGCAGCTGCTGTTCAGTGTGGCTAGCCAGATCGCTCTGATCGCGCTGGCCGGCACGATCACTACCCTGGCGGTGCGCGGCCAGATCGGTGCAGCGGAAGCCGTTGCGCTCTTGATCGTCACGGTGCGGTTCCTGGAGCCCTTCACAGTGTTGGCGGACCTGTCCACCGCCCTCGAGTCCTCACGCGGAGTGCTCGCAAATCTGCGCAGCATCATCGACGCCCCCCGGACCGCCCAGGGCGTCGACAGCGCGGCGGCCTCGGCCGAAAAGCGTTCGCCACGAATCGAATTCCGTGGTGTCAGCTTCCGCTACGACGGCTCCGCGGACGCCGATGTTCTTTCCGATCTCAACTTCGTGCTCGAGCCGGGGACCACGACGGCGATCGTCGGACCGTCGGGTTCGGGTAAGAGCACCATCCTTTCGCTCATCGCGGGGTTGCATACCGCGGACCGCGGCCAGATCCTCGTCGACGGAACCGATATCGGCGATCTCGATGCGACCACGCGCCGGGCCCTGGTGAGCATGGTGTTCCAGCATCCGTATCTGTTCGACGGACCGATTCGCGACAACGTGCGAGCCGGGCACCCCGAAGCCGACGACAAGGAGATCCGAGACGCGATGTCACTCGCCCGAGTCGACGAAATCGTCTCGCGCCTACCCGACGGCGAGTCGACGCGAGTCGGCGAGGCGGGCGCCGCGCTCTCCGGTGGTGAGCGTCAGCGAGTCAGCATCGCACGGGCACTGGTGAAGCCGGCGGGGGTCCTGCTGATCGACGAGGCGACCAGCGCACTGGACACCGAGAACGAATCGTCGGTCACCGATGCGATCAGAGACGATCCACGCTGCCGCACCCGTGTCATCGTCGCGCATCGACTGGGCGCTATCCGCAACGCCGATCAGGTGTTGTTCGTCGATGACGGCACGATCATCGAGCAGGGCACGATCGACGAACTCACTCTGCGGGACGGGCATTTCGCCGAGTTCTGGCGTCAGCAGGAGCAGAGCGCCGGCTGGCGAATCGCCGCGGAGCCGGTCTAGGCTCAGCGCAGGGCTTCGCGCCTATCTGTAACGGCTTTGAGGCGTGTGTAGGACTGTTACCGACGCGTGTCTGAGCTGGCTTTGGCGTGGGGGACAGTCTTATCTGCAAGGGTGTCACCCCGAACTGACCCCTGTCACTTGTGGCGGGCTGCTTCTTGGATGAGTTGCACCCGGGAGGTGAGGTCGAGTTTGTTGTAGACGTGGGTGAGGTGGGCTTGGACGGTCCGCGGCGAGACGAATAACCGCGTCGCAATGTCTTTGTTTCCCAGGCCTTCACACACCAGTCGAACGACCTCGCGTTCGGAGGGGGTCAGTGATGCCCAACCGCTGGCCGGTCGTTTGCGCTCGCCGCGGCCGCGTTGGGCGTAGGCGATCGCTTGTTCGGTCGTCAGACCAGTGCCCTCGGTCCACGCGGATTCGAACTCGTTCTCGCCCATGGCTTCTCGCAGCGCTGAAATGGAGGCTTGGTAGGCGGCTTCGTGAATCATGAAGCGGACCACGCCGACGCGCCGTCGGATCGCTTCTGCGGCTCCGTAGAGTCGAGCTGCCTCGTGGAGGCTGCCGGCGTCTCTAGCGATATCCGCGAGGCATTCGAGAATGTCGGGAACGCCGGCCCGCGCGTCGATTTCGGCCGACAGTGTGAGCGCTTCGTGGGCGTCGCGTTCTGCTCGTTCGGGTTCACCCTGGGCGATCGCCACGCGCGCCCGCGTTGTGAGCGCCATCATTTGGTGCCAGCCCATATTTGTATCAACGGCCTCGTCGGCCAGTCGGCCGGCCTCGATGAGATCACCGTCGGCCAGCGCAGCTTCGGCATTGCGGGCGCAAGTGGTCATCGCGGTTGCCGGCTGGACGCCAAGGTACTGCCGTGCCGTCTGCTCTGCGTTTCGGGCCGCGGTGGCGTCGCCGGCGGCGAGGGCCGCTACCCCTAATGCCGAGAAGCCGAGACCCAGCACATACTCGCCGAACTCTGCGGCGACCTCTATAGCCGCCTCGGCCGCGGCGTGAGCCGCCGTCGCCTCACCCTGGTGTGCGAGGACAAAGCCCAGGCCCTGCAGGCCCGTCACCTTCCAGATCGGATCGTGAGCTGCCTCGGCTGCGGCGACAAACGCGCGGAATTCGGCAGCTGATGCGGTGAGATCGCCCTGCATCAGTAGCGCCCACCCGAGATTGCCCCGCCACTCTAGAAAGCTGGACCGGTCACCGATTGCGTCGCCGAGATCGCGGGCCTCTTCGGCGGCCGCGACCGCCGTCGTCGGATCACCCGCCACGATCGCTCCCTGGGCCTGCCAAGAAAGGATGTGACTCAGCATCCGCTTGTCGTCCAATGCCCGCGCCAAGCCGATCGCCTCGGTGAAGTACTCCCGCGCCACCCGGGGGTTGTCGCCGTTGCCGGCGATGAACCCGCAGGCCGTCAGCGCCCTAGTCAGCAAGGCCGGATCATCGATCTCGCGCGCGATCTGAACGGCCTGCTGTAGCTGATCCATGCTCGCGGATATACCGCCCCAGGCGTCGAGCATGGCCTTATCGGTCAATGCCCGCGCGTAGACGGCGGGCGTCGTCTTGAGGCGGGGGGCATTCTCCTCGCTGAGGATGCTGTTGAACCACGCCAGACCCTCGCGGATGCGGCCGCCGTTGAGCCACAGCGGTTTGGTCCCTCGTCCTTGACCAGCACGTTGAACGTGCCGTTCATCATCGAATGGATTGGTGCTCAACGCTTCTCTCATGTGAAGAATCTTTAGCAGCAGTGAGGTCCGCGCCGAGAACCCGGTCGGACAATAGCCCCAGGCAAGACAGGTTGGGAAATCCCGGACCCTGGGTGAGGCCGGACAGGCCGGGCAGGAACAGTTTTGGCGCGACACCGGTGATCGACAGGTCGTCGCCGATGAACTCCTGCAGCAGTTCACCGGTGAGCTGACTACCGAGGCCGAGTTCGAGCAGATCCAGTGCGTCCTGGCCCAACAGCGGCACGAACCACAGGGCATCGGCACCCGACCCGTCAATCACCAGATCGAAGCCATGCACCGTCTCGAGGTTCTCGCCGCCCTGATTCGCGCTCAGCGTCAAGCGGATTCGGCTGTCTCGAGCCACCGCGTGCGCGACGCGACCCCGCAGGTGGCGGATCCGGTCGTCGGACAGCAGCGCGTCCTGCACGCGCGCGGAGAACACTCCCCGGTCCGTACGGGCCAGCGCGTCTCGGCGTTCCTCCAGCGTGAGGCCGGTCCAGCCGGTGGGGTCGGAGAACAGCGTGTTCTCGAAGAATCCCTCACCCCGCGTGAACAAAGTGACCTGTGGCGAAATGACGGTGATTGTCGAAACTCTGTGCCGGAAAAGCTCATTGAGCATCGATGCGGCGGTCTCGCCTCCCCCGATGACGGCGACGCGCTCGGCGCAGAGCTCGTTGCGTGCCGCCCGGTGCCAGAACTGCGCGATCGACAGCACTCGCGGGTTTCCCGGCAGGATCGACCGCTCGGGTTGCCCTGGGCCGGTGATCATCAAACCGTCTGCGAGCACCGTCTTGTCGGAGGTGTGCAGTGCCCACCGCGGTGCGTCAGCGCCGATGTCGACCGCGATCCTGGTCACCTCACCGGAGAGGATGCTCATGTCGCAGTTTCCGGCGACCCAGCGCAGATACTGGCTCCACCTGCGGTGCGTCGGCGCGGGCCTGCCTCGGTCCACCCATTCGGCGAACTGACCAGTGGCGATCAGGTACGCCTGCCAACTGTGCCGCGTCATGCGCTCGTCGAGTTCTGCGTTGCGGCGCGGCACCAGCGACGAGCGGTACGGAAAACCGACGTCCTTCTCAGGGCTGGTGCCCAGCCGGTGGTGCCCGTCCGTCCAGCCGCCCTCTGCCTGCCAGTTGGCAGCTACCCCAGTGCGTTCCACCGCGACGACGTCGGGCACGTCGACGCCCATGCCACGCAATTCGGCCGCCTTGGCGGCGACGGCGACGGCCTTGGCGCCCGCACCGACGATCGCCAGTGTCGAGCTCACGAAACGACCTCCCGTAGCGAGTCCTGCCACATCGACTGCAAGGTGGCGATATCGTCGGCGGACAAGATGTCTGGCAGCGCGCGCCACTGCGTGCCCAGCACCTGGTTGCCCCCCTCGCCGATCACCGCCGCCAGGATGGTCAACTCGTGACGCACCGCGAGGTCGGGTTCTGGCAGCGGAGACACCCGCGCCAACAGCGCGCGGTCCGGTCGGAGCTCGCCGCCCGCCGCGACGTGGATCCTGCCAAGGAAGTTCAGCAGCACCTGGGGTTCGGCATAGGACTTCAGCCGCTCGGCCGTGTCGGGGCGCAGGTAGCGCAGTAGCCCATAGTCGATGCCGTCGCCCGGTATAGCGTCGATCGCTTCGGGCGTCGGTATGCGCAGCGGATAGATGGCGGTGAGCAGACCGACGGTGTCGGAGGTATCGGCCCCGTCGACGAATCCGTCGGCGCGACCGTGGGTTTCGAGTGCCAGCAGCGGCGTCGCCGGGTCCTGTCCACGGTGTAGTCGCCACCGGGTGATGGTTCGCGCGGCCGCTGCCGCCAGCAGATTCTGGGTGGACTCGGTCGCGTCCAGCAACCTCTTCGACACCTCCGCATCGGTGAGCGACATGATGACGACGACGTCGCCGACGCGGTCGGTATGCGGCCGGACCCGGCGGGCACCGAGGAGTGGGTCGTCACCGCGAAGTTGGTCTTCCCAGAAGTCGCAAGTCTCGAGGTTGGCCGCCCGCTCGGTGAGCACACGCGACCAACGCCGATAGCTGGTGTGCTCCAGCGCGGGTACCGGGTCTCGTCCCGAGGAGATGGTGTGCCAACCTGCATCGAGTTCGCCAAGCACGATCCGCCACGACGCCGGGTCCAACGCGAGTACGTGTGCCGTCAACACGAGTACGCCCGGGCCGTCGGGCTCCCGAAGCCATACCGCGGAGAGCATCGAACCCTGCTGCGGATCAAGACGTTCCATCGATTGTCGGGATTGTTCGGCGACGGCGTCGGCCATGTCGCCCTCGGCCCACATTTCGGTCAGGATGCCCCGTGGGTTGTGCTCGACAAGCGTCATGGTCTCGATGTCGAGACGGCTTCTCAGCACTTCGTGACCGTCAACGACGGCCTGCAGCATCCGGTCCAGGTGTGACCGGGTGATTCCGTCCGGCAGTCGGATCGCCTCGGTCTGCGCCAGCCGCCGCGGTTGTCCGTGCTCGAACAGCCAGTGCACGTTGGGCAGCACCGCGATGGGTCCGGTCTCCACTTCAGCCCGGCGATCGACGGTCACCGACTCGCTGTCGATCGCAGCGGCGAGCTCGCGGATGGTCGCACATTCGAGCATCAGTCGCGCCCGCAACGGAATACCGCGCCTGCGGGCACCCTGCACCACCGAGAGCGCGACGATGCTGTCGAGGCCTAGCGACAGGAATTCCGCGGTGACGTCTATCTCGACGCCGTCGAGCAGATCGGCCAGCACGGCGGCGAGCGCGAGCTCGGTTTCGGTTTCCGGTGCGACCGACGGACCGTCATCGACGGGAATGGCGGCAAGGGCGACGTCATCGATCTTGCCGTGCGATGTCAGCGGCATCTGGTCGACGACGAGGATGCTCTGCGGAACCATGTAGCGCGGCAACCGCTTCGACAGCAGTGCCCGTAGCTCCGACATCTCGGGCGCGGGAGCAGCGGCGACGTATGCGATCAGCCGCGGCCCGCCGCGGGCCCGCTGTCGAACCGCAACGTGGGCATGGCGTACCGCGGGATGGGTGTGCAGCACCGCGGCTATCTCGGCGGGTTCGACGCGGAATCCGCGGATCTTGACCTGTGCGTCGGAGCGGCCGAGGAACTGTAATGTGCCGTCCGGCCGGCGTCGCACCACATCACCCGTCCGGTACATCCGCTCGCCGCGAACAAACGGGTCGGCGACGAACCGGGCCGCCGTCTCACCGGGCCTGCCGAGATAGCCGCGAGTCAACTGGTGCCCTGACAGGTAGAGCTCGCCGGGTACGCCGTCGGGCACCGGTCGCATCCACGAATCGAGCACGTACGCGCGAGTCGGCGTCGTGGGCCGCCCGATGGCGGGGTCCTCGTGTTCGGCGATCTCCGCGACGACGGCCTCGACGGTGGATTCTGTTGGACCGTAACAGTTGTAGGCCGCCATCCCAGTGCGGGATCGTTCGTCGCGAATCATGTTCCACGCCGGGATGCCGATGGCCTCGCCGCCGAGGGCCAGCACGCCAAGCGGCACCGTTGTCAGGAGTCCCACCGCGTAGAGCTGAGCGAACATCGACGGCGTGGTGTCGATCAAGTCGATGGCGTACCGCGCGATCGTTTCGACCAGGGCCTCGGCGTCACGCTGGACGTCGTCGTCGACGATGTGTACCGAATGCCCGTCGAGCAGGGCCACCAGCGGCTGCCATGCGGCGTCGAACGTGAATGACCACGCGTGCGCGACGTGCAGCGGGTGGCTCAGCCTCGCCGCGGCCGGCCGCAGTACCCGCAGAGCATGGTCCTCGGCGTATGCCAGCAGCGCCTGGTGCGTGCCGACGACGCCCTTGGGCCTACCCGTGGTACCAGAGGTGAACACCACATAGGCGGCCTGTCCGGAATGGGCGGCAACGGGACGGAATGTGTCGTACGCCTCCGTCTCGACCGCCGCGAGCAGGGCATCATCGACGACGACACTCGCGTCGCACTGATTGAGGATGTCGGCGATACGGCCGGCGGGCATCGCGGGGTCCAGTGGGACGATCACCCCACCCGCCTTTAGCACACCCAGCATCGCGATCACATACTGTGGGCCGCGCGAAAGGTTGATCGCGACAGGACTTTCCGCACGCACCCCCCGGACCGCCAGCCCGGCAGCCAACCTGTCGGCGGCTTCGTCGAGCTCGCGGTACGTGAGCTCGCCATCAGACCAACTCAGCGCACGCGATGCGAGTCTGCCGTACGCCGTCTGGGTGAACTTGGTGTGCACACCGGTGCCGGTCGGCGCGAGAATCCGGTCCGTCGAGGGGGCCTCCCCATCGAGGAGGACGCTGACATCGCGAAGAGAACTGTCCCACTGGGCAATCAGCCGCCGCACCGTGGACAGCAGGCGCTCGCCGAGCGATTCGGGACTCATCGAGCCCAATGCACCGTCGACGACCTCAACCAGCACTGTGAGCCGGTCGTCGACCATATGCGCGGCGATGGTCACCGGAAAGTGCGACAGGCTCTCCAACGACGCGGGCCGGAACGTGGCTCCGTTGGCCGTGAACTCGCCGCCGCCTACCAGTTCACCGGGTGGAAAGTTCTCGTAAACCAGCAGGCTGTCGTACATTTCGCCGACACCGCCCAGCGCGCGAAGTTCGGAGTGGGCCAGGTAGCTGTGATCGCGCAGCTTCGCCGCTTCACGTTGCAGCGCAAGGCATTGCGTTCCGACCCCGATTGCGGGGTCGAGCCGTACCCGAAGCGGCACGGTGTTGATGAACAGACCGATCATCGTCTCGACACCTGCGAGTTCACTGGGTCGGCCGGACACGGTGACGCCGAACACGACGTCGCTGCGGTCGGTGAACGCCGAAAGCAGCATCGCCCAGGTCATCTGGACAAGCGTGTTGACGGTGACGCCTCGCGACCGTGCGGCGTCAACCAACTGCTCCGTGGTTTCGCGGTCCAGCTTGAGTTCGGTGCGTCGCGGCGCACCGGCGGGAGGCTCACCGGCGGTCAGCGCCGGGGTCACCAACGTCGGACCGTCGAGGCCGCCGAGGTGTGCGGCCCACAGCTGCCGGCTGGCTTCCTGGTCGCGCCCTGCGAGCCAACCGATGTAGTCGCGGTAGGGCCGGGGCGGCGGTGGCAGCACGCCGACATCACCGCCGGCGCGGTACAGGGTGATCAGCTCACCCATGAACAGCGGCAACGACCAGCCGTCGAGAATGATGTGGTGGGCCACGACCACGAAGCGCCAATGAGATTCGGGTACTTCGATGATCAGAAAGCGAATCGCGGGACCGCGTTCCAAGTTGAACGGGCGGAGTCGTTCGTCGGTGTCGAGTGCGTCGACCTCGTCAGCCGTCGCGGTGATCGTGCGCCAGGGCACCTCCACGCGGATGGGGACGACCTGAACAGGCCGGCTCAAGTCACCGTGGAAGAAGCTGGCCCTCAGATTCGGGTGGCGCGCCAGCAGCGCTGCGGCGCACTCGCGCAACAGTTCCGGGTCGAACACCCCGACGATGTCGGCGGACATCGCGATCACGTAGGGGTCGTCGGCCCCGTCTTCTCCGCTGTTCAGCTTCGACAGTGAGAACAACCCCTGTTGCAGCGGGCTGAGGGCCATCACATCCTCGACGGCCACCTTCGCTTCGGTCGCGGTCACGGTTCTCCGTCGTGCGAGGCGGTGCTCGGCGACGAGAACAACGCCGTCACCCTCGCGAGTTCGTCAGCCGACAACCCCGACGCCGCCATCGGCTCGTGGTGGCCGTCGGCGTTCTGAGGTGCGGCGTCGGCGCTGTCGACGGTCGCGGCCAGCTCGTGAATCGCCGGGTGCTCGAACACCATTCGCGCGGTCAGCGGGATTCCGGCGTCACGCGCCCGTGCGGCCAGTTGCACCGCCATGATGCTGTCGCCGCCGAGGCTGAAGAAGTTGTCGTCGCGCCCGATCTCGGTCACCTCGAGTGCCTCGGCGAGCATCGCGGCGAGGGCGCGTTCGGTGTCGGTGCGGACCGGTTCAGCGGGACCGACCCGGGCTGCAGGTGCCGAAGGGGCCTGCACCGCAGCGTCCATGACCTCGAGGTGGCCATCCTGCGTCCAGCGGCCTCGGCTGCCGTTGGCTCGCAGGCGCAGGCCCTCACCGTCGTCATAGTGGTCGTACACGTCACCGATGACGCCCACAGCCACGGCATCTCGCCAATGGTCGAGCACGCTGACACGTGCCACCGTGCTGAACGCGTGGACCTGCTGCCGTTCCTCGCGGTCGGCGATCAAGACATCACGCAACCTCTGGTCAGGATCGTCCGCGAACGCCGACAGGACTCGGCCGAGCCACCGCACCAGTCGTTCGGCCGTCGCCCGCAGGTACAGGTCGGTGCGGTAGATGACATGACAGCGATAGCCTTCGTCGGTCGCGAAGAAGTTGACCGACAGGTCGGCGTGTGCGACGTCGAACGGCGGCTCGAGTGCGGTGAACATCGTGTCGCCGTCGTCGCCGGACTCGACGAGACGGTTGGCGGGCAAGGCTTCGCGTACGTGCACGACGACATTGAAAAGCGGGTTACGCGACAACGATCGCGTGGGTCTGACCGCGTCGACGACGTGATCGAAGGGAAGGTCCTGGTTGGCGTACGCCTCAAGGGCGGTGTCGCGCGCCGACCGCAGCACCTCGCGCAGCGACGGGTTGCCGCTCAGATCGTTGCGCAGCACCACGATGTTGATGAAGAAGCCGACCAACTGGTCGAGCGCCGTCTCGGTGCGGCCGGCCACCGGGGTGCCCAGTGGGATGTCTGTTCCCTCGCCCGCCTTGTGCAGCGCGACGGCGACCGCAGACTGCAACAGCATGAACTCGGTGACACCGAGTTCCTGACTCAGCTCGGCGAACTTCGCGCGGGTGGCCGCGTCGATGGCGAACTCGACCGCGTCACCCTCTCCGCTCAACGTGGCCGGACGCGCGAAGTCGGGCGTCAGGCCTGCACCCTCTGGGAGTCCGGCCAGCTGCTTGCGCCAGTAATCACGCTGTGCGACAACGGGTCCGTCGGCGTCGGCCAGCAGGGCGGCCTGCCACGCCGCATAGTCCGCATACTGCACCGGCATCGGCGCGAACCTGGGCGGCTCACCGGATCGTCGAGCGCGGTATGCCATCAACAGATCGTTGAACAGCACCTCCGCCGACCAGTGGTCAGCGGCGATATGGTGAACGACCAACGAGACCACATGTGCGTCGGATGTCGAAAGCACGGCGGCCCGAATTGGCGGCTTGCCCTCGAGCTCGAAAACGTGCCGCCGTTCCTTATCGAGTTCGGTCTGCAACCACTGCTCGTCATCGCCGCGTGCCCGCAGGACCGCGACGTCGCCAGCTTCGTTGACGATCTGGTATGGCACACCGTCGATCTCGCGATAGGTCGTGCGCAGCACCTCGTGACGGGCGACGACGTCGCGCATCGCCTGTACGAACGCGTCGGTATTGCACGGTCCGGTGAGCCGGGCGGCGAACGGGATGTTGTTCACCGAATTCGGCCCGTCGACGCGGTACTGGAACCACATGCGCAGTTGCGACGCCGACATCTGCAGCGGGCCCTCGTGAGGGATGGCGACCACCCGCGGCCGCCGGGCTTCGACGGCGGACGCCGCATCGATGCGCTCGGCCAGTCCCGCCACCGTGCCAAGCTCGAAGACATCACGGACACCGATCTCGGCGTTGCACTGGTCCCGCACCGCCGCAACCAGTTTGGTCGCCAGCAGTGAGTGTCCGCCAAGGTCGAAGAAGGAATCGTCGGCACCTACGCGGTCGCGCCCGAGCAACTCCGCGAACAGGTCGGCGACGCGTCGCTCCGTGCCTTCGGCGGGTTCGCGGTACTCGGCGCCGGAGCCGATATCGGGCTCCGGCAGCGCCTTACTGTCGATCTTGCCGTGTGCGGTTATCGGGATCTCGTCGAGCACAACGTATGCCGCGGGTGTCATGTACTCCGGCAGTGCCGCGGCAACACGTGTTCGGATGCGTTCGATATCGACGTCCTCGACGTCGTCGGCCGGTGTCAGGTATCCCACGAGGCTCTTGCCGACATTCGGCAGGTCGCTGACAAGAACAACCGCCTGGCCCACGCTGGGATCGACCGAGATCGCTGCGGCGACTTCACCGAGTTCGATCCGGAAGCCACGGATCTTGACCTGTTCGTCGGCCCGCCCGACGAATTCGATGTCCCCGTCGGCGTTGCGGCGGGCGAGGTCGCCCGACCGGTAGAGCCGGCCACCGGGCATGAAGGGATCGGCGACGAACCGCTCGGCGGTCAGCGCCGGCCTGCGGTGATAGCCCTGCGCGACATGTGTTCCGCCGATGTAGATCTCCCCGATGACGCCGACCGGAACGGGCTTAATCGCGTCGTCGAGCAGATGGATCTGGGTGTTGATCTTCGGCCTGCCGATCGGGACGATCCGCGTGCCCTGCTTGCCCTCGACCTTGTACCGGCTCGCATTGATGACCGTCTCGGTCGGTCCGTAGAAGTTGTGCAGCAGCGCATCGAACGTGGCCCCGAACTTGTCGGCGAGCTCACCCGGAAGCGCTTCCCCGCCGATCGGCACCCGCTGCAGGGTCCGCCACTGATTGACGCCGGGCAGGGAGAGGAACAGACCCAGGAGCGAGGGAACGAAGTGCATCGAGGTGATGCCCTCGTCGTGCAGGAGGTCGGTGAGGTAACCGATGTCACGCAGGCCGTCCGGGCGCGGAATCACGAGCCGCCCACCGCATCCCAACATGCCGAAGATCTCCCCGATGGAGACGTCGAAGCTCGGTGACGCCACCTGCAGCAGTCGTTCGCCATCATCGATCTCGTAGTCGCCCTTGAACCAGACGAAGTACTCGGCGACGGGTCGATGCGGAACGGGCACACCCTTGGGCAATCCGGTCGAGCCCGACGTGTAGATCAGGTAGGCGGTGCTCTCCGGACCCAGCGGACGCACCCGGTCGGCATCGGTGGGATTGTGCTCGGGCAAGCCATCGAGCTCGGTAACGGCCTCGCGCAGAACCAGTTTCGGATCGGAATCGGACAGGATGAAGCGCAGGCGGTCCTCCGGATATGTCGGATCGACCGGCAGATAGATCGCTCCGGCCTTGATCACACCGAGGGCGGTGATCACCAGTTCGGGCGAGCGGTCGAGCAGCACCGCGACGCGGTCCTCGGTGCCGATGCCCTTCGCGATCAACCAGTGCGCCAACCGGTTCGCCGCTTCGTTGATCTCGCGGTAGGTGTAGTGGCGGCCCTCGAAGACCACCGCGACCGTGTCCGGCGCACGAGCGACCTGAGATTCCACCAGGGCGGCCAATGTCTGGGCGCCAGTCTTGAATTCCTCGCCGGCCGACACCCGACGCAGCCAGTCGATGTCGTCAGGGCCCATCAGATCGAGTTCGCTGATCGGCTTGTCGGGGTCGGCCAGGGCGCTGTCCAGCAACACCGCGTAGTGCTCCACCAATTGCCGAACGAGTGCCGCGTCGAGGATCTCGACGAGGTACTCGGCCTCCACCGTGACCCCGGCGTCGCCGAATTCGACCATGAATCCCAACGGCAGCTGGGTGAACTGGGCGCGCAGGTCGGCGCGCTCGCAGGTGATGCCTGCCGGGGCGAAGCCTTCGCTGTCAGCGCCGCGCGCACCGAAGGCGACCCGGGTCATCCTCTCCGCTCCGTGACGACGGTCGGGGTTGAGCTCGCGGACGACGCGATCGACGTTGACGCGCTGATGTGCGAACGCGCCAACCGTGGTGTCACGGGCCTGCGCGACTACCTCACGGAAGGTCTGCCGGCGTTGCGGGCGCAGACGCATCGCGACTGTGTTGCCGAAGTACCCGATTACGTTCTCAACCTCTGCGGTGCGGTTGAGAACCGGTGCGGCCACGAGGAAGTCGTTGGAATGTGTGTACCGGTGGATCAGCACTCCGAAGGCGGCGAGTAACACCATGTACGGTGTCGCGCCGGAATCCTTGGCCAACGCCGTCACCCGATCGACCGTGGCAGCGGGCAGCTGCAGCGTGGTACGCGCCGAACGCCAGTTCGTCGGTATCACGGAGCCGTTGGGGCCCGGAAGCTCCAATGGTTCGGGCGGTTGCGCCATCGCGGTGCGCCAGTAGTCGAGGTCGTCGGCGGCCGGCTCGCCGGCATGCGCGGGAACCGGTATTGGTGCGCCCAGTTGCTCTCCGCTGTAAGCCCGGGTGAGGTCGGCGAAGAACACCTGCCAACAGCCGTCGTCCCACGCGATGTGATGTGCGACCAGCAACATGACGTGCTCGTCGGGTCCGGTGCGGGCCAGGGTCAGCCGCAACGGCGCTTCGGCACTGAGGTCGAAGGGCGCACTGAACTCTCTCTGCGCCAGCACTTCCAGGCGCAACCGGCGAGAATTGTCGGACAGATCGGACAGATCGTGTGCGGACCAGCCGGGTGTCAGATCGGCGTGGACGATCGGTTGCGGCTCACCATCGGCATCCGCCGTGTAGGTCGTGCGCAGCAGCTCGTGTCGCACCGCCACGGCGTTGACGGCATCCCGCAGCGCCGCCACGTCCACCGCCCCGGTGATTCGGTACGACAGGCAGACGTTGAGGATCGCCCCGGTCGGGTCGGCCATCTGGACGAACCACATGCGGCGCTGGCCGTCGGACATGCCCGTGCCGCGAAACGACTCTGTCGGCTGATCGGTCGACTTCAGCCCGCGCTCTGCCAGCCGGCGGCGCAGCAGCTCCAGCCTGCGCTCATCAAGCTCCTCGCGGGTGTCTGCGATGTCAGTCACGCGTGGTTCCACTTTCTCTGATCGTTCCGGGTGCGGAGGGGAATTAGCGCAGGCTGTCCTAAGTTTGTGAGGTTACCCTAATTCAGCTCGTCGAAGACCCGCACATCCGGGGGTGTGAGCGCATGAGCTCGACACGCGCCGGCGGTAGCGTGAGTCGAAATTGCCCAGGAAAGGATCGGTGCATGGATCTGGCAGGCGTAGGGGTGTGGAGTTCACAGTTGCGCTACGGCGACGCCGGCGAGGCAGCCGAGGCGGCGGCGGAGTTGGAGGAGCTCGGGTTCACCGCGCTGTGGATCCCCGACGTCGGTGGACCCGTACTCGATTCGGTGGACCATCTGTTGTCGTCGACGAAGCGGGCGGTGATCGCCACCGGAATCCTGAACCTGTGGATGCACGAACCGTCGGATGTGGCGGCGTCGTACGCCTCGCTGACTGCGAAACATGGGGAGCGTTTTCTCTTGGGCATCGGGGTGAGCCACGCCCCGCTCATCGATTCCAAGGAGCCCGGGCTCTACCGCAAGCCGCTGGCCGCGACGCGGGCCTACCTGGATGCGATCGATGCGACCGAACATCCCGTACCCGTCGCCAACCGGGTGCTCGCGGCGCTGGGCCCGAAGATGCTCGAACTCTCCGCGACTCGGTCCAGAGGCGCGCACCCGTATCTCGTCACGCCCGACCACACTCGCTATGCCCGCGAGCACCTCGGCGCCGGCCCCCTGCTACTACCGGAGCAGACCGTGCTACTCACCGATGACAAGGCAGAGGCGCGGGAGATCGGAATCGATTGGCTGCGCGCCTATCTGGCGCTGCCCAACTACGCCAACAACCTGCTGCGCTCCGGCTTCACCCAGGACGACCTCGACTCGGTCAGCGACCGGCTGTTCGACGCGATCATCGCGTGGGGCGACGAGGAGGCCGTGCTGCGCCGGGTGAACGAGCACCTGTCGGCCGGTGCCGACCACGTGTGTGTTCAGGTGCTCACCGCGGACCCGAGGGAATTCCCGCACGATCAGTGGCGACGGCTGGGCGCCGCGCTGAGCTAGCCGCCGGCCAGTTCGGACATCACGTCGGCGCGGTCCATCCCCGCTACCTCGAGGTACACCTCGGCGACCATCGTGAGCCGATCTGCATCCGGTTCGCGACTGACGAGTCGTTCGGCCAGCTTCGACACGCATCGCGCCGCGAACATGTCGGTGACCAACACCGTGGGCGTGTCGAGCCAGTCCCGAGCCCGGGCGACCACCTGGGTGGCCATGACGGAATCGCCACCGAGGGAAAAGAAGTCGTCGTCGATCCCGATGCTCTCGGCGGCCACGCCGAGTACCTCCCCGACGATGGCGACCAGCGCGGCTTCCAGCGGCGTTGATGCCGGTCGATAGGCTTGTGCCGCAGGCAGTTCGGCTTCCGCCAACTCCCTGGCAACGGCCTTGCGATCGAGTTTGCCGTTCAGCGAGTACGGTATCCGGTCGCGCACGACGATGACCTTGGGAATCATGTGGGCGGGGACCAGCTCTGTCATCGCGGCGGCGACGGACTGTGCATCGACATCCGGACTGTCACTGGAGACCAGCGCCGCAAGCAGATCCGGCTCTCCGGGGATCACAGCAGCGACAGCCCCGTCGACGTGCGGCACACGCTTGAGCGCCGACTCGACTTCACCGAGTTCGACACGGTAATTGCTGATCTTGATCCGATGATCGATGCGGCCGACGAAGTCGAGTGTCCCGTCCGGCCAGTAGCGGACGAGATCGCCTGTCCGATACCACGTTCGGCCGTCGTGTTTGACGAACTTCTCGGCAGTCAGGTCCGGGCGGCCGCGGTAGCCGCGCGCGACACCCCGTCCGGAGACCCATAGTTCGCCCGGCACCCAATCCGGGCAGTCGGAACCGTCGGCGGCAACCACACGACAGGCATTGTTGGTGAGCGGTGTGCCGTACGGCACCGAAGTCCAATGCGGCAGTGGCTCATCGACGTCGCAGATCGCCGCATGTATCGCCAGTTCGGTTGCGCCACCGAGGCCGTGCGCGCGCACCCCCGGTGCGCATGTGCGGAGCCCGCGAATGAGTTCGGGGCGTACCCAGTCCCCGCCGAGGAGCACAACGCGAAGCCTCGCCAGCCGGGAACCGCCAACCGGTAACAGCATCTCCATCCAGCCAGGCATGAAATTCAACATGGTGACGGAATGACGGTCGACCAGCTCGGCCCACCTGTCGGGGTCACGCCGGTACTGTTCGTCCACCGCTACGATCGCCCCGCCGGCACGCAGGATGGCGAACACGTCCACCACCGAGTGGTCACATTCCAATGTGGACAGCGCCAGACTGCGATCCGTCGCCCCGAGCTCGAAATGACGACTGACGAACTCGACGGTGTTCATCACCGCGTCGTGGGTCAGCTCGACTCCCTTGGGCTCGCCGGTCGACCCCGACGTGAACAGCACATAGGCCAAGTCATGCGGGTCGACCGGGGCGGGTACAGGGGTGGTCCTGGAGTCGGTGGGGTTTTGCATCGCGGACGTGACGGAGATGATCGGCGCCGCGGCGTCGACTTGGCCGCCACCACAGAGCAGCACCGCGGCCACCCCGCTGGACTCGAGGATTCGGGTGGCCCGGTCGGCAGGCTGGTCGGCGCCGATCGGAAGGTACGCGGCACCGGCGGCCAGAATGCCCAACATCGCGGGTATCTGTTCGGCACACTTGGGGCCGACGAGCGCAACCACGTCACCGGGACGAACCCCGTTGCGGCGTAACGTTTCCGCAATCGCAAGAGCTCGTGTGCGCAATTGGCCGTAGGTAAGGTCGCCGTCGTCGCTGAACACCGCGGGGGCGTCGGGCGCAACCACAGCGTTACGGAAGAACCCCTCGTGGAGCGTCTCCCCGCTAGGTGGCGCGGTCACGCTGTTCACCGCGTCACGTACGGCGCGTTGCGCCTCGGGCACAGCCGGCGGATCGGGTGCGTCCCACGCCGCGTCATCGGTGGCGAGCCGGGTCAACTCGGCCAGGTGGTAGGCGAACATCGCGTCGGCGACGCCGGGACGGAACGCGTCCGCGCGGACGTCCCAGTTGATCATCAGGCCGGTGGCCAGCGGTGTCGCCTGTGCGTCGATCAGTACCTGCGGGCCCTGCGAGATGGTCCACACCGGGGCGCCGAACTGGTCGGTGACCTCGCCGGCGAACAGGTCGCCGAGACCGAGCGCACTCGTGTAAACGATCGGAGCCAGTGTCTGGGTGCCGCGATGGCGGCCGAGGTCACGCAGCACCGACAGTCCGGAGTAGCTGGAATGAAGTGCGGTGTCGTGCAACGTCTCCTGCACCGCGCGTGACCGCTGCGCGGGCGTCGTGGAACGCGTCAGGTCGATGTCGAGCATCAGCGAGGAGGTGAAGCAGCCGACGAGTTTGTCGACATCGGGATGGAACGGTTCCCGACCGAACATCGGCAGGTTGAGCAGGAACCGTGAGCCGCTCGACCACCGCGCCAAGGCGTTCGAGTACGACGCCGCGACGGCCATTGCGGGTGTGAGCCCGCGGCGGTGTGCGGCCGCGAAGAGCGCGTCCCGCGTCTCGACATCGAAGATGTGCCAGAGTCGGACACTGCGCCGGGGGTCGGCTTGTTCTGCCAGCGGAACCAGCGGCAGCGCAGGCGATTCGGGTAGCTCGGGGATCCGTTCGGCCCACCACTGCCGGTCCTCGTCGGAGGGTCCCGGGTCGGTGGCGGTCAGCGCGGCCCGGTACTGGCGGTAGGTGTAGCGCAGCCTGGGCAGTTCCCCGCCGCGGTACAGCACCGCCAGGTCGGCCATGAAGGTGCGGTAACTCATCGCGTCCGCGGCGTTCATGTCCATGTCGACGTGCAACCGGGTACGCCCGTCCGGACGCAGTGACAGGCTCAGTTCGAGTACGTCGCCGTCGAGTATCTGATGTGACTTCTGGTGACGAATGGCCTCCAGCCGCTGCTCGGCAGCCTCTGAGTCCAGCTCACGCAGGTCGTAGACCGCGACGGGTAGGCTGCGATCGCCGATCCGCTGAGTACCATCGGGCAGGATCTCCACGCGCAACATCGGATGGCGCGCAACCAGTTTCGCCGTCGCGACGCGCAAGCGGTTCGGATCAACGCCGGCGCCGTCGAACTCCACATACAGGTGGGCGGCGACGCCGCCGAGTTGCTGATCGTCGTTGCGGCCCAGCCACATCGCGTGCTGCATGGGTGTCAGCGGGAAGGGATCGCCGGCATCCCGTCCGTCGTCCACCGGGTCACCGATTCCCGCGGATTCGTCGCCCACCGACCGCTCTGCCACCAACGCCGCCCATGCCGCCACCGTCGGGTTCTCTGCCAACGCGGCGAAGTTGACGTCGATACCTCGCTTACGCCACCGCCCAGACAGCGACATCATGCGGATCGAATCGAGACCGGAGGCGATCAGGTCGGCATCGGGGTCGACGGCGTCGGGGGCCACGCCGAGGAGTTCGGCAACCTCATCGCGGACAGACGGCGGATTCGGCGCGCTAACCGACGCTGAGGGGGCGTCAGCGCGCCGAAATCGCTCAGTACCCACGCTGTCCTCCAAATTAGTACAGGCTGCCCTAACTAACTCGGCGAGGCTACCTTATATTCGAGGCACCGAACACACCTACCCGGAGGCGTCATACCCACTCATGAGCACTGGTTTAGAGCCTCAGCAGAGCGACCTCGCAACGGGATTCGTGCCGTTCCCGGCCGACCGCGCCCAGGAGTACCGCGATGCCGGCTATTGGACCGGCCGCAGCTTGGATTCCATCCTCGGCGACGCCGCCGCGAAGTGGCCGGATCGCGCTGCGGTCATCGATGCGGATGTCACCTACACGTTCGCCGAACTGAATGCACGCGCCAACCGGATCGCTTCGGCGCTGGCCGATAGCGGTATCGCTGCCGGCGATCGAGTGCTGCTGCAACTGCCGAATTCGGCTCAGTTCGCCGTCGCGCTGTTCGCCCTGTTGCGCGCGGGCGCTGTCCCGGTCATGTGCCTGCCGGGTCACCGCTACGCGGAGCTCAGTCACTTCGCCGAAGTCAGCGGTGCGGTCGGCCTCGTCATCGCAGACCGTGTCGGCGGCTTCGACTACCGCGAGTTGGCGCAGGGTCTGGTGAACGACAATCCGCGGCTGAGTCAAGTCTTCGTCGATGGAGAAGCCGGGCCATTCCAATCCTGGTCGGAGCTCGCCGATTTCGACGGTCCGACTCGCGACCGGGCGCCGGTCGACGCGAGTGCACCCGCCCTGCTGCTGGTGTCCGGCGGCACGACCGGACTGCCGAAGCTGATCGCCCGCACCCACGACGACTACGTCTACAACGCGACCGCCAGTGCGATGGAATGTGGACTCACCGGTGATGACGTCTATCTCGTCGCACTGCCTGCCGGTCACAACTTCCCGTTGGGCTGCCCCGGCGTGTTGGGATCGATGAGCGTCGGCGCCACGTCGGTGTTCACCACCGATCCCAGCCCCGAGTCGGCATTCGCGCTGGTGGACCGCCACAGAGTCACAGTCACCGCGCTGGTCAACGCACTGGCCAAGGTGTGGACGCAGGCATGCGAGTGGGAACCGGTGCTGCCGACGTCGCTTCGCCTGGTCCAGGTCGGCGGGTCGCGGATGACTGCCGAGGAAGCTCGTTACATCCTCGACGGCCTGACACCCGGCCTGCAGCAGATCTTCGGGATGGCCGAGGGAATGCTGAACTTCACCCGTCTCGGCGATCCCGTCGACGTCGTGGTCAACACCCAGGGACGACCCATGTCGCCCCACGACGAGATGCGCGTGGTCGACGAGGCGGGCCGCGAGGTCGCCCCCGGCGAGGAAGGTGAGTTGCTGGTGCGCGGTCCCTACACCCTCAACGGCTACTACCGGGCCGACGAGGCGAACGCACGATCGTTCAGCCCCGACGGTTTCTACCGCACCGGGGATCGCGTGCGCATATTCGCCGACGGTCCGAAAGCGGGCTACGTCGAGGTCACCGGACGCATCAAGGATGTCATTCATCGCGGCGGCGAGACCGTGTCGGCGTCCGACCTGGAAGAGCACCTGTTCGCGCATCCGGCGATCTACACCGCGGCCGCAGTTGCCGTGCCGGACGAATATCTGGGCGAAAAGATCTGTGCTGCAGTCGTCTTCAGCGGCTCGTCGATCACGCTCGCCGAACTGAACCAGTTCCTAGACGACCGAGGCGTTTCTGCGCACTCGCGGCCCGACGTGCTGGCGCCGATGCCGACGCTGCCCAAGACCGCGGTCGGCAAGGTCGACAAGAAGAAGATCGTGGCGCAGCTCGCATCGTCCTGACAACTGGCGATCAGGACACCTGAACTTCGCGCGGCTCCTGCGACATGTCGGGCGAGGTGAGCAGTTCGGTGATTCGCTCCGACACCGCCGCGGCCGTCGGGTACTCCCACAGCAGCGTCGGCGGCAACGACAGCCCGGTCTGCTTCTCGAGCTGGCGCAGCAGCCCGACGGTCATGATCGAGTCGACACCGATCTCCACCAACGGCAGTCCGGTGTCCACGTCGCCCTCGGGCAGTCCGAGCTGCGCGGACACGGCGGCGACGACACACTCGGCCACTCGCTGCGAGTCCGGCTCGCCGTCGTCGCCGCCAAGGCTGCCCAACGCCGATTCCGCCAGCGCCGAATCGTCACCCTCGGCGGGTGCCACGTCAGCGAGCATCGGGACGGCAGCCGCCCCCGGAAGAACCGGCAGCACAACGACATTCGGTTGCTCGTCGCGCATGGCCAGGTCGAGCGCACGGACCGCTTCGTCGGCGCCGATGGTGCCCATGCCGAGCGCGTCGAGTTGGGCGGCGACGAAGCCCGACGTCGAGCCCATACCCAACCCTCGCCACGCTGTCCACGCGATGCTGACGGTGCGGTCGCCGAGCCCACGGCGGTGACGTGCCATGACGTCGAGGAATGAGTTGGCGCATGCGTACGCGCCCTGTCCGGGAAAGCCCGCCAGGTAGCCGCACGAGGAGAACAGCACCATCCAGTCCAGCTGTTCCGGCGGGAAGACCTCGTGCAACGTCAACGTGCCGTCGACCTTCGGGTGCATCGCGGTCTCGAAGTCTGCGGGACTCGTGTTGACAAGCAGGGCACCGGCTTCCACGCCGGCGGCGTGGATGACGCCCCGTACCGGCGGCAGATACCGCAGAGCGGCTCGCAGTGCTATCGGCGGCATCCGGCGCGCCGATGTCGAGCGGCAAGATGTGCACGGAAACCCCGCGCTCCTCCAGGGCCGCGACGGTGCGGATCAGCTCCGAATCCCCCGCATCCCGCCACTCTGCGCGGTCGAGCATGCCGGTACGGGACAACAGCACCAGCCGCCTGGCGCCGATATCGGCGAGCCGTTGCGCCATCCGAAGGCCGAGAACGCCTGTGCCGCCGGTGATCAGGTAGGTGCCACCCGCCGAGCACTGCATCGGTGTGCCGGTCCCCCGGCCGGCGAACGCCAGCCGGGCCGCCTGGGCATCGCCGTCACGGATCACGACGACTGGATGACCGCGCAGCGATGCGAGTGCGCCGACGGGTAGTTTCGCGTCGCCCACGTCGAGCACACCGCCGAAGATCTTGGGATGCTCGGCGGCAGCGACTCTGGCCAGGCCCCACAGCGGCGCATGGATCACATTGCCGCCTTCGTGTACCCGCTGAGTAAGCACCCAGACGCGTGCCTTCGCCCCGCGGTCGAGCAGGTGCCTCAACGTCTGCATCACGACGGCGACCGACTTCTGTGGCGAGTCCTGGCCGCGGGGCAGAACCAACACGACGGCGTCGCGGTCCAGTTGTGCGTCGGTCGCCTCGATCTCGGCCGCATCGGCGTATGTCTCGTGCGGCACGTCGGCCGCGGTGAGATCGCGGATGACGAAGCGTCGCGTGTCAGCGTCACCGCCGACGACGAACACCGCCGACGGCCGATCGCCGGGCTGCCACGGGACCGAATGCCACGCGACGTGATGCAACATCTGCGAAAAATCGCTGCCCGCAGGGTTTTCGAGCTCTTCGAACGACATTCCGGTGAGCGATGCGTGGACGGCGCCCGACTCCTCGGCAATCAGCACGTCGGTGGTCGTGGTCCCAGGTCGGCGTCGTACCTGCAATACGGCCACCGCGGGTGGACGGCCATACACCTGCACACGCTCTATCCGGGCGGGCATCCGCAGTCGCGGTGGTCCGTCGAAGATCGTCGAGGCCGCCGACGTCGCGGCATCCAGCAGCGGCGCCCACGTTTCGGGCTCCGCCCGGTCGCCGTCGGAGGCGACCCGAGCAACCAGCTCTCCGTCGCCGCGGCGCAGGTCGAGGATTTCCCAACCGAATCCCATTGCGGCGACCCCGAGCGTCGCCAGGGTGTCCACGACGTGACTCGGCGACAGCGATTCGACACACCGCTGCTGCGCGACGGACTCGTCGAGCACCTGCGGGAGGAGATCTTCGATGTCGTCGTCGGCCGCGGCAACCGCGCTGCTATGCGTGAGCCACCCACCGTCCTCGGTCGGGTCGTCGTCATCCACCAACCGGGTCGACAGAGTGAGGCCGCGGTCCTGCAGGACCACCTGTACATCCCGGGCCCTGCTCGGTGCCACCGGTGTGCGCAGCCGGACGTCCACGAGGTCGGTACCCGACCGGTCGGAACGGGTGTTCAGATTGGCGACGGCGCCGAGGAAGGTATTCAAAATGACTGCAGCAGGCACGATTTCCGTGTTCTGTACGGGGTGGTTGCCCGGGTACGGCCGGGTGCTCAGGTCCAGCCGGGTCTGCCACATCGTGGATGCGACCGCTCCGGTCACGTCCATCCGGCCACCGAGCAGGGTGTGACTGTCGACATCGTGCACACCACGGCCGCCCGGCGGGGGCGTCGGCGTGCGCCAGAAGCGGCGATGCTGCCACTGCGTGACCGGCAAGGTGTCAGCCCAGGGCGCGGATGCGCCGATGCCGGGGCGCACGGGTGCACCGTTGCAGTACAGGGCGCCCACCGCCGTAGCCACCGACTGCAACTCCTGACGGTCGCGGCGAAGCACCGGGACGACCGCGTGCTCGTCGATCCCCGCATGGGTCAACGTCTCGACGATCGAATGCGCGACGACCGGATGAGCGGATACCTCGAGGAAGAGCCGATGGCCGTCGTCGGCAGCGGCCGTCACCGCCTCCGCGAAGCGCACGCGATCCCGCAGATTGGCCATCCAGTAGTTCTGGTCTCGGGGCGCGGTTGAGCGCGGATCGGCCAGAGCCGTTGTATACAAGGGGATTTCGGCGGGACGTGAGGGCGGCAACGCAGCGGTGAGCCGCCCGAGTTCTGACGTGAGAGCGTCCATCGCGGGGCTGTGAAACGCCACGTCGGTATTGACGCGGCGGATCATCACGCCTTCGTCGGCCCAGACGCGGCAGATCTGCTCGACGGCGCCGACAGTGCCGGACACCACAGTCGAGGCGGGTGAGGCGCTGATCGCGGCAACCACGTTGCTGTGCCCGCCCAGCCTCCGTTCGGCTTCCGCGAAGGGCAGTCGCACCAGTGCCATCGCGCCGTTGCCCATTACCGACTGGAATCCGCGCGCCCGGTAACACGCCACCGCGGCGCCTACCGTCAGGTCGAACACGCCCGCAGTCACACACGCGGCGACCTCGCCGACCGAGTGCCCGATCACCGCTGCCGGTGACACCCCTCGTTCGCGTAGCACCGCGGCAAGGCCCATCTGCATCGCAAATGTCAAGGCCTGCACCCGGTCTGTGCCGCCGAGTTCGCCGGTGCGTAGCGCATCGCGTGCGCAGAATCCCAGCTCCTCGCGGAACACCGGATCGATCGCGTCGATGACCGCGGCGAACGCGCACTCACGTTCGAGCAATTGCTGACCCATACCGGCCCAGTGCGACCCGTGCCCGGAGAACACCCAGACTGCGCCGCCCGCTGCCGCTCCAAGCACGCTGCCGGCCACAACGTGCGGATGGACCTCATCGTTGGCGAGCGCGTCCAGTCCGGCCACCACATCGTCGATGTCCTCGGCCACCACTGCAGCCCTTGCCGATTCGTGCGAGCGCCGGGTCCATGCCGCGGCGCTCACGCGGTCGAGGACGTGGTCGCCGGCGCGCAGATGGTCGGCCAGCGTCCGGGCCTGGATGCGCAGCCGGGCGGGAGACCGCGCCGAAATCGGTACCACCGCAGGGGAAGCGGCGGCCGCGTCGGGGGGCGGCGTCTGGGCCGGCGGCGCCTCCTCGAGCAGAATGTGGGCGATCGTGCCGCCGTAGCCGTAGCTGCACACCGCTGCACGACGCGGCGTGCCGTCGGTGCGCTCCCACGGCTCGACCTCGGTCGGCACCCGCAGTCCGCTGTTCGCCCAATCGACAGCGGGCGTAAGGGTTTTCAGACCAGCCGTCGGCGGGATGGCTTCGTGATGCAGGGCGAGCGCCGCCTTGACGAGGCCGACCACGCCCGCCCCACCCTCGAGGTGGCCGACGTTCGGCTTCACCGATCCGATCCGGCACGGGGCATCCGCGGGGCGATCGGCGCCGTAGACGGAGGCTAGCGCCCGGACCTCGGTGGGATCGCCGGTCGGGGTGCCGGTGCCGTGGGCCTCCACGAAGTCGACGCTCGCGGGTGGCACACCGGCCGATGCGCATGCGCGCGCGAACATGTCGGCCTGCGCGTCGCCGTTCGGCGACATGATGCCCACGGTGCGGCCGTCCTGCGCAACCGCACCTCCACGCACGAGGGCAAGCACCCGGTCGCCGTCGCGAACGGCGTCGGCGAGGCGCTTGAGCACGACCACGGCCGCGCCCTCGCCGCGCCCGTAGCCGTCGGCGCTTGCGTCGAATGTCTTGCAGCGCCCGTCCGGCGCAGTGGCGCCGGCCTCGTCGAGCACCCGGGTCAGCCCAGGGCCTATCAGCGCGCTGACACCGCCGGCCAACGCCAGCGATGTCTCGCCGGAACGGAGCATCTGGCAGGCCTGGTGCACCGCCACCAGTGATGCGGCGCACGCGGCGTCCAGCGCGACGCTCGGACCCCGGAGATCGAGTAGATGGGACACACGGTTGGCGATTCCGCACAGCGACGTGCCAATCCCGGTCCACGCCTCGATACCCGGCAGATCCTCCATGATCAGCTTGCCGTAGTCGTCGGAATTGACACCCATGAGGACCGCGGTGTCGCTGCCAGCCAGCGTCCGCGGCGGCACACCCGCATGTTCGAGCGCTTCCCAGCTCACTTCCAGGGCAAGCCGCTGCTGCGGATCCATCAGCTCCGCTTCGCGCGGCGATACTCCGAAGAACTCGGCGTCGAACCCGGCGAGGTCATCGAGGAAGGTGCCCCACCTAGTGGTTTCCTTCAGTACCGCGGCGTTGCGCGGGTCCCGGCGCAGATACGGCTCCCAGCGCTCCTCGGGCACCTCGCGGACGTCGCTGCGGCCCTCGGTCAGGAAGGTCCAGAACTGCGCGGGGTCGTTGATGCTGCCGGCCAGGCGGCAGCCGATGCCGACGATCGCGATCGGTTCTCCGGTGGCGACCATGTCAACGAAGTCCTGGACGCTTCGAAGTCTGGCTAGCCTTGCCTAACAAACCCCACGTCATGTCGGCCATCCTGGCACACGTGAATTCAAATTTGGGGTCTACGCAGGGCCTACACGACGACTATGAGGGTGGCGCCGATCACGTTCGGAAGGGCATGCGCCGTGGCCAATTCCGTGAGAAATGGCTCAGAGCGTGGTGACTGCCAGGGGTTCGTCGGTGCCGGACACCCGGATGTCGACGGTGCGGATTTCCGATGTGGGGATGCTCGTCGCGGCCGACAGTCCGGTGGCGTCGTCTCCCGCCGGTCGCCATGAGCCCACGGCCATCTGCGCACCGGCCTTCGTCGTCACGACGATGTCGTAGCTCTCGACGTCGCGCGCCCAGTCCTTGGTGTATTCGCAGGCCCAGTTCAGCTCGGTGCCCCACTTCTTCTCCGTGACCGCGAGTTGGGCAGTGAGGCCAGGACGCGACCCGGGCTGCATCGGTGCCATCGCCACCGTCTGCACCGACCCCGTCGTGCGCGGAAAAACCGTCGCCCCCACGACACCACCGATGATCGCCAGCGCTGCGGCGGTGGCGATAACCGCTGCGAGCCCGGTGCGTCGCGATCGCCGCTGCCGCTCCGCTGCCGCACGAGCAAGCGACGCGACGTTGTCGTGGCGATCCTCGACCGGCGAACTGCCCCCGAGGTCGGTCAACGCGAGGGCCTCGTCGCGGCTGAGCACGCTGAGAATGTCGGGCAGCCCGGCGAGCTCGGTGACCTCGGCGCTTGCCTCAAGGTTCGTGGCGAGATAGTTCTCGTAGGTGCGCCGATCCCCGGCGTCCAGCGCACCGAGGACATAGGCGGCGTCCCATTCGGCCAGGTCGTCCTCGGGTCGGTTATCAGTCACGGCCAACCCCCCTTTCCTGCAACGCAATTCGTAACGCGCGCAGCGCGTAGTGAAGTCTGGATTTGACCGTGCCCTCGGGAATCTGTTCCTCCCGGGCGATATCGGCCACGGTCTGGCCGAGGTAGTACGCGCGCACGATGGCGTTGCGGTGGTCGCCAGATAGCGACTTCAGCGCGTCGGCCAGGATCCACTTGTCGACCGCAGGTCCGATCGCATCAAGAGACGGTCGCTCGGGAAGGTTGTCGCTCTGCAGTTCCCGGGTGTACCGGGCGCTGCGCCGGTCGTCGATCACGAGATTGCGGGCGACGGTGAACAGCCACGCGCGCGCCGACTCACTGGGTTGTTCGAGAATGTCCGGTTTTCGCCACAGCCGCAGCAGCGACTCCTGCACCACATCCTCCGCGAACGGCATGTCACCTCGCGTCAAGCGGAGTACGTAACGCTGCAGGTCCTGGCTGTGGGCGTCGTGGATCGCTCGCAGCAGCTCGGCCTGGTCAGGATCAGTCATGTCTGATGCACCGGTACATTCCTCGCTTTCCGTCGTCGTCGCACATCACAACGGATCACCACCGCAGAATCGTTCAATCGGGCCGAACGTTCCTTACCGCTCGAAAAATCGCCGAAATTTCGAGCGGTAAGGAACGTTCGCCGCAGAATCAGTCAAGCAGAGTGCGGACCACCGCGTCGGCCAACAGTCGACCCGGGTCGGTGAGGATCAAATGGTCGCCGTGGCGTGTCAGCAGCCCGTCCTCGATCACGATCTGGGCTCGACGACGTTCGGCCTCGTTCAAGGCCGCCACGGGCAGTCCGTCGCGTAACCGCACCCGCAGCATGACGTCCTCGGTGTGCAGTGCGCTGGAGTCGAGTCGCTCGAAATCGGCAACCGGCAGCAGCCCGTCGGCCAGCGCCTCTGCATAGGCGTTGGGGTGCTTCACATTCCACCACCGGGTCGTGCCGACGTACCCGTGCGCGCCGGGTCCCGCGCCCCACCATTGCCCGCCGTTCCAATAGCCGATGTTGTGCCGGCACTCACCGCCGGGCAAGCACCAGTTGGAGACTTCGTACCAGCCCAACCCCGCCGCGGACAGCCGGGCATCGATCAATTCGTAGCGGTGGGCGAGCTCGTCGTTGTCGGGCGGGCGGACCTCACCGCGCCGCACCCGGCGAGCCAGCGCGGTGCCGTCCTCCACGACAAGGGCGTACGCGGACACATGGTCGACCCGGGCCTCGACGGCGGCGTCCACCGAGCGCAGCAGGTCGTCGTCGGTCTCCCCCGGCGTGCCGTAGATCAGGTCGAGATTGACGTGCTCGAAGCCTGCCGCGCGGGCATCGCGCGCCGCGTCGAGTGCGCGGCCCGGCGAGTGGACGCGGTCCAGCACCGCGAGGACGTGCGGTGCCACCGACTGCATGCCGAGCGACACCCGAGTGAAGCCGGCCGTGCGCAGCTGCTCGAACAGCCGCGGCGAGGTGGACTCCGGGTTCGCCTCAGTAGTGACCTCGGCATCGGCGGCAAGGGTGAAGTGGGCACGTACCGCATCCAGTACAGAAGCCAGTCCGGACGCGCCGAGCAGCGACGGGGTTCCGCCACCGACGAAGACGGTGTCGACGGCCGGAGCCGCCCGGCCGGGGACATCGGGCTGCCGCGTTGACTCCAACCGATCGGCGGCCAGGGCCAGTTCAGCGCGCAGGGCCGTCAGCCAGCTGTCGGGATTCGCACCACCCAGCTCGGCGGGCGTATAGGTGTTGAAGTCGCAGTAGCCGCAGCGGGTGGCGCAGAACGGCACGTGAATATAGATGCCGAACGTCCGACCCGGCGTCAACGTCAGTCCGGGCAGTTCGCGTGCATCTGCCGGCCGGACTGTCATGCAGCCAAGTCTCCCAGATGTGGCCTTTTGCTCACCGTGAGCGCAAATCTGGCCCGGTTAGGGCATTTGTCGGTCACCGTGGCACAATTGGCGGCGTGAAGTCCGCCCGCATCTTCCCCCAGCGCGTCTCGCTGGTGGTGCGGCGCCATGTCGACTTCAAGCGCGTTTGTACTTGTTGTTGTCTGCCTTGACGCCGTAGACCTGCCCACCTGTACTTTCAGCTGGCCGCCGGATCTGCGCCGCCGGTCAGCCCTCCGGTGAGATGCGCGATCCGGCTCCACGAAGGAGCCCAACCAGATGACCACAGCCAAGCCCGTCAAGCGCCCACGCGGAGAGGGCCAATGGGCGCTCGGCTACCGCGAGCCGCTCAACCCGAACGAGCAATTCAAGAAGGACGACGACGCGCTCAACGTACGCAGCCGGATCGTCGACATCTACTCCAAGCAGGGCTTCGACAGCATCGACAAGCAGGATCTGCGTGGCCGGATGCGGTGGATGGGCCTCTACACCCAGCGCGAGCAGGGCTACGACGGCACCTGGACCGGCGACGAGAACGCCGACATCCTCGAGGCCGAGTACTTCATGATGCGGGTGCGCTGCGACGGCGGCTCCCTGACCAACGCGGCGCTGCGCACGCTCGGCGAGATCTCCACCGAGTTCGCCCGGGACACCGCCGACATCAGCGACCGCGAGAACGTGCAGTACCACTGGATCCGCATCGAGGACGTGCCGCAGATCTGGGAGCGGCTCGCCGCGGTCGGACTGCAGACCACCGAGGCGTGCGGCGACTGCCCGCGTGTTGTGCTCGGCTCGCCGCTGGCGGGCGAGTCGCTCGACGAGGTGCTTGATCCGACCCCGGCGATCGACGAGATCGTGCGCCGGTACATCGGCAGTCCGGAGCTCTCCAACCTGCCGCGCAAGTTCAAGACCGCGATATCGGGCCTGCAAGACGTGGCCCACGAGGTCAACGACGTCGCGTTCATCGGCGTCAACCATCCCGAGCACGGGCCGGGTCTCGACCTGTGGGTCGGCGGCGGATTGTCGACGAACCCGATGCTGGCTCAGCGGGTCGGCGCCTGGATTCCGCTCGAGGAGGTGCCCGATGTCTGGGAGGGCGTCACCTCGGTGTTCCGCGATTACGGCTACCGCAGGCTGCGCTCCAAGGCGCGGCTGAAGTTCCTGATCAAGGACTGGGGCATCGAGAAATTCCGCCAGGTGCTCGAGGACGAGTACCTGGGTCGCAAGCTGATCGACGGGCCCGCCCCCGAGCCGTTGAAGCACCCGCTCGACCACGTCGGGGTGCAGAGGCAGAAGAACGGTCTCAATGCCGTGGGCGTCGCCCCGATCGCTGGACGAGTGACAGGAACGATCCTGACGAAGGTCGCAGACCTCGCCTCGGCGGCGGGTTCGGACCGAATCCGGTTCACGCCGTACCAGAAGCTGGTCATCCTCGACGTTCCGGACGAAAAGCTCGACGTCCTGCGCGACGGGCTGGACGCGCTCGGCTTGCCGTCGACTCCGTCGCACTGGCGCAAGAACCTGATGGCCTGCACCGGTATCGAGTACTGCAAGCTGTCGTTCGCCGAGACCCGCAACCGGGCACAGGTGTTGGTACCCGAGTTGGAGAGACGACTCGAGGACGTCAATGCCCAGCTCGACGTGCCGATCACGGTCAATATCAACGGCTGCCCGAACTCATGCGCGCGCATCCAGGTCGCCGATATCGGGTTCAAGGGCCAGATGATCGACAACGGCGACGGCGATTCGGTCGAGGGCTTCCAAGTGCACCTCGGCGGCAGCCTCGGCCTGGACAGCGGTTTCGGCCGCAAACTGCGCCAGCACAAGGTGCTGTCGACGGAGCTGGGTGACTACATCGACCGCGTTGTTCGCAATTTCGTGAAACAACGCGAGCAGGGTGAGCGTTTCGCTACGTGGGCAATACGAGCAGACGAGGCGGATTTGCGATGACGGAACTCATGACCGAGGTCGACCTGATCGCGTTGGCCGAACGCGGTGCGGCGGAACTCGACGGCGCCAACGCCGATGACCTGCTGCGCTGGACCGACGAGAACTTCGGCGGCAACTACGTCGTCGCGTCCAATATGCAGGATGCCGTGTTGGTCGACCTGGCGGCGAAGGTGCGCCCCGGTGTCGACGTGTTGTTCCTCGACACCGGCTACCACTTCGTCGAGACCATCGGCACGCGTGATGCCGTCGAGGCGGTCTACGACATCAACGTGGTGAACGTCACGCCGGAGAACAGCGTCGCCAAGCAGGACGAGTTGTTCGGCAAGGATCTGTTCGCCCGCGAACCCAGTGAGTGCTGCCGGATGCGCAAGGTCGAACCGTTGGGCAAGGCGCTGCGCGGATACTCCGCCTGGGTCACCGGCATTCGCCGGGTGGAGGCGCCGACGCGGGCCAACGCGCCATTGATCAGCTGGGACAAGGCTTTCGGTCTGGTGAAGATCAACCCAATTGCCGCGTGGTCCGACGAAGACATGCAGAACTACATCGACGCCAACGATGTACTCGTCAATCCCCTCGTCTTCGAGGGCTATCCGTCGATCGGCTGCGCGCCGTGCACGGCCAAGCCGGTTGAGGGCGCCGACCCGCGCAGCGGTCGCTGGGCGGGCCAGAACAAGACGGAATGCGGGCTGCACGCGTCGTGACGGTTCCCGCCCGCCGCACGCTTGTTCTGGCGGCACACGGCAGCGTCGACCCGCGTGCGGCGGCGGTCACTCATGCCGTGGCGGGCCGAATCCGGCGGTTGCGGCCCTGGCTCGACGTCCGTCCCGCTTTTCTCGAGAAGACCGGCCCGAATTTGCGCGACGTGCTGGCAGACCTTCCCGCCGGCGTCGTGGCGCCGTTCTTACTGGCCGACGCCTATCACGCACGAATCGACATCCCGTCGGTGATCGAGGAGTCGGGTGCGCGGGTCGAACAGGCCGAGGTGCTCGGGGAAGACCCTGCCCTGCTGTCGGTGTTGCGACAGCGGTTGTCCGAGATCGGGGTGTCGCCCGAGGACCCCGGCTTGGGCGTGATCGTCGTCGCCGTCGGCTCGTCGAGTGACGCCGCCAATGCGCGCACATCGACAGTGGCGCGCGCCTTGAGCGTCGGGACCCGTTGGGTGGGAGCACAAGCCGCGTTCGCGACCGGGCCTTATCCCGGCGTGGCCGACGCCGCCGAACGTCTACGGGTCGATGGCGCCCGGCATCTGGTAATTGCGCCGTGGTTCTTGGCGCACGGGATCATCACCGACCGGGTGGCGGCTGACGCTGCCGCACTGGGTATTTCGATCGCCGAGCCGCTCGGATCGCACAATCTGGTCGCCGCGACGGTGCTCGACCGCTTCGACGCCGTCGAAGCCGATCAGCGTTTGGTTGCCTGACACACGGCAATAAATTCGCGGTGAGCCTAGATCTCCACCCGTCGACGGCGAACCGGTAGGAATACCGGAATGACCGATATGCCGTCTGACGACTCCTGCTGTCGCTGAACCATTCCCGTTTCGTCTCGGCAACAGAAGGTCGCTCACAGTGTCGGTGTTCGTAGATATTGCTCTCGACGACCCGCAGGTCGGGTCGTCGACCACCACTGCGCCCGTAGGCAAGTGGCGCGGCAGACTCACCCGCGCAGCACTCCCCCTACTGTCGGTGGTCGTCTTCGTCTTCGGGTGGCAGCTGGTGGCGGCCAGTGGAATCTGGAACCAGACGTTCGTCCCCTACCCCAGCACCGTCTGGCGTGCCTTCCTGGATGTCTCCACCACGAATGACGGAGTCCGCGGATACGCGGGCTACCTGCTGACCGAGCACCTCTACATGACCCTGCGCCGCGTACTCGCCGGCGTCGTCATCGGGGTGGCGCTGGGTGTACTGCTCGGTCTGGTCATGGGTTCGGTCAGCTGGGTGCGCAGCGTGCTCGAGCCCTGGCTGACGTTCCTGCGTGCCCTGCCCCCACTGGCCTACTTCTTCCTTCTGGTCATCTGGCTCGGCATCGACGAAGCGCCCAAGATCACGCTACTGGCCCTGGCCGCGCTGCCGCCCGCCGCCGTCGCGACCACTGCAGCCGTCGTCGCCGCGCCGGTGGGCCTGCAGGAAGCCGCTCGGGCGCTTGGCGCTTCGCGCACCGAAGTCATCCGTGACGTCGTCGTTCCCTCGGCGCTGCCGGAAACGTTCACCGGCATCCGCCTCGCGGTCGGCATGGCGTACTCGTCCGTGGTGGCAGCCGAACTGTTCAACGGCATCCCCGGTGTCGGCGGATTGGTCAAGGACGCAAGCAATTACAACAACACCCCGGTCGTGCTCGTCGGCATCTTCGCCATCGGCATCTCGGGACTTGTCATCGACGGTCTGCTTCGTGCCATTGAACGGCGCGCGGTCCCTTGGAGAGGAAAAATCTATGAAATTCAAGGCCTTATTCGCCGCGCTCGCCGTCGCCACAATGGCGCTGGCGGGCTGCTCCGTCGACCAACCGGGACAGGAGGCTGGCAAGCCGACCATCCGGATCGGATACCAGACCTTTCCCAGCGGGGACCTCATCGTGAAGAACAACCGTTGGCTCGAAGAAGCGCTGCCCGACTACAACATCAAGTGGACGAAGTTCGACTCCGGCGCCGACGTGAACACCGCGTTCATCGCGAAGGAACTCGACTTCGGCGCACTGGGATCCAGCCCGGTGGCCCGCGGATTGTCTGCTCCGCTGAACATTCAGTACAAGGTCGCGTTCGTCCTCGATGTCGCAGGCGACAACGAAGCGCTGGTCGCGCGCAACGGAAGCGCTATCGACACCATCGCGCAGCTCAAGGGTAAGAGGATCGCCACGCCGTTCGCCTCGACCGCGCACTATAGCCTGCTGGCGGCGCTGGCACAGAATGGGCTGTCCCCCAACGATGTTCAGTTGGTCGATCTGCAGCCTCAGGCAATTCTGGCCGCGTGGGACCGCGGGGACATCGATGCGGCCTACACGTGGTTGCCGACGCTGGACGACCTGCGCAAGAGCGGCAAGGACCTCATCACCAGCCGCCAACTGGCCAAGGACGGCAAGCCGACGCTGGATCTGGGCGTGGTATCCGACGAGTTCGCCGCGGCCAATCCGGAGGTCGTCGACATCTGGCGTCAGCAGGAGGCCCGCGCCCTGACGTTGATCCACGAGGATCCCGCCGCAGCCGCGAAGGCAGTTGCCGCCGAGATCGGGTTGTCGCCCGAGCAGACCGAAGGTCAGATCAAGCAGGGTGTGTTCCTCACACCTGAACAGGTCGCCTCACCGGTTTGGCTTGGCGCCGAGGGGCAACCAGGCAACATCGCAACAAACCTGCAGAGCGCATCGCAGTTCCTGGCCGACCAGAAGCAGATCCCGTCAGCAGCACCGCTGTCGACGTTCCAGGACGCGATCTACACCAAGGGCTTGCCCGGTGTCCTCAGTCAGTGAGCTGAAAGATGCTGCCGAGCAGGCCAACAATGCGGCGATCCGGATTGCCGGGGTGTCCCATCGCTACGGCAGAGGGCGCAACGAGGTCACCGCATTGGGCCCGGTCGACCTCAGCATCGATCCCGGATCGTTTGTAGTCTTGGTCGGCGCGTCGGGCTGCGGTAAGAGCACGCTGCTGCGCCTGCTGGCCGGCTTCGAATCGCCAAGCGAGGGACAGGTGCAGGTGTCGGGCACGCCACCGACACCCGGGGTGACGGCGGGTGTGGTGTTTCAGCAGCCGCGACTCTTCCCTTGGCGCACGGTCGGCGGAAATATCGATCTGGCACTCAAGTACGCCAAGGTGTCACGGGAGCGCCGGGTCGCCCGTCGCGATCAATTATTGTCCCGAGTGGGCCTGGAGGGCACCGCCGACCGCAAGATCTGGGAGATCAGCGGTGGCCAACAACAGCGTGTCGCGATCGCACGCGCACTGGCGGCCGAGACGCCGCTCTTCCTGCTCGACGAGCCGTTCGCTGCACTTGACGCGCTCACCCGGGAACGCCTGCAGGAAGATGTCCGTCAGGTCAGCGCCGAATCCGGCCGCACCACCGTGTTCGTCACCCACAGCGCCGACGAGGCGGCGTTCCTCGGGTCGCGCATCGTGGTGCTCACCCGCCGCCCTGGACAAGTGGCACTGGACCTCCCGGTCGACCTGCCCCGCACAGGCGTCGATGCCGACGAACTCCGTCGCTCACCCGAATACACGGCGATTCGCACCGAGGTCGGCCGTGCGGTCAAGGCCGCAGCGGCGTAGTAAGGGCGCCGGGAGGTTCACTTGCGTAACGCCATGGCGGGAATCCGGGGTGAAAACCGCCGTAGCGTTACGCAAATCGTGACCTAGGCCGTCGTCAGCGCCTCGTCGTCGTCGGCCGCATCCGCCTTCGGGACATCCGTGCCGCCGGGAATGGCTGGGACGCGGGTGGCGCGGACGTAGACGGTGTCACCCTCCTTCAACCCGAGCGCTTCGGCATCACCGCGGGTGATCTGCGCGGTGAACGGAGTCTTGTCCGCTGCGCTGGTCAGCTCCACGCGAACCTCGAAGCCCAGCATGACGATTCGGTCAATGGTGGCACGCACCACGCCAGTCGCCTGAATAGAATCGTCGGTCGCCGCAATGGCCATCTCGGGGTTGCGCCCAACGCGAATATCGTGTGGTCGCACCAGGCTGCCGTTGAGCGATGACACCGCGCCAAGGAAAGACATCACGAACGCATTGGCCGGTTCGTCGTAAACCGTGGTGGGCGAACCGACCTGCTCGATGCGGCCCTTGTTCAGCACTGCGATCCGATCGGCGACGTCCAGCGCTTCCGACTGGTCGTGGGTGACGAGCACTGTGGTGACGTGCACTTCGTCGTGCAGGCGGCGCAGCCAGGCACGCAAATCTTCACGAACCTTGGCGTCCAGCGCGCCGAACGGTTCGTCGAGAAGTAAGACTTCGGGGTCGACAGCTAGCGCGCGCGCCAGGGCCATGCGCTGACGCTGCCCGCCGGAGAGCTGGTTGGGATAGCGGGTCTGAAATCCCGCGAGCCCAACGACTTCGAGGAGGTTGTCGACCTTCTCCGTGATTTCGGCCTTCGACTTCTTGCGGATCTTCAGCCCGAATGCGACGTTGTCACGCACGGTGAGGTGCTTGAAAGCGGCGTAGTGCTGGAACACGAATCCGATGCCACGCCGTTGCGGCGGAATCGACGTCACGTCTCGGCCGTTGATGGTGATCGTGCCGGTGTCGGGCTGATCCAGGCCGGCGATGGCGCGCAACAACGTCGACTTCCCCGACCCGCTGGGACCCAGCAGCGCGGTCAGTGAGCCCGACGGCACCTCGAAGTCCACGTTGTCGAGTGCGGCGAAGTCGCCATAGTGTTTGTTGGCGCCGCGCACTGTGATCGCGTTCGTCATATCAGCGTCTCCTCGGGCCTATTTGCTTGTCTTTTCGCGGCGGGCGTCGAGAATCACCTGGGCGATCAGGACGACCACGGCCACCGCCATCAGCAGCGTCGAGATGGCGTACGCGCCGTACTCGGCACCGCGGGCGTGGCGGTCCGACACCAGCAGCGTCAACGTCTGGGACGTGCCGGGCAGGTTCGACGACACCATGATCACCGCGCCGTATTCGCCCAACGTGCGCGCGATGGTCAGCACCACGCCGTACATCAGCCCCCACTTGATGGACGGCAAAGTAATTCGCCAGAATGTCTGCCACCCACTGGAGCCCAACGTGGAGGCGGCCTCCTCCTGGTCGGTGCCCAACTCGTGCAGCACCGGTTCGACCTCGCGGATCACGTACGGCACCGTGACGAAGATGCTGGCCAGCACGATACCGGCGAAGCCGAAGATGATCTTGATGCCGAAGTCGTTCTCGAGGAAGCCGAATATGCCCGCCGATCCCCACAACAGGATCAGCGCCACGCCGACGACAATCGGCGACACCGCGAACGGCAGGTCGATGACCGCCTGCAGCATGCTCTTGCCGCGGAACCGGTTGCGCGCCAACACCAACGCGGTAGGGACGCCGAAGATCACGTTGAGCGGCACCACGATCGCGACCACCACCAGCGAGAGCTGCAGCGCCGAAACGGCCGCCGGAGTGGTGATCGACTCGAAGAAGGCGCCCACACCCGGCGTGAAGGTACGCCACAAGATCAGCCCGACTGGCACGACCAGCAACACGAGTAGATACCCGAGGGCCAGATAGCGCAGCAGGTAACGCGTCGTACGGGAGAGGATCACGCGGCCAGCTCCTCGCGCTTGGCCGCCCGTGATCCGATGGCGCGCAGGATGAAGAGTACGACGAACGAAAACACGAGCAGCACAATGGATACAGCCGCAGCACCGGTGCGGTCATCGAACTCGATCAGCTGGCGGATGTACTGCGAAGACACTTCGGTCTCCCCCGGCACCGCACCGCCGATCAGTACCACTGAACCGTATTCTCCGATGGCACGGGAGAAGGCCAGCCCCGCACCGGAGAGCAGCGACGGCAACAGCGCCGGGAGGATCACGAACCGGAAGATCGTGAAGTTGTCGGCACCCAGCGACGCGGCGGCCTCCTCGACCTCGCGATCCAACTCCAGCAATACCGGCTGCACCGACCGCACCACGAACGGCAGCGTGACGAACAGCAATGCGATGGCCACACCCCACTTGGTGTGCTGGATGTGGATGCCGACAGGACTGTTCGGGCCGTAGAGCGCAAGCATCACGAGGCTGGCCACGATGGTGGGCAACGCGAAGGGCAGGTCGATGATCGCGTCGACGAATCGCTTACCTGCGAAGTCATCGCGAGTCAGCACCCAGGCAACCAGCAGCCCGAACACGAGGTTGATGATCGCGACGGCGATCGAGATCGTCAACGTGATACGGAACGACTCCAGGGCGGCGTTGGAGGTGATCGCTCGCCAGAACGCGGTCCATCCGCCACCGGCGGACTGCCACACGATCGCTGCGAGTGGCAGCAACACGATGATCGACAGCCAGGTCGTCGCGACGCCGACGCGCAGCCTCGTGCTGCCGTATCGGCTGGTGAAGAAGCCGCGAGATGGCCCGGCGCCACCGTTTCCGGTGGACTTCGGCCGGGTCGCCTCGTCGTCAAGAGCAGCTGTCATCCCGTGGCCTGCTTGTAGATCTTGGTGATCGATCCATTCTCCTTATCGAACAATGCAGGATCCACGGCTTCCCAGCCACCCAGGTCGTCGATCGTCCACAGCTTCTCCGGGGTCGGGAAGTCGGTCGCGAAGTCCTCGGCGACCGCGGGGTCGACCGGGCGGAAACCGGCCTGGGCCCAGATCTTCTGGCCCTCAGGGGTATAGAGGAAGTTCTTCAGCGCATTGGCCTGCTCCTGGTGTGCGCTGGAGGTGACGACAGCGACCGGGTTCTCGATCTTGAACGTCTGCGGCGGGTTGACATGTTCGACCGGCTTACCTTGGCGCTCGATGTTGATCGCCTCGTTCTCGTAGCTCAGCAGCACGTCGCCGGTGCCCTGCAGGAACAGGTCGGTAGCCTCCCGACCCGACGACGGCCTGGTCCGGATGTGGTCACTGACCAGCCTGTTGACGAAGTCGAGCCCGGCTTGCTGATCCTGGCCACCATTGCTCTTGGCGGCGTAGGGCGCCAGCAGGTTCCACTTGGCCGACCCTGAACTCAGCGGACTCGGGCTGACCACCTCGAGCCCCGGCTGCAGCAAGTCGTCCCAGTCCCTGATGTTCTTGGGGTTGCCCTCGCGCACGACGAGGGAAACCACCGAGCCGAACGGGACGCCTTGGGTGGCGTCCGCGTTCCAATCCTTGGCCACCTTGTCGGCCTTGACCAGACGGGTGATGTCGGGTTCCACCGAGAAGTTCACCAGGTCCGCCGGCTTGCCGTCGACGACGGCCCGCGACTGGTCACCCGAGGCGCCGTAGGACGTCGTGACGGCTACTCCGTTGCCCTCTTCGGTCGCCGCAAACGCGGGAATGATCTTGCTCCAACCCGGTTCGGGCACTGCGTACGCGACCACAGTAAGGGTGGTTTCGGCAGCGCCTTGCTCGCCGTCGCCACCCGCGACGTCGCTGGATCCCCCGCCGCAGGCGGCGAGAACGGTTGCGGTAGCGGCGAGTATCGCGGCGTTTCGCCAGGACTTGCGGAGTTTGAGCACGTGATGACCTTTCCTCGCGGGTATGAGAAGGAATCCCGTCGCGACGGCAAGGCGATGAATCGGTATCTGGGCATAGGTCAGCCGCTACCGAAACCAAACCACGGACGGGTATGGAGTCAGCGACAACAACAGACATCAGCGACGGCGGTGAAACCCACGGCGATGAGAGCCAAGATATGGCCGCTCTTGTTGCCGGATGCCGTTCGCATGGCGCGAAGAATAACAGAGTTCAGGCTGCGGCTCAGTTCAGCCTCAGCCGACCTGCCGCGTAACCAGCCACATGACCAGCACCAACACCACCAGGATGACGAGCACCAAGGTCACCCTCGACCGCGGCATACCGCCGCTCACTCGACGTCTTCGTCGTCGTGCCGAACCCGGCGCAAGACGCGTATCCCGTTACCGAGTGCCCCGTCGAGCACCACGGCAACTCCGTAGGCCAGGGCCAGCACGACCGGCATCACCACCGCGGTCTGGGCGACGAAAGGCAGCCCGGAGAGCCACAGCTCGACACCGTCCCACCAACTGAGAAAGGCGCCCACCCGGCCAGACTATTCGATGCGAAGATAGCCGCGTGCCGGCCGACAAGCAGAGCAGCGTCAGCTCAGACTGCGGCCCCCGCAAGGCAGGGGACACCACCTGCATCGTCGCCGGCGGCGGTCCCGCGGGGATCATGCTCGCACTGCTGCTGGCCCGCGCGGGCGTGGACGTCACGGTCATGGAGAAGCACGCCGACTTCCTGCGCGATTTCCGCGGCGACACGGTGCACGCCAGCACCCTTCGTCTTCTCGACGAGCTGGGGCTGGCATCGGAGTTCGCGCGAATGCCGCACCGCGAGATCGACACGTTGGCGATGACCGTACAGGGCACCGAAGTGAAGATCGATCTGAGCCGAATCCCCGGGCCGCACAAGCACATTGCGCTCGTGCCGCAATGGGATTTCCTTGAATTGCTGGCCGCCGCCGCCGAGAAGGAGCCGACGTTCCGCCTGCTCCGCAGCACCGAGGTGCTCGGGCCGATAGTGCGCGCGGGAAAGGTGGTCGGGGTCCGATACCGAGGCGCCGACGGCGAGATGCGGGAGATGACTGCGGCGCTGACCGTCGCATGTGACGGCCGCTCGTCCACACTGCGCAGCGGCATGGACCTGCGACCGAGAACCTTCGGCGCACCGATGGATGTGTGGTGGTTCCGGCTACCACGCAACCCCGACGACCCGCACGGCCTGACCGGTGTGCTCGGCGCAGGGGCGGCGCAGTTCGTCATCGATCGCGGCGACTACTACCAGTGCGCCTACGCCATCCCGAAGGGCCGCGACGCGCAGCTGCGCGCGCAGGGCATCGAGGCGCTGCACCGCGCTGTGGTGGCCCTGGTGCCGTGGCTGGCGGACCACGTCAGGTCGCTGACGTCGTTTGACGACGTGAAACTGCTCGATGTACAGCTCAACCGGCTGCGGCGCTGGTATTGCGATGGACTGTTATTGATCGGCGACGCCGCGCATGCGATGTCCCCGGTCGGCGGGGTGGGGATCAACCTCGCGGTAGCAGACGCTGTCGCAGCGGCGCGAACGCTCGCGGGACCGCTGCGCGCAGGCAGCGTCTCCACCAGGCACTTGGCCCGCATTCAGGCCCGGCGCTGGCTGCCTGCGGCACTGATCCAGGCGGTGCAGCGGCTGGTCCACAGCCGCGTCATCGCGGTGGCCGTGACTTCGACTGGGCAGGCAAAACCGCCACAGCTGGTGCGGCTCGCCGCACGGTTCCGGCCGCTGCGCACCGCGGCTGGGTACGGGATCGCGATCGGGCCGCTGCCCGAACATGTGCCGGAGTTTGCCCGGCGCTGATCGGACCGCCGCGGGACACGCACGTGATGAGTGGACGCCAGGCACGTCGGCAGTCGATGATGTGCGAATGGTTCTGCAAGACACCGCGGCCTCCGGCGGGGCATCGAAGGACGATTACGACACCCCGCTGACAGTGACGGCGCCGGTGCCGTACACCGCCGGCGGATCCTTGCGGAACCCATTCCCGCCGATCGCGGACTACGCATTCCTGTCGGACTGCGAAACGACCTGCCTGATCTCATCGGCGGGCTCGGTCGAGTGGCTGTGCATCCCGCGCCCCGATTCTCCCAGCGTGTTCGGCGCCATCCTGGACCGCCGCGCGGGTCATTTCCGCCTCGCGCCGTACGGCGTGACGGTCCCCGCAGCGCGCCGTTACCTGCCCGGCAGCCTGATCCTGGAGACCACCTGGCAGACGCACACAGGCTGGATGATCGTGCGCGACGCGCTCGTCATGGGGCCGTGGCATGACCTCGAGACCCGGTCGCGCACGCATCGGCGCACCCCGATGGACTGGGACGCCGAGCACATCCTGCTGCGCACCGTGCGATGTGTGAGCGGCACCGTCGAGTTGGTGATGAACTGCGAGCCGGCGTTCGACTACCACCGCAACCAGGCGACGTGGGAGTACTCGGCGCAGGCCTACAGCGAGGCGATCGCGCGGGCCAGTCGCGATCCCGACGCACATCCGACGATGCGGCTGACCACGAATCTGCGGTTGGGGCTGGAGGGTCACGAGGCGCGAGCACGTACGCGAATGAAGGAGGGCGACAACGCCTATGTCGCGTTGTCCTGGTCGAAGCATCCGGCACCCCAGACCTATGACGAAGCCGCCGACAAGATGTGGGCGACGAGTGAGTGTTGGCGGCAGTGGATCAACATCGGCGACTTCCCCGATCACCCGTGGCGCGCGTATCTGCAGCGCAGCGCATTGACGCTCAAGGGCCTGACGTATTCGCCGACGGGTGCGCTGCTCGCCGCGCCCACCACGTCGTTGCCGGAAACGCCTCAGGGCGAACGTAACTGGGACTACCGCTACGCCTGGGTGCGCGACTCGACGTTCGCACTGTGGGGCCTGTACACGCTGGGCCTGGACCGGGAGGCCGACGACTTCTTCGCGTTCATAGCCGACGTCTCCGGAGCCAATAACGGTGAGCGGCACCCCCTTCAGGTGATGTACGCCGTCGGCGGGGAACGCAGCCTCGTCGAGGAGGAACTCCACCACCTGTCCGGCTACGACAACGCCCGCCCCGTGCGGATCGGCAACGGCGCATACAACCAGATGCAGCACGACATCTGGGGCACGATGCTGGATTCGGTGTACCTGCACGCCAAGTCACGAGAACAGATCTCCGACACGCTGTGGCCGGTGCTCAAGCAACAGGTCGAGGAAGCGATCAAACACTGGAAGGAACCCGACCGCGGCATCTGGGAGGTGCGCGGCGAGCCGCAACACTTCACGTCCAGCAAGATCATGTGCTGGGTCGCCCTGGACCGCGGCTCCAAGCTCGCCGAGCTGCAGGGTGAGAAGTCCTACGCGCAGCAATGGCGCGCCTTCGCCGAGGAGATCAAGGCCGACATCCTCAATAAGGGAGTGGATTCCCGCGGGGTGCTGACCCAGCGCTACGGCGACGATGCACTCGACGCGTCACTGCTGCTGGCCGTGCTGACCCGCTTCCTGCCCGCCGACGATCCGCGCGTGCGCGCCACGGTTCTGGCGATCGCCGACGAACTGACCGAGGACGGGTTGGTGCTGCGGTACCGCGTCGAGGAGACCGACGACGGGCTGTCAGGCGAGGAAGGCACGTTCACGATCTGCTCGTTCTGGCTGGTGTCCGCGTTGGTCGAGATCGGTGAGATCCACCGCGCCAAGCACCTGTGCGAGCGGCTGTTGTCGTTCGCGAGCCCGCTGCATCTTTATGCCGAGGAGATCGAGCCTAGGACCGGAAGGCATCTGGGCAACTTCCCGCAGGCTTTCACCCACCTGGCGTTGATCAATGCCGTCGTGCACGTGATCCGCGCCGAGGAAGAGGCCGACAGCTCAGGGGTTTTCGTGCCGGCAAACGCGCCGTCGTAGCGGCGACACTATTTCTTGGCGGCGTTGGCGATCATGTCGTTCGACGATGGTCGCGGCCTCGTCACCCGGGGAGTAACTGCACGCCCACACCTCGAGGGTGATGTTCGAGACGGGCGAGAGCGCGTGCTGACATGCCCACCCGCCGGCCTCCTGTTGTGTCGTCACCTGGGTGATCAGCGTGTCTTCGGCGGAGACTTCGCCGAGTTCCCAGTCGTAGGCGGTGCCGTCGTCATCCACTGAAACCGTGTAGTTGGAGCATCCCTCCCACATCGCCTTGGATTCGTCGAAGAATTTCAGCGCGTCATCCGCCGACGGATACAACACGACGGTCTGCTCGACCCAGTGCTCGTTGTCGTCGCCTTCTTCACGCGAAATCTGGTCCAGTACAGCGGTCCAGCCGCTGCCCGCATACACCGGCTCCTCGGCCCCGTAGATCGCGCCGAGGCACTCCGGGTCCGAAACAGCGTCGGAATGGTCGGTCATTTCTTCCAGCTCGCTGGTGACTTCCATGGTCGACGACCCCATGATCGCGTTGATCTCGCCGATCGAGAGCACCACGTCGTCGAGTTCGGACTCACTCAGCGGCGGCGCATCGCCCGGGCCCGCGTTCGGTGGACGCGTCGCGGTGCCAGAGATGGTGCTCACGCAGCCGGTGAGCAGGGCGGATGCTGCGATCACGGCAAACACGGCGCGTGCCCGGGTTGCCGTACCGATATAGGTCACCGCGCTATTGTGACCGACTCGTGGCAAATACGTGCACCACCTGTCAATTCCGGGTCGTAAAGCCTTTACGACGTGCCGACCTTGTCCAGCATCAGGCCCGCCACTGCCGAAGCCCCCCGTGGGCCGCTCAGACTGTTGATGTCGGAAATCTCCACGTCCACAACACAATCCGCCACGACCCCGAGCGCACGTTGGGTCATCGAACCCGCATCCTGCATCACCATCGCCGACACCATCCGGCCATCGACGGTCACGTCGGTGATCCTGCTCGTTCGTTGTGCGCCATGGTCGGGTTGGTTCAACACCACCGTCTGCCCGTTACAGCGGTACCACTTGTCTGCCGAGGCGGCGAAGAACGCCTGTGCGTCAGCCTCCGAGGAAAATTGCACCACGCCGAAGAAGCCCGACACCGGCGGGCCGTCGAAAGATCCGCCTGCCCACGACTGGCTCGCCACCGATTGCACCGGACCCGCGTCGTAGACCACCCGCTGCAGCCGGTATGTCGGGCTGACGCATTCGGCGGGCGTCGCGTCGGATTCGCCGACACTCGCCAGCAGCATGTCGGGGCCGCCCTGTACGCGTTGGCCCATCATGCCGGTCGAGCCGAGGATGGCGGCCAACTCTTCCTGGCTCGGCAGAATCTTCTCCAGCGCGCGCGTCGGAGATGGTTGGACGGCTTCGGCGATGCGAACGGTTGGTCGCGCATCCTGCGCAGGAGCGGCGCATGCCGCAAGCACGACGCATGCACTCAACACAGCCGCTGCGAGAGCCGTTGAGCGCATCGGGGCCTACTTCTTCGTCTTGTCGGCCGGGGCGTCGGTGGACAGCGCCGCGACGAACGCCTCCTGCGGCACCTCGACCCGACCGATGGTCTTCATCCGCTTCTTGCCTTCCTTCTGCTTCTCCAGCAGCTTGCGCTTGCGTGTGATGTCACCGCCGTAGCACTTCGATAGCACGTCTTTGCGTATCGCGCGGATGTTTTCGCGAGCAATGATCTTCGATCCGATCGCGGCCTGCACCGGAACTTCGAACTGCTGACGCGGAATCAGCTCCCTGAGTTTGGTCGTCATCTTGTTGCCGTAGGCGTAGGCCGAATCCTTGTGCACGATCGCGCTGAACGCGTCGACGGCCTCGCCCTGCAACAGAATGTCGACCTTGACCAGATCCGATTCCTGCTCGCCGGCCTCCTCGTAATCGAGGCTGGCGTAGCCGCGGGTGCGCGACTTCAGCATGTCGAAGAAGTCAAAGATGATCTCCCCCAACGGCATTGTGTAGCGCAGCTCGACCCGCTCCGGCGAGAGGTAGTCCATGCCGCCGAGTTCGCCCCGCCGCGACTGGCACAACTCCATGATCGTGCCGATGAACTCGCTCGGCGCGATGATCGTCGTCTTCACCACGGGCTCGTACACGTTGCGGACCTTGCCGTCGGGCCAGTCCGACGGGTTGGTGACGACGATCTCCGTAGCGTCCTCCTGCACAACGCGATACACGACGTTGGGTGACGTCGATATCAAATCGAGATCAAACTCGCGCTCGAGGCGCTCCCGCGTGATCTCCATGTGCAAGAGGCCTAGAAAGCCGCAGCGGAACCCGAATCCCAGCGCCACCGAGGTTTCCGGCTCCCATGACAGCGCGGCATCATTGAGCTGCAGCCGCTCCAGCGCGTCGCGAAGGTCTGGATAGTCGGAACCGTCCACCGGATAGAGCCCGGAGTAGACCATCGGCCGCGGTTCGCGATAGCCGGTCAGCGGATCGGCCGCTCCGTGTCGAGCACTCGTCACGGTGTCGCCGACCTTGGACTGGCGCACGTCCTTCACGCCGGTGATCAGGTATCCGACCTCCCCCACGCCAAGGCCGTCGGAAGGTTTGGGTTCAGGTGAGACGATGCCCACTTCCAGCAGCTCATGGGTGGTCCCGGTGGACATCATCTTGATGCGTTCGCGCGGGACTATCTTGCCGTCCACCACGCGTACGTACGTGACCACACCGCGGTAGGTGTCGTACACCGAATCGAAGATCATCGCCCGGGCCGGGGCGTCGGCGTCGCCTGTCGGCGGCGGCACCTCGCGGACGACGTGATCGAGCAGGTCGGCGACCCCGTCGCCGGTCTTCCCCGACACCCGCAATACGTCGGAAGGCTCACAGCCGATGATGTGGGCGATCTCGGCGGCGTAGCGGTCCGGGTCGGCGGCGGGCAGGTCGATCTTGTTGAGCACCGGGATGATGTGCAGATCGCGGTCCAGTGCCAGATACAGATTGGCCAGCGTCTGCGCCTCGATGCCCTGGGCGGCGTCCACCAGCAGCACCGCGCCCTCGCACGCCTCCAGCGCCCGGGACACCTCGTAGGTGAAGTCGACGTGGCCCGGGGTGTCGATCAGATGCAGGACGTAGTCCGTGCCGTCGAGCTGCCAAGGCAACCGGACGTTCTGCGCCTTGATCGTGATGCCGCGCTCGCGCTCGATGTCCATCCGGTCCAGGTACTGGGCACGCATGTCGCGATCGGCGACCACACCGGTCAACTGCAGCATCCGGTCGGCCAGCGTCGACTTGCCGTGGTCGATGTGGGCGATGATGCAGAAATTCCGAATCTGCGCCGGCGCCGTGAAGGTCTTGTCGGCGAAACTGCTGATGGGAATCTCCTGGTGAGCGCGGCGGTGTGCGCTACCAGGGTATCGAGATAGCCCCCCGACGACACAATCGTGAGAACGCAGCTTCGCTTAAGCTCGTCGATATGGCTGCGCCGTGGAAGACTTTCCAGCGCTTTGCGGAGAACCTTGTGTTCAACGAGGCGCCGAAGTTCATCCGCCAACAATTGCAATCCGACACCGTGACGCGCGGTATCCAGCAGGGCATCAAGCTCGGTATCGACGTCATTGTGGGCACCCCGACCGAGGAGACCCGGGCGATCACCGCGGGCCGCCCGGTGAGCCAGAACTTCGTCCCGACCGCGCAGCGGGCGCGCAGGCTGGCCTACGCCCCTGATCTTGACGGCCGCGCCGACCCGGGAGAGATCGTATGGACCTGGGTGGTCTACGAAGACGATCCGTCGAAGGGGAAGGATCGGCCGGTGCTGGTTGTGGGGCGCGACCAGTCCGTGTTGCTCGGTCTGTTGCTCTCCAGCCAGGAACATCACCGCGACGACCCCAACTGGGTGGGCATCGGCAGCGGCAGCTGGGACTACGAGAGCAGGGCGAGTTGGGTGCGGCTGGACCGGGTGCTCGACGTGCCAGAAGAGGGTATCCGCCGCGAAGGCGCGATCCTGCCGCGGGAGTCGTTCGACGTTGTCGCGATGCGGCTGCGCACCGAGTACTCCTGGAGCTAGCGAGGGTCGCGCCACATGGGCCACATGGGCGGCCCGCCGTTGGGCAGCTTGATCTCGCCGGTCACCTCGAAGCCGAACCGCATGTAGTACGACTCGTTGCGCGGATTGCTGTTCTCTAGATATGCCGGGGCCCCCTCGGCGTCGCACCGGTCGAGGCGCGACCGCATCAGCGCCTGGCCGAAACCCTCGCCCCGGACCGACGGGTCGCTGCCGATGACCATCAGGTACCAGTGCGGATCCTCGGGGTGATGCTTCTCCATGAGTTCCATCACCTGGCGGGTGGCCGGGACGCGAGACCTGAACGCCCACAACATCATCGGCATCATGACGAGTTCCTCGAGCCTCGACGCCTTGCGCTGACCGGGCGGGTCCCACAGCGTGGCCGCGCCGACGGTGCCGCCGCGCCGCCCGACCTCCGATCCCCCGCGCGACAGGAAGTGATGGCGGGTCAGCCCCGCGAACGCGCGAGTCAGCGCATTGAGCCGGGTGGTGTCGTCGGGCAGCATCCACGTCATCACGGGATCGTCGTAGAAGGCCTTCGCGAGCACCGTTGACACCTGGCGCACGTCGCGCCGCTGCGAGGGCGCTACCTCGATCTCAGCCACGGGTGATGTAGGCCTGCAGTTGCTCCTGCTGGGCTTCGAGCTCTTCCATCCGCGTCTTCACGACGTCGCCGATGCTCACGATTCCGACGAGCCGGCCGTTCTCCATAACCGGGATGTGCCGGACCCGCTTCGTGGTCATCAGCGCGCTGAGACTGTCAACGGAGTCGGTCGGGGCGCAGGTCGCCACGAATGTCGTCATGATCTCCGACACCGGCATCCGCAGCAGGTCGGCGCCACGCTGCTGCAGTGCCCGTACGATGTCGCGCTCGGAGACGATGCCGATCACTCCGTCGGGCGAGACCACCACCATTGCGCCGATGTTGTGTACGGAAAGCTCGGTGAGCAGCCCGGACACCGAAGTCTCCGGGGTGATGGTCGCCACCGACGCACCCTTGTTCCGCAATACGTCCGCGATCCGCATCGTTGCCTCCGCTCGTGAACTGCCCCATCTCAGGCTAGGTCCGAGTCGCCTTGCGCGAAAGCTTTTGGCATCGCTGTCCCAATAACGTGTCCCAAAAGTGCTCTCGAGGAATAGAAGCGTAGTAGGAGGCGCTACATCCTCTTGTCTTTCGACCGTCGACGCGAGAGGAACGATCATGGCAGCCGACAACTCTGTGCCCACCGTCAAGCTGGGTGACGAACTATCAGTCAGTGCAATCGGTTTCGGCGCGATGGCGCTGACTCCGGTGTACGGCGAGGTGGACGATGCGGAGTCGCTGGCCACGCTGCACCGCAGCCTGGACCTGGGTGTGACCTTCATCGACACCGCAAATATCTACGGCAACGGGGACAACGAGCGGCTGATCTCCGAGCTTTTGGCCGATCGTCGCGATGAGGTCACGCTGGCAACGAAGTTCGGCATCGCGAGCAATCCGGCCCAGCGCTCGGCGCGAGAGCTCGTCTCCCGCGGTGACGCCGACTATGTCCGTCAGTGCATCGACGAGAGCCTGCAACGGCTGCAGACCGATGTCGTCGACCTCTATTACATGCACCGCCGCGACCCGAATGTGCCGATCGAAGAAACGGTGGGAGCCATGGCCGAACTGGTGGCCGCGGGCAAGGTTCGCCACCTCGGGCTGTCGGAGGTGACAGCCGACGAGCTGCGAGCTGCCGTCGCGGTGCACCCGATCGCGGCGGTGCAGAGCGAGTGGTCGATCTGGAGCCGTGACGTCGAGGCCAACGTCGTGCCGACGGCCGCCGAGCTCGGTGTCGGATTCGTCCCCTATTCGCCACTCGGCCGCGGCTTCCTCACCGGAACGATCAGCTCCACCGACGACCTGCCGTCGACGGATTTCCGCCGCACCATGCCCCGGTTCGGCGAGGGTGCGCTGGACGCCAATCTGGCGGTCGTGGAACTCGTGAAATCGGTGGCCGCTCAACAGGGCGCGACGCCTGCACAAGTCGCGCTCGCCTGGTTGCGATACCGCGCCGGGGCCCTTTCAGTGGCAGCCGTGCCGATCCCGGGGACCCGGCGCGCGGCTCGCGTCGAGGAGAACCGCGGATCGCTGTCGGTGACGCTGACACCGGAACAGCTCGATGCGTTGGATGCCGCGGCAGCGGCGGTCACGGGCCACCGCTTCGGGAACCTCGGCTGGGTGTCCGCGGGCCGCGAATAGCCCACATCCATTCGGCCCGGCAGGTATACCTAGCCCCATGATCGAGGTAACGCTGCTCGGCACCGGAAGCCCCATCCCCGATGCGAACCGCGCGGGTCCGTCGACGCTGGTGCGTGCGGGTGGTCAGACGTTCCTCGTCGACTGCGGCCGCGGCGTTCAGCAGCGGCTGACGGCCGCGGGCACCGGGGCCGCCGGGGTGACCGCGCTGCTGCTGACCCACCTCCACAGCGATCACATCGCCGATTTGGGCGACGTCATCATCACCCGCTGGGTCTCGGAGTTCACACCCGATCCCGCGCCGCTGCCCATCATCGGTCCGCCCGGCACGGCTGAGGTGGTCGAGGCCACGCTCAAGGCGTTCGGGTTCGATATCGGGTACCGCATCGCTCATCATGCGGACCTGACCTCGCCACCGCCGGTGGAGGTGTTCGAGTACACCGACGGTCCGGTGTGGGATCGCGACGGTGTGCAGATTCGCGTCGCGCCGACCGACCACCGCCCGGTGGCTCCCACCATCGGTTTTCGCGTCGAGCACGGTGATGCGTCGGTGGTCCTGGCCGGCGACACCGTGCCGTGCGAGAGCCTCGACACCCTGGCATCCGGCGCAGGTGCATTGGTGCACACCGTGATTCGCAAAGATCTGATCGACGCGATGCCGATGCAGCGCATCCGGGACATCTGCGACTACCACTCCTCCGTCGAGCAGGCGGCGGCCACCGCGACACGGGCAGGGGTGGGCATTCTGATCCTCACCCACTATGTGCCGGCTATCGCGCCCGGCCAGGAGGACGAGTGGCGCGCGCTGGCGGCGACGGCGTTCGACCGCCAGATCGAGTTGGGTGACGATCTGCACCGCGTCGAGGTTCACCCCGGCGTCTGCGCCAAGCCTGCGGGGTCATGACCGAAGAATGACGATCGTGGCGCCACGGAGCCCGCAGTCGTAACGTGGCATTGTCGGTCGCCGACATATCCAATGGCAGCCGCCGCGGATTGCGGGAGCGCTGGCCAACTACGGCGGGTGTGAAGCAGCAGCACCTGAACCGGCAGCGTCGGAAGTGCGGGCCCGTAAGACCCGAATCGAAGTCCGCAGGTGATGCGGCAGGCAATTGAAAAGATGTGCGAATCAAATGACATCAGTGAGCAGATTGGCGCGCAGACTCTTCGCCGGCGCCCTGGCGGCCCTTGTGTTGCCGGGGTGGATCGCGGTCGCAGGCGGTTCGGGATCGGCCGCCGCGTACTCGCGACCCGGTCTTCCCGTGGAGACGCTGATGGTGCCGTCCGCGGCGATGGGCCGCGATATCCCCGTCAAGTTCCAGGGCGGAGGGGCGCATGCCGTCTACCTCCTCGACGGCCTTCGCGCCCGCGACGACAACAGTGGCTGGGACATCGAGACCGCCGCGTTCGAGTGGTACTACGAGTCCGGTCTGTCCGTGGTGATGCCCGTCGGCGGAATGTCGAGCTTTTACACCAACTGGCAGGGCCCGGCAGTCGGCAACGGCACCACGTACAACTACCAGTGGGAAACGTTCCTAACCTCGGAGCTGCCCGCCTATTTGTCCGCCAACAAGGGCATCTCTCCTAGCGGCAACGCCGTTGTGGGCCTGTCCATGTCGGCCACCTCGGCGCTGATCCTGGCCGCGTACCACCCTGGTCAGTTCATCTTCGCCGGATCGCTGTCGGGCTTCATGAACCTGTCCCAGGGAATCTGGCCGGCGTTGGTCGGCATCTCCATGCGCGACGCGGGCGGCTTCGATGCCAACGCGATGTGGGGACCCGGCGGCGGCCCGGCGTGGCAGCGCAACGATCCCACGATCAACGTCAGCCGGCTGGTCAGCAATGGCACCAGGATCTGGGTGTACTGCGGCAACGGTCGGCCAAGTGAGTTGGGTGACACCGGTCTTCCCGGCCAGGTTCTCGAGTCCATCACTCTGGACAGCAACAGGAACTTCGAGCGAGCGTACATCGAGTCGGGCGGCAATAACGCCACGTTCAACTTCCCACCGAACGGCATACACGGCTGGGCCTACTGGGGTTCGCAACTGAACTTGATGAAGGGCGACATCCAGCGCACTCTCGGGGCGTGACCGTAAGGGGTCAGGCCAGCCTGGTGATCTCCACGACGACGTCGAGGTCGGTCGAACCTTCGCCGGAGTAGATGCCTTTGAGCGGGCTGACATCCGAATAGTCTCGGCCGACACCGACGCTGATGTACTGCTCGTTGATGTTGGCGTCGTTGGTGGGGTCGTAGTTCCACCAGCCGCCCGTCCACGCCTGCACCCACGCATGACTCTGGCCGTCGATGGTGTCATCGATTTTGGCCTTCTTGTTCGGATGCAGATACCCCGACACGTAGCGGCTGGGAATTCCCATGCTGCGCAGCAGGATCAGGGTGAGATGAGCGAAGTCCTGGCAGACGCCCTTGCCTTCGCGGTGCGCGTCCAGTCCAGACGAGTGCACGCCGGTGGTCCCCGGGACGTAGTCCAGTTCGCTGTGCACCCAGTTTGCCGCAGCGGTGACAGCCTCACGTGGATCGTGGTACTTCGCGATGCGTTGTCCAACCCGCGCGATCCGCTTGCTGTCCGGTGTGTAGTCCGTCGGGCTGAGAACCTCGTCGAAGCGGTCGATCACCGCCACCGAACGCAGGTCCTCCCAATTGACATTGTCCTCCGGCATATCGCCGCGGTCGGTCTCCACCACCGACGACGAGGTCACTTCAAGCTCGGTGTGCGGAGCGTGCAGGTCGAACGCCGTCACCGCGGTACCCCAATAGTCGACGTAGCGGTATGACCTTGTCGCGGGCACGGTTTCGACGCGGTTCAGGATGACGTTCTGCCGGGAATCCGATCGTGGGGTCAGCCTGGCCTCGTTGAAGGAGGCGGTCACCGGTGACCTGTAGGCGTAACCGGTGGAATGCACCACCCTCAGCCGCCACATCAGACTTCGCCTTCTTCGATGACCAGCGAGCCATGGTGTCCCGCGTCCGTCCACGCCACCCACGGTGCGGAGTGGAAGTACTCCAGCGCCAATGCTTCTCCGACGTCCGCGCACGTCATCTGTAAGCCGGCGAGGCGTTCTTCGAGCGACTCCAGGAGCATGCCCGGGCGCAGGAACTCCAGCTCGCTGCGCGCGCGGCCCAACAGTCGCTGTGTCTCTGCAGTGGCACCGACGCGATTGGGGGCGCGATGATGCAGTTCGTCGAGGCTGTGCTCGGCGAGCCGCAACGAGTACATGACAGACCGTGGGAAAAGCCGGTCCAGCAGCATGAACTCGACCACCCGAGCTGCGTCGAGCACACCGCGGTAGGTGCGTAGATAGGTATCGTGCGCACCCGCGCTGCGCAGCACCGTCACCCAGGCAGGCGACGAGGCACTGTCGCCGACACGAGCCAGCAGCAGCCGAACGGTCATGTCGACCCGTTCGATCGCGCGGCCCAGCACCATGAACCGGTAGCCGTCGTCGCGGCTCAATGTCGAGTCCGCCAAACCGGCGAACATCGCCGCGCGGCCCTCGACGAACGACAAGAACTCATGCGGCCCAAGACGTTTCGCTGCGCGTTCACGCTCGGCGAGCGCATTGTAGGTGGTGTTGAGGCACTCCCAGATCTCGGTCGAGGTGACTTCGCGGGCACCGCGGGCATTCTCGCGAGCGGCAGAGATGGCCTCGACGATCGAACATGCGCCCTGAGTGTCGCGGCTGAAGGCGACGATGTCGGTCAGCGACCACACGTCCAGCGACTCGTCGGGTGGTTCGATGCCCAGCACGCGCAGCAGGGTCCGCGAGGTCTGGTCGGGGTCGACGCTGGAGTCCTCGAGCAGTTGGTGGACTGTCACGTCGAGGATGCGGGCGGTGTCGTCGGCACGCTCGACGTAGCGACCGATCCAGTACAGCGATTCGGCATTGCGGGCCAACATCATTGGCTCCTTCTCAGTGCCTGCTGCTGTTGCTGCTGCTGGCTTTGTTGAGTTCCATTCGTGGCGCGGGGTGCCTGCGACTGTTGCTGTTGCTGTTGCTGTGAACTGTCGCCGTTCTCGTTCTTCGCCGCCTTGGGCGTTTTGGGCAGCGACCGCACCACTTCGGCCGCGGCGAGTTCGCGGTCGGCCACCGACGCGCGCGAGGCCAGCACCCAGGTGTCTTTTGATCCGCCGCCCTGGCTGGAGTTGACCACCAGCGACCCTTCGGGCAACGCGACTCTGGTCAGGCCGCCGGGCAGCACCCAGACCTCGTCGCCGTCGTTGACGGCGAACGGGCGCAGGTCGACGTGCCGGGGCGCCAAATTGTCGTCGATCTGGGTTGGGACGGTGGAAAGCTGAACCACCGGCTGAGCGATCCACCCGCGCGGGTCGCTTCGGATTTTCTTGGTGATCGCGGCGAGTTCCTTCTCGGAGGCTTCGGGGCCGAACACGATGCCGTACCCACCCGAGCCCTCGACCGGCTTGATGACGAGTTCGTCGACCCGATCGAGGACTTCCTCGCGTTCCTCGTCGAGCCAGCACCGGTATGTGTCGACATTGGCCAGCAGCGGCTTCTCACCGAGGTAGTACTCGATGATCGTCGGGACGTAGGTGTAGACCAGCTTGTCGTCACCGACCCCGTTGCCGACCGCGCTGGAGATCACGACGTTCCCCGCCCGTGCTGCGTTGAGCAGGCCGGCGACCCCTAGCACCGAGTTGGGGTTGAACTGCATGGGGTCGAGGAAATCGTCGTCGATGCGCCGGTAGATGACGTCGACCTGACGCTCGCCGGCGGTGGTGCGCATATACACCGTGTTGTCGCGGCAGAACAGGTCGCGACCCTCGACGAGTTCGACCCCCATCTGACGGGCGAGCAGCGAATGTTCGAAGTACGCCGAGTTGTAGACACCGGGTGTCAACACCACGACCGTCGGATCTGCCTCGTTGGAGGCGGCCGCGTTGCGCAGCGCCCGCAGCAGATGCGACGAATAGTCGCCGACGGCCCGTACCCGGTGGGTCGCGAACAAGTTGGGGAAGACCCGCGCCATCGTGCGCCGGTTTTCCATCACGTACGAGACACCGGACGGGGAGCGCAGGTTGTCCTCCAGCACGCGGAAAGAGCCCTGCGCGTCGCGGACCAGATCGATGCCGGCGACGTGAATGCGGACGCCGTTGGGCGGAGATATCCCCACCGCCTCACGGTGAAAGTGCTCGCATGAGGTGACGAGCCGACGCGGGATGACCCCGTCGCGCAGGATCTCCTGTTCACCGTAGATGTCGTCGAGGTAGGCCTCGAGCGCTTTGACCCGCTGGGTGATTCCCTTCTCGAGCCGGGTCCACTCCGCCGCGGAGATCACCCGCGGGACGAGATCGAGCGGGAATGGCCGCTCCTGGCCGGACAGGGAGAACGTGATCCCCTGATCGATGAAGGCACGACCCAGGGCGTCGGAGCGGGCCGCCAACTCCGAGGCGTCAGATGGTGCCAGCTCGGCGAATATGCCCTTGTAGGGGCCACGAACGTTGCCCTGGGCGTCGAACATCTCGTCAAAGGCCTTCGAATAGCTGCCCAGGCTGTTGTAGCCGCCGAAAATCCCGTCATGACGTACGGCTTTCGGCGAGCGGGTGCGCGACGACTGCGCGCTGTCGGCAGGCAGTGTTCGAAGACTCACCATTGACATGCTGCACCAATTGCGGCGTTTCGGCAGGCCAGCGCCGTCATTTTGGGCATTTAGCCGTTGCGCTGGTAATCTGAACCCTCGCTGCCTGCAGGTCAGGGCGCCTATACAGTCTTTGCAACCAAGCCAACCTGGATTTACGAAGGAAACACGCGTGGCCAACATCAAGTCGCAGGAAAAGCGCATCAAGACCAACGAGCGCCGCAGACTGCGCAACAAGTCGGTGAAGTCGTCGCTTCACACGGCTGTCCGTGGATTCCGGGAGGCCGTCGAGGCCGGCGACAAGGACAAGGCCGGCGCGTTGCTGGTCACCACCAGCCGTCAGCTCGACAAGGCCGCCAGTAAAGGCGTCATCCACAAGAACCAGGCCGCCAACCGCAAGTCGGCGCTCTCGCGCGCCTTCAACAAGATCTGAGCGTTCAACAGCTCTGATCGGTCAATCCGCCGCTAGTTCGGCGACCTTCCGCACCGCCGACTCCAACGCGTAATCGGCGTCCGCTGCGGCTCCCTTGACGTCCGCGTTCAGCGTCGCGACGAGCCGCATCGCCTCCGCGACCGACGCACGCGACCACCGTCTCGCCTGCTTCTGCGCCTTCTGCACCCGCCACGGCGGCATACCCAACTCGGCGGCGAGCCGGTAGGGATCCCCCGACAGCGGCGCCACCCGGGCGATCGTGTGGACGGCCTCGGCCAACGCGTCGGCCAATACGACCTGTGGCTCACCGCTCAACATCGCCCAGCGCAGCGCCTCGGCGGCACCCGCCACGTCGCCCACCACCGCTTTGTCGGCGATATCAAAGCCCTTCACCTCGGCCTTGCCCGAGTGGTAGCGACGCACGGCGATGGCGTCGACCGCGCCGTCGGTGTCGGCGACCAATTGCGAGCACACCGATGCCAGATCACGGATGTCGGACCCGACAGCGTCGAGAAGCGCGGTCACAGTGTCGTCGCTGACCTTGACCTTGAGCGCGCGAAACTCGCGTCGGACGAAATCCGCACGCTCGGCGAACTTCGTAATGCGCGCACATGGATAGACCTGTGCGCCAAGACTTTTGAGCTTCTCAGCCAGCACCTTCGCGCGCCCACCGCCCGAATGCACCACGATCAGCACGGTTCCCGGTGGCAGGTCCGCCGCAACGTCGGCAATGAGCGCCACCGCGTCCTTGCCGGCTTCGGCCGCGGACTCCAAAACAACCACACGTTCGTCGGCGAACAACGACGGGCTGAGCAGTTCGGCGAGCTCACTGGTATTGACCTCACCGGCACGCAGCCGGTCCACCGGGACGTCCTCGGTGCCCGCCTGTTTGCGGACACCTCGAAGCACAGCTGATACTGCCCGTTCGACCAGCAGCTCTTCCTCTCCGAGCACCAGGTGCAGGCGTGCAGCGTCCTCACTCACCCGACGATCGTGTCATGGCCGGCCGACAGACTCCGACACCGTCCACGCCAGCCCGACCACGATCGCCACGCATACGCCGATCCGAGTCCAACGCCACCGCCACAACACCACAGCCGCGAGTCCCGCTGCCGCGACGGTGACAGCGCCCGGCAGGCCGGACGGCACGGCGAGCGATGCCCCAGGGACGTTCGCCGTCCAGTGCGCAACCCTTAGCAGCCACCACAATTCAGGTCCGGTAAACCGGATCAGCAGATCGGCTCCGGCGGGCCAGATCGGGCACAGTGCTGCGGCGGCGGTCCCGACCACGGTGATGGGCGGGATCACCGCGGCGACAGCCAGATTGGCGGCGACCGACATGACGCTGAAGGTGCCCGATATCCCCGCGATCAGCGGCGCTGTGACCAGTTGCGCAGCGACCGCGACGCACACCGCGTCCGCGAGCGGCTTTGGCCAGCCGCGGCCCACCAGCCGGCGCGACCACTCGGGCGCGATGACAATCAATGCCGCCGTCGCCGACACCGAGAGCGCGAATCCAAGGTCGACGGCCAGTTCCGGCGACGCGATCATCAACGCCAGGATCGTCGCCGACAGCGCCGGCAGCGCCTGACGGCGGCGGTGAGACACCACCGCCAACAGCGTGATCGCGCCCATGAGCGCGGCGCGCAGCACACTGGCCGATGGTTGGACGACAATCACGAACACGAGCAGCGCGAACGCCGCGAGCACGACAGCCACCCGCGGACCGACCAGGCCGGCACTCAACAGCACAGCACCGCACACGATGGTCACGTTGGCCCCTGACACCGCGGTCAGGTGAGTCAACCCCGACGCCCGGAACTCCGCGGTCATCTGCTGCGACAGTCCCGACGTGTCGCCGAGAACCAACGCGGGCAGCATCGCCGCCTGGTCGGACGGCAGCGCAGCGCGTGCGGCATCGGCGAATCCGGCGCGAATTTCGTGCGCGGCCCCCTGCACCGTCGAGGCTTCACCCCACACCGGCGTACCTGTCGCCGACAACACCGCAACCGTCAGGTCCTGCCGCGTCGGTCGGCCGATTCGGGCACGGAAGCCGACCGGACGACCCGCGGACAGGCCCGAAAAATCGGCGGCCGAGGCGAACACGACGACTCTGCCCGTCACCTCGTGTCCGTCGAGCACCTTCAGGGTCCCGCGAAACATCGACCGGTTGCCGCCCAGCTCGCGTGGGTTTTCCACCGGCGCGACAACGACGGTGGCGACCGTGCCGTACCGCTCGGTGATCGGATGCTGGCGCAGCGCGTCGACACGGAGTCCCACCGAGATCGCGAACGCCGCGCCGACCACGGCGACCGCGAGCACACCCGCACCGATGGCGCGATCGTCCGCATCCTTACTGCGGCCACGGCACCACCACCCCACCACCCACGTAACCGCGACGGCCACTGCCAGTGCGACGACCAAACCGGTTACCTGCCAGAGGATTCCCGCCGCAGTCACCGACCAGCCGGTGATCGCCGCCGGTACCAGGCGCAGGTCGAGCCTCGTGACGCCGGCGTCCACCGGGATCACACATGGACACGGTCGCGTAGCTTTTCCAGTCGCGCCGGCCCGATCCCGTCGACGTCGCCGAGTTGGTCGACGCTGCTGAAATGCCCGTTGGCGTCACGCCAAGCGACAATCGCCGCAGCAGTCACCGGGCCGATCCCGGGAAGTGTGTCCAATTGCTCCTGCGGTTGCGTTGTTGAGGTCCACCAGGCCCTCGGGTGCGGCGGCATCTCCCGGACTCGAGGGGGCCTCCGACGATGCTGCCTGGCTCGGGCCGGAGCTGATCGAGCTGCCCATGGTCGCAGGCTGTCCGGGCAAGGGCGCCATGCCGACGACGATCTGCTCACCGTCGGCAAGGCGTCTGGCCATGTTCAGTTCCAGCAGGTCCGCGCCGTCGAGCGGCCCGCCCGCGGCGGTCAGCGCGTCGGCGATCCGAGCGCCCGGATCCAGCGTGACGAGGCCCGGCTTGCCGACGAGGCCGACCACGCTGACCACGACGGGTCCCCCGGTGGGCGGGGCGCCTGCGGTCGGTGTCGGGCTTGCCGATGAAACCATCTGCACTGGCGGCAGATTGGCCGAGGCCACCGGTGGGGAGTCGTCGCGCGCCAGCGTGAACAGCGTCACCAACACCGCAATGGCGCCCACAGCGCCCAATGCGATGACCCCGGCACGTCCGGGGTCGGCTCGCACGGCCGCCACCCAGCTCGAAGCGCCGCCCGACCTCGATTCGGGCAACCACCGGGACAACAAAGTGTCGGGTTGCGGGTCGCCATCGGTGTCGGTATCGGGTTCGCTCTCTGCGCCGAGACGGCGATGGAGACGCTCGGCAGGCAATTCCGTTCGCATGAGGTGAAAGTAGGCCCGACTTCGGACTGAGCCTGCCATGCGCGCGGACACGCGGGGCGCGCTGGGGATCAAATGGCGGTTGTGGATAAGTGTGTTGTCTACGATTGTTCTGCGGCGTTTGCGTCTATGGATCACCGCGGCACACAGGGGGCAATATGGATCGTCGTACCCCGATGGTCGCCGGTATCGCGTTCGCGGTGCTGTACGCCGTTGCGCTGGTTTTGATTCCGAGACTTCCCGGTATCGACCAGCCGGGATATGACGTCGTCGCGCACGTCAACGAGCACTCCGGGGCGATGCGGGCGCAAGCACTGCTGCTGGCGTTCGGATCCCTGGCGCTGGTGGCACTGTTCGGGTTCGCCCGTGAGCGGTTGACGGGGCCACCCGGCTACGTGTTCACCATCGGTGCCGCGGCACTGCTGGTACAGGTGTCCATCGCGACATGGTTTACCGCCGGGTTGGCGCTGCACCCCGACCAACTCGGCTCGGCGACAGCGCGGACGACCGCGGATGTCGTGACCATGTGGGGGCCGATGCTGACGATCACCAACATCATGGTGGCCGTACCGATTCTCTTGGCCGCCAATGCCGGCCGGTTCCCACGATGGCTCGGGATCATCGCCGCCGTCTTCGCAGTCGAGCAGCTGATCGAAACGATCACGATCATCGGCCCCCCAGGTAGTTTCATCTCGCCGGGCGGCCCCATGAACGTCTATCTCGGCGGACCGCTGCTCATCCTGTTCTTCTTGGCGCTCGGCGTCGCGTTGTCACTGGAGCAACAACCCGTCGATCGGCCCGACGTAGCGGACGAACGAGACAAGGTAAACGAACCGGACACGGTGGACGAACCGGAGCCCGCCGAGGAATGATCGAAGTTCTCGCGAGCGCGGCTCTAACCGCCGTGGGCTGCCAGCATCGTGATCCGCGGGCCCTCGTCGCCATCGGTCACGACGTAAGTAACTGTCGGACAGTCGATTTCGTCGCCCTGATCGTCATATCGGGCAAGGCTGGCGCGATAGAGAGCTGACACGGCATTGAGGTCGACGACTTCGGACTGAAGTACCCGGGTGCTGCGATACCGCATGGCGCGCAGCCCGTCGACCTGGCCCTGGATGACGGTAGCCACGTCACTGTCCGTCGTGAGAGCGATGACACCGTCGTCGCTGGTGATGATCAGCGGCACACCATAAAAAGTCAGCAGCGTCGCGAGCTCGTGTTCGCCACGCACGCACGCCGCGAAGCCCTCGAGGTACTCGTCGAGAAAGTGGCTGACCGCTTTGTCGTCCATGGCTCATGCATCCTTTCCGTGCCAGCCCGCACTGGCGTGGGCGAACGGGGCAACGACAGGCGGTATTCCGTCATCCGGGGACGACGTGAACGAGCGAATCCCGTTGTCGCTCAAAGCCCACTCACCGGGACCGTGGCTGCGCCGCCATATGTCACGATGCCAGTATGGGGTACGGCACAATTGTCGGCGACGGGATCGGTGATGACAGCAGAATTGACGTACGACAGCACGCTTCGCGAAATACCCACCAAGGCGGGTGTCCTCCGCTATCACGAAGCGGGCGCGGGTGCTCCCCTGCTGCTCCTGCACGGCTCCGGTCCGGGGGTGACGGGCTGGCGCAATTTCCGCGGCATTCTTGGGCACGTTCGCCGAGCACCGCCGCTGCCTCGTGTTGGAGTTCCCCGGCTTCGGGGTGAGCGACGACTTCGGGGGTCACCCGATGGTCACGGCATTCGGCGCGGTAGGCACATTCGTCGACGCACTCGGTCTGGACTCCGTCGACATCATCGGCAATTCGATGGGTGGCGCCGTCGGCATCAACTTCGCGATTCATCAGCCGGCCAAGGTGCGGCGCCTTGTGACCATCGGTGGGATCGGCACCAACCTGTTCTCTCCGGGGCCGAGTGAGGGCATCAGGCTCTTGCAGGAATTCACCGAGAATCCCACTCGGCAGCGACTGGTCGACTGGTTGCACTCGATGGTGTACGACCCGGCGCTGGTGACCGAGCAACTCATCGAGGAGAGGTGGGCATTGGCCACCGATCCGCCGACGCTCGAGAGCGCCCGACGCATGTATGGCAAGGCGGCGTTCGCGCAGATGATGGCGGGAATGCGGGCATCCGATGCGCCGCTGCCGTGGGCGACGATGCACAAGGTGCAGGCACCGACGTTGCTGACGTGGGGCCGCGACGACCGGGTGAGCCCGCTGGACATGGCACTGATCCCGATGCGCACCATTCCCAATGCCGAACTGCACGTGTTCCCCAATTGTGGGCACTGGGCGATGATCGAGGCCAGGGCGGCGTTCGAGAGCGCGGTCCTCGCGTTCTTGACGCGCTGAGCTCTCAGCGTTGGGTGCTCCCCGCGTCCACCGGCAGCGTGATTGCGGTGATGTAGCGGGCCTCGTCCGAGGCGAGGAACAGGCACGCATTGGCGACGTCGACAGCTTCGACCCACGGAATCGGAAGCATGTTCATCGAACACGCCGCCTCAGCGAACTGCTCGCGGGTGACGTGCTCGAGGTCTGGCCGGAACGCCCCGCGGACATGGTCGTTCTGAATCATCGGTGTGTCCACGTTGGTCGGATGTACCGTGTTGACCCGGATGTTATGCGTCGCAAGCTCATTGGCCAGGCTGCGCATCAAGCCGACGACTCCGTGTTTGGCGGAGGTGTAGTGCGCGACCCCAACCAAACCCCGCAGGCCCGCAATGGAGCTGATGAGTATCATCGACCCGGCACCGCGTTCGATGAGGTGCGGAGCCGTGGCGCGACAGGTCCGCCACACGCCGGTCAGATTGACATCAAGCATTGTCTGCCAGGCGTTTTCGCTGAGTTCTGTGGCCATGCCGCGTGATGTGATCCCCGCCGTCGCGCAGACGACGTCGAGGCCGCCGAGTTGTTCGACACCGCGGTCGGTCGCTCCCTGCACCGCGTCGGTGTCGCGGACGTCGACAACCTCCGCGACGACCCGGCCGCCCGCTTCGGCGACCAGCTCGACCGTTTCGTCGAGATCGGCCGGCGTGGCGTGCGGAACGACGACGGTGTCCACCGCGCCGCAGATGTCGAGCGCGATGATGTCGGCGCCCTCCTGCGCGAACCGCACCGCCTGCGCCCGACCGATCCCCCTGGCCGCCCCGGTGATCAAGGCGACCTTCCCCTGCAATCGACCCATGGTCATACCTTCTGCGTCAGGCCGGCATCGACCACGATCTGGGTTCCGGTGATGTAGCGGCCTTCGTCGGAGGCGAGGAACACGACGGCATTGGCGATGTCGATGGGTTCGACCCATCCCACCGGCAACAGGTTGCGCGCCTTGAGGACTTCGGCGGCGTCGGCCGCCGTCGGGTTCGGCACGTCGGGACAGAGACGCCGAAACGTCGCCTCATTGAGCACCATCGCCGTACCTACCGCGCCAGGATGAACGGTGTTGACTCGAATTCTCTGCGGACCTAGTTCGTTGGCCAGCGTGCGGGCAAGGCCGACCAGCGCATGCTTACTGGCGGTGTAGTGGGCTGTGTTGGCGGTACCACGTAATCCGTTGGTGGAACTGATGATCACCACCGATCCCCCGCTCTCGCCGATGTGCGGCACTGTCGACTTCACGGTGTGCCACACCCCGGTCAGGTTGATACCCAGCGTGTTCTGCCAAGTTTCCTCGCTGAGCTCCCATGTCGGTGCACCTGGGGTGTGTACACCGGCGTTGGCGACGATGACATCGAGGCGGCCCAAATCGCCGACGGCGGCGTCGATCGCGGTGGACATCGCCTCGGCGTCAAGCACATCGGCCGTCGCAGCCACGCATCGCCGACCTCGGTCGCGCACCTGCGTTGCGGTGTCGTGCAATTCATCGACGACCTCGGCGGCATCGAGAGCGATCACATCCGCACCTTCGTCGGCGAACCGTTGGCAGTGCACGCGTCCGGTTCCCTTGGCTGCGCCGGTCACGACGACCACCTTGTTGTCAAGTCCCGACATCACGGCGCCTTCGAGAGGCTGAAGCCTTTGTAGCCCACGACGACGTCCACGTCTGGCTCGTTGCTCACGACCACACGGTAGGTCGTCCGCACGCGTCCAACTGGGCAGTTTCCCGGTGACCGGACGCTCACCACCTCCTCTCCCGGCACATCGAGTTGTGAAAACCGGCCGTTCCACTGATCGGGATCGGCTGCGGCGCGACGGCGATCTGCGGTACACCATGAAACAAGCCCCCAGAGTAAGGACGAAAGCATGACCGAGCGGGTAATCGACCGGGTGATGGAGATGGCCGGCCAACTGCGCGAGCAGGGCGCCGAGGCCGAGAAGATCGGCCAGCTCACCGACCAGACGACCAAGACCATGAAGGCGGCGGGCAACATCCGGCTGCTTCAGCCCGCCAAGTACAGCGGCTACGAGGTCCACCCGCGCGAGTTCGCCGAGACTGTGATGGCGACGGCGTCGCTGGATCCCGCTGCGGGATGGGTCAATGGCGTCGTCGGCGTTCACCCCTACCAGCTGGCCTACGCCGATCCTCGGGTGGCTGAGGAAATCTGGGGTTCCGACGTCGACACCTGGGTCGCGTCCCCCTACGCACCGCAGGGCGTGGCCAAGCCGGTCGACGGCGGCTACATCTTCAACGGGCGCTGGCAATTCAGCTCCGGCACCGACCAATGCGAGTGGATCATTCTCGGCGCGATGCTGGGCGACGCCGACGGCAAACCGCTGATGCCGCCGCAGATGCTGCACATGATCCTGCCTCGCAAGGACTACGAGATCGTCGAGGACTCCTGGAATGTGGTGGGCCTGCGTGGCACCGGATCCAAGGACGTCATCGTGCGCGACGCCTTCGTCCCCGACTACCGGACGATGGACGCCACCGAGGTGATGGACGGCACCGCCCAGCGCAAGGCCGGGATGACGTCGACGCTCTACCTGATGCCGTGGTCGACGATGTTCCCGCTGGGAATCACCTCGGCGGTGGTCGGTATCGCCGAAGGCGCACTCGCCGCCCACCTGGACTACCAACGTGACCGCGTCGGCGCCTACGGAGCAGTCAAGGACGACCCATACGTCATGTACGCCATCGGCGAGGCCGCCGCCGACATCAACGCCGCCCGCCAGGAACTGCTGGCCAACGTCGACCGGATCTACGACATCGTCGACTCCGGTGCGGAGGTGTCATTCGCGGACCGTGCCGCCGGTCGCCGGACGCAGGTGCGCGCGGCGTGGCGCGCGGTCACCGCGGTCGACCAGATCTTCGCCCGATCGGGAGGCAACGCGTTGCGGATGGACAAACCGCTGCAACGGTTCTGGCGTGACGCACACGCCGGCCTGGCTCACGCGATCCACATTCCCGGCACCCCTTATCACGCGTCGGCACTGAGTTCGTTCGGTGTCGACCCCGAGGGTCCGCTGCGAGCGCTGATCTGACAGATGAGCCTTCTCAAGAGTCTCGGCTACATCACCGTTGCGGCCAGCGATATCGACCGATGGCGTCAATTCGCTTTCGGCGTCCTGGGATTCGCCGAAGGAAAGGGCTCCGACCCCTCGGCGCTGTATCTGCGGATGGACGAGCGGGCTGCGCGCATCATCGTCGTGCCCGGCGACGTCGACCGGGTTTTGACGGTCGGCTGGGAGGTGCGTGACCACGCCGCGCTGGAAGAAGTCAAAACCAACCTGGACGCCGCCGGTGTCGTCTTCAAGGAGCTATCCGCCGCCGAGGCCGACGAGCGCCGGGTCGAGGAAGTGATCACGTTCGACGACCCCGCGGGCACGACGCTGGAGGTATTCCACGGTGCTGTGCTCGATCACAGTCCGGTGATCACCCCGTTCGGCGCGCGGTTCGTCACGGGTGACCAAGGGCTCGGCCACGTCGTGATGCCGGCGATGGATCCGAACGGTCTGTTCGACTTCTACACCGGTGTCTTGGGCTTTCGGTCGCGCGGCGCCTTCCGGGTGCCTGCGCCGCCCGAATTCGGCCCGATACGTGTGCGTTTCCTCGGCATCAACGAACGCCACCACAGCCTGGCCATCTGCCCGGCGATGAACCAGGACAAGCCCGGTGTCGTGCACGTCATGGTCGAAGTCGACAGCCTGGACGCCGTCGGGCAGGCGCTGGACCGCGTCAACTCCGAGGGATTCCAGCTCTCCTCGACGCTGGGCCGCCACACCAACGACAAGATGGTGTCGTTCTACGTCCGCGCGCCCGGCGACTGGGACATCGAGTTCGGCACCGACGGCATGCGAGTCGACGAAAGGTATTACACCGCAGAGGAAATCACCGCCGACAGCTACTGGGGTCACCAGTGGATGGGCGAACCGCCTGCGGCGATGCGGATCTAGCCGATGGATGCCGACGTCTACCCCAGGTCCGTATGAGCAGATCGAGAGTTGGGATTTCGAAGCCGATGTCGTGATCGCGGGGTACGGCATCGCCGGAGCGGCCGCGGCGGTCGAGGCCGCCTCGGCCGGCGCCGACGTCCTCGTCGTCGAACGCACCGGTGGGTGGGGCGGGGCGGCCGCCATGGCAGGCGGATTCATCTATCTCGGCGGGGGCACCGGGCTGCAGAAGGCGTGCGGCTTCGATGATTCCGTCGACAACATGGTCGCATTCCTCAATGTGGCGATGGGACCGGGCGCCGACGCGAACCGAGTCGGCGACTACTGCGCCGGAAGCGTCGACCACTTCGACTGGCTGGTGCGGTGCGGCGTGCCATTCAAACCGGCGTTCTGGGGCGAGCCCGGCTGGGAGCCGCCCGGCGACGAGGGCCTCATGTTCACCGGCGGGGAGAATGCGTTCCCGTTCAACACCATCGCCAAACCCGCTCCGCGCGGCCACATTCCGCAGATGGCCGACAAGGTGGCTGGCGAGAAGAGCGGCGGCTACATGCTGATGAAGCCCCTGGTCGACACGGCGACGTCATTGGGCGTGCGGGCGGTGTACGACGTCCACGCGTCGACATTGATCGTGCAGTCCGACGGTCGCGTAGCCGGACTCGTCGCCCGCCAGTACGGGAAGTCCGTTGCGATCCGCGCGCGTCGTGGCGTCGTCCTCGCCTCGGGTAGCTTCGCGTACAACGACGCAATGCTCGCTCAGTACGCGCCGCGACTCGTCGGCCGACCGGCCGCGTCAATCGAACAGCATGACGGGCAAGCGATCCGGATGGCCCAGGCGCTCGGCGCCGACCTGTCCCATATGGACGCCACGGAGGTCGCGTTGTTCATCGATCCCCAGCAGACCGTCCGCGGCGTCCTCGTCAATGGGCGCGGACAGCGATACGTCCCCGAGGACATGTACTCCGGCCGCATCGGGCAGCTCACGCTGTACCACCAGGACGACACCGCGTATCTGATCATCGACGGCGACGCACAGGACGAGGCGATGACCGCGACGTCTGCGACACCGTTCCTCAAACGCCCGGCTACCTGGGTCTGCGAAACGGTCGCCGAGCTCGAGGGCGAGATCGGCCTTCCCACCGGAACACTGCAAGCCACGATCAGCGTCTACAACGACAACGCGGCGCGCGGCGAGGATCCGTTGCTGCACAAGAAGCGCCGAATGGCTGAAGCCGATCGGCACGCCCGTCGGCGCGATCGATCTGCGGGCAAGCTGTGGCGGCTTCACACTCGGCGGGCTGCAGACCACGCTGGACTCCGAGGTGCTGCACGTCAGCGGCGCGCCGATCCCGGGCCTGTATGCCGCGGGCCGCTGCACCGCGGGTGTGGCGGCGTGGGGCTACGCCAGCGGGATCTCCCTGGGTGACGGCAGCTTCTACGGCCGTCGCGCGGGCCGCGCCGCCGCCAAGGGCTGACCCGTCTTTCGCCTTCGCGAGATCTACACCAGGGCTGCGCGGAGGCGCCAAACCACGACCATGGCGTAGACGTCGCGAACTCGCGCGTCCGTTTCGCCGGTCCCCATGGTGGTCAGGGCCAAATAGCCGGAAGTACGTGACAACCGCCACATCTATATGCTACAAGTAGGTATATTACTATTAGTCATATAGCCAAGGAGGCGTCATGACCACCGCCGTCGAAACCCCGAGTGCCGTCATCGATCGGGTGTCACTGGTGTTGGACGCCTTCGACGGACCGGGACGACTGAACCTGGCTCAGATCGTGCGCCGCACGGGCCTGCCCCGGTCGTCGGCGCACCGGATGCTCGAGCGGCTGGTCGCGCTGCGCTGGCTGCGCCGCAGTGGACGCGACTACGAACTGGGGATGCGGCTCGTCGAACTCGGCTCACTGGCCGTGCACCAGGACCGGCTCCACCGCGCGGCGATGCCGCTTCTGCATGATCTGCACCGCGCGACGGGGCTGGTGGTGCATCTGGCAATCCTCGACGGCTCCGACGTGGTCTACCTGGAGAAGATCGGCGACCGGATGATGGCGGCGATACCCACCCGGGTGGGCGGCCGCCAGCCCGCGCATTGCGCGGCGGTCGGCAAGGCGCTGCTGGCATCCAACGATCAGGCCGACGTCGTCGATCTGGGCACGCGCAAGACCAGGTACTCGATCAGCTCGCCAGCGCAGTTGCGCGACGAACTCGCCAAGGTTCGCACCCGCGGGGTGGCGTTCGACCGTGAGGAGTCGCTTGCCGGATTCGGTTGTGTCGCCGCACCTATCGGTGCGCCGGGCGACGCCGTCGCGGCGGTGTCGGTGTGCGGACCCGTGAGCCGGATGGCATTCGATCAGCGCCTGGCCGCGCCCGTGCGCATGACGGCGATGGGCATCTGGCGCGATGTCGAGGACGGGCCGCGGCGGGTGGCGCCGACCCTGCAGCAGGCGCGGCCACTGCGCGGCGCGGTGCGGCCAGTCCGCGAGCTGCAGTACGCATGAATCTGGATCCCCAGATCGCGGGAATCATCGAAGCCCTCGACTCCGGATTTCCGCCCGTGCACACGATGACCGGCGCACAGGCACGCGCGACGATCCGGTCCCGCTTCGTCGCACCACAGGCTCCCGAAGAGGTCGGCGAGGTCCGCGACACGTCTGTGCGAGGGCCCGGAGGCAGCATCGCGGTGCGGATCTACCGCCCGGCGGCGATGCCGGGTCCGGTGCCGACCCTGGTGTACGCCCACGGCGGCGGGTTCGTGTTCTGCGACCTCGACAGTCACGACGGCCTGTGCCGCGCCTTGACGAATCTGCTTCCTGCCGTGGTTATTTCGGTCGATTACCGGCTCGCCCCAGAGCATCCGTGGCCAGCAGCCGCCGAGGATGTTTTCGCGGTATCCCAGTGGGCGGCCCGCAATGCCGATGCGCTCGGCGGCGATGCCAGCCGCATTGTCGTCGGCGGTGACAGCGCGGGCGGCAATCTTGCGGCCGCCGCGGCGTTGATGGCCCGCGATCTCGGAGCCCCGGCGCTCGCGGCCCAACTGTTGCTCTACCCGATGATCTCCCCGAACTTCGACACGGAGTCGTACGTTATGTACGGCGAGGGCTTCTACAACCCACGCAGTGCATTGCAGTGGTACTGGGACCAGTACGTGCCCTCCCCTGTCGACCGTGAACATCCTTACGCCGCACCGCTGAACGCGGATCTACGCGGGCTGGCGCCGGCGGTCATCGTCACCGCCGGCCACGATCCTCTGCGGGACGAGGGACGCGCCTTCGTTGTGGCGCTGCAGGATTCAGGCGTCGCGACGACTTGCCTCAGCTATGACGGCGGCGTCCACGGGTTCATGACGATGCCCATGCTGGACCTTGCGCAGGAAGCGCGTCGGCGGGCCTGCGACAGGCTCGCCGAGTTGCTGCGGGAAGGCCGCAGCAAGACGTAGCGTCGTACCGTATCGGCTACTCCGTTACTGTCGTTTGGCGGCAGCGTCATTCACTCATACCTCTCTCGATTCTGATGGACTCCCAGTTCAGTCCAATGTGACGATGACCTTGTCGGCCATGCCCGGAGTGGATGCACAATGCAATGCCTCCTGCAGGTCATCGAGATCGAACGTGTGGCTGATGATCACCTGGTACTTCTCCCAGTTGTCGACGATGTCCTTCGTCACCTCGAAGATCTCACTGGGATAGCCCATCGACCCGATGATCGTCAGTTCGTTGCTCATGACATTCATGAAGTCCATGCTGATGGGTTCTTTGTGGACGGCTACGACTCCGAGCTTGGCTCCACGCTTGGCGGCGGCCAGCGCCGTGTCGACCGCCGCCGGTACACCGGCGGCGTCTAGGAACACGTCGGTGCCGGACCTGTTGGGCCACATCGAATCACCTGGTCCGTGCAGTTCGATCAAACGTGAAACGACGTCCTCGTCCTTGGAATTGATCACTGCATCGGCGCCGACCTTCAACGCCTTCTCCAGCCGGGACGGCAGGAGGTCGGCCACCACCACGTGCTTGACTCCTTGCGATTTCAACGCAATCGTGATGCCCAGACCGATAGGGCCGGCCCCCAACACCAACACCTGGTCACTGCTGCCGGGGCGCCACCTGATTGACCGCATGACGAGCTACCGCCATGGGTTCGTTGAGCGCCGCGACCTCGTACGGGATGTGATCGGGCACGACCTCGAGGCTCCGACCGCGAACGGCATCCTTGATGAGCAAATAGTCGGCCAGCGCGCCGGTCGAACCGCCGTTGCCGATGATGTCGTCGGCCGCGGCCATTGGATTGACCACGACACGGTTACCGACCGCTATGTCGCTGACATCGCTGCCGACTTCGATCACCTCACCTGCCGGTTCGTGACCGATCGGCATGCAGCCGTGCCGCGGCGGTAGACCTCCGATGGCGATGTACATGGTGTCGGTGCCGCAGATCCCGCACGCTCGAATCTTCACCAGGACGTCGTTGGGGCCCACCGATGGTGTCGGCACGTCTACGATTTCGGTCTTCTCAGCGGCGGTGATGATGGCTGCTCTCACTGTGGAGATCCCTTCTCGTCGATGTCGTTGACTCGCTGAGCAAGTCACCGTTGGGGTAACTCAAAGGGCGCTGTAGCCGCCATCGACGACTAGCGCCGCCCCGGTGCTGTAGGACGCATTTTCACTGCACAGGTACAGAATTGGACTGGCGATCTCGTCTGGCGTCGCGAACCGACCGAGCGGGATGTGGTCGATCTGTTCCTGTTTGACCTCGGGTACGTAGTCCATCGGCGCAGTCATCCGGGTAGCAGTGACTCCGGGGACGACAGCGTTGATTCGGATGCCGTCGGCTGCCCACTTCACCGCGAGATTTCGGGTAAGCGCGAGCACTCCCGCCTTCCCCGAACCGTATCCCGGTACCACCGGCACGGCACGTATCGCAGCCATCGATGCGAGCATGACCACACTGGCACCGCCCGGTGCCTGCGATGCCATCAACGCTCCATGCAACCGTTCGGTCAGCTTGAACGGGGCAAGCAGGTTGACCTCCACCGACAACGCGAATCCTTCCGGGGTGGATTCGTCGAGCCCTCCCGGAAAGTTGGCCCCGGCGTTGTTGATGAGAATGTCCAACTCCGTGAACGAATCGGCAAGCGCCCTGATCCCGTCCGAGTCGGTCAGCGCCAACTGCCGATACTCCAGTCCTGACAGATCGACGTCGTATTCCTCCGGTGCTCCTCTGGTGCCGGTGATCGTGACACGCGCGCCGCTGTCCCTAAGAAGGGATGCCGTCGCGTGGCCGATACCGCTCGTGCCGCCGGTGACCAGTGCGGTCGCACCGGTGAAGTCGAACTGCACACGGTTGGTCATGACAGTTCCTTGATCTGCTCGCGCAGCCAGGCGGCTTCCCAGAAATTGGTGCTGCCTTGCAGCAGATCTTCGTGGGCGGTGATCAACATCTGCTTGGCCTCCTTGTTGTCGGGTTCGGCTCGGTTCACGATCTCGGCAAGCTGGATGGCCCGCACCGGTTCCCCGGCATCCAGCAGCGTGCGCGCCCGGTTCAGAATCGGCTCGGCGCCGGCGAGTTCGAGCAGCTCCGCCTCGACAGGGTCCGGCCCTTCGGCATAGAGCTCGGCCGTAGAGCGATGGTGGAACCAGCCCGCATAGTTCTCCCAGATCGCGCGGACATTCCACCGCACCATCCCGTAGCCCTGGCCGACTTCCAGTTCCGGCGGCAGCACCACCTCACGCATCAGAGTGTGAACATCCTTGCCTGCGTTCATTCCCGCGACCGTCTGGTCGTGAATGGACATCACGGCGTTGCGCAGTCGAGTCAGCTCCCACTCGATTCGGTCTTTTCCGACGATCGGGCCGAAATGCCCTGTGAGCAACGTCTCCGCGCCCAGCGCGCGCACCCGGTCAATGGACTCCACCACCGTCAACGCATCCCGATAGCGATCACCACGCACGGTCACCAGATTCGGAATATGGCCGAACAGCGCCCCGAACACATTGCCGCACAGGCAGACACCTTCTTTGGGAAGCCAGACGACCAGGCTGTCGAAGGTCTCGCCACCGGGTGTGGCATACAACTCCAAGCGGCGACCACCCAGCTCGATGACGAGTTCATCATCGACAACCACGGTCGGGGTCGGAACACTCTGCGGGGGCGGCGAACCGAATCGTTGCGGTCGTGCTCGTGATCGTTTCCATCACCTTGTCGATCCACGCGAAGGCGGAGTTCTGCGCCCGGAACGTCGCCAGCAGATCGTTGTCGCGGCGCCACGTCGCCCAGTTCGCCTGGGCCACGATCTCGCTGCCGGGGTCGGCGACCGTGCCGATTCCGCCGACGTGGTCGACGTGGCCCTGCGTGAGAATGACGTAGCGGATCGGCGCGGTATCGATGGCGTCATAGTTGGCGCGGTGAACCGGTCCCTCGAAGCCCATCCCCGTGTTCAGCACTATCCGACCCTCGTCGGTCGTCAGCATGAACGAATTCGACAGGCCTGGGGACAGCCAGATGCCAGGTCTGACCTCCTGCGCGGGCGCACCCGCGCCGACGATGTCATCGCCTCCTGGGCGGCTTAGGTAAGCGGGTTCGTATGTGGTCATACTTCCTCCCGCACATCGAAACGGTCGAAGTAGAAGGCCAACCGCGATCGGATCTCGTCCGGGGATCGACCGAATTGGCCTTTGAGGTCATACCGCAACTGGCCGTGCTTACCTCGCGGATTGTCATCGAGATAGCGCCGGAACGCCGCCTGGGCCTCCGCGGTATATTCGGTGCCGTTGTAGCGGTACAACCTCTCCAGAATCGGCATCTCGTTGCCATTGAGCTGACGGAAGGCGATGTCCATACTCTGGTCCGCAGCGACCAGATCCCGGTCCCGCACACATGCGCGCAGCAGCCGCTCGACCCGGTCGATCCAGTAGTCCACCAGACCATCGGGATCAATCTCCTTACGGCGGAGGCGATCTCCGTACGCGAGCATGGTGACCGCGGACTGGATGACAGCGACGGGATCGCGGTGGGTGAACGCGACAGTGGCATCGGGGAAGGTGTGCATCAGCGGCCCGAGTTGTTCACAGTGTTGCGGCGACTTGAGCACCCACTGGCGTGGCCCCCGCAGAAACGTCAGCGCCTTGAGAATCGTGCGGAGGTAAGCGTAGTGCTCGTCCTGGTTCAACCCGAGGTAGAAGTCGCGCCATTGCGGCACCCGGCCATGCCACTCCAGCACGTAGCTTGCGAAATCGAGGTCGAGGAGTTCCACCTCTTCCTCGATCGCCTGAGGAAACCGGTCGTGCATTGCCTGTATCAGGGGGGTCATCATCGACGCCGCCTCGTGCTCGGCCACACTTCGCGCGAACCTGGGATCCACGCCGTTGACGTCGGGACCCTCGCCGCGCAGCGGGAAGGGTTCCTGGCTTTCCCAGTACGGCAATGCACGTCGCCGGCTGTCTGACGCGAGGAGGTTCACCAGATGTGTTGTGCCGGACCGGGGCAGCCCGACAACGATGATCGGCCGCTCGATCTCGATGTCGAGGATCTCGGGATAGCAGCGCAGCAGGTCGGTCAACAGCAGTCGCTGCGAGAGCAGACGGACGATGCGATTGCGCAGGATCAGTCGGTTGAGGTTCGTGTTGCCGTTGTCGGCGTCGATGGCTCCGGCGTACGCGTCGAGACGTGGCCGAAAGTCGGCGGACCCAAAGTCCTCCAACCCAGTTTTCTCGATCGCTTCGCCGATCAGGCCTGCGGGGTCCAGGTCCACCGGAATGCCCTCTAGATTCTCGAGGATCTCTCGTTGCATCGGAGTGAGCACCGGGACCGTTAGATCCTCGATGGCCAGGGCGCCGTCCGACATGTGACTCCTTAAACGACAACTTGCTCTGACGAATATTCGTTATATGCTCCGAATATATGAACGCCAAGCTAGGTCAGTCCGACGAGCCCGGTCAAGACCCGTCACCCCCGACTCGGCGCGTCGTCGCCGTCGTCGAGTTGCTCGCAGCGGCCTCCGCGACGCCGTTGACGCTTGCCGAAATCTGTCGTGACCTGCAGATCAGCCGATCCACCGGGCACGCCATTCTGGCCACGCTGGGCGCATGCGACTGGGTGCGGCGTGACCCACTCAGTGGGAGGTATGAACTCGGCCCTCGCCTTCCCCGGCCCAATCCGGTGAACGCGCCGATCTCGCGAAGTGCTGCGGGAACCTTTACGGCAACTGTGCTCGGCGATCGACATGGCAGCCTGCATCTCCGAGGTCAGAGGAGATTTCATCGCCGTCATCGAGTCGGCCGCACCGGAATCCGTCCGACCGCCGGTACAAGCCGGCCAGCGCTTGCCCTTCGTTTCACCGTTCGGGCGTGAGTTCGTGGCGTGGGCACCGGCGAAGGCACGCCGAGAGTGGATGGACGCTGCGGGGCCGGTCAACGCCGTCTATCGGGCTCGTATGCCGAAGGTCCTCGAACGAGATCCAGGAACGCGGGTATGGCCTTGAGCGGCTCAGCGACCCACTTCTGCGGGTCTATTCGGCATTGGTGGCACTCACGGACGGCGACGGTCCCGACCCCGTGTCCGCGCGGTTGGCGGGAGCCGTCGCCGATCTGACCATCGTCGACTTCCTGCCCGACGAGCTGACCCGGATCGAGGAACATCCTCTCGCGACCATTTCAGCCCCCATATTCGATGGACAGCGCAACGTGGTGATGTCGGTATCGGCGCAGCCCTATAAGCAACTCACGTTGAAGGAGGTGGAAAGGATCGGCTCGCGAGTGCTCGCGTTCGCCGAACATGCCAGTTCCCTTATAGCGGAACATGTCTCGCCGACTGCCACCCACCGCGTGGATCGGAGCCGCTGAGATGGTGCTAGCACAAGGATCCCGATGTGCGGGAATAACTCAGCCAGTCCGTCTCCTCATTACCTAGCGTGGGGCAAATGGCTGAAGGTGAGGTGTATGTCGTCGACCGTGTGGTCACTCGCGCGGGGCGAGGCAGGGAGTTCGTCGACGCCTATTTATCGGGCTATGCACCCGGCGCGACCGTCCGCGGGATGACGCTTCGGGACGTGCTCGTCAGTCCTCCGATCTGGTCGGCCGACCAGACCAACACCGTCACCATCACCTGGTCGCTGCCCAGCCCGCAGGCTTGGTGGGAAATGACGTGGCAGGGCAGACCGGATCCTTCGATCGGCAAGTGGTGGACGAACATCGGCGAACTCGTGGAAGAACGTACACGCAGTGTGGCGGCGGCGGCAGCGGACATCGACGGACTCTGCGATGTATAGCGTCACTCGGCTGCTCGACGTCGCCGAAGTCGATCGCGATCGCGTGCTCGCCGCTGCCCGTGCAGGGGCCGCCGCCACGAGGGCGCGACACCAGCTCGTTGAGCCGACACTGCCGGGCGTTCGCAACGGTGGCGACATCCTGGTGCACCTGCGCTTCGATACCGAGGACCAATGGCGGTCCGTTGAAACAGATTTCGCGGCGACGCTGACCGACTCCGCCATCACCCATGTCAAGGGTGCGTGTTATTCAGGCGACGCTGCTGCTTAGTGGCGCCCAGACCGCCACCGTGTATCGATCGCTGCTACTGCGCGTGCTTCCGGGCACCGCTGCCCACATCATCGCTCGTTTCGAAGACGAACTGCGACTCATGCCCCGCTACGTGAACACCATCACTGCCTGGCAGCTGAGCCATGTCGATGACACAGCCGGAACGGCATGGTGGACTCACGTCTTCGAACAGGAATTCACCGACGTCGACGGACTGATGGGCCCCTACCTGATGCACCCCATCCACTGGGCGGTGGTCGACCGCTGGTTCGACCCCGAATGCCCCGATGCAATTGTTCGCGACCGCGTGTGCCACAGCTTTTGCGCGATGTCCGGTTCTGTTCTGACTTGACCGCCGGCACGGCCTTTTGGCTCTGCGTCACATACCGGCGGGCAGAATATTGGGGTTGGCCGTCACGGGTGGTTCCAGCGCGGGCAGCACCGTGACGCCATCCAGGCTGTGCACCGGTAGCTGCACGGACCACGGGTAGTGCAGGCTGAATGCCACCAGCCCGGTGCGCTCCGCGGCGGGCCGGTGGCACATCGCCAGCACCGTCTCAGCCAGATACTCCACCGGTTCAGTCGGGAAGCTCTCCGGGATCAGCTGTGAGGCACCAGGTGTGCGCACCGCCGTGGAAGGCCCCACGCAATTCACCGCGATGTTGGCATCGAGCAGTTCGGCCGCGATGCCCTGGGTGAACCGATGTAATGCCGCCTTCATCGACGCGTAGACCACGTCGCCGGACGTCTTGTTGTACTCGCGGTACGGCCGCACCGGCGCCACTCCGGTCACCGAACCGATGTTGACGATCCAGCCCGCTCCTTGCTTGCGCATATGCGGCACCGCCGCCCTGGTGAGGACGAACGGCACACGCACGTAGTGCTCCACAGTGCGTTCGAAGGTGTCAAGCGACATGTCCTCGACCATCGAATAGTCGGCGAAACCCGCATTATTGACCAGGATGTCGAGGCGGCCCGTGGTGTCGAGCACCCGTTGCACGAGCTCGTCGCGCTTGTCGGGACTCTCGAGATCGGCCGCGATACCAATCGCCTTGCCGCCCGCCGACTCGATCAGCTCGATGGTTTCACCGATAGTGCCGGGAAGCGCGGCGGACGATCCCCAGCGCAATGACGGCGACGGCTCGTACGAGCGCGCCGTCACCACCACGGTCGCACCCTCCGCGGCCAGCCGTTGCGCGATCGCCCGGCCGATCCCCCGGCTGCTGCCGGTGACCAAAGCCGTTTTGCCAGCCAGCAATTGCGTCATTGCAGCATCGAAGTCCTCTTCGATCGGCGCCCGGTGCTGATGCCAGAGGTCGACCAGCCGATACGGGGTCGCCACCACCACTCGCCCCGAACCGGATCGGTAGTAGGTATGCGCATTCGGCGTGTGACACCACACTGTGCGTGACATCGCCTCATCGATCCGTGCCACGTACTCGTCGTAGGCCTGCTCGGTCACCTCGATCGTCGTCGCACCGCGCAGTGCCATCAGCTGCAGGCACTCCATGACGTAGTGCGCCATCACCTCCATCGAGAAGTTGGCGCCCGCGCCATGGCCGGGGCTGTAGTTCGGTGCCGAGTTGATGAACAAGTTGGGAAATCCGGGAACAGTGCCCCCGCGATAGGCGCGCGGGCTGTCGCCCCACTCGTCGGCGAGTTTGCGGCCGCCTCGGCCGCGAATGTCGATGGTGGACAGGAAGTCCAGGTGATAGCCGGTGGCGTAGACGATCACGTCGAGGTCGATCTGCCGGCCGTCCGCCGTGACAATGCCGTCCACGTTGACCTCGGCCGGCTCGCTGGCTTCCACGTCGACGTGATCTCGGGTCAGTGCCGCGTAGTAGCCCCCGGGGTCACGGATGATGCGCTTGCCGTATGGCGCGAAGTCCGGAGTGACCTTCTTGGCCAGTTCCGTTCCCCGCGCCGAAGGTTCGGTCGATGTAGTCCATGCACATCTGCAGCAGCACGTCGTTGGCCGGCGAGATCGACAGATGGTCCTGCGCCCACTCCGGATCCTGCAGGATGACCGGATAGTTGTTGTCCGCCGTGCCCCAGAACGACTTCAGCCGATTCCAATTCGCGTAGTACGGCAGATGGCGGCCAAGGTAGCGTCGGTGCTCCGGAACGTCGTCAGAAGGCCGTTTGCGCGGCGCCACCCAGTGCGGCTGCCGTTGAAACACCGTCAAACGCTCGACCTGATCGACGCAGGCATCGACGATCTGAACCGCTGTGCAGCCCGCGCCGACGACCGCGACGCGCTTGCCCGTGAGATCCAGCGACGGATCCCACTGCGCGGAGTGAATGCTTGTGCCCGCGAACGTCTCCCGGCCGGGGACCTCTGGCCATCGCGGGCGGTTGAGGTAGCCGGCGGCGGTGACCACGACCGAGGAGAAGGTGACGTCGCGGTTACCATTGCGGTCGACCGATTGGATCTGCCATTGCCCGCGGACTTCGTCCCACCACAGGGCTTTGACCTCAGTGCCGAATCGCGTGCGCTCGCGCAGTCCGTACTTGTCCGCAAGAGCCACCAGGTAGGCCTGGTACTCCGCACCCTGTGGGTAGTAGTTGGTCCAGTTGGGGTTCACGTCGCGGGACAACGAGTAGTACGCCGACGGTGTGTCGACGCCGATGCCCGGATAGGTCGTGGTCAACCACGTGCCGCCGACTTCGGAGTTGCGATCGAAGATCTGGTAAGTGACTCCGGCGTCGGCAGCGGCGAGTGCGGTGATGATTCCCGCAAGACCCGCTCCGACGATGGCGACCGACATCGTCTTCGGAATCGGCACGGTGCGCGGCAGCGTCGGCTGCGACAGCTGAAAGCCGCCCTGCTCGAGCAACAGCGGGACGAACTCTTCGTCGACCTCGGAGCCCAATGCAACCGGCAGCAGCCGCCTGAAGAGCGCGGGATCGTCGGCGGCCAACTCACCGTTGAGCCGCGGCCGCTCGAGCGCCTCGACAACGGCCGCCACAAGCGCTTCCGCTGTGTCGGGGTCGGTGACACCGGCCCGCTCGGGTGGGTCGGGCACGTGGGAGATCGCCGGCGCGAACCGATCGATCACGGTGGCATCGCCGGTGAGCTGGGCCAGCACCGCGACGAGCACGCCGGGGTCGGCCTGACGCAGATTGGCCCGCAGTTCACCAGAATCAATGCCGTTTGGGGCCGCCGTCGTTTCGGCATCGGTCGTCACGACGTGAGTATCGAGGCGTTCACCGACGACGGCGATCCGACTGTCTACTCAGCGGGACACGTATCGACACCGATGCCGCGAGGCTGCCTACGCTTCGGCGATGCAACGCGTGCACTACGAGGCCGACCACCGCGCCTTCGCCGAGCTGGCAGGCGATTTCGCGGCCAAGGAGGTCGCACCTCACATCGCCGACTGGGAAGCCGACGGCATCGTTCCACGTGAGGTGTTCGCCAAGGCCGGGGGCCTCGGGCTGCTCGGCTTCGCGGCCGACGAACGATTCGGCGGAGTCGGCGCCCGCGACTTCCGCTACAACCAGATCCTGATCGAAGCGTTCATGGACGCCGACTGCGGTGCGGTTGGCCTGAGTTTCGCCGTTCACAACGACATCTGCCTGCCGTACCTGGCAGACCTGACGACGACCGAACAGCAAGACCGGTGGCTGGCCGGCTTCGTCAGCGGCGATCTGATTGCGGCCATCGCCATGACCGAGCCCGGCGCCGGATCGGATGTCGCCGCCATCCGCACATCCGCCGTCGACGCCGGCGACCATTTCGTCGTCAACGGTGCCAAGACGTTCATCACCAATGGGCAGAACGCAGACCTGGTCATCGCGGCGGTGCGCACCTCGCCCGACCGCCACCGTGGCCTGACTCTGCTGGTGCTCGAGCGCGGTATGCCCGGTTTCGCGCGCGGCCGCAACCTGGACAAGCTGGGATTGCATTGCCAGGACACCTCGGAGCTCGTCTTCACCGATGTGGTGGTTCCCAAGAGCAATGTGCTGGGTGAGGTCGGTCGAGGATTCGCCGACATGATGAAAAATCTTCCGCAGGAACGCATGCAGATCGCCGTCGGCAGCCTGGCGCGAGTGCGCGCCGCGTTGCAGTGGACCGTCGATTACGTGCGTGAGCGCACCGCCTTCGGAAAACCGATCGGTGCGCTGCAGAACACCCGCTTCGTGCTGGCAGATGTGGCCACAGAGGTATCGGTCGCCGAGGCGTTCATCGATCGGTGCGTGATCGAACTCAATGCGGGCCGGCTATCGCCCGCCGATGCCGCGAAGGCCAAGCTCTGGGCAACGGAGATGGAGTTTCGTTGCCTTGACTCCTGCCAACAATTGTTCGGCGGCTACGGCTACATGCGCGAGTATCCGATTGCCCGCTCGGCGATCGACGCTAGGGTGACGCGGGTATACGGCGGTACGTCGGAGATCATGCGCGAGATCATCGGCCGCGACCTTGCGCTGGTGCCGAAAGATTAAGGACGACGCCGATATGCAGGTCCGTAGCCATTCACTGGGCGACATCCCCCGCCGGTCGGCTCGCCGTTGTCCCGACAAGGTCGCTGTCGTTGACGGCGCTGTCAGGTTGACGTTCGCTGAATTCGATGAACTCGTGGACCGCGCTGCGGCCGCCTTGCGGGACAACGGTTTTACTCCCGGCGACCGGATAGCGCTGCTGGCGCGCAACTGCTGGCAGTACGCCGTGCTGGCATTCGCAACTGCCCGCGCCGCTGTCGTTCTCGTGCCGATAAATTTCATGCTCACGGCCGAGGAGATCGCCTACATCCTCGGTCACAGCCAGGTCCGCGGTGTGATCGTCGAGCATGACCTCATTCCCATCGCCGCACAAGCGATGACCCGAGGCGGCACAGTCACGACGAAGGTGGTGTTGACCACCGGCGAGCAGCGCGCGCCGGCAGGATGGGACGACTTCGCCCTCTGGCTGACCACCACGACTGCCGCGCCGGACCTCGAGATCGACGACGATCAGCTGCTGCGCCTGATGTACACCAGCGGCACGGAGTCCCGGCCGAAAGGCGTGATGCACTCCAGTCGCAGCCTGATGGCGAATTACGTCAGTTCGATCGTCGCCGGCTCGATGGAATCCGACGACGTCGAAATCCATTCGATGCCGCTGTATCACTGCGCACAACTGGACAACTTTCTGGCCACCGACGTATACCTCGGTGCGACCAGCATCATCCTTCCGCGACCCGATCCGGAGTTGGTCCTGCGCGGCATAGAAGCCCATGCGGTGACCAATTACTTTGCCCCACCGACAATCTGGATTGCCTTGCTACGATCACCGGTGTTCGACCAAGTCGATCTGAGCAGCCTCCGCAAGGGGTACTACGGGGCATCGGCAATGCCGACGGAAGTGTTGCACGAGATCCGCGAACGGCTGCCGAATCTTGCGCTCTGGAATTTTTACGGGCAGACGGAGATGGCGCCGCTGGCCAGCGCGATGGGACCCGACGACCAGCGCGACCACGCCGGCGCGGCCGGCAGACCCGCGATCAATGTCGAGACCGCCATCGTCGACGACACCGACCACCCCGTACGGCCAGGAACGGTCGGCGAGATCGCCCACCGCGGCCCGCATCTCATGTTGGGTTACCTCGATGACCCAGTCCGTACGGCGGAAGCCTTCCGCGGTGGATGGTTCCACTCGGGCGACCTCGGTTACTACGACGAATTCGGGCTGCTGCACGTGGTCGACCGCAAGAAGGACATGATCAAGACAGGCGGCGAGAACGTCGCCAGCCGCGAGGTCGAAGAAGTTCTGTACCGACACCCCGGCGTGCAGGAAGTCGCGGTGTTCGGCATTCCGCACCCGGTATGGGTCGAGGCCGTGGTGGCGGCCGTGGTGATCCGGAACGGCGGCACGGCCGACGAGCACGAATTGATCACGCACTGCCGCGCCCACCTCGCCGGATACAAGACGCCCAAGCAGGTCTTCTTCGTCGACAGTCTGCCGAAGAACCCCAGCGGCAAGCTGCTCAAACGCGACCTACGCGTGCGATTCGGGTCGGAAAAACCGTTCCACTCACCGGACGCCTCCGCGCCGCAGTGCATGTGGCGACTGTTGACTGGCGGTCATGAGCGACGCCATCACGCTGTCCGAAGTCCAGGAGTTCATCGCCGGCTTCTGGTACCACTACGACCAGGGCCATTTCGACGAATTGGCGGTCCGCATCGGTGACGAGATGGAGTACGTCAGCCGATCCGACTCCGGCGCTTGCCCGTTCGAGGAGCTGCTGGCCGCCGAGCTACACGGCGGCGCCGAAACGCTGGCGTGGCTGATCCAGCACCGCAACGAGAATCCCTACCCGTTGCGCCACCACGCCACGAACATCTTCCGCACGGGCAGCGACGGCGCGGTCACGAACGTGCGCTTCTATCTGTACGTCAACCAGATCACCAACAATGTCCCGTTCGACGTGTCCAGCGGTGTGGTCGACGTCGGTGTCCGCCGTGGCGATCACGGGCTGGTCTTCACGTCCATGAGTGTGGTGCTCGACGCCGAGGATTCGATTCCGTTCGCCGAATACAGCGCCAAGAACTCGGCCGTCGCAGGCGCGTGAGCACACCCTTCGGCAGCCGGAGCGCGGGCGACATCTTCGGAGGAGGTGTCGCCGTCATCACCGGCGCCGGTGCGGGTATCGGCGCCGGTCTGGCCCGACATGCCGGCGCACTCGGCATGACGGTCGTACTCGCCGATATCGACGGCGCCGCAGTCGCCGCGCTGCGTGACGAGTTGACCGCCGCCGGTGGCGCGGCGGTAGACGTCGTGTGCGACGTGCGCGACCCCGATGCCGTCGAGCAACTGGCCGAGCGTGCGTACCGCGATATCGGACCAGTGCGGCTGTTGGTCAACAACGCGGGCATCGAGCAGTTCGGCTACCTGTGGGACACCCCGGTCGACAACTGGAACCGACTCGTCGACATCAACATCAGCGGTGTCTTCCACGGCGTGCGGGCGTTCCTACCGAGGATGATCGACGCAGGCACCCCCGCGTGGGTGTGGAATCTGTCGTCGATCGGCGGTGTGGCCGTGGTGCCGCTGCAGGCGCCCTACATCATGAGCAAGCACGCCGTGCTCGCGCTCACCGAGTGCCTGCACCTCGAGATCCAGCACGCCCGACACGACCACATCCACGTTCAGGCCGTGCTCCCAGGTGCGGTGGTATCCAACATCTTTGAGTCCGCGGGCGGTGTGAGCGAAGGCGACTTGCGGGCGGCCGAATCGCAGCGCGATGCCATGCTCGACATCAAGGCCGGCGCGATGGATCCTCTCGAAGCCGCGCGAGTCGTCTTCGAACAGGCCGCCGAAGGGCGGTTCTACCTACTCACCCAGCCTGACTACGTCGGCTCGGCGATGGTCGAACGCGCGAATGCGCTTACCGCACAACGTGCCCCGCAACTTCGGACAAAGCCGCGGTTCGACCCGGCACGCGGTTAATGGCCGTTCCGCCACTGGATCCCGACGCCGCCGCACGCGTCGCGTCGTTCGGCGCCATCGGGCCGATGCGGCAACGCGGACTGGCCGCCGTACGCCAGGCTGTCGAGGCAACGCCCCCGCCCGACACGATGCCCGACATGGCGGCTATCGAAGATTGCACCGCACCGGGAAGGCGCGGCCGAATTCCGTTGCGAATCTATCGACCACACCTGCAGATCGGACAACCCGTGCTGGTGTACTTCCACGGGGGCGGCATGGTCATGGGCTCAAATCGGTCCTTCGAACCGCTCGCCCGTGCGCTGGCGGCCGGCGCGGACGCCACCGTGGTCGCCGTCGACTACCGACTCGCGCCGGAGAACCCGCCGCCTGCGCAGTTCGACGACGCATACGACGCGACCAGTTGGGTCGCCGATAACGCCGACCGACTGGGCGTCGACCCGGCGCGGCTGGCGGTCGTCGGCGACAGCGCCGGCGGCTCGCTGGCTGCGGCGGTGGCGCTGGCGGCCCGCGATCGCGGTGGTCCCGCCATCTGCTGTCAGGTGCTGCTCTACCCGGGCCTCGACCGCGACATGACGGTGGAGTCGATGGTCGCACTCCCCGATGCGCCGATGCTCACCCTCGACGACATCTGCTACATGCACGATCTCACCGACACCGGAGCCGACACCGAGCCCGGCCCATACCGGATCCCCGCCCACGCGCCGGACTTGTCGGGTCTACCGCAGGCCATCGTGGTGACCGCCGAATGCGACCCGATCCGCGATTGGGGTGAGCGGTACGCCGCCCGTCTGCGTGATGCGCGGGTCCAGGTGAATCTCACTCGATATCCAGGCATCTATCACGGCTTTCTGATGCGTTCCGACGCAACCGCCCGCGGCCGGCTGGCCATCGCTGAGGTATGTGCCCTGCTGCGGGCGAAGTTTTGTAACCCGGTGAAGTTCTAGTTCCCGATCACCGGACACCTTGGGCCGCCGAAGGACCGGGGCGGGGAGACAATCGAGCCACAGTGTCAGTAAGGAGACGATGACATGCTCACGGATGAGCGGCGAATGGAGCTTTCCGATGTGCTGCGGCCCGCCGCGCCGCCACGGGAGATCGACGATGTCTACACGGCCGACCAGAAGGAGCGGCTACTCGACATCGTCCGCACCGCGGGGCCGTGGAAGCTGATCATCGCCCAGCATTTCGCTTCCGCCGAGGAGCTGATGGCGACGATGAGCGGCATGTTCCCCGAGGGTTTCGAGCCGTCGCTCGATCTTTTCCTGACCCCCACTTTCCGCGGATACCTGGCCAATTACGGCGCGGTGCTCTACCCCGAGTTGCACGACTGCTTCTACAACGAGCAGTTCTTGAACATGGCGAAGAGCTACTGGGGCGCCCAGTACGCGAAGCCGGAGTTGATGCTGTTCAACATCAACGGTCCGTGCGCAAATCGCGACCCCGGCCACCTCGACTCCCCGAGCTTCCGCGGCGTGCGCCACGAGAACGCGCCGACGTGGCTGTGCAGCGTCATGGGCAAGTCGGGTTTGTTCACCGACTACCTCATCAAGATGGCTCAGGTGATCACCTGGTTCTCACTCGACGAAGGCAGTGGCTTCACCTACTGGCCCGACGGCCCGCTGAAGTCGCCCATGCGCGTGCTGCCGCCGATCAACAACCGCGGCGTCGTCGTGCAGAACGAGATGATGGTGCACCGCGGCGAAGCCAACGGCCCGCTTGACGAGCAGGTCCCGGCTGGCCTGGGGTTCGACACGGTCTTCACCGGAGACCCGACAGATCGCGACCAGTGGCTGCTCAAGAACGGCGACGACGTGATCGCCCGGCACCACACCGACGAGTTGCGGTTCCTGGTGCATTGGTCGGCCGAGGTGTTCTCCGATTACGACGAGCTGAAGAAGAACATGGACGGATCCGACGACCTCACTGCCGAGAAGGCCATCGACATGATGGTCGACGACCTGAGCCGCAAAGGCGTCAAACTCGACCTTCCCAGCGAGCCGATGCACGATCCGGCCTTCATCGGCGCGCTCAACGCGGCCTACGATCTTGGTGGCCCGGCGGCATATCCAGACGACGCTCCGCTGAGTGCATTCCAACTGGCCTGAAGCAATTGCGGATGACGTGCGAATGCATTGAGCGCCAGGCGATCATCGATGGCGACAACGCTGAGTTGTCGACCAAGGCGCGCGTGCTGCACGTCGGTCTTACTGCGAGATGACCTCGTCGTCGACGATCGGAAGCGCGCCGGCCCGTGCCGCAGCCATGAGCGAGTCCCGCAGCGCCGAACACGACAAGAACAGGCCGGTGCCGTGGCCCGACAATTTGTCGGCATCACGTCGTTCCTCACACCGCGTCGAGGCCTGCTCATTCCACTGCACACTGGTCTGATCCCAGGTGCTTTTTCGCGCCAAAACACATGCCCCGCAGCGTCTGCATGCCACCGGTACCATCGGCGCGTCTGCGAGCCGGTTGTCCGGCCGGACGGACATCAGGCGTTGGCCTCCTTCGCGGCGATATTGGCCTCGACCTCTTTCATCCACTGCTCGCGGGGTTGTGTGGTGTCGATCTCGAACTCGAAGCGGTCGACCATGTCCGGCGTCACGTCGGCGACGTCGACATAGAACTGCTCGTACCACCGCCGTAACTGGTAGACCGGACCGTCCTCCTCGACAAGCAGCGGATTGTCGATGCGTGCCTTGCTCCGCCAGATCTCGACGTCCTGTTCGAAGCCCATCTTGACGAAGTCGCCCAACCCGATCGCGGTTTGCATCGCCAACTCCGCGGGCAACGCGTCTGACTTCTTGACGATGATTCCATATTGCAGCACAAAGGAATTCGCGTCGATCGGATAGTGGCAGTTGATCAGGATCGTGTGGTGGTCGATGTCGGTGTAGTGGTAGATCAGGTCGTCGATCATGAACGACGGACCGAAATACGAAGCCACCGACGTGGTGCCCAGCATCTGGGACTCCCCCGGTTCGCCGAGATCCGGTCGCCCCGAGCCGTTCATGTACTGGGTGGCAACGTGACCCTCGAAGATGTTCTTGAACTGCGTTGGCAGCGAACCGTGGATGTAGAAGAAGTGCGCCATGTCGACGACGTTGTCGATGATCTCGCGGCAGTTGGTGTTGACGACGGTCGTGTACCAATGCCAGTCGGTCCACTCGTCGCTCGTGGCGCCCTCGATCCGAGGAATGGCGACCTCGGCGGGCGGCGCCTTGCGCTCGGGGTCGTTCCACACGAACAACATCCCGTCCTGTTCGAGGGTGGTCCACGTCGCGGTACGGGCCAGCCTCGGCGTCCGCTTGCTGTAGGGCACCTTTTTGCATCGGCCGTCACCGCCCCACCGCCAGTCGTGGAACGGGCAGGCGATCTCGTCGCCCTTCACCTGCCCCTTGCTGAGGTCCCCGCCCATATGGCGGCAGTAGCCGTCGAGCACGTTGATCTTGCCGTCGCCGCTGCGGAACACCACCAGCTTCTGTCCGAAGGCGTGCACGGCGTGTGGCTTGCCGTCGCCGAAGTCTCTGGTCAACCCGAGACAATGCCAGCCGCGGGCGAATCTGGTCGGTGCTGCTCCGGCCTCGATCTGCCGAATCTCCTCGGTGTCTGAGGTCTCTGCCTGCAACGTCATGACCCCGTTCTACCGCCGCGACACGGACTGTGGAGCCGATCGTCCCGCTGGGAGGGAAATCGCCCCGCAATCACGAATTCGTCCGTCCTAGTGTCTTCAGGCGTGACCACCGCTGCGCCGTCCACCATCCCCGCGGGCCTGCCCCGGCGCGATACCAGCGTCGACCTACTCGTCGTCGGCTCGGGCACCGGCATGGCCGCCGCACTGGCGGCCGCCGAGCGCGGATTGACCGTGCTGATCGTCGAGAAATCGGAGTACGTCGGCGGCTCGACCGCGAGATCCGGCGGTGCGCTGTGGCTGCCGGCCAGTCCGGTACTCGAGGAGAACGGCGCGGGCGACACCGCGTCGAAGGCGCGTGCCTATCTGGACTCGGTCGTTGATGGCACCGCGGACTCGCAAAGATCCGCGGAATTCGTCGCCCACCTTCCAGCAACGGTGGAGATGCTGCGACGCACCACGCCGTTGAAGTTCATGTGGGCGCGGGACTACTCCGACTACCACCCAGAGCATCCCGGCGGAAGTGCGACCGGGCGGACGTGTGAGTGCAAGCCGTTCAACACCTCGGTCCTTGGCCAGTACCGGTCTCGTTTGCGTCCCGGGTTGATGGAGCCGACCGTTCCGATGCCCACCACCGGCGCGGATTACCGCTGGATGAACTTGATGGCCCGGGTACCCCGAAAAGGACTGCCGCTCATCATCAAACGCCTCGCGCAGGGAGTGGGTGGGCTGATGCTCGGCCGACGCTACACCGCCGGCGGACAGGCTTTGGCCGCCGGCCTGTTCGCCGGCGTTCTTCGTGCGGGCATCGGAGTTTGGACGGAGACCACGCTGGTGCGCTTGATCACCGACGGGAGCACCGTCACCGGCGCCGTGGTCGAACACGGCGGACGGGAGGTCACGATCACCGCGCGGCGCGGGGTCGTCTTGGCCGCAGGCGGTTTCGACCACAGCATGGACATGCGGTGGAAGTTCCAGTCCGAATCACTCGGTGAACACGCGAGCCTCGGCGCCGAGACCAACACCGGCGACGCGATCAGGATCGCCCAAGATGCCGGTGCCGGAATCGATCTCATGGATCAGGCGTGGTGGTTCCCGGCAGTGGCGCCACTGCCGGGAGCCGATCCGCTGGTCATGCTGGCCGAGAGGTCGCTTCCGGGCTCGCTGATCGTGGACCAGACCGGCAACCGGTTCACCAACGAGGCAGCCGACTACATGTCATTCGGCCAGTGCGTGCTCGCGCGGGAACGATCGGGAAACCCCATCGACTCCATGTGGATCGTCTTCGATCAGCAGTACCGCAACAGTTACGTCTTCGCCGCGGACCGGTTCCCACGCATGCGCCTGCCGCAGGCGTGGTATGACGAAGGCATTGCCCACCGGTCGGACGATCTGGCTGAGCTCGCGCGAATGATGAAGGTGCCGCACGCACAGTTCGTCGCCACAGTGTCTCGATTCAACGAGATGTCCGGCGCCGGAGTCGATTCCGACTTCGGTCGTGGACGTAGCGCGTACGACCGCTACTACGGCGATCCCACGATCAGCCCAAACCCGAATCTGCGCCCGCTCGACAGGGGCCCGTTCTACGCGGTGCGGATGACGCTCAGCGACCTCGGTACGTGCGGCGGTCTGCGTGCCGACGAGCGCGCCCGGGTGCTGCGCGAAGACGGCACGGCGATCGCGGGACTCTATGCGATCGGGAACACGGCGGCCAACGCGTTCGGAACCACCTATCCCGGTGCGGGAGCAACGATCGCGCAGGGCCTGGTATACGGCTACATCGCCGCCATCAGCGCTGCCGCGGACGCCCCAACGACATAGTCACGCGTCGTCGGCGTCGGCCTTCTTTTCGATCTCGTACCAGTATTCCGGTGCGGGCCAAGGAACTTTCGTCCGCTCGCCGTCGCCGACGCGGGGGAATTCGGCGTCCGCCTCGTCGAGCTCCTTGATCATCTTCAGAGTCAGCTCGCGTTCATTGGCGTAATAGCGCTCGGCCCATCGCAGCGCGACGCGCGCATATGCCCAAGACGGGTCGGCGCCCGCCCATTTTGCGTCTTTGGCGGCGCTGCGGTGCATCTCGTCGGCGTAGGCCAGATGCTCTTGCAGCATCTCTTTGAGCCTGGCGGGGTTGGTGAGGTGCCCCAACGTCACCCGAAGCAGGGGACTGTGCTTGAGGACAGGGGGGTCGAGCGGCGCCTCGTTTGCCCACCGCGTGACGGCGTCCAAGCCGGTTTCGGTGATCTTGTACAACCTGCGATTGCGCGTGCCACCACTGTTCTCGACGCGCGAGGTCACATAGCCGAGTTGCTCGAGCTTTCTGAGTTCGGAGTAGATCTGGCTGTAGGCCGGGCTGCCGTAAAAGAACCTCATGCTCCAGTCGATCCATTTGCGGATGTCGTAGCCCGAAAGCTCGTACTCGTACGAGAGCATGCCCATCAGCGCCCAGCTGGTCGCCGCGAGATTCGGCTTGCCCTGCTGATCGCTGGCTTTCACGATGTCAGACTAACAACACAGGTCACAGCGGTGAACATACTCACCACTGAGCGGGAGATCGTGTTGCGGCCGGACAGCGCCGGGCGAAGGGTTACGTGCACCACGACTTGAGGAAGGCGATGACCAGAGCTCACGAATGGCTGACCGCGTCCGTGCGCCGTCTGATCGACGCCACCATCCGCACCGATGTGAATGCGGCGGCCATTGCCGCGGCGACAGAAAAGATCGATTCGGCGACAGCGCAACTAAGCGATTCGCTGTTGCCGGGATCATTCGGTGTACAGATCGGAGCGGACGGACAATCCATGGCGTTGGGCAACGTTGTCATCGGACTGCGAAATCCCGTCGCTCCTCCCTTGGCCATTCACCACGGCGCAGACGGTGCGGTGCACACTGATTTCGTTCTGGGCGCCGCCTACGAAGGACCACCAGGTCATGTCCACGGCGGGGTGTGCGCGATGATCCTCGACCACGTCCTCGGCGCCACCGCCCACCAGCCGGGCAAGCCCGCCTATACCGGCACTCTCACACTGCGCTACGTGCGCGGCACCCCCCTCGGACAGCCGCTGCGCGCGCGGGCCCATGTCGAGCGCATCGAGGGTGCGAAAACGTTCGCCGTCGGCCACATCGCCGGTTCCGACGGCGTCACCGTCGAGGCCACGGGCATATTCATTCATCCGAAAGGAGGTCAGCAAGTTGGCTGACAATTCGCGTCCGGCCCAGCAGTATCTGCCTATGGCACCTCTTCAGCGATACACCGACCGTCGAGTCCTGATCACCGGCGGCGGCTCCGGCATCGGGCAGGCGACCGTCTTGCGGATCTTGGACGAAGGCGGCGCAGTGGTCGCGGCAGACATCAGCGAGGCCGGATTGAAGCACACCGTCGCCACGGCCGAGCCGCACCGCGACCGGCTGACGACACTGGTCCTCGACGTCGCCAGTGAGGAGTCCGTCAAGCAGGGCGTGGCCCATGCCGTTGAGGCCTTGGGCGGGCTCGACGCCCTCGTGAACGCCGCGGGAATATTGCGGTCGGTACATTTCCTCGAGACCACGCTCGCCGATTTCGAACAGGTGCTGCGGATTAACCTCGTCGGCACATTCCTCATGACGCGGGAGGCTATCCCCGCGTTGCGCAACGGCACCGATCCCGCCGTGGTCAACTTCAGTTCCACGTCCGCGGCCTTCGCCCACCCATACATGTCCGCCTATGCGGCGTCCAAGGGTGGGATTCAGGCGATGACCCACGCGCTCGCGTTGGAGTTCGCCAAGGAAAGGATTCGGTTCAACTCGGTTCAGCCTGGCTCCATCTCCTCTGGAATGACCGATGGCACCGGCGAATCCAAACAGAGCATCGGTCCAGGACTGCCGGCCGATGCCGATTACTCCCTGTTCGGCAAGATCATGCCGAGCCTGCCCGTCGACGGTGGCGGGATGTTCGCCAAGCCGGATGCCGTCGCCGCCGTGGTGGCGATGCTCGCCTCCTCGGATGCCTATTTCGTCACCGGGACGGAGGTGCGTGTCGACGGCGGAACGCACATGTAAGTTGCTTCCAATGACGACCCTTGACAGTCCCCTTCGCGTCATTCAGTGGACCACCGGCAATATCGGCAGGCGGTCGTTGCACGCGATCATCGGCCGCGACGACATGGAACTGGTCGGCGTGTACGCCCACGGCGCGGACAAGGTCGGAGTCGACGCCGCGGATCTGGCGGGCTGGCCCGAACCCACCGGCGTAAAGGCCACCAGCGACATCGACGCGCTCGTCGCGCTGAAGCCCGACGCGTGCTGTTACAACCCCTTGTGGCCCAACATCGATGAACTGGTCCGGCTGCTCGAAGCCGGCGTCAATGTGTGCTCGAGCGCCGCCTGGATCACCGGCGGAAAGCAGTCACCCGAGGATCTGGACCGTATCCGGAAGGCCTGCGAGAAGGGCAATTCCACCATTTTCGGCAACGGAGCCCACCCCGGGATGACGAACATGGTGGGAATGGTGCTCAGCGGCGCCTGCGAGCGGGTCGACGAGATCCGGATCACCGAGTCGGTGGACTGCTCGACGTACGAATCGGCGGGAACGCAGACGGCGATGGGTTTCTCGCAGGATCCCGACACCCCCGGCTTGGCCGAGAGTGTGCGTCGCGAGAGCGAGGTGTTCGCCGAATCCGCCGCGATGATGGCGCATGCCATCGGCGCCGAGCTCGACAGGATGACGTTCGACGTGACGTTCACGACCGCGACCGGCGACAGCGATCTGGGCTTCATGCAGATCCCGGAGGGCACCGTCGCCGGTGTCATGGGCTATCACCGCGGCTGGGTGGGCGAGAAGAACGTCGTGAGCGTGGGATTCAACTGGATCATGGGAAGCCATGTCACCCCGCCCAAGCTCCTCGAACACGGCCACGTCATCCAGGTGTTCGGCTTGCCCAACATGCGCACCGTGCTGCACTGCCTGCCGCCCAAGGACTGGACCGAGCCCGGGTTCATGGGCCTCGGAATGATCTACACCGCGCTACCGGTTACCAACGCCGTGCCCGCCGTCGTCGCGGCCGAACCGGGCATCGTCACGCTGGCCGACCTGCCGCCGATCACCGGTCGCGTGGCAGCCAACTGACTCAGTCGGCGTCTTCCGGCGCGGTCTGGACGACCACGCCGATCGCGCCTGCGCCCAGGTGGATCGACAACACCGGGCCCATGTCGGCCACGGTGAGCGATTCGATCTGCGGCAAGCGGGTCGTCAGCATGGCACCTATTTCGTCGGCGCCGTCGTGGTTGTCGACGTGGTGTACGGCGATGCTCGCGCTGCGCTCACCGACAATCTCTGCGACCCGCTCGACCAATGCGGCGTGCGCCTTGGTGAGCGTGCGAATCCGCTGATCCAGCACCAGCCGGCCGTCCACGTCGAGCATCAGCAACGGCTTGAGCGACAGCGCCGTGCCCAGCCACGAGGCAGCCGTGCCGATTCGTCCGCTGCGCCGCAGGTTGTCGAGGCGGTGGACGACGATGAATGCGTGAGTACGCGGAACGGCCGAACGTGCCGCAGCTTCAACGGTTTCCAGATCCGCTCCCGTCGACGCCGCCTCCGCCGCCGCACGCGCGACGAACCCGACACCCATGGCGGCCGACCGCGAGTTGACCACGCGGACCAAAGGGCCGAACTCTCGGGCGGCCTGCACCGCGGTACTGAACGTGCTCGACAGCGCGGCCGAGATGTGGACCGCGACCACACCGTCGCCATCACTGTCCGCCAGTGCCTGCTGGTATGTCTCGATCAACGCAGCAGGCGCCGCACCTGAGGTCGTCACGCGCGGACGGTCGTGAATGTCGTGGGGCACTTCGTCAATACCGTCACGCATGTCGACGCCGTCGGCGAGGACATGCAGCGGCACCTGGCGGATGTTCCACTGCTTGCACTCTTCTGTTTGCAGGCGGGACGACGAGTCCGTCACGACGATCACCGACATGTCACGCCGGCCTCGGCAAGCGCCTTGAGCATCAGGTCGGCCACGGCCTGATGAGCTTCGAAATTCCAGTGGATCCCGTCCGGATTGCCCCGGCCGCTCATGACCTCTTCGCCGACGGCGGCCTTCAGGTCGACCAGCGGGATGCCGTGTTCGGCCGCCCATGCCGTGATCGCCTTCACCGTGCCCTCACGGCCGCGGTGCGCCTTACCATAGGTTTCCGCGATGTGGACCGACGGCAACGAAGCCACCACCGGGATGCCGGGCCGGTTGAAATCGATGGCACCACGGGTCATCTCGAGATATTCCACCGTCACGTGCGGCGGCAGCGCCGCGCGCGACACCGGTGACAGCCGCGGCTGCAGCCATCCGTATCCGTCGCGGGCCCAGCGCCGAAGCCAGCCCGGACGGACATAGCGAATCAACTCGCGCAACGCGGTGGGTAACGGCGAGGGCAGCGAATCCATCCCGCCCGTCGCGAACACCACCGCACCTGCTCGTGGCAGCGCCGCCCAGGCCCGCGGGTCCTGGGTAGCGGCCCACCAGACGTCGCGGCATGTCCAGCCGATCCGTCCGATGAGTTCTACATCCCAACCGAGTTGTGCAGCAACAATATTGGGCCAGATGCGCGGATCGTCAGACGGCAGCCCGCCCGTCGGGCCGTAGTACGACAAAGAGTCGCAGAACAGCAACAGAGTAGGCCTGGTCGCCGAATCAGAGGACATCGTTGGCAACCTGCGCCGAGGCATTCCAGACGTCGAGCCGCCAGCGGATGTCCTCCTGTGCGGCCTCGATGTCACTGTGCGCGGACAATTGCACCCAACTGCAGTTGCCCATTCCGCCGAGGATCGGCCAGTTGTCGACGGGCAGCCCGAGCAACGCCGCGGTCAGCGCGGCGATCAGCCCACCGTGCGCGACGAGCACCGCTGGCCGTTCCGGTTCGTCGACGCCCCAATCCGTCTGATCGGCGAGAAGCTCGTTGACCAGCGGCAGACTGCGCGCGGCGACGTCGACCCGGCTCTCTCCCCCGTGCGGCGCCCAACGTGCGTTTTCACGCCACGCGAGCCGGGCCCCCGGCGCCTGGGCGTCGACCTCGAGATGCGTCATCCCCTGCCAGTCGCCGAGATGCGTCTCCCGCAGTCGGGTGTCCACCTGCACCGGCATTCCGGTGCGCTCCCCCAGGCAGACCGCGGTGTCCAGCGCCCGCCTCAGGTCCGAGGACACGATGAGCAACGGCTGCCGCTTGGCCAGCACCTCGGCCGCGGCAACGGCCTGGTCCCGGCCGAGGTCGGATAGCTCGGTGTCCAGCTGGCCCTGCATGCGGCTACCTGCGTTGTATTCGGTCTGCCCGTGGCGCAGCATGACCAGACGGCGCACTCTCACGACTCGGTATCCAGGTCCAGCGCGACGACGGGGCAGTCTCGCCACAGCCGGTCCAGCGCATAGAAGTCGCGCTCGTCCTGATGTTGGATGTGCACGACGATGTCGACGAAGTCGAGCAGCGTCCACCGCCCTTCGCGGGCGCCTTCCCGGCGGGCAGGCTTGTACCCAGCGAGTCGCATCTTCTCCTCGACCTCGTCGACAATTGCATTGACCTGTCGCTCGTTGGACGCCGAGGCGATGACGAAGCAGTCGGTGATAACCAGCTGTCCCGAAACATCGATGACGATGACGTCTTCGGCGAGCTTGGACGACGCCGCCCGCGCGGCGACCGTGGCCATACCGATCGCGTCTTCGGATGCGCTCATCGGTTGGGCTCCTCGTGCGCCAAGGAAGGGGCGTCGTACAGCCTGCGTTTGGTCACGTACTGGACGACACCGTCGGGCACCAGATACCAGATGGGCCTGTTCTTCTCGGCACGTTTGCGGCAGTCGGTCGACGAGATCGCCAACGCAGGCACTTCCACAAGGCTGAGTGCTTCGGGGGGCAATTCGGCCATGGCTGCCTTGATGTGTTGGCCGTCGAGTTCGTAGCCGGGTCGGCTCACTCCGACGAACTTGGCGATGGAGAACATCTCCTCCCAGTTCTGCCAGGACAGGATCGACGCCAGCGCGTCGGCTCCGGTGATGAAGTACAGATCGGCGTCCGGATTGAGCGCACGCAAGTCACGCAACGTGTCCTTGGTGTAGGTGGGGCCACCGCGGTCGATATCCACTCGACTCACACTGAACCGTGGGTTTGACGCGGTGGCGATCACGGTCATCAGATAGCGGTCCTCGGCGGCGGTGACGTAGCGATGGTGCTTCTGCCACGGCTGGCCGGTCGGGACGAAGACCACCTCGTCGAGTTCGAACAGGTCGGCAACCTCGCTGGCCGCGACCAGGTGGCCGTTGTGGATGGGATCAAACGTCCCACCCATTACGCCCAGCCGCCGTCGAGAAACCACGATTAGCCAGCCTACTTCCCACGCCGAGTGTGACCTTGTGCCACGGTTCCGGCTCCGAAAGTGTGCGGGTAACCCACGTTCGGCCCGAGCCTAGACCGGCAGCAGCGCATCGATGACCGAGGCCAGCTGCTTGGCGGACCGACATTCATGCATGGTGATGACGTCTTGATAGCGCGGCACCGCCGAATCACCGCTGCCCCACAGGTGCCTTGGCTCGGGGTTGAGCCAGTGCGCGTGCCTGCTGGAGTTGACCATGTGGGCCAGCAGGTCCGTTTCGGGGTTGCGGTAGTTGTTACGCCCGTCGCCGAGTACCAGCAGGGAGCTGCGCGGCGACAGAACGTTCGGCCAGGTATCCATGAATGACACGAACGCGTGCCCGTAGTCGGAATGGCCGTCGCGGGTGTAGACCCCGGCCTCGCGGGTGATGCGCTGCACGGCGACGGCCAGGTCGGCGTCGGGCCCGAACAACTCGGTGACCTCGTCGGTGGTGTCGATGAATGCGAACACCCGGACCCGGGAGAACTGCTGGCGCAGCGCGTGCACGAGCATCAGCGTGAAGTGGCTGAAGCCGGCCACCGATCCGGACACGTCGCACAGCACCACCAGCTCGGGCCGGGCCGGGTGCGGCTTCTTCAGCACCACGTCGATCGGCACGCCACCGGTGGACATCGATTTGCGCAATGTCTTGCGCAGGTCGATCTCGCCTGATCGCGACCGTCGCCGCCGCGCGGCCAGCCGGGTCGCCAACATGCGCGCAAGCGGCTTCACCACGCGTTGCATCTGGCGCAGCTGCTCGCCGGAGGCGCGAAGGAATTCGACGTTCTCGGCGAGTTGGGGCACACCGTACATCTGCACATGGTCGCGGCCCAGCTGTTCGGCGGTGCGACGCTTGGTCTCCGCCTCCACCATCTTGCGCAGCTGGGTAATGCGTTGGGCGGCGAGCGCTTTCGCTATCTGTTCCTGTGTCGGCGTCGGTTCGTCGCCGTATGGGGCGAGCAGGCCCGCAAGCAGCCGGCCCTCGAGATCGTCGAGATTCATCGCCTTGAGTGCCTGATACGACGAATACGACGGGCCGCGGCTGGAGTTGTATCGCCCGTAGGCCTCGACGATCTGGGCGATCATCGCCGCCAGTCGGTCGTCGAGGTTGGCGAGATCCTCGTTGTCGGCCAACATGTCCAGCAGGGCCTGACGCATGGCGTCAACGTCCTCAGGCGGCAACCCCTCGGGCGGATCTGCTGCATCCTCGTCGTCATCGAAAATGACCGTCTTCGCACCCAGCGCCGCAGGGAACCACAGGTCGAACATCGCGTCGTAGGTCTCGCGATGATCGGGACGACGCAGCACCGCGCATGCGATGCCCTCCCGCAGCTCTTCCCGGTTCTGCAGGCCGAGCACCGACATCACCCGCCCGGCATCGACGGTTTCCGACGGACCCACCGAAATCCCCTGCCCGCGCAGCGCTTCGACGAACTCGACCAGGTGGCCGGGAATTCCGTGCGGCGCCAACGGCTGCGGTGGGCGGGTTCGGCGGACTGCCATCAGTTCAGCCTTAACTCTCCGGAGGCCTTGATCTGATCGGACTGGTGCTTGAGCACCACACCGAGTGTCGCCGCGATGGTCGCGTCGCTGATCGTGTCCAGTCCGAGCGCCAGCAGCGTGCGTGCCCAGTCGATGGTCTCCGCCACCGAGGGCAGCTTCTTGAGCTGCATGGCGCGCAACACACCGATGATGCGAACCAGTTCCTCGGCGAGGTGCTCGGGCAGCTCCGGCACGCGAGACAACAGGATGCGCCGCTCCAGATCGGCATCGGGAAAGTCGATGTGCAGGAACAGACACCGGCGCTTGAGTGCCTCCGACAGTTCACGAGTCGCATTCGAGGTCAAAACGACGAACGGCTTGCGCTCGGCGGTGATGGTGCCCAGTTCCGGCACGGTCACCGCGAAGTCGCTGAGCACCTCCAGCAGCAGACCCTCGATCTCGATGTCGGCCTTGTCCGTCTCGTCGATCAGCAGCACCGTCGGCTCGGTGCGACGGATCGCGGTCAGCAGCGGACGCGTCAACAGGAACTCTTCGGAGAACACATCGGTTTTCGTCTGGTCCCAGTCGCCGGAGCCGGCCTGGATGCGCAGGATCTGCTTGGCATGGTTCCACTCGTAGAGGGCGCGCGCCTCGTCGACGCCCTCGTAGCACTGCAGCCGAACCAGACCAGAACCGGTCGCCTGCGCGACCGCACGGGCGAGTTCGGTCTTGCCAACCCCCGCGGGGCCTTCCACCAACAACGGCTTACCAAGCCGGTCGGCGAGGAAAACCGCTGTGGCGGTTGCGGTGTCGGGAAGGTAGCCGGTCTCTGCAAGTCGCCTGCCGACATCGTCGATGTCGGCGAACAGCGGTGCCGGGCGTGCGGGGACGCTCACGTATGTAACTCCTAATCAGGCGGGACGCGTCTGGCCGTCGCCCCACACAATCCACTTGGTCGATGTCAGTTCGGGCAGACCCATCGGGCCCCTGGCGTGCAGCTTCTGGGTGGAGATGCCGATCTCGGCGCCGAACCCGAACTGCTCGCCGTCGGTGAAAGCGGTCGATGCGTTCACCATCACCGCCGCGGCGTCCACCCGCTCGGTGAACCGCTGTGCAGCAGCAAGATTCGTCGTGACGATGGCTTCGGTGTGTCCGCTGCCGTATTCGTTGATGTGGTCGATCGCGGCGTCGAGACCGTCGACCACCGCAATAGCGATGTCCATCGACAGGAACTCTTCGCGCAGTTCGTCGTCGGACGGGTTCTCGTGCAACGTCACGCCCGCCTCCCGTAGCGCCTGCGTCAGCCGGGGCAGGGCACGATCGGCGATCGTGGCATCGATCAACAATGACTCGGCGGCGTTGCATACGCTGGGCCGACGCGTCTTGGCATTGAGCAGAATGCGTTCGGCGACATCGAGATCGGCCGCTTCGTGAACGTAGACGTGACAATTGCCGACACCGGTCTCGATGGTAGGGACCATCGCGTCGCGCACCACCGCGTCGATCAGCCCTGCTCCCCCGCGCGGGATCACGACGTCGACGAGGCCGCGTGCCTGGATCAGATGTGTGACGCTGGCGCGGTCCGCACTGGGAAGCAATTGCACGGCGTCTCGCGTGAGGCCCTCGTTACTCAACGCGGCCTGCAGCGCCGCCACCAATGCCGCGTTGGAGTGCGCCGCCGATGAACTGCCGCGCAGCAGCACGGCATTGCCGGATTTGAGCGTCAACCCGAACGCGTCGACTGTCACGTTCGGCCTGCCCTCGTAGACGATGCCGACCACACCGAGCGGTACCCGCTGCTGGCGCAGCGACAGCCCATTGGGCAGGGTACGGCCGCGAAGGACATCACCGATCGGGTCCGGCAGACCGGCAACCTGACGCAGTCCGTGGGCGATGCCGTCGATACGCGCTGGGTTGAGCGCGAGCCGATCGAGCATGGCCCCGGGTGTACCTGCCTTTTGCGCGGCGTCGAGGTCTTTGGCGTTGGCCGCCAGGACGTCGTGGGTACGCGCCAGCACACAGTCGGCTGCGGTGTGCAGTGCCCGATCCTTGGTCGCGGCGCTCAGCGTGGCCAACTCTCGCGCCGCGGCGCGGGCTCTACGAGCAGCGTCGTGCACTTGCTGACGCAAGTCGGAGACTGCTGGTGCCTGCACACTCATTAAGCCAGCGTATCGGACCTGTCTGAGGCGTTCGACACGTGTCAGGTACCAGGGCTGGACTAGCTTTGACAGTTATGACCGCGCGGGTCTGCGTAGTGGGCAGTGTCAACGCCGATCTCACGTTCACCGTGAACGCTTTACCGCGGCCCGGCCAGACCGTCCTGGCGTCCTCGCTGCTGTCGTCACCCGGCGGCAAGGGCGGCAATCAGGCGGTGGCTGCAGCCCGTGCCGGGGCGTCTGTGCAGCTGGTCGCCGCGCTGGGCAGCGACTCCGCCGCCGAGCAGCTACGCACCCACCTACGCGCCAACGACGTCGGGCTGGACGGCGCGGTGACGGTGTCCGGTCCCAGTGGGACGGCGGTCATCGTGGTGGACGCCGCGGCGGAGAACCACATCGTGGTCGCGCCGGGTGCGAACGCGCAGTTGAACGTCGGCTCGGCCGATATCCACGCAGTGATCGCCGACAGCGACGTCGTACTGCTGCAACTGGAGATCCCGATGGCCACCGCGATCGCTGCGGCGCGTGTCGCGCGGGCCGCGGGCGCGACCGTCATCGTCAACGCCTCCCCCGTCGGCGCGCGACCGCATGACCTGCTTGCGCTGTCCGAGCAGGCCGACGTCGTCGTGGTCAATGAGGCGGAAGCACGTGAATGGCACTGGCCCGTACCCCATCTCGTGATCACCCGGGGCAAGCGCGGCGCCAGCTACCTAGGTGACGACGAGCGTTTCGACGTGCCCGCGCCGCGGGTCACACCTGTTGACACCACGGGTGCGGGCGACGTCTTCGCCGGTGTGCTGGCCGCCGGCTGGCGAGACGGCCACGAAGTCGCGTTGCGCCGGGCGTGCGCGGCAGGCGCCTTGTCGACACTGGTGTCCGGGGCAGGCGACTGCGCGCCGTATGCCGAGGCCATCGATGATGCTGTGTCCAACAGAAAGGCGAGCGAGGGGCATTTATGACGACTACTGGGCCGAGTACCGAGACCACGAACACACCGCGTCCACCTGAGGGCGACTGGCTGGGCACCCAGTACCTGCGTTTCACCCGGGAGGGCGCGTTCGGGGTGTGCACACTGGACCGGCCCGAGGCACGCAATGCGATGACACCCGCGATGTACTTCGGAATCCGGTACGCGGTCCGGCACGTCGACGCCGACCCCGATCTGGCGGGACTGCTGATCACGGGCGCGGGCGACGTGTTCGCGCCCGGCGGTGACATGGGCGGGGGCGACGGCAGCGACAACTGGCTGACGTTCGGTTCGGCGCTGGGAATGGACGTGACGCCGTTCGAGACGCTGCGCCAATCGGTGAAGCCGGTGGTGTCGGCGGTCAACGGTTTGTGTCAGGGCGGCGGGTTGCAGATCGCACTGTGCAGCGACATGACGGTGGTCAGCGACCGGGCGACGTTCCGCGTGCCCGAACTGCTGCGCGGTATCGCCGACACCTACTACAGCCAGATGCTGGCACGCCTGATAGGCCCGGTCCGCACTCGCGATCTGATGTTCACCGGTCGCACGCTGACCGCGCAGGAGGCCCACGAGTGGGGCATGGTCGCGCGGGTGGTCCCGCACGAGGAGTTGCTCGACGCGGCGCGCGAGGTGCTGGGCCAGTGCTGCCGTACCGCCCCGGCGGCCAGGAGCGTCGTGAAGTCCAGCCTGGACAACTATCTGGGCCTGTTCGACCGCATCGGCATGCAGGCCAGCTACTCCTCACCCGAAGCGCTCGAGGGCTTCCGATCGTTCAAGGAGCGACGCTCGCCGGACTGGGTGCACCCCGACCTGCGTCTCGAGGGCCGCCTCTGAGCGATTTGTGCGCGCTAACCGACGGTCAGCGACGGTTAGCGCCGATTTTCGTGCACCAATAGTCGCTAGTTCGAGATAGTACAGAATCTGATGTACTGTCTGCGTATGCAGACGGTCACGCACAGCGATGCGCTCTCGCGGTTCGGATACGCCCTCTCGGACCCGACCCGCGCCGAAATCCTGTTGATGCTGCGTGACGGGCCCGGCTATCCGTCCGATCTGGCCGACAAGATCGGGGTGTCGCGCCAGATCCTGTCCAATCACCTCGCATGCCTTCGCGGCTGCGGTTTGGTGGTCGCCGAACCCGAGGGGCGCCGCAGCCGCTACGAACTGGCCGACGCCCGGATTGCGCACGCCCTGAATGATCTGATCGGCCTGGTGCTCGACGTCGATCCGGCGTGCTGCCCCGTCGCCGACACCGAGGAATGCTGCTGATGAGCGCCATCACTGAGGCGCGGCGAGCGCTTCTAGGCCGCCGCATCCGCCTGTTGGTGACCGCGACCATCGCCTACAACGTCGTCGAGGCGGTGGTCGCGCTTGCCGAAGGGACCAGGGTGTCATCGTCGGCGCTCATTGGCTTCGGCCTCGATTCCGTGGTCGAGATCGCGTCGGCGGCCGCGGTCGCCTGGCAGTTCTCGGCCGACGATCCCGAAAGCCGGGAGAAGACGGCGCTTCGCTTCATCGCGTTCTCGTTCTTCGCGCTCGCCGCTTACGTCACCGTCGACGCGGTGCGCGCGTTGGCTGGCGTGGGTGAGGCGCGCCCGTCGACCGTCGGCATCGTGCTCGCCGCGCTCAGCCTCGCGATCATGCCAGTGCTGTCGTTGGCCCAACGCCGCGCCGGGCGAGAACTCGGATCGCTGTCGGCTGTGGCCGACTCCAAGCAGACGCTGCTCTGCACGTACCTGTCCGCGATCCTGCTGGCCGGCCTGGTCCTCAACAGCGTGCTGGGCTGGTCGTGGGCTGATCCCGTCGCCGCGCTCGGCATCGCCGCGATCGCGGTGCGCGAGGGCATCAACGCATGGCGCGGAGACCCCTGCTGCTCGTGAACGTCCAGAAAGGAATCGATATGCCCGTCGTCGCGCTTGTGCTCTTCGCGGTGTTCGCCCTACTCGGATTCGGTTGGCGCAGTTGGGAACAGCGGCGTCGCACCGGATCGACGGGGTTCCACGGCATCAGCGGCCGCCCGGGTTCGATCGAATGGTCAGCGGGAGTGGGATTCATTGTCTCGATGGCTGTGGCGATCTTCGCGCCGATCCTGCAGATGCTCGGTGTGGTGTCGCCGGTGGGCTTTCTGCACGCGCCGTGGATCCAGATCACCGGCGCCGTGATCGCGGTGATCGGTATCGCCACCACCGTCTACGCACAGCTCGACATGGGTGACTCGTGGCGGATAGGCGTCGACAAGAGTGAGACGACCACGCTGGTGCGAACCGGCGTCTTCGGATGGGTACGCAATCCGATATTCACCGCCATGATGACGTTCGGTCTCGGATTCGCCCTGCTGACACCGAATCCGGTGGCCATCGTTGGTTTCGTGCTTCTCATCGTCACGATCGAGCTTCAGGTGCGCGCCGTCGAGGAGCCCTACCTGCTGGCCACCCACGGCGACGCATATCGCGACTATCTCGCCGGCGTCGGCCGCTTCGTCCCCGGAGTGGGACGCGTTTAGTCTTCGGGGATTTCGCGGTCGATCTCATCGAGCCAGATACGCGCCGACATGTCCGACGGCGCCCGCCAGTCACCACGCGGTGACAATGATCCGCCGTGCGACACCTTTGGCCCGTTGGGTAACGCCGACCGCTTGAACTGGGAGAACGAGTAGTACCGCTGCGCGAACACTTGCAACCAGTGGCGAATCTCCTTGAGCGAGTATGTAGGCCGTTTGTCTTCCGGGAATCCGGCCGGCCAGTCACCGCGCTCGGGATCGCTCCAAACCTGCCAGGCCAAAAACGCGATCTTCGACGGTCGGAAGCCGAACCGCAGCACATGGAACAGCGAGAAGTCCTGCAGCACATACGGCCCGACTTTCGCCTCGCTGCTCTGGATCTCCTCGTCCTCGCCGGTTGGCACCAGTTCGGGCGTGATCTCGGTGTCGAGCACCGACTGCAGCACCTCGTTGACAGTGTCGTCGAACTGGTCTGACGAGATGACCCAGCGGATCAGGTGCTGGATCAGCGTCTTGGGCACCCCCCCGTTGACGTTGTAGTGCGACATCTGGTCGCCGACGCCGTACGTGGACCAGCCGAGGGCGAGCTCGGAGAGATCGCCTGTGCCGAGCACGATTCCGCCGCGCTGGTTGGCCAGGCGGAACAGGTAGTCGGTGCGAAGGCCCGCCTGCACATTCTCGAAGGTGACGTCATAGACCTTCTCGCCACGCGCGAACGGGTGGTCCATCTCCTTGAGCATCAGCTCCGCCGTCGACTTGATGTCGATCTCTTCGAAGGTGACACCGAGCGCGTCTGCAAGCCGAATGGCGTTGTTCTTCGTGCGTTCGCCCGTCGCGAAGCCCGGCAGCGTGAACGCGAGAATGTCGCTGCGCGGTCGGTTTTCTCGATCCATGGCGTGCGCGGCGACGATCAGTGCGTGCGTCGAGTCCAGTCCGCCCGAGAGCCCGAGCACCACCTTCGGATACTCCAGTGCGCGCAATCGCTGCTCCAGCCCGGCAACCTGAATGTTGTATGCCTCATAGCAATCCTGTTGCAGCCGTGAGGGATCCGCGGGCACGAACGGGAAGCGCTCCACCTCGCGGAGCAGCCCGATATCACCGGCGGGCGGATCGAGCGCGAACTCCACCCGCCGGAACGATTCGGGAGTTATGCCGTGATGGATGCGGTTGTCGTCGAAGGTGCCCATTCGCAGCCGCTCGGAACGCAACAGTTCGAGGTCGACGTCGGCGGTCGAGCGTCGCTCCCCTTTGGGGAACCGCTCGGACTGCGCGAGGCATACGCCGTTCTCCCACACCATGGTCTGGCCGTCCCAGGCCAAATCCGTGGTGGATTCGCCTTCCCCGGCCGCAGCGTAGACATATGCGGCGAGGCAGCGCGACGACGCGGAGCGGGCCAACAGGCAGCGGTCCTCGGCACGGCCGATCGTGATGGGACTGCCGGACAGGTTGGCCAGCACCGTCGCACCCGCAAGCGCGGCCTCCGCGCTCGGCGGCACGGGGACAAACATGTCCTCACAGATCTCGACGTGCAGCACAAAACCGGGCACATCGGTCGCGGTGAACAGCAGATCGGGGCCGAACGGCACATCCGCGTCACCCATCCGGATCGCGCCACGCACGAGATCGCCCGCCGCCACCTGGCGTCGCTCATAGAACTCGCGGTAGGTCGGCAGGTACGACTTGGGTGCGACACCGAGCACCCGGCCGCGGTGGATGACCACCGCGGTGTTGTAAATCCGATGCGCGTACCGCAGTGGCGCGCCGACCACCAGCACAGGCATCAACTCGGCCGAGGCCGTCACGATGTCCAGGAGTGCGTCCTCGACCGAATCCAGCAGCGTGTCCTGCAGCAGGATGTCCTCGATCGAATACCCCGAAAGCGTCAGTTCCGGGAAGACTGCCAAGCCGACGCTGTCGTCGTGACATGCCCGCGCGATCCTCAGGACCGACTCCGCGTTCGCCGCGGGGTCCGCGAGGGCCGTCTGATGGGTGCAGGCGGCCACCCGGACGAAGCCCTGCCCATACGCCGAGTAGAAATCCATGCCTCATTGTTGCCCGAAAACAGATCCGGGTATGCAACTCCCCATGAGTGAGACTGCGCTGCTGGTCATCGACATGATGAACACCTATCGGCACAAGGATGCCGAGGTGCTGGCCACCAATGTCGCCGAAATCGTCGATCCGTTGGCGGGGCTGATTTCACGGGCACGAGACCGGGACGACGTCGACGTGATCTACGTCAACGACAACTACGGTGACTTCACCGCGGACTTCGAGGACATCGTGAACGCCGCCCTTGACGGTGAGCGCTCAGATCTGGTCTCGCCCATTGCCCCCGGAACCGAAAGCCTGCGGGTCCTCAAGGTGCGCCACAGCGCGTTCTACGCCAGCTCGCTGGACTACCTGCTCAGCCGGCTCGAGACACGACACTTGATCATCACCGGCCAGGTAACAGAGCAGTGCATCCTCTACAGCGCACTCGACGCCTACGTGCGGCACCTCTCGTTCATCATCCCGGCGGATTGCGTCGCGAACATCGATCCCGAGCTCGGCGATGCCGCGCTGACCATGATGCACAAGAACATGCACGCCGAACTCGTGCCCGCGGAAAAGTGCCTGCGCTGACACACTCGTCGACCTTGTGTTGGCTTGCAGTTCGCCCACATGCACCACAGCGGATTCGGCGATTTTCCCTACGTCACGCATCGTGAGTCGGCGACCGTTCGCCCCGTATCCATCACCGCGCGCCATCCTGGAGGAATCGTGAATAAGCTTGCCGTGCAACGTCAGTCACGCCCCTTGCTCCCCGAGCTGTCTGAGCTTTTCAACAACATTTCGACTGGCTTTCCGACGTTCGCCAACCTGGGGTCGATCGCCGGTCTGCGTCCATTCTTCGACAACAATCTCCTGCGCGTGGAGGACGAGACCCGCGAAGGCCTCTACCAGGTCCGCGCCGAGCTTCCCGGAGTCGACCCGATCGAAGACATCGAGGTCACCGTCCGCGATGGACAGCTGACGATCAAAGCTGAGCGCACCCAGACGGCCGAATCGAACGGGCGCTCGGAATTCTCGTACGGATCGTTCGCACGCACGATCGTGCTGCCCGTCGGTGCCGACGAGGACGACGTCAACGCCACCTACGACCGCGGCATTCTCACCGTCTCGGTGCCGCTGACGGATACCGAGTCCGCGGAGAAGCACGTCGAGGTCATCGAGACGATCCTCGTCGACGAGGACGACTACGACGACGATGACGATGAGACCGAGGACGAGCAGGGCGAGGACGCGCTGGCCGAGCTGCCGCAGGGCGATGATCAGGAGCAGCCCACCAGCTGACTACCCTGGACGGGGTGGACGCACCTGAACTCGTGGCCCTGCTGAGGGGACGTCGAGTTGCGGTGCTGACGGGCGCGGGGATGTCCACGGATTCGGGCATCCCCGACTACCGCGGGCCCGACTCTCCGCCGAGCAACCCGATGACGATTCGGCAATTCACCTCGGACCGGGAGTTCCGGCAGCGGTACTGGGCGCGCAATCACGTCGGCTGGCGCCACATGCACGAGACGCTGCCCAATGCCGGACATCGTGCACTGGCGGCACTCGAACGCGCAGGCGTGGTATCGGGGCTGATCACACAGAACGTCGACCTCCTGCACACCAAGGCGGGCAGCATCACCGTGGTCAACCTGCACGGTACGTACGCGGAAGTGATCTGCCTTGACTGCGGATTCACCATGCCCCGTGACGCGCTAGCCGAACTTCTGGAAGCCGCCAACCCCGGCTTCCTCGAGCGCGCGGAGGCGGTCGGTGGCATCGCGGTGGCCCCGGATGCCGATGCGGTCGTCGACGACACCGCGACGTTCACGATCGTCGACTGTGGCCGCTGCGGCGGCATGCTCAAGCCCGACATCGTCTACTTCGGCGAGAACGTGCCCAAAGAACGTGTCCAACAAGCATATTCACTCGTTGACGATGCGGATGCACTGCTGGTGGCCGGCTCGTCACTGACGGTCTATTCGGGTTTCCGGTTCGTCCGCCACGCCGCCGCGCTCGGCATCCCAGTCGCGATCATCAACCGAGGGCCCACCCGCGGCGACGACTTTGCGACGGTCAAGATCGACAACGGATGCTCGCCGATGCTCGCGCTGCTGGCTGATGAACTGCCCGTCGTCGCGAACTCGGCTTAGCCGGTGACCCAAGACGCCGACGACGCCTCCTGGCTGCAGTCGCTTCTAGAGAGTCACAGGCCCGATCCCGGACCGGTCTCCGGCCGATGGGCTCTTGGCGTCGGCGACATGATCGCGAATCACTCGCTAACGCCGGGAAAGTTGCGCGGACTGGTTCGAAAGCTCAACTATTTCGGTGGCGTCGCGATCAGCGAAGATGCGGTCGAGTTCGACGGTGACACCGTCAAGTGGGCTGATGTGGAAGAGGTCCGCACCCGCAGCCTGATCGAGTACATGTTCACAGGCGGCCTGGACAGCCAGATCGACAAGCTGCCCGTGCCGTGGTTCCCGTTTCGCAGAAAGGTGCTTGGCGCGATCTCGCGGGCGGCGCTGACGCTGCTGCTGGCGGCTGCGAAGCAGCAGCTCGAGGGCGGTGCCATGAACATCCGCATACCTGCCGAGGTGCACTACCGCGGCATGCTGCGGACACGCGAGCTCGCGCCGGGGATGCTCGCCGCGGTGATTCTGGCCGACCCCGCCGTGCGCGCGTGCTTCGAGGCGACCGCGCAGGCCCAAGGTGTCACGGTGACTCCAGCCGAGGACGACGTCATGGAGGACGCCGACGAGCGTGCCGAACAGATCAAGTCGATGCTCGCCAAGCTCCAGTACCGGATCCGCAACTAGACGGCAACCAGATCGTCGGCGTGGACGGCGGGGCGACGCATCTCGGCGGGCAGGTCCGACGTCGACCGGCCCAGCATGGTGGCCAGTTCCGCGTGGTCGTAGGCCACCACGCCGCGCGCCACCATCGTCGCGTCCTGCGAGCGCAGCTCGACGACATCACCGCCGTAGAACCGGCCCGACACCGCGGTGATGCCGGCGGGCAGCAACGACCGCCGCTGTCGGACGACAGCACGCACCGCGCCGTCGTCGAGTGTGAGCGCCCCGGACGCCTCGGCGGCATAGCGGACCCAGAACTTCCGCGCTGACATCCGTTCGGGACGCGGCGCGAACACCGTGCCCACCGATGCATCGACGAGCGCGGTGGCGGCGTCGTTCGCCGCGGCCAGCAGTACCGGCACGCCCGCATCGGCCGCCAGCAGCGCCGACGTCAGCTTTGACGCCATCCCACCTGTACCCAGGTGACTGCTTCGCCCCGCAACCACGCCGTCGAGGTCGGCCGGACCGGAGACCTCGGAAATGAAGCGCGCGTTGCCCTTTCGCGGATCGGAGTCGTAGAGGCCGTCGATGTCGGACAGCAACACAAGCGCGTCGGCGCCGACGAGGTGAGCGACCAGGGCAGAGAGCCGGTCATTGTCGCCGAACCTGATCTCGTTGGTGGCGACGGTGTCGTTCTCATTGACGATCGCGACCGCATGCAGCGCGCGCAGCCGGTCCAGTGTGCGCGCAGCGTTGGTGTGCTGCACCCGCATCGAGATGTCGTGCGCGGTCAGCAGCACCTGGCCGACGGTGCGCTGGTAGCGCGCGAACGCCGTATTCCACGCATTGACCAGCGCCACCTGTCCGACGCTGGCCGCAGCCTGCTTGGTGGCCAGATCGGCGGGCCGCTTGGACAGCTTGAGCGGTTCGATGCCCGCGGCGATCGCGCCCGATGACACGATCACCACGTCTGAGCCCGCCTTCATCCGAGCCTCGATCGCGTCGGCCAGTGTCGCCAGCCTGTCGACGTCGAACACACCGGACGGTGTGGTCAACGCGGTTGTGCCCACCTTGACGACGATGCTTCGCGCAGTGCGGATGACTTCCCGATGGGTCATGACACTCCGCCGTCTTCTATGCTCCTCACGTCCGCGCCTCGGCGGCGACGCTCGCGGCGGGCGGCCTTTCGCTCGGGTGCCCGGGGCCTATCCGTCTGCTCGAGCCGAACGTCGGTCCCACGGCCGGACAACGGAAGGTCGACCCCGGCGGGTGTCTGCGGTTCCCAGTCGAACGTCATGTCGCCGATGGTGACCGCGCAGCCGGGTTTGGCGCCGAGGCGCAACAGTTCGTCCTCCACTCCGAGCCGTGCCAACCGGTCGCCGAGGTAGCCGACGGCCTCGTCGTTGGCGAAATCCGTTTGAGCGATCCACCGTTCGGGCCGCGCGCCGCGCACGACGAAGCCGCCCTCCCCGTCGGATTCGACGGTGAATCCGCTGTCGTTCACCGGGATCGGCCGGATCACCGGCCTGCGGGGCACGACGGCCGGTTGCGACTCGCGATACGCAGACACCATGTCCCAAAGTGCAAACGTCAACGGCCGCAGACCCTCTCGTGACACCGTCGACACCTCGAAAACCGGCCAACCGAAGCGGCTCGTGACCTCCTCGCGGACGAAGTCGGCGAGCTCGCGAGCCTCGGGGACGTCGATCTTGTTGAGCAGGACCGCACGCGGTCGGGATGCCAGATCGCCCAGTGTCGAATCACCTTGCAGCGTCGGGGTATACGCGGCCAGCTCGGCTTCGAGCGCCTCGATGTCGGAGATCGGATCGCGGCCGGGTTCCAGCGTCGCGCAGTCGACGACGTGCACCAACACCGCGCACCGCTCGATATGCCTCAGGAATTCCAGCCCGAGGCCACGTCCTTCGGAGGCCCCCGGGATCAAACCGGGGACGTCGGCGACGGTGAAGGTGTGCTCCCCCGCCGACACCACGCCAAGGTTGGGCGTCAGCGTGGTGAACGGATAATCGGCGATCTTGGGCTTTGCCGCTGAAATGGCCGAGACCAGCGACGACTTGCCCGCGGAGGGGAACCCGACCAGGCCGATGTCGGCGACCGTCTTCAGTTCCAGGGTGAGGTCGCGGACCTGCCCCTTCTCACCGAGCAGCGCGAACCCCGGCGCCCTACGCGCACGTGACGCCAGCGCGGCGTTGCCGAGCCCGCCTCGACCGCCTGCCGCCGCGTCGAACCGGGTGCCCGCGCCGACCAGGTCGGCGAGCAGTCGGCCCTTGTCGTCGAGCACGACGGTGCCGTCGGGCACCTTGACCTCGAGGTCCGCGCCGGCGGCCCCCTCACGGTTGCCGCCCATGCCCTGCTTGCCGGACGGCGCGACGACATGGGGGTGGAAGTGGAAATCGAGCAGGGTGTGCACCTGCGGGTCGACAACCAGCACGACACTTCCGCCGCGCCCGCCGTTGCCGCCGTCGGGTCCGCCGAGCGGTTTGAACTTCTCGCGATGGACCGAGGCGCAGCCGTTACCGCCGTTGCCCGCCTTCGCGTGGATCGTTACGCGGTCGACGAACCGGGGCATCCGTGATCACTCCTAGGCCGAAATGGACGTTTGGGCGCAAAAGTTCGAGAGGTCCGCGCCGAAATGTCGATTTCGACGCGGAACTAGGCCTCCGAAGAGACAGACGGTCGCACGACGCTGACCGTCTTGCGGCCGCGCTTGGTGCCGAACGTGACGGCACCGGGGGCGGTCGCGAAGAGCGTGTCGTCGCCGCCGCGACCGACGTTCACGCCGGGATGGAAGTGGGTGCCGCGCTGGCGGACGATGATCTCGCCGGCCTTGACGATCTGGCCGCCGAAGCGCTTGACGCCCAGCCGCTGGGCGGCTGAGTCGCGACCGTTGCGTGAGCTGGAAGCGCCCTTCTTGTGTGCCATGTCGTCGCCTCCTACTTGATTCCGGTGACCTTGAGGACCGTCAGCTGCTGACGGTGACCCTGCCGCTTGTGATAGCCGGTTTTGTTCTTGAACTTGTGGATTCGAATCTTGGGACCCTTGGTGTGCTCGAGCACCTCACCGGTGACGGCGACCTTCTCCAGGTCCTTTGCGGCGCTGGTGACCTTCGCTCCGTCGACGACCAGGGCCACGGGCAGCGACACCTTCGCGCCGGCCTCGACCTCGAGTTTCTCGACCTTGACCACATCGCCGACCGCGACCTTGTACTGCTTTCCGCCGGTCTTGACGATCGCGTACGTGGCTTTCTCGGCTGCCATCGGGTCCTTCTCTTCTTCTCGTTCCTGGGCGCGCGCTACTGGTGGCTGCGCATGTCTGGGTTTCTGGGTCTTCGCCTGTCGCCGGCCGCAGCCTGGCGACAACCGCTCAAGGGTACTTGAGGCCCGCCGCGAGGGTCAAATCACCGCAGGTCACGGCTCATGTACGGTGCGTTTCGCCGGATACCACTGCTCACCGGCGGGCTCACCGGCCAGATTCCAGCTCCACGAAACCCGCGGGGTGATCCGGCTGTAGAGCCCGGGACCCATCATCCCAACCCGTTCGACCGGCGGTTCGGCGTCTCCATACACGCGCACTGACCGCGCGATGAACGGCTCGATCGACACCACGTCGTCGACCACCAGCGAGACCTGGGTGCGCCCGGCGCCGATATTTCGGAATTTGCGCGTAGTCAGGACCTGCCCGCCGATGCCGCCCACCCAGATGACCGAATCGTCGACCTCGAAGGCGACAGGGACTACGTCGGGTCCGCCATCGGCGTTGACGGTGGCAAGTCGCGCTACCGGCTGCGACCGCAGGTACTCCACTTCGTCATCGGAAAACGCCACCGGTCAGTCTTCGTTGATAGGCGGACCCGCGGGCCTGGCGGCGGCACGACGTCGGTGCCGACCGGCCGGAGCGACTACCCGAGCAGGTTCGTCGTCCTCGTCGTCGTCCGAGTCCTCATCGTCTTCGTCCTCGTCGTCGTCCGAGTCCTCATCGTCCTCGTCGTCGTCCGAGTCCTCATCGTCCTCGTCGTCGTCGAGTCCTCATCGTCGTCATCGTCTTCGTCGTCATCGTCGGAGCCGATGACCTCGATATCGTCATCGTCTTCGTCGTCATCGTCGTCCAGGTCGATGTCATCCTCATCGGACTCGTCGTCCTCCGAGTCGTCGAAATCCTCTTCGGCGGTCTGAGCGACGGCTTCGCGAATGGTGTCCGAATCGACTTCGGCGACTTCCTCGGCGGTGGCCTCCAGCTCGTTCTCGTCCTCGTCGTCCTCGTGACGCCCGTTGGCCGCGGCCATCGCCTTGAACATCGGATGCTCGCCGGCAGGATGCGACGGCACCTTGACGACAGCGACATCTTCGGATTTCGCGCCGCGCTTGCCGCGTTTGCCGCGCCGCCCGCCCGGCTCGGCCTTGCGCCCGCCGGTCGACGTCGAGTCAACGGGATCACCGTGTAGCAGGATGCCCCTGCCACCGCAATCCGGGCAGGTCGTCGAGAAGGCTTCGATCAGCCCTGTGCCCAACCGTTTTCGCGTCAGCTGTACCAGTCCGAGCGACGTCACCTCGGAAACCTGGTGGCGGGTGCGGTCGCGCGCCAACGCTTCGGTCAGGCGACGCAGCACCAGATCGCGGTTGGACTCGAGGACCATGTCGATGAAGTCGATGACGACGATGCCGCCGATATCGCGCAACCTCAACTGCCGGACGATCTCCTCCGCGGCCTCGAGGTTGTTACGGGTGACGGTCTGCTCCAGGTTTCCGCCCGAACCGGTGAACTTGCCGGTGTTCACGTCGACCACCGTCATCGCCTCGGTGCGATCGATGACCAAGGTTCCACCCGACGGCAGCCACACCTTGCGATCCATGGCCTTGGTCAGCTGCTCGTCGATACGGTGCACAGCGAACACGTCCGGACCGTCTGCTGCGGCGGTCTCGTACTTGGTCATGCGCGGAACAAGCTCCGGCGCAACCGAATTCACATACTCGTTGATGGTGTTCCAAGCCTCGTCGCCAGACACGATGAGACCGGTGAAATCCTCGTTGAACAGGTCACGGATGACTTTCACCAGCACATCGGGCTCTTCGTAGAGCGCGACGGCGGCGCCCGCAGCCTTCTTCGTGGTTTCGGCGGCACGCTGCTCGATCTGCGTCCAGCGTTCCTGCAGCCGGTTGACGTCGGTGCGGATGTCTTCTTCCTTGACACCCTCCGACGCGGTGCGAATGATGACACCCGCCTCGGGCGGTACGACCTCGCGAAGGATCTCCTTGAGCCGCTGGCGTTCGGTGTCGGGCAGCTTGCGGCTGATCCCCGTCGATGACGCACCCGGCACGTAGACGAGATATCGGCCGGCCAACGAGACCTGCGTGGTCAGCCGAGCACCCTTGTGCCCGACCGGATCCTTGCTGACTTGGACGACGACGTAGTCGCCGGGCTTGAGAGCTTGTTCGATCTTGCGGGCCGCCCCGCCGAGACCGGCTGCCTCCCAGTTCACTTCGCCCGCGTAGAGAACACCGTTGCGGCCACGGCCGATGTCGACGAAGGCAGCCTCCATCGACGGCAGCACGTTTTGCACGATTCCCAGATAGATGTTGCCGACCAGCGACGCCGATGCCGCCGATGTCACGAAATGTTCGACAACGACGCCGTCTTCGAGCACGGCGATCTGCGTGTAGCGCGCGCCCTCATGCGGCGGCTCGGTGCGGACCTTGTCGCGCACGACCATCATCCGCTCGACGGCCTCGCGCCGGGCGAGGAACTCCGCCTCGCTCAGGATCGGCGGACGGCGACGGCCGGCGTCACGGCCGTCGCGACGGCGCTGCCGTTTGGCCTCCAACCGGGTCGATCCGTTGATGCCCTGGATTTCGCCATCGCCGGCCTTGCCGGACTTGTCGCCCCGGCCCGACTTACGCGGCTCGCGCTCATGGACGACGGTGTTCGGCGGATCATCCGACGATCCGTTCTCGCCGTCATCACCGGAGCCCGACTTGCGTCGCCGGCGGCGACGCCGACGGCGTGTACCGCCTTCGCCGCCCGCGCTGTCGTCATCGCCGCTGTCGTCGTCGGAGTCGCCTGAATCGTCGGAATCGTCGGAGTCGTCACCGGAATCCTGGCCGCTGCCCCGGCCATCGGTGTCGCTGTCGTCGGAGTCGTCACCGTTCTGCTCGCCGCGACCACGCCCACGTCCACGACGTCCACGACGGCGGCGACGGCCGGACGGCCGGTCGGACTGCTCGTCGTCGGACTCCGAGCCGGAATCGTCGCCATCGTCATCGTCGTCGTCATCATCGCCATCGGGGTCGTATTCGACCCGAATCGGCTGAGGCGCCACGAATAGCGGCAGGTAATCGGCGGGCTGGGGGCCGTCCGTGGCGGCGGTCTCGAGCATCAGCCGGGATTCGGGCTCGTCTCCGTCGACGCTGGCCGGCGCAGGCTCCATCTCGACCTCGGCCGATGCGGCCGCCAACTCGGCTCCGGCAGACGCAGCATCCGCACCGACGTCGGCGTCGGCGTCGGATTCACCGGGCTGCTCAGCTGGCGACGGAACCGTCAGCGTCTGGGGCTGAGGGTCCTCCGCGGGCTGCGTCTCTTCTGATAGGGCTTCGGTATGGGCATCGTCGGCCACGTAGTCTCCTTTAGCCCCCGGGCGCGTCGTGTTTTGACGCGGCCACGCGAGGGCTTCCGCTATTGACCCGGGTTCACTTCTCCCGAGCTTGTTATGGTCTCGCCCCGAGCAATCCCGTGGTTGGGACCGTTTCGGTGCCGGTCTGAATGATGGCTGGACGGTCTGCGCCGCACCGCGCGTGGCGATGGTCGCGCACGTCTAAGTCTTCATTCGGGCATCCGCCCCCTGGTTAAAAGGCCGGTTACCCGTGCCTAGTATCCCACATCACCCCGCTGCACCCGACCAAGCTGGCCGAGCTGGTCATTTACGGCTCCTACGGGCCGGGGAACCAGAGCTCGATCTCACGAGCGGCGGACTCCGGCGAATCCGAGCCGTGCACCAGGTTGTCCTGGGTAATCAGCGCGAAATCACCACGGATCGTGCCCGGCACGGCCTTCTCGACGGGGTCGGTTCCGCCGGCGATCTGGCGAAACGCGGCAACGGCCCGCGGGCCTTCCACGATGGCCGCGACGACGGGACCTGAGGTGATGAACTCCAGCAGCGACCCGAAGAAGGGTTTGCCGTCGTGTTCGGCGTAGTGCTTGCGGGCCAGTTCGTCGCTGACATCCTTCAGCTGCAGGGCCGCGACTGTCAGACCCTTCCGTTCGATTCGGCTGAGAATCTCGCCGATCAGGCGCCGCTTGACACCGTCGGGCTTGATCAATACGAGGGTCCGCTCAGTCGGCTCAGTCACGGCCGACAGCCTAGCCGGGCACGATCAAGCGGAGACGAAGGAGCCGCGTTGAGGAGCCCGGCAATCAAGCCTCAGTCGGGCGGGGGCTGCTGGCCGGGCAGGAGTCCGCGCTTCTGCCGACGCAACACCTCGAAACGCAGATAAGCGATCAGCAGCCACACCCCGAGGAAAACCACACCGATGAAGCCGATGGCGCCATGGACGACGACGCCGGCGATCACCACCACTTGGAGCGCCAGGTTGGCCCAGATAGCCCACGACCGGCCCTGGATCCCGGCCAACAACACCAATACGACGGCGAGACCGATCAGATATCCGCCACTGGCCGCCGTCAGCCCGCCGCCGATGCGTGCCACCACCGGCAGCGCGAGCAGCACGACAATCGACTCCAGGATCAGCGTGCCGGCCATCACGCCGCGAAAGCTCTTCCACGGGTCGGGCTGGCCTTGGGGTTGCTCGGTCATTCGGGTTCCTTGCCGAACAGCGTCCGCGCCGCCCCGGCCGTGACGACCGAACCGGTGATCACCATGCCTACCCCGCCAAAGCCCCCGAGGCCCTCGCCTTCAGTTCCGGCCTCCTCGACGAGCGCGGTAGCGGTCTCGATCGCGTCCGGCAGCGTCTGCGCGGTGATCACCCGTTCCTGGCCGAACCGCTCCTCGGCGCGTATCGCCAGCGCCTCGACGTCCAATGCCCGAGGCGAACCGTTGTGGGTCACCACGATCTGGTCCAGCACCGGTTCCAGCGCGGCGAGAATGCCGTCGATGTCCTTGTCGGCCATCACCGAGATGACACCGACCAGAAACCGGAAGTCGAACTCCTCTCCCAACGCCTGCGCCAACGCAACAGCTCCGGCGGGATTGTGCGCGGCGTCGATGAAAACCGTTGGGGCACTGCGCAGCCGCTCCAGCCGGCCGGGGCTGGTGACAGCGGCGAAACCTGCCCGCACCGTGTCAATATCCAGCTGCCGCTGCGCGCCCGCGCCGAAGAACGCCTCGACGGCGGCCAGCGCCACCACCGCGTTGTGTGCTTGATGTTCGCCGTGCAGCGGCAGGAAGATCTCGCTGTATGTCCCGCCAAGGCCCTGTAGTTCCAGCAGCTGTCCTCCGACGGCGATCTGCCTGCCGATCAGGGCGAACTCCGAATCCTCGCGCGCCACCGCGGCGTCGGCGCGGACCGCCTGTGCCAGCAGGACTTCCATCGCTTCGGGCAGCTGGTGCGCGATTACCGCGACCGTGCTCAGATCTGTGCCCGAGGGCACGGGCTCGTCCGCCTGCTTCTTGATGACCCCGGCCTTCTCCCCCGCAATCTCGGCGATGGTGTCGCCCAGATAGTCGGCGTGATCCACCCCGATCGGGGTGATGACCGCGACGGGCGCGTCGACGATATTGGTCGCGTCCCAGCGTCCACCGAGACCGACCTCGACGACGGCCACGTCGACCGGCGCGTCGGCGAACGCGGCGAACGCCATCCCGGTAACGACCTCGAACTTGCTCATCGCGGGACCCCCCGCTGCTTCGGACTGCTGGTCGACGAGTTGCACGAACGGCTCGATCTCTCGGTAGGTCTCCACATACTTCGCCGGACTGATCGGTCGACCGTCGATCGATATGCGCTCGACCGCCGACTGCAGATGCGGGCTGGTGGTGCGGCCGGTGCGGCGACTGAATGCGGTCAGCAGCGCATCCACCATCCGAGCGACCGACGTCTTGCCGTTCGTTCCTGCGATGTGGATCGACGGGTAGCCACGCTGTGGCGAGCCGAGCAATTCCATCAGCGCGGAGATACGGGACGTGCTGGGTTCGAGTTTTGTTTCCGGCCAACGCTGGTCGAGCAGATGCTCAACCTGGAGCAGCGACGCGATCTCGTCGGGGGTGGGATCGGTCATTGGAAGCTGGCCAGGCGGGCCGTGATCCGGTCGACCTCTTCTCGGGCCACCTGCTGGCGATTGCGGATCTTGTCGACCACATCCGCGGGCGCCTTGGCCAGAAACGCATCATTGCCGAGCTTGCCTTCGGTGCCCGCGAGTTCCTTCTGCGCGGCGGCGAGATCCTTTTCGAGCCTGCGCCGTTCAGCAGCGACGTCGACGGTGGACGACGTATCCAACTCCACCACGATCGTGGCTTGCGACAACCTCACTTCGACCGCGGCCGATGGGCTGAAGCCGTCCTCCGCCGCAGTCAACCAGGCCAGCGCACTGACGGCGGGCAGCTGTGCCTGCAGGCCTGCGTTCGCCACATCGGACAGCCGCGCGGGCACCCGCTGCCGGTCATTGAGGCCTTGGTCGCTGCGGAACCGGCGGATCTCGGTGATCAGCTTCTGCATATCGGTGATCCGCTGTGTTGCAACCGGATCCACCGCGAATCCCGACGGCTGCGGCCAATCGGCAATGACCAACGACTCACCACCGGTCAACGTCTTCCACAGCACCTCGGTGACGAACGGCATGACCGGGTGCAGCAGTTTGAGCAGCGAGTCGAGCACCACGGCGAGCACGGCGGTGGTGTGCTGGACATCGTCAGCGAGCTGCACCTTGGCCAGCTCGACGTACCAGTCGCAGAACTCGTCCCAGGCGAAGTGGTACAGAGACTCGCACGCACGGCTGAATTCGTAACTGTCGAACGCCGAATCCACCTCGGCACGAACCTCTTCCAACCGCCCGAGAATCCACCGGTCGGCGTCGGTCAGCTGGGCCACGTCGGGCAACGGTGCGGGAGCGGCGCCGTTCATCAACGCGAAACGGGTTGCGTTGAAGAGCTTCGTGGCGAAGTTGCGCGACGCACGAGCGTGGTCCTCACCGATGGAGAGGTCGCCACCTGGACTCGCACCACGCGCAAGAGTGAAGCGCAACGCGTCGGCACCGAACTTGTCGACCCAGTCGAGCGGATCGATGCCGTTGCCGCGCGACTTGCTCATCTTGCGGCCGAACTCGTCGCGGATCAGCCCGTGCAGGAAGACATTCTCGAACGGCACCTGCGGCCCGCGGCGACCGTCGCTGGTGATGGCCGGATCGTCGGCGACGAAGGTGCCGAACATCATCATCCGCGCCACCCAGAAGAACAGAATGTCGTAACCGGTGACCAGAACTGTTGTTGGGTAGAACTTCTCCAGCTCTTCCGTGTGATCGGGCCAGCCCATGGTGGAGAACGGCCACAGCGCCGAAGAGAACCAGGTATCCAGCACGTCCGGGTCCTGCTCCCAGCCAGGTGGCGGGGTTTCGTCGGGGCCGACGCACACCATGTCGCCGTCGGGGCCGTGCCAGATTGGGATCCGATGGCCCCACCACAGCTGACGTGAAATGCACCAGTCGTGCATGTGGTCGACCCAGGCGAACCAGCGCGGCTCCAGGCTCGGCGGGTGAATCACGGTCCGGTGCTCGCGCACAGCGTCGCCCGCAGCTGTCGCCAGCGATTCGACCTTGACCCACCACTGCAACGACAGCCGAGGTTCGATGGCCTCGCCACTGCGCTCGGAATGTCCGACACTGTGCAGGTATGGCCGTTTCTCGGCGACGACGCGTCCTTGTGCGGCTAGCGCTTCACGGACCTTGACCCGCGCATCGAGGCGGTCCAGACCGTCGAATTCGGTTTCGGTGTCGGCGATCCGACCCTTGGTGTCCATGATCGTCGGCATCGGCAACTGATGGCGCATGCCGATCTCGAAGTCGTTGGGATCGTGTGCCGGTGTGACTTTGACTGCGCCCGTGCCGAACTCGGGGTCGACGTGTGCGTCGGCGACGACGATCATCTCGCGGTCGACGAACGGGTGCGGCAGGGTTTTTCCGACCAGATCGCGATAGCGCTCGTCGTCGGGGTGCACCGCGATCGCCGTGTCACCCAGCATCGTCTCGACCCGGGTGGTGGCCACCACGATGTGCGGCTCGTCGTCGCGCAGCGAGCCGTAGCGGAACGAGACCAGCTCGCCTTCGACGTCCTCGTACTTGACCTCGAGGTCCGACACTGCGGTCTCGAGCACCGGCGACCAGTTCACCAGCCGCTCAGCGCGGTAGATCAAGCCGGCGTCGAACAGCTTCTTGAAGATGGTGCGCACCGCTCGGGACAGGCCGTCGTCCATGGTGAACCGGTCGCGGCTCCAGTCGACGCCATCGCCGAGACGCCGCATCTGCCCGGCGATGGTGCCTCCGGAGTCGTGCTTCCAGTCCCACACCTTGTCGATGAACAGCTCGCGGCCGAAATCCTCTTTGGTCTTGCCGTCGACGGCGAGCTGTTTTTCGACGACGCTCTGGGTGGCGATGCCCGCATGGTCCATGCCGGGGAGCCACAGCACCTCGAAGCCCTGCATGCGTTTGCGCCGCGTCAGCGCGTCCATCAACGTGTGATCGAGCGCATGCCCCATGTGCAGGTTGCCGGTCACGTTCGGGGGCGGCAGGACGATCGAATACGGCGGCTTGTCGCTCGAGGCGTCGGCCTTGAAGTAGCCCGCATTGACCCAGCCCTCGTAGAGGTCGCTCTCGACCGAGCCTGGATCCCAGGATTTGGGCAGGGCGTCGAGGCCGGGGCGGGAATTCGCGGTCACCGCGCCATTCTAGGAATGTAGGCCCCACCTAAGCGAAAGCCCCCGTTTGATAGCACGCCCCGGGGCCCGTACGCGAGCGTAGGTTCTTCAAGCGTGTACCCCGCCAAGCCCGTACGAATAGTCGAGCCGTTCGGGCGTGGTGGCGGCCCTGACTTGCTGGCCAATGCCATAGGTGCCAAACTTTCAGAGCTTTGGGGCCAGGCCGTTGTCGTCGAGAATTGCCCAGGCGCCGGTAGCACTGCAGCGCCGAAGCTCGTTGCCGCGGCGCCGCCCGACGGCTACACCTTGTTGATCAACACCAGCGCCCATGCCTATAGCGCAGCACTCAATCGCAGCCTGCCCTACAAGCCGTTGGACGACTTCTTAGCCGTCGCACCTCTCACCAACCAGGCGTACGTGCTGGTCGCTCACCGGATTGGGTCGCTGGACGAGCTGATCGAACAGGCCAAAGGCCGACCCGATGAGCTGACCTTCACGTCTACCGGCATCGGCACCGGGACGCACCTCGCGTCCGAACTCCTGAACGTGATGGCCGGGACATCAACGACACATGTACCTCCGGCTACAGGCGACGATGTTGCGGCCACCATCGCCAAGCTGGTCCGGGGCCGCACGGACTACGCGATGTCACCGATCTCGATCGCAGCCCCATACATCCGCGACGGCAACTTATTCCCACTGGGCGTGACCGGGTCGCGCCGGTCGCCTCTGCTGCCGGACGTGGCGACGATCGAGGAAGCGGGTGTGGTCGGCTATGAATGCCCGATCTGGTACGGGCTATGGACGCCCGCTGACACGCCGCCCACCATCGCGGACAAGATTGCGACGGACGTGGCGGCGGTTCTCGCCGATCCCGACTTCCGTGACTGGTTTGTAGAGCACGGCGCCGAACCCCTTGCGATGACGCGAGCGGAGTTCGCGCGTTTCGTGTTGGACGAGCGCGAGCGTGCCGCACGGATTTTCGAAGTCCGCGGCAGCACGCTCGAGTAGCTCGCTATTTCTTGCCGCTGAGCAAGCCGCCGAGAATCTCTCCGATCGGGTTGCTCTGACCGCCGCCACCGCCACCCAGCACGCTGCCAAGGATGCTGCCGAGCGGGTTGTTGCCACCACCGCCACCACCACCGGCACCTCCCAGGATGCTGCCGAGAATGTCGCCGAGTCCCCCGCCGCCGGCGGGCGCCTGCTGAGTCTGAGTCTCGGCCGGCGCCGAGCCTTTGGTCAGTTGCTTGCCGATATAGGCCAGCACGATGGGCGCCAGGATCGGTAGCAGCTGCTTGATCAGGTCGCCGCCACCGGCGCCCTTGCCGGCCAACGCGGACGCCACTGCGCCGCTGTCGTTGCCGCCGAAGATTTTCGCGACGTACTGGTCGCCCTGCTTCTCATCGACCTGGTCGACGCTGACGCCGCCGTCGAGCAGACCGCTCGCGCCTTGCTGGGCAACGGCTGATTCCAGATCGCTCGAGTCGATCTGATTGGCCTGTACGTTCTCGGCGAGACCGCCGACCAACGCGGGCACAAGGGTCCGAATAGCGTTGTTCACTTCGCCTTCATCGGCGCCGATCTTGTTCGCAATGTCCTGCACCGGGATTTGTGCGAAGAGCTCGTCGAGACCAGCCATTACCTGCCCACCTTCGTCGCTGGGATATACACAGAACGCTTTGCGACACTAGTCCAAACGATCTTGGTGCACCGGCGTTCCGCTCGTGCAGATCAATTCAGTCGCGTTGTCTCCAATGACACTTCGGCAGCGGAAAGTCGGGCCAGCAACGCATCACCCATCGCCGCCGCGGGTGTGAGGACACCACGCAGATCCGACAGCCGGTCACGGTCGAATGCAAGTGCCAACCCGGACTCCCCCAGCAAGACGGACGTGGCCTTGTACCCCGGGTCGCCCTTCTGCGACATCGTGGCTCGATAGCGTGCGCCGCTGGTCGTGGTGGTGTACGTCTCGATCGTGTAATTGCCCTTCTCGCGTGTGCGTTCGCTGGGACCGGTACCGGGCTTCGGGGCAATCCGCTCGACCAGCTTGTCAGGAAGTCGATCGAAGTAGCGGCTCCCGAGCTGCATCGTCGCGGCGCTTCCTACGGCGGCCACCGCGGACGCCAGCGGCGCGAGCAGCGAGCGTCCCAAGCTCATCTGCTCGCCGTACTCCAAACGGCGCCCATAGGCATATTCGAGTAATGCGTTGCTGCGCCGAACAATTCGGGTATTGATTTGGGCCATCACAAACGGCCCCAGCCAATACCCCTCCAGCTCCGGAGCGATCTCGCCGCCGCGCCGCCACCGCGAATCCGGCTGGCCGCCGAATTCCGGCTCAGCGGCACGGTCGGGCGTCAACGTGTACGGGTCGTTCACCACCCTGCGCACCTCGGAGTCGGCCGACGTCGCCCGCATCAGCTCCATCATGGAAGCAACCGTGCCGCCGGACATGCCGCCCGCCATCCGGCGCACCACCATATTGGTATCCGTGAGTTGCCCAGCCTGATCCTGATCAGCCTGGCGATAGAGCGCGAAAACGGTGAGATCCGAAGGGATGGAATCGAATCCGCAAGAGTGCACGATGCGTGCACCGGTGTCGAGGGCCTGCTTGTGATAGAGGTCGATGCTCTCGCGGATGAATTGGGGTTCTCCGGTCAGGTCCGCGTAGTCGGTGCCTGCGGCCGCACAGGCCGCGACCAGCGGCAGGCCGTAGCGGGCGTACGGGCCCACTGTCGTCACCACCACCTGTGTTCGAGCGGCCATGTCGTTCAAAGACGACGGCTGCGACGCGTCCGCGACGATGATCGGCCAGGACTGCGCCTTCTCCCCCAGCGTCTCCCGCACTGCGAGCAGCTTGTCCTGCGACCGTCCCGCCAGCGCGATGCGGGCGTCACCACCGGCCTTGGCCAGGTATTCGGCGGTCAGTTTTCCGACGAAGCCGGTTGCGCCGTACAGGACGATATCGAACTCACGCTCGGTGGCCATGACCGCGACGCTACCCGAGCGTCTCGGGCAGCTCGACGTCCTCGCCAAGTACGTGACGGCCAAGGAACGCAATCACCGCCTGGTACCAGATCTTGGCGTGTTGCGGGCTGAGTACCCAATGGTTCTCCGATGGGAAGTGCAAGAACTGATGCGGGCTGGTGCCGTCCTCCGCTGCAGGCAGGCGCGATTCGGTCAGCAGTTGGTACCAAAGGCGCAGTGCCTCTCCGATCGGCACGCGATAGTCCTTGTCGCCGTGGATGACCAGCATCGGGGTGGCTATCTGGCCGACATGGTTGTGTGGTGAGTTCGCCGCGGCCATCTCCGGCGTCATCTCCCGCATCCAGTAGTACGACGAGTCGGTGGTGGCGCCGAACTGGTCGAGGGCCCACAGGCTCGCGTGGGTGACAATGGCGTCGAACCGATCGGTATGTCCGGCAACCCAGTTGGCCATGTAGCCGCCGAACGATCCGCCCATCGCCGCGGTCCGGTCGGCATCGACGCGCGGGTGCGCGCACGCCGCGTCCGTGGCAGCCATCAGATCGTCGTATGGGGCGCTACCCCAAGCGCCCCAACCGCGCTGGATGAAATCCTGTCCGTATCCGGTGGACAACCCGGGGTCAGGCAGCAACACCGCATAGCCCCGCGCGGCCAACAACCACGGGTTCCATCGCCACGACCAGGCGTTCCAGCTGCCGCGTGGACCGCCGTGTATCCACAGCAGAAGTGGTGCAGGTGCATCGCCTTCGGGCAAAACCAGCCATGAGTGCACCCGAGTTCCGTCCGATGCTGTTGCCTCGACCTCGGTCAGCGTGCCGGGCAACGGCGGCGGATCGACGCACGGCAACTCGGTGACGGCCCCATCAGGACCGATGCGCACCGGATGGGGTGGCGCCGCATAGGAACTGCGCAGCGCGTAGAGCACACCGCCGGGCGCGGCCGTGACATCGGTGTAGGCGTAGTCGTCATACGTCAGCTGCGTGACAGTGCCGTCTGACGGATCGATCGAGAAGACCGGACCTCGACCGTCCTGGTCCGCGGTGACGATCAGTGCCGAACCGTCGCGCGACCACGTCACCGACGTCGGCGAGCGGTCCCAGTCGGGTGCCACGTCGACCGAATCATGGCCGAAGCGCAAGCAGCACAGTGTGATCCGTGGCGCCTTTGCCGGCGACGAGTATGACTCGCGGACGTACGCGATCGCCGAGCCGTCTGGGGCGATCGCCGGGCTCCACAGGTCGGCCTCGGGGTCGTTGGCGATCATGGACCGTTCGCCACTGTCAGTGTCGATGCGCACCAGCACGGCGTTCTTGGAAGCGCCGGCGGCCGGCCGCTGCCAGCTGGTGACCACGAACCGGCCGTCGGGGCTGACGTCGAAGTCCGTGTCCCACAACGCGCTTCCCGGCGATTCGGTGAGATCTTGGGGCGCGCCGCCGTCGAGATCGGTGCCGAACAGATGGGGCTCGCCAGGCCCGAGATCCTTGTCCCAGTGACGGATCGGGTACCCGGTGTGCAGGATCGCGGTGATCTTGTTGTCCTTGCGCAACTCCCGCAGACGGCGATCGTCGTCGATGTTGCGGGCCGACGGCATCGTCGGCGCGCGCACCACGGCGAGGTCGGCCTCGGTCGCGGTGCGCACCGCCTCGACATCGCCTGGCAACGCCAGGGCCTCGAAGGCCTCGCCACCCGCCGCGGGTAGACGCCACAGCGCCGCGGTCGCCTTGTCGTCGTCCTCGTTCGGCCGGCTCGCGACGAAAAGCACGTCGCCGCCCGCGGTGAACACCGGCGACGACTCGCCCTTCGCGCCGCGTGTCAACCGCCGGGCCGGCACCACGCCCGCGGGGTCGACCTCCCACACTGCGTTGACCCACTGAGTGCGCTTGTCGTTGAGTTCGGCGATGGTGGTCACGACGCGGCTCCCGTCCGCAGACACCGCCAGTCCCGAAACACGTGGCAGCGCGACATAGGCATCGAGGTCGTCGAACGGCATCGGCTCGGTCATGACCATGTTCGTAGCACAGCGCATCGCGGGCCAATCGCCGCCGAGGACAGCCCCGATGAGTGGGTTTTCAAACTTGCTCGTGCTTCTCATCTTCGATCTGTAACGGCCACCCGCTACGTTCGACGGATGCCGAAGCGGATCCTGGTTATCGGGGCGGGTATCGCCGGGCTGGCGACCGCCAATGCGCTACAGCAGCGCGGACACGAGGTCACCGTCATCGAGGCGCGCACCGACACCTCGTCGGGCGCAGGCATCAGCATCTGGCCCAACGCGCTGGCCGCACTCGACGAAATCGGTTTGGGTGATGCGATCCGCGCCGCCGGCGGCCGGATTACCGCGGGAGCGCTGCGCTGGCGTAACGGCACCTGGCTGCGTCACCCGTCGCCGCAACGATTGGTCAAGGCGCTGGGTGAACCGCTGGTGGTGATCCATCGAAATGCCCTGACGACGGTGCTGGCCGGTGCACTTGCCGAGGGAACATTGCGATACGGAGTCTCGGCCCACTCACTGGTGGCGACGGCCGACGGTGTGCGGGTGACCCTGTCGGACTCCACGAGTGAGGTCGATGCGGTCGTCGGCGCGGACGGCACACATTCGATGGTGGCGCGTCACCTCAACGGCCCGCTCGACAACCGCTATGTCGGCTACACGGCGTGGCGAGGCGTGGCCGACTGCAGCATCGATCCTGACGTGGCCGGCGAGGTCCTCGGCCCTGCCATCGAATTCGGCCACGTGCCGTTGGGGGCGGACAGCACCTATTGGTTCGCCACCGAACGCGCGCCCGAAGGTCGCAGCGCGCCGCACGGCGAGCTGAAATATCTCCGGGACAAGTTCGGCACCTGGGCCGAGCCCGTCCCGACGGTTCTGGCCGCTACCGACCCCGGCCGGGTGTTGCACAACGACCTCTACGACCGCGATCCGGCCCGGCAATGGTCGCGCGGGCCCATTGTCGCGGTGGGCGACGCGGCTCACCCGATGCGGCCGCATCTAGGTCAGGGCGGCTGTCAGGGACTCGAGGACGCGGCCATCCTGGCGTCGATCGTCGACACGACGGACGACCTGACCACTGCGTTCCGTCGGTTTGCGGCGTTCCGCCGCCCGCGGGTGAACTCGCTGGTTCGCGAGTCGAAAGTGGTCGGCCAGATCGTGAACCTGCCGCCGTTGCTCAGTGCAGCGGCGAGCCGCGCGACAGTCCTGGGACCCGAAGCGCTGCTCACGAGGCACTTGGCGACGGTGGCGGGCCGGTCTGCGTTCACGCTCCCGACCGACCGCGACTTCCAACCGGCCTGAGCACGTTCCTGGTCGCGTTCAGCGTGCGCCCAGCGGCTTGAGCAGCGCGGTGCACATCTGGCGCGGGTTGATGAAGCCGAAGAATCCGCTGGCGGGCATCGCGGAGCAGCCTGTCGCGGTGGCAGGCGCGGACGGCGTCGACGCGCTCGGATTCCGCCAGATGGCCGGTGACGCGCCACGGGGTCCACACTTCGGCCATGCCTTGATGCCCTGGGTGCGCAGGACGTTCTCGGCGACGCGAATCTGCTCGGCGCGCGAGGCTGTGGCGGGGTTGCCCACGCCGCCGTTGGAATTCCATGTCGCCTGCTTGAACTGCAGCCCGCCGTAATGGCCGTTGCCGGAGTTGATGGACCAGTTGCCACCGGATTCGCATTCGGCGATGGCGTCCCAGTTGACTGAGTCCGCGTTCGCGCTGGCGGTGGACATGGTCATCGGCACGATTGCGAGTGCCCCGGAGATGGCGGCGGTCAACAAGCCCTTGGTAACAAGCTTCCGAATCTTCATCACTGCGGTCCTTCCCCGACCGTTTGAACTCAAGGCCCGCGTGAAGCGCTGTGCTTGCTTCGATGCGGCTATCCGGTGTTTCGGGTGAGGAAGCTCACGTGTTACCAAAGCGTCAAAAGTTTTAATCGTTACTTAACTGGTGTAAGGGGCTTCTGAGAAAGAAGAGGCGGTGCCCGGGCATATCGCCCGGACACCGCCTCAGTAGGTCCTACTTGCTTCTAGCCATTACCGCCGCAGCTTGGCCACGCTCCGATGCCCTGCGACTGCAGCACGTTCTCCGCAACGCGGATCTGCTCCTCACGGCTGGCAGTGTGCGGCGAGCCGCTGCCACCGTTGGAACGCCACGTACCCATGGTGAACTGCAGGCCGCCGTAGTAGCCATTACCAGTGTTGATCGCCCAGTTGCCGCCGGACTCGCAGGCTGCGACGGCATCCCAGTTCACACTGTCGGCATTGGCAGTGCCCGTCGCCAGCGCCATCGGTGCCACGGCAAGCGCGCCGGCGAAGGTCGTCAGTCCAATCGTCTTGCGGATGTTCTTCAACTTCGATCCTTTCGACGAGCGCGCGCCACCCTCACCCGTGCGCGGACGCACGGGCAGAGGCCTGGCCACAGGCAGGGGTTATGGGCCGCACCGTCTCGGGTAGGTACGGCAGCGGGAGACGAGAGAAATGCCTCGCCGGGCGATCAGCCCGGCGGCCGTCGACGGCGTCATCACCGTCCTGGCCCCACTCACACGCAGGTTCGTGGTTTTTGAATTATTTGCTCCGTTTGAAGCTGTCTGGACCGTACAAACCGATTCGGCGAAAGTCATTTCGGTCAAGAACGTGTCGCGCTCAGATCACGGACTGATCACGGCCGAGGGTGACAGTCGTCTGCGCAGGTCATCTGCAGGTTTGACGGAGTCATGGGTCCCACTGCTCCGCCGCGTCGCCGTGAGCTAACTCACTATGATTTTGTGATCCAGCACACGGCTTCAACAGGTTTGAAAGTGCGCACGATGCGTTGAAACGTCCTTGAAACATGCGGCGCAAGTGGAGAAGTCGCGGATATACTTGATTCCGCCGAACCCGTTCGCTGATGGCAGCCACTCTCCGGTTGTTCAATCGAGATACCGAATTTCGTTGCGTTACTGGATGATTAGCTCATCCGATGGCCGTGTACTCCGACATCTCGAATCGGCCGAGTCGACTACCCAGACGGGGTGCATATCTTTGAAAGCCCAGCGCTGCAAGACATTCTGGCGATCAACCAGACGGCTGTGACGGATCGTCGTGCCTGGGACAGCTCATCACGGTTGGCGGGTCCGGATGGAGGAGTGGCAACGCACAATCCAAGGCCGCAATTCGCACACGTCGTCGCTGTCACAGAACGAAATTCGAGCAGGGTATGTGACCGAATTGGGGCACACCATCTGTTCACATATTCGAAAGCATCTGGTAGACAAGATCATTCACAGCACAGGCCCCGACGGCAGCCGCACTCGGCCCCAAAGCCCCGGCCAACCACAACGATGGATACCGCTGCAAAAATTCAGTGTAATTCGGTGCACCAAATTCGTTCCGGTTCCCACCGAATTATGTGCAATTGTTTTTGTGAATTTGCTACGCGATTCGTGGCGGGGCTGTGCCCCTCAACTCCGCGGCAGTGTTGACGTTCGTCAGCGAGGCCTGCTCAGGCATGACGACCCGTTGCGTATCGACGCTGTTGACCAGGGCACGCATGCTGCGCTCCCCCGCTTCGACCAGCTTGGACACGCGCTCGTGCAGGCCGGTGCGGTAGATCCCGGCCAGGTAATGGGAACGGCCGTCCCACGGCAGCACCACGTCGGCGCCGAGACGAACCGCGGGACCTGCGAGTTCATCGATCAGGTCGGCGGAGAGCAGGGGCATGTCGACGGCGCAGACGAAGGCGAGTTCGAGGCCCGCCTCCGCGGCCGCACGCAACCCGCGGCCGGTCGCCAGAAGTGGGCCGACGCCGCGGACCTCGTCGCGCAGGATTTCGGCTTGCAGCGTCGGTAGCGCCTGACCGGGTGCCGCGATGACGAAGACGGGTGCGCATCTAGGGCTCACGGCGGACACCGTGCGCTCGACCAGGGTCTCGCCGTCGAAGATGGTGGTGGCCTTGTCGCGGCCCATCCGGCGGGATGCCCCGCCGGCCAGAATGATCGCAGCAAGCGGCACGGGGGACGTCACGCCCACGAGATTAGTCGACGGTCCAGGTGTCCTTGCCCCGGAGCAGCGACTGCAACGCCGCCGTGTCGTGCGGCTTTGCGTCTCTCGCCGCCGCAACCTGGTGTCGGGCGGCGTCGTCGTAGGTTGGCTTGCTGACCTGCCGGAAGATGCCCATCACCATGTGATCGAGGTTCTGCTCGGACAGCCGCGACAGCGCGAATGCGTATGCCGGATCTTCCAGTTGCGCGTCGTGGACGACGATCTCGTCGGCCGACACATCGGCGGTCTTGGCGACCTCCAGGCCGTAACCCGACTTGACCACGCAGTATTCGCCGTCGGCGCCGAAGGTGATCGGTTCACCATGGCTCAGGTTGATGAGCCGCTCCTCGGCACCTTCCTTGCGCAACGCGTCGAACGAACCGTCGTTGAAGATCGGGCAGTCCTGCATGATCTCGACGAGCGCAGCGCCGCGGTGCGCAGCGGCGCCACGAAGCACCTCGCTGAGGCCTTTGCGGTCCGAGTCCAGCGCGCGGCCGACGAACGTGGCCTCGGCGCCCAGCGCCAGCGAGACGGGGTTGAACGGGTAGTCCAGCGAGCCCATCGGGGTCGACTTCGTGATCTTGCCGGTCTCCGACGTCGGCGAGTACTGCCCCTTGGTGAGGCCGTAGATCCGGTTGTTGAACAACAGGATCGTCAGGTTGATATTGCGTCGCAACGCATGGATCAGGTGGTTGCCGCCGATCGAGAGCGCGTCGCCGTCACCGGTGACGACCCACACCGACAAGTCCTCGCGGGCGAGCGCCAGCCCGGTCGCGATCGTCGGCGCCCGGCCGTGAATGGAGTGGAAACCGTATGTCTGCAGGTAGTACGGGAAGCGACTCGAGCAGCCGATGCCGCTGACGAATGCGATGTTCTCGCGACGTAACCCGAGTTCGGGCAGGAAGTTGCGGATGGTGTTGAGGATGACGTAGTCGCCGCAGCCGGGGCACCAGCGGACTTCCTGGTCGCTGGTGAAGTCCTTCGACTTCTGCGGCTCGTCGGTCGTCGGCACCAGGCCGGTTCCAGCGGTCAGCCCGAGATCGGTTCCGATCAGGTCAGTCATGCGATAGCTCCCACACCAGTTTCCACGGTGGCTGCCGCCAGCCGGGCGAACTTGGCCTTGTCAATTTCCTTGTCGCTCAACGTTCCGTCGAGCGCAGTGTCGATGATCCCTTCGACCTCTTCGGCCAGGAATGCCATGCCTTCCACCTTGGTCACCGACTGAACGTCGACCAGGTACTTGCCGCGCAGCAGCAGCGCCAGCTGGCCGAGGTTCATCTCCGGCAACACCACGTTGGGGTAGCTCCGCAGCACCTCACCGAGGTTGGCGGGGAAGGGGTTGAGGCTGCGCAGGTGCGCTTGGGCCACCTTGATGCCCTTACGCCGCGCGCGACGGCATGCCTCGCCGATGGGCCCGTAGCTGCTGCCCCAGCCGAGCATCAGCAGCTCGGCATCGCCGGTCGGGTCGTCGACCTCGAGGTCGGGAACTTTGATGCCGTCGACCTTGGCTTGGCGCAGGCGCACCATCAGGTCGTGGTTCTTCGGCTCGTAAGAGATGTTGCCCGAACCGTTGGCGGCCTCCAGACCGCCGATGCGGTGTTCGAGACCCGGTGTGCCCGGAATCGCGAACTGACGCGCGAGGGTCTCGGGGTCGCGGGCGTACGGCTGGAACGGCTCGCCGGTTTTCGCGAACGTGTGCTCGATCGGGGCATAGCCGCTGACATCCGGAATCGCCCACGGCTCAGAGCCATTCGCGATGGCGCCGTCAGACAAGATGACCACCGGGGTGTGGTAGCTGATCGCGATGCGCGCGGCCTCGACGGCCACGTCGAAGCAGTCCGACGGCGAACGCGGTGCGAGCACGGCGACCGGCGACTCGCCGTTGCGCCCGAACAGCACCTGCAGCAGGTCGGCCTGTTCGGTCTTGGTCGGCAGACCCGTCGACGGACCGCCGCGCTGCACGTTGATGATGATCAGTGGAAGCTCGGTCATCACGGCCAGGCCGATGGCCTCGGACTTGAGTGAAATACCCGGGCCAGAGGTGCTGGTGATGCCCAGCGCACCGCCGTAGGACGCGCCGATGGCCGCGCCGATGCCGGCGATCTCGTCTTCGGCCTGGAAGGTGAGCACGTTGAAGTTCTTGTGCTTGGACAACTCGTGCAGGATGTCCGACGCCGGAGTGATCGGGTACGTGCCGAGCACGACCTGAAGGTCACTGAGGTGTCCCGCGGTCACCAGCCCGTAGGCGAGCGCCGTGTTGCCGGAGATCTGGCGGTACTCGCCGCTCTTGAGCTTGGCGGGCGCGACCTCATAGACGCTGCTCGCGAAGGCCTCGGTGGTCTCGCCGTAGTTCCAGCCGGCCTTGAGCGCCAACACGTTGGCCTCGGCGATATCGGGCTTGCGGGCGAACTTCTCACGGATAAACGCCTCGCTGTGCTCGAGCTCGCGGCCGTACATCCAAGACAGCAGGCCGAGCGCGAACATGTTCTTCGCGCGCTGCCCGTCCTTCTTCGACGCGCCGATTTCTTCGACGGCGCCCAGCGTCAGCGTGGTCATCGGGACCGCCTGTACGACGTAGTCGGACAGGTCGTCGTTCTCCAGCGGGTTGGCTTCGTAGCCGACCTTCGCCAGGTTCCGCTTGGTGAACTCATCGGAGTTGGCGATGATCAGGCCACCGCGAGGCAGATCGGACACGTTGGCCATCAGCGCGGCCGGGTTCATCGCGACGAGGACGTCGGGGCGGTCACCCGCGGTCAGGATGTCGTAGTCGGCGATCTGAATCTGGAACGACGAAACACCGGGCAGCGTCCCCTGTGGTGCGCGGATCTCGGCGGGGTAATTCGGTTGCGTCGCAAGGTCATTGCCGAAGAGTGCGGCCTCGGAGGTGAACCGGTCGCCAGTGAGCTGCATGCCGTCGCCGGAGTCGCCTGCGAATCGGATGACGACCTTTTCGAGCTTCTGCCTGGTGCCCGGGCTGGCCCCGTTGCCGTTGGCCCCCACTTCGTCCGCCTTCCGTCCTAATCCACGCTATCTCGGCGAACGTCTTCCGAGTCGCTGTCGAAGCGACGCGCCGTCGTCAGACGTCCCCACAGAAATTTGATGTCACTGGCAGTACCGATTATTGCACTTCTCTTAGGTCGCCCTTCACACGACGCGCGGGGGACGCACAGGTGGCCACCAACCGAACCCGCTGCTCAGAGCGTGTGCCAACGCCCGCCGTAAGACAGAATTGTGTTTTACGTCACGTGGCACTGGGTGTCATTAATAAGGAAATTGCTACCGATCAGTAGCCCCCTGCTAGCACTACGGCGGCAGGTTGTACGGAGTGATGACCTGGATCGGCACCGGCCGGGCCGGCTCGACCGGCAACGCGCCCTGCTGCTGAAGAATCAACCGCATCGCCAGGCGCGCGTCGGCACGTAGATCGTTGTGCAGGACGACCGAGATACGTCCGTCACGCAGCAACTTCCTGTTGTCGACGTCCAGATCGTGGGCGATGAACACCTGGCAGGACCGCCCGAGCCGCTCGAACGCCGCAATCGTGGCGGTGTTGCCTCCCCCGACCGAATAGACGGCCCCGATATCTGGATGCTGCTCGAGGGCGCCGAGTACCAGCCTCTCGTTCGTCGCGTCGATGCCGTCGCTGTCGCTGACTTCCACGATCGTTCGGCCGGTACCGCGCATCGCCGACCGGAATCCGACCTCACGCTCGCCCTCGCCGCGGAACACCGCCCTGCTCAGCGTGATGAGGACGTCCGCCGGCGCCGACCCCAGCCACTCCCGCATCAGATATGCAGCCGTGACTCCGGCTCCGTGGTTGTCGATGCCTACGTAGGCGCACCGCGCGCTCGCGGGGATGTCGGTCGCATATGTCACCACCGGCACCCCGCTTTCGACCAGGCGATCGACTGCCTCGGCCACCGCGGGTTCGTCCTGCGCCTTGAGGACCACGCCGTGGCTGCCGCGGATGCGGCTCAACGCCTGGACCATCTGGTCGGTCGACCCCGCCTCCCACAGGTGGAACCGCGCCCGCAGCATGGCTGGCGCGAAAGCGGGCAGTTCGGCCTCGATGGCGGCCCGGAACGCATCGGAGAATCGCTCCGGTGTCTGCATCACGACGTCGATGAGGTAGCGGCGGCCGTTCAGACGCAGCTGGGCCCGCTGTTTGTCGAGATCCGCGATCGCCTGCTGGACCTCGGCCCTGGTGTTCGCGCGGACGCCAGGACGTTCATTCAGGACGCGGTCGACCGTTGCCTCGCTCAGGCCAGACTGTTGTGCGATCTCGCGGACCTTGTAGCGGTGCGGCATCGAGCTTCCTGAGGTGTTTTTGACGGTTTTCTGGCGTTGATTGCGGCGACTATCACAGCAAGACTAGCTGCCATGGCCGCATCGGTGACCACGACATCCACACTGTGGATCGACGCGTCCGACTGCCGGCTCGACGACTTTCGCGCGCAGGTGCTTCGCGAGACCGATCGTGCCGAGTATCCGAACGCCAGCGACGTACGAAGCAACGTGCTCGTGTATTCGGCGGCCGCGGTGGCCGCCGCCGACCGACGGCGGTTGCAGTCCGAGCTGATCCGGGCGCTCGCAGACGGCCCCGGCGTGGTGGTGTTCACCGATGCCTTCTCCCCCGAGATCGTCGACCGTGCCAACGAAGGCTTCTTCTCGATCATCGCCGCGCAGCGCGATGCGGGCACCGCGGCGGGCGATCACTTCGGCAAACCCGGCGCCAACGACCGAATCTGGAACGCCGCCCAGAAACTCGCGCTACACGCACCCGACGTATTCGCCGACTACTACGCCAACGACACTCTCGCCATCGTCTGCCAGGCCTGGCTGGGTCCGCGTTACCAGGTCACCTCGCAGGTCAACGTCGTCAATCCCGGTGGCGTACAGCAGGTTCCACATCGTGATTATCACCTGGGCTTCGTACCCGACGAGCATCTCGCGCAGTACCCGGCGCATCTGCACCGCACCTCACCCGTGCTGACGCTGCAGGGCGCCGTCGCCCACTGCGATATGCCGGTTCAGAGCGGTCCCACGATGCTGCTACCTGGATCGCAGCGGTTCGCAGGCGGCTACATCGCCTTCAATCGGCCCGAGTTCGTGGACTTCTTCGCCGAGCATCACGTGCAGCTCGCGTTGAACAAAGGTGATGCGGTGTTCTTCAATCCGGCGCTGTATCACGGTGCGGGGTCCAATGTTTCAGCTGACATCCGCCGGATCGCCAACCTGTTGCAGGTGTCGTCGCCATTCGGCCGGGCGATGGAGGCGCTGGACCGCACCGCGATGGTCCGTGCCATCTACCCCTCGCTGCTGGCGATGAAGGCGGCCGGGCGCCCGCGGCGCGATCTGTACAACGCGGTCGTCGCCACCGCGGAGGGCTACGCCTTCCCCACCAACCTCGACAGCGATCAACCCATCGGCAGCCTCGCCCCACCCAGTCAGGTCGACTCGGTCCTGGCGGCACTGGCCGATGACCTCAGCGAGGACGAACTCGACGTCGTTCTGCATGCCTACGAAGATCGGAGAATGCCATGACCACCCTCGGCGTCATCGGATTGGGCCGGATCGGCGCCTTCCACACTGACACCCTCTCGGGGCTGGACAGCATCGACGGGCTGGTCGTCACCGACGAACGGCCCGACGTCGTCGCCGCCGTCGCGGCCAAACACGGTGCGAAGCCGGTTGATTCGGTCGAGGAGCTGTTGGCCTCGGGGGTGGACGGGGTCGTCGTCTCGGCGGCGACGCCTGCGCACGCGGAGCTGACGCTGGCCGCGGTTGCCAGGGGGCTGCCCACCTTCTGCGAGAAACCGATCGCCTCCACTGCTGCGGAGAGTGCACGGGTGGCCGAGGTGATCGCGCGTTCGGGTGTGCCGGTCCAGGTGGGCTATCAGCGACGGTTCGACGCCGCTTTCGCCGCAGCCAAGCGCGCGGTCGAGGACGGCTCACTGGGTGCACTGCACACCGTGCGCAGCACGACGATGGACCCTGCTCCCCCGCCGATGGATTACATCGCAGGTTCCGGCGGGATCTTCCGTGACTGTGCGGTGCACGATTTCGACGTGATCCGCTGGATCACCGGGCAGCAGGCCGTCGAGGTGTACGCCACCGGCAGCGTTCAGGGCGACCCGCGGTTCGCCGAATTCGGCGACGTCGACACGGCGGCCGTCGTCGTCACCTTCGAGGAAGGCACGCTCGGGGTGGTGTCGGCGGCGCGGTACAACGGCCACGGTTACGACTGCCGGCTCGAGGTACATGGATTCCACGACACGGTGGTTGCCGGCTGGGATCAAGGCGTGCCCGTGCGGAATGCCGACCCCGACAACAGCTTTCCGCAGGGACCGGCGCACCACTTCTTCATGGACCGGTTCACCGAGGCGTTCCGCGCGGAGCTCGGCGCGTTCGTCGATGTGGTCAAGGGCGATGCCACCCCGGCATGCACGGTGGCCGACGCGGTTGAGGTCGCGTGGCTGGCCGAAGCGGCGACCGAGTCGTTGCAGCGCCGCGCGCCGGTGAGCATCAAGGAAGTGAGGTCACGATGAGAATCGCAGGCGCACCAATCTCATGGGGAGTGTGTGAGGTACCCGGCTGGGGTCATCAACTCAGCGCCGATCGAGTGCTCGCCGAAATGCGGGACGTCGGGCTGTCCGCCACCGAATTGGGTCCCGAGGGCTTCCTGCCGTCCGAGCCGGACGAGCTGACGGCGTTACTCTCGTCGAACGGTCTGCGCTGCGTCGGCATGTTCGTGCCCGTGATGCTCCATGACGCCGACCATGACCCGCTGGCCGACATCGCCGGTCCGCTCGATGCACTGATCGCATCCGGGGCCGACGTACTCGTGCTGGCCGCGGCGACAGGCGCGGAAGGATACGACTCACGGCCGACGCTCGACGACGGCCAATGGGCCACGCTGCTCGACAATTTGGACCTGCTCGCCGCGGCGGCGGCGGAACGCGGTGTGCTCGCCGTGTTGCACCCGCATGTCGGGACCATGGTCGAGACCCGCAGCGATGTGGACCGGGTACTGCAGGGCGCGAGCATCAAGCTGTGTCTGGACACCGGACACCTGCTGATCGGTGGGACGGATCCGCTTGAACTGACCCTGCAGGTGCCGGGCCGAATCGCCCACGCGCACCTCAAGGATGTCGACGCAGCGATGGCAGCTCGGGTTCAGGCCGGTGAGCTCACCTACACCGAGGCGGTGCGGAAGGGCATGTACACGCCGCTCGGGTCGGGCGATGTGGACATCGCTGGCATTGTGAAGGCATTGCGCAGTAACGGGTTTGACGGCTGGTTCGTGATGGAGCAGGACACGATCCTCACCGGCGAGCCCACAGACGAGGGCCCAGTGCGCGACGTGCGGACCAGCGTGGCGTTCATGCATGACGTGTGTGGTCGCGTAGCGGTGTGAGCCTGCGCATCGGCGTGCTCGGCGCCTCCCGCATCGCCGAATTGGCGATCGTCGGGCCCGCGAACGAACTGGGCCATCGACTGGTGGCCGTGGCTGCGCGCGATCCGCAACGCGCGCACGCGTTCGCCGAGAAGTACGGTGTCGAACGCGTCGTGGCCTCGTACGCCGACGTGATCAACGACCCCGAAGTCGACGTCGTCTACAACCCGCTGGCGAATGCGCTGCACGCGCCGTGGAACCTCGCGGCGGTCGCCGCGGGCAAGCCCGTCCTCACCGAAAAGCCGTTCGCCCGCAATCGTATTGAGGCAAAGCACGTCGCGGAGGCGGCTGATAGGGCGGGAGTCCCTGTGGTGGAAGGCTTTCACTACCTGTTCCACCCGGTGACGCGCCGGGCCCTGGAGCTGGCCGGTGACGGCACGTTGGGTGACCTCACTCATGTCGAGGTGCGCATGGCAATGCCTGAGCCGGACGCCGGCGATCCGCGGTGGTCGCTCGAGCTGGCCGGTGGCGCGTTGATGGACCTCGGCTGCTACGGACTACACGTCATGCGGCAGCTGGGTCATCCGTCGGTCGTGCGCGCGCACGCCAAGGAGCACAGCCCGGGCATCGACGCGTGGTGCGATGTCGAGCTCGCCTTCCCCAGCGGCGCAACAGGCTTGAGCGCCAACTCGATGGTGGCTGACGACTATGCGTTCACGATTCAGATTGTCGGCACTAAGGGCGATGTCCACGTGCACAACTTCATCAAGCCTCATGAGGACGACCGAGTCACCATCCGCACACCGGCGGGCAGCACCGTCGAGCATCTGGGCACGCGCACCTCGTACACCTACCAGCTGGAGGCGTTCGCCGAACACGTACTGCACGGCACGCCGCTGCCACTGAACAGTGCCGACCCGGTGGAGAACATGGCGTACGTCGACGCCGCATACCGCGCGGCGGGCATGTCGCCTCGCTAGGGACGTTCGGCGTGTTCGTCGCCGGCAGTATCGACGCGCCGCGCATGCCAACGAAGCCGCAGCATCAGCAGGCCTCGGTGCGCACGCCACCCCGCGGACAGCGGATCACGCCAGACGGGCGCGTGGCGGTTCGGTTCGGGCTCGGTATGCACGGTTCCATTGTGCCGTCTCTGCGCAATGACGGCTTCCTGGCACACTGCAGCCCAGGTGAACGGCTATGGAACGTTAGTTGCCCGGAATCTGCCCGTTATGGGCTAGCCGCCTTTACCGCGCAATTCGTGCGACAGCGCCTCGAGTTCGTCGCCACCTGCCATCTCCTGGGTCAGGTGTTCGAGCGTGATGTCGTCGTATGTGCAGTCCAGCTTCTGCCGACCACGATTGAGCAGCACAAAGTGGTCGCCGACCATGTGCGCATGGTGCGGATTATGCGTGATGAACACCACACCGAAGCCGGCCTCCTTGGCCGCGCTGATGTACTTCAGCACCACGCCCGACTGCTTGACGCCGAGCGCGGCCGTCGGCTCGTCGAGGATCAGCACCCGGGCACCGAAGAACACCGCCCGCGCGATCGCCACACACTGGCGCTGCCCGCCGGACAGTGATCCGATCGGCACGTCGACGTCGGGCAACTCAATACCCATCTTCGACAACTCGGTCAGGGTGGTGGCCCGCATCGCGTTGGAGTCCAACGAGAACGGAAAGGACTTCTTCCGGATCTCCTGGCCGAGGAAGAAGTTGCGCCACACCGGCATCAGCGGCACGACGGCCAGATTCTGATACACGGTCGCGATGCCCTTGGCCAGCGCGTCCTTCGGTGAGGCGAGCCGGGCGAGCTCACCGTCGACGAGAAGTTCGCCCTCGCTCGGCGGGTGATAGCCGGCGATGATCTTGATGAGCGTCGACTTGCCCGCGCCGTTGTCACCGAGAATGCCCGTCACCTCACCGGCGTGGACGCGCAGCGAGATGTCTTTCAGCGCAGTGATGTTGCCATACATCTTGCCGACGTTCTTCAGTTCGACCAGCGGCACCTTGCCTCCGGATGGGGCCTCTTCGACGGGTTTATCAACAGTTGCGGTCATGGGTCACCTCTTCGCGGCGTAGTTGCGGAATGCGTTATTGGCGATGACCGCGAACAGCAGCATGACGCCCATGAAGAACTTGAACCAATCCGGTTCCCAGCCCGCATAGACGATGCCCTGCTGCACCATGCCGAAGATGAATGCGCCGATCGCGGCGCCGATGGCCGTGCCGTATCCGCCTGTGAGCAGGCACCCGCCGATGACGGCGGCGATGATGTAGATGAACTCCTGTCCCACGCCCTGCCCGGACTGAACGGTGTTGTACGAGAACAGAAGATGCATGCCTGAGAACCACGCCGCGAACCCGACGAACATGAAGAGCCCGATTTTCACGGCTGTGACCGGCACGCCGACGGCGCGCGCGCTTTCCGCGTCGCCGCCGACCGCGAAGATCCAGTTTCCGATCTTGGTCTTGAACAACACATACGTAGCGATCAGGGTGAACAGCAGCCACCACAGCACGGTGACGCGCACCGGCACACCGAAGATCGTCAGCGTCGAGGCGAAAACGGCACGGGCGGAATCCCATCCCTGCATATCGTTCACACTGGGCGTGGCGACAGCCCCGGACACCCATTTGGTCACGGCGATGTTCGCCCCGGTCAACATCAGCAACGTCCCGAGCGTGATCAGGAAGCTCGGGATCTTGGTCCTCATCACCATGTAGCCATTGAAGAATCCGACGGCCAACGACAGAATGAGCGCCAATCCTGCACCGGCCCAAAGGTTCAGGTGAAAATTCCAGGCCAGCATGGACGCCGCGAGTGAACCCGTGGTCACCGCGACACCCGCCGACAGGTCGAACTCACCGCCGATCATCAGCAGGGCGACGGCGCAGGCCATGATTCCGATGGTTGAGCTGCCGTACAGCACGGTGGCCAGGGATTCGGCCGACCGGAATGGCGGAGCCATGACGAAGAAGAAGATGAAGATGACGACGGCGCCGATCAGGGCGCCCATCTCGGGGCGAATCAGCATCCGCTGTACGCGGTTCCGCTCTTTGACGCGTTCGTCGCGGACGACCTTGCGTTCGCCCAGGTCGACTTCGGTACTCGTACTCATCAGCGTGTTCCGCCCTTCGCATACTCGGCCACGGCGTCGACGTTCGACTTGTCGATGAACGCCGGACCGGTCAGGGTCTCCTTGCCGCCACCGATCACATTGCCGTTGTTCAGGTACAGCCACAACGAGTCGATCGACAGGTAGCCCTGCAGGAACGGCTGCTGGTCGACGGCCCATTGCACGCTGCCGTCCTGGATCGCGCCGACCAGCGCGGCGTTGGTGTCGAAGGTGCCGATCCTGGCGTTGCTGCCCGCGTTCTTCGCCGATTGAACAGCGGTCAACGCAAACGGCGCGCCCAGCGTCACCACGTAGTCGACGCTCGGGTCCTGCTGCAGCTTCGCGGTGATCGTCGATTCGACCGACGGCATGTCCTTGCCGTTGACGTTGAGGTTCTCGGTCGCGGGGAAGGTGCTCTTCACCCCGGCGCAGCGGGATTCGAGGCCGACGTGCCCCTGCTCCTGAATGACGCACAGCGCCTTCTTTGCGCCATCCTGCTTGAGCCGGTCCCCGGCGGCCTGGCCCGCGATGAACTCGTCCTGGCCGAAGAACTCCTTGACGCCCATCTCCTTCCACGCGTCGCCCCCGGCATTGAACGCCACGACCGGAATGCCCTTGGCCTCAGCGGCAGCGACGGCAGCGCGCATCGCGTCGGGCTTGGCCAGCGTCAGCGCAATGCCCTGCACGCCGCTGTCGATCGCGGTCTGCACGAGATTGGCCTGGTTGGGCGCTTCAGGATCGTTCGAATAACGCAGCTCGATGTTGTCCTTCCTCGCCGCGGTCTCTGCGCCCTTGCGAATCAGGTCCCAGAACGAGTCACCCGGTACTTCGTGGGTGATCATCGCGATAGTCGCGCGCGGCGTGTCGACGGTGCCGCCGCCCATTCCGCCGTCGCTCTCACGCGGCTTTCCGCCGGTTGATGAACACGACGCGATTCCCAGTACGAGCACAGCCCCAGTGATCGCCGCGAGCCGAGTGAACCTCATTGCTCCTCCTTGCTATTGCGTGCGGCGCAGCACGCCTCCAGGTCGATGTAATACGGCTCACACCGGAAAGTCAATACTTTGTTCGGACATTAGGACTGCATATCAAATGCTAAGGTTTCGGTCTTGGCGCCCGTAGCGAAGGAGGCGATGCTGCCATGACGGACTTTGAGCTCGCGGTCTGCTCGGAGATGGTCTTCACCGAGCTACCGATAGTCGAGCGCGTTCGCCGCATTCACGACATGGGCTTCGCCGTCGAGATCTGGAGCTGGCACGACAAGGACCTGGTGGCGCTCGCAGCCACCGGTGCGAATTTCACGTCGATGACGGGATATCTGCACGGTGACCTGATCGACCCAGTAACCGCTGACGAGGTGGTCCGCACCGCCGAACTGTCGATCAAAGCCGCTGAGACACTCGGTGTTTCGCGACTCAACCTGCATACCGCCGAGCTCGTCGACGGCAATGCGGCGCGACCGCGGCAACGGGCGACCGGCGAGATGTGGCTGACCGCACTGCGCACCCTGGAGCGCATCGGCGACCTCGGCGCCGACGCCGGCGTGCAGTTCTGCGTCGAGAACCTCAACACGATCGTCGATCATCCGGGCGTTCCGCTGGCCCGCGCCAAGGACACGCTGGCGCTGATCGAGGGCGTGGCGCACCCGAACGTCAAGATGATGCTCGACCTGTATCACGCTCAGATCGGCGAGGGGAATCTCATCGAGCTGATCCGTCGCTGCGGCGATGCGATCGGCGAGATCCAGGTCGCCGACGTCCCCGGGCGACTGTGAGCCCGGAACCGGCGAGATCAACTACCCCGCGATCGCGAAGGCGCTGCGCGACATCGGCTTCAACGGCACCGTCGGCATGGAGGCCTGGGCATCCGGTGACAGCGTCACCGCACTGGAAGCCTTCCGCGCCGCGTTCGCCTGATCGCGGGCGAAAATTACCGGTCCACCAGGGTGGTGTCGAAGTAGTAGCGCGAGGCGCGGTAGCAGTGCGTGCCGAACTCGACAGCACTGCCCGAGTCGTCGAACGCAGTACGGGCCATGGTCAACAGCGGGGCGCCGGCCTTCTCGTCGAGCAGACGTGCCTCTGAGCGGGTTGCGCCGCGGGCGCCGATTCGCTGGCGTGCCAGCCGGATGTGCACGCCACGCGATCGCAACGACTGATACAGGCCGATGCTCTCCAGCTCCTCGGCGTCTGGCGCGATATCGACGGGCAGATGGTTGATCATCACCGCGAGCGGCTCGCCGTTGGCGCACCGCAGTCGATGGATCGTGACCACGTCGCGGTCCTCGGAGATACTGAGCTCGCGCGCGACCTCCTCGTCAGGAGGCCCGACGCGGTAGTCGAGCAGCTGTAGTCGTGGGTTCCTGGCCGGCGCGGGTGAGATCGTCGAACAGGCTTGTCAGCTCGACGCGCCGGTGCACCGGATTCTGCACGACCTGTGTCCCCACCCCGCGCTTGCGGACCAGCAGGCCCTTGTCGACGAGTTCCTGTATCGCACGCCTGGTCGTTGGCCGCGACAACGTCAATCGCTTCGCCAGCGCCAACTCGTTCTCGAAGCGGTCGCCGGGCGAGAGTTCGCCATCGCGTATCGCCGCCTCGATCGCCTGGGCGAGCTGATAGTAGAGAGGAACAGGGCTTGACCTGTCGAGCTCCACCGCCAGGGGCACGTCGTCTCCGATCTCGTGATGGACCAGACAAAGAGTAGCTGCATACTAACACCCTATGATCGAAAGATAGAATGTCAGGACAAACTATTGACACAGCCGAGTGACGGCGGCACAGTCGTATACAGCCGTCCCTACTCGTGGAGAGCCGACCCTTGACGACTACACAGCCACATGACGTCCTCGCCATCGGGCGCTGCGGCGTCGATGTATACCCGCTGCAGATCGGGGTGGGTCTGCAGGACGTCGAGACCTTTGGCAAGTTTCTCGGCGGCAGCGCCGCCAACGTCGCGGTCGCCGCGGCGCGCCTCGGCAACCGGTCAGCTCTGATCTCCGGCGTCGGCGCCGACCCGTTCGGTAAATTCGTCAACGCCGAATTGGCACGGCTCGGCGTCGACAACCGATACGTGGTGCCCAACAACGAGTACCCAACTCCTGTCACCTTTTGCGAGATCTTCCCGCCTGACGACTTTCCACTGTACTTTTACCGTCGCCCAAGCGCACCCGATCTTCAGATCAGCGCAGACGATATCGATGCCGACGCCGTACGGTCGGCCAGGCTGTACTGGTCGACCGTCACAGGACTCTCCGAAGAGCCAAGTCGCAGCGCACATTTCACCGCGTGGGGGGTGCGCAATCGCGCGCCGTTGACGGTGCTCGACCTCGACTATCGTCCGATGTTCTGGGACTCCCCCGCTGCAGCCACCGAGCAGGTGCAGCGCGCGCTTCGCCACGTCAGCGTCGCAGTCGGCAACCGCGAGGAATGCGAGATCGCGGTCGGAGTATCCAACCCGCACAAGGCAGCCGAGGCGCTACTGGACCTCGGGGTCGAGCTGGCGATCGTGAAGCAGGGGCCACGCGGCGTCCTCGGCAAGACCAAGCACAGTTCGGTGACGGTTCCGCCCAATGAGGTCGACGTCGTCAACGGACTCGGCGCCGGAGATGCGTTCGGCGGCAGCCTCTGCCACGGTCTGCTGCACGGCTGGCCGCTGGAGAAGACTCTGCGCTATGCCAACGCCGCAGGCGCGATCGTCGCTTCACGGCTCGAGTGCTCGACCGCGATGCCGACCGCCGCCGAGGTGGCCGAACTCGCCGAACGGACCGCGGTGGAGGCTGCCAATGTCTGAGGCACTCTGCACCGACTACGCGGCGATCACCGAGCTGCGGGCCAGCGATCCCGGGGCCATCGCCCGCGCCTGGCAGGACCGCGTGACGCGGCCGGCCATCCGGGGCAACGGTCGCCTGATGATCGTCGCCGCTGACCACCCTGCCCGCGGCGCACTCGGCGTCGGCACTCGTCCGACCGCGATGAACAGCCGGACCGATCTGCTCGACCGGCTGCGTACGGCGCTCGCCGATCCGGGTGTCGACGGCGTACTCGCCACCTCCGACATTCTCGACGACCTGGTGGTGCTCGGCGCGCTCGAAGACAAGGTCGTGTTCTCGTCGTTCAATCGTGGCGGGCTGGCGGGCGCGTCCTTCGAACTCGACGACAGGATGACGGGCGCCACGGCGGCGTCCACCGCGGCGGCAAAGATGAACGGTGGAAAGATGTTGTGCCGCATCGACCTCGACGACGCCGGAAGCGTCGCGACGATGGCGGCGTGCGCACGCGCAGTGGACGAACTGGCCGCCCACGGTCTCATCGCGATGCTCGAGCCGTTCATGTCGACCCGCGTCGACGGGAAGGTCCGCAACGACTTGTCACCCGACGCAGTGATCAAGTCGATTCACATCGCCCAGGGAATCGGTTCGACCTCGGCGTACACCTGGATGAAGCTGCCGGTGGTCCCCGAAATGGACAGAGTGATGGACTCCACCACGCTGCCCACCCTGCTGCTCGGCGGCGACCCCACCGATCCCGACGAAGCATTCGTGAGTTGGGAGAAGGCGCTCGGGCTGCCGTCGGTGCGCGGGCTCATCGTCGGACGCACACTGCTCTATCCCCCGGATGACGACGTCGCCTCCGCCGTCGGCACCGCCGTATCGATGGTGAGGTGACGGTGCACAGCAAGCTCTACATCCCCGCCCGCAGCGCAACGCTGCCGTACACGGTCGACATCACGCCGGAATCCGCGGGGTGGACCGAATCCTCGCTTCAGGTAATAGAACTCGACGACAGTCAACGGGCCGAGCTCGTCACGGGCGGCGCCGAGGTGATGATTCTGCCGCTGGCCGGCGGTGGGACCGTCGAATGCGACGGTGAGACGTTCGACCTGGCACCGCGGGCGTCGGTGTTCGACGGTCCGTCCGACATGGTCTACATCGGCATCGACCAGACGTACGTGATCACGGGCGGGGGTCGGTTCGCGATCTGCGGAGCGCGCGCCAAGACCTCGTTCCCGAACCGCCGCGTCGCCGCCGCCGACGTCTCCGTCGAACTGCGCGGCACCGGCAATTGCAGCCGCCAGGTGCACAACTTCGGCACCGCAGGCGTTTTCGAGGCCGACTCGCTCATCGCATGTGAGGTCATCACGCCCGGTGGCAATTGGTCGAGCTATCCCGCGCACAAGCACGACGAGAACACCCCCACCGAAACGGAACTCGAAGAGATCTACTACTTCGAGATCGCCGGTGGCCCCGATGGCTCGCGCGGCTTCGGATATCACCGCGTGTACGGAACGCCGGACCGACCGATCGAAGTGCTCGAGGAGGTGCGCACCGGAGACGTGGTGCTGGTGCCACACGGATATCACGGACCGTCGGTCGCGGCACCGGGCTATCACATGTACTACCTCAACGTGATGGCGGGACCTGGCGCAGAGCGCGCCTGGAAGATCGTCGACGATCCGGAACACGCCTGGCTCCGCGGCACCTGGGAGGACCAGGCCGTCGATCCCCGCCTGCCTCTGCGTCAAAAAGCCGGCTACGAGACAGGAGCGTGACCGTGGTTTCCACCGCACCGAAGCGGGCCGAGAAGACCGCCGACACCGAGGGCACCGTCCGACTCACCGTGGCACAGGCGACGATTCGCTTCCTGGCCAACCAATACGTCGAACGCGACGGCGAGCGCACCAAGTTCTTCGCAGGTGCGTTCGGCATCTTCGGGCACGGCAACGTGGCGGGGCTCGGCCAAGCCCTGCTCCAGGACGAGGTCGAGGCCGTCGAAGCCGGCACGGAGCCCGGTCTCAAGTACGTCCTGGGCCGCAACGAGCAGGCCATGGTGCACAGCGCCGTCGCTTACGCGCGGCAGAAGGACCGGCTCCAGACCTGGGCTGTCACCGCGAGTGTCGGACCCGGCTCGACGAACATGCTCACCGGCGCCGCACTGGCGACGATCAACCGCCTGCCCGTGCTGCTGCTGCCTGCCGACACATTCGCCACCCGCGTGAGCGCACCGGTGCTTCAGGAGTTGGAGTTGCCGTCGTCCGGCGATGTGACGGTCAACGACGCGTTCAAACCGCTGTCCCGCTACTTCGACCGGGTGTGGCGGCCCGAACAGTTGCCCGCCGCCCTGCTCGGCGCCATGCGCGTGCTCACCGATCCGGTCGAGACCGGTGCGGCGACGGTGTCTATTCCCCAGGACGTGCAGGCCGAAGCGCATGACTGGCCGGAATCGCTTTTCGCAGAACGCACGTGGCATATCGCACGACCCCTGCCCGAGAAGTCGGTCATCGCTCGAGCAGCCGAGGTCATCCGTGGTGCCCGTAAGCCGCTGATCGTCGCGGGCGGCGGCGTCGTGTACTCCGGTGCCACCGAGGCGCTGGCGGCGTTCTGTGAGAAGACCGGCATCCCGGCGAGCATGAGTCAGGCAGGCAAAGGCGCGCTGTCCTACGACCACCCGCAGTGTGTCGGGGCCGTCGGTTCGACCGGCACGACCGCCGCCAATGCGTTGGCCACCGAAGCGGACGTCGTGATCGGAATCGGCACGCGCTACAGCGATTTCACCTCCGCGTCCCGTACGGCGTTCAACAATCCCGATGTCAGGTTCGTCAACATCAACGTAGCGTCGCTGGACTCGGTCAAGCAGGGCGGCATCAGCGTGGTCGCCGACGCACGCGAGGCGATCGAAGCGCTGGATGCGGCTCTCGCCGACCACCGGGTCTCGGACGACTACCGGGGCCGTACCGCAGCACTGGCCAGGGAGTGGGACGACACCGTCTCGGCCGCGTATTCGGTCGAGGACGCGGCGCCACTCAACCAGAACCAGGTCATTGGCCTGGCGAACACCCTGAGCGACGCACGCGACGTCGTCGTCTGCGCTGCCGGCTCGATGCCCGGCGATTTGCACAAGCTCTGGCGGACACGGGATTCCAAGGGCTACCACGTCGAGTACGGCTACTCCTGCATGGGTTATGAGGTAGCGGGCGGCCTCGGCGTCCGGATGGCCGATGAGACCCGTGACGTGTTCGTCATGGTCGGTGACGGGTCCTACCTGATGATGGCCACCGAACTGGTCACTGCGGTGCAGGAGGGCATCAAGGTCATCGTCATCCTCGTGCAGAACCACGGATTTGCGTCGATCGGGTCGTTGTCGGAGGCACTGGGCTCTCAGCGCTTCGGCACCGCGTACCGCTATCGCACCGACGACGGTCGCCTCGACGGCGCCAAATTGCCGGTGGATCTCGCGGCGAATGCGGCAAGCCTCGGAGTCGACGTCGTCAAGGCCGCCACCGCGGCCGAGTTCACCGACGCCGTCAAGGTGGCCAAGGCCAGTGAGCGCACCACGGTGATCCACGTCGAAACCGATCCGCTGATCGGCGCGCCGGACAGCGAGTCCTGGTGGGACGTGCCGGTGTCCGAGGTATCCACGCTGGAATCCACGCAATCGGCGTACCAGACCTATGCGCAGTGGAAGAAGATCCAGCGCCCCCTTATCCGCCCCTCCGATTTCTGAGAGACGAAAACCCAATGAGCACAATTCTTGTCGGCTCTGCGCCTGACTCCTGGGGCGTGTGGTTCCCCGACGATCCCGGCCAGACGCCGTACACCCGCTTCCTCGACGAGGTCGCGGAGTCCGGCTACCAGTGGATCGAGTTGGGCCCCTATGGGTACCTGCCAACCGACCCCAAACAGTTGTCGGACGAGTTGAATGCGCGCAACCTCAAGTTGTCTGCGGGCACGGTGTTCGAGCACCTGCACCGGGATGACTCTTGGGATGCCGTGTGGAAGCAGATCGAGGACGTCGCAACGCTGACGGCGGCGGTCGGCGGCAAGCATGTCGTCGTCATCCCCGAGATGTGGCGCGACCCCGTCACGGGAGCAATGCTGGAGGACCGCAACCTGACGACCGAACAGTGGCGCAAGAAGACCGAGGGCATGAACGAGCTCGGTAAGGCGATGTTCGAGAAGTTCGGTGTCCGTGCGCAATACCATCCGCACGCCGACAGCCACGTCGACACCGAGGAGAACGTCTACCGGTTCCTCGACGGCACCGACGGCGAGTTCGTCAACCTATGCCTGGATACCGGCCACATCAGCTACTGCGGTGGCGACAACATCGCGATCATTCGACGGGCACCGGAGCGCATCGGGTACTTGCACCTCAAGCAGGTCGATCCGCAGGTTCGCGCGAAGGTGGAGGCCGAGGATCTTCCGTTCGGTGAGGCCGTCAAGCTCGGTGCGATGATTGAACCGCCGCTGGGCATTCCGGAGATGCCGCCACTGCTGGCCGAGATCGACCGTCTCGGCATCGACGTGTTCGCGATCGTCGAGCAGGACATGTACCCCTGCGAGGTCGACGCACCTCTGCCCATCGCCAAGCGCACCCGGTCCTACCTGGGTTCGTGCGGCGTCCCCACCGTTCGTTTCAGCTAGGAGAACTTGTGTCCGACTTACGTGTGGCGGTTCTCGGCGTCGGCGTGATGGGCGCCGATCACGTCGCCCGGCTGAGCACCAGAATCTCCGGAGCCCGGGTCTTTGTCGTCAACGACTACGTCACCGAGAAGGCCGAACAGATCGCGGCGACCATCCCCGGCTGCCGCGCCATCGTCGACCCTCTCGATGCGATCGCCGACCCGGATGTCGACGCGGTTGTGCTCGCCACCCCGGGCCCGACGCACGAGAAACAATTGCTCGCCTGCCTGGAACACGGCAAGCCCGTGTTGTGCGAGAAACCGCTGACCACCGACGTCGCAACGTCGTTGGGAGTCGTCAGGCGCGAGGCCGAGCTCGGCAAGCGATTGATCCAGGTGGGTTTCATGCGCCGGTTCGATCACGAATACACCAGGCTGAAGGCACTTCTCGACGGTGGTGAACTCGGACGTCCGCTCGTGCTGCATTGTGCACACCGCAACCCGGCAGTCCCGCCGACATTCGACAGCGCCATGGTGGTGCGCGACTCCCTTGTTCACGAGGTCGACGTCACGCGCTTCCTCTTCGACGAGGAGATCACGTCCATCCAGATCGTCAAGCCCGCCGCGAACCCCGGTGCGCCACGGGGACTCGCCGATCCGCAGATCGCGATCATGCGCACCGCGTCGGGGAAGCATGTCGACGTCGAGCTTTTCGTCACGACAGGTGTGGCCTACGAGGTGCGGACCGAAGTGGTGGCCGAAAAGGGCAGCGCCATGATCGGACTCGATGTCGGACTGGTGCGCAAAAGCGCACCCGGACACTGGGGCGGGCAGATCACACCTGGGTTCCGGGAGCGATTCGGTGCGGCCTATGACACCGAGTTCCAGCGGTGGGTCGACGCGGTGCGACTCGGGGGTACGACCCAGAATTTCATCGACGGACCGGGCGCCTGGGACGGCTATGCCGCCGCCGCGGTGTGTGAGGCCGGCGTCGAGTCACTCAACAGCGGGCTGCCCGTCGAGGTCAAGATGGTCGACCGCGCATCGATCCCGGGAGCCTGAGATGAAGATCGCCCTCGATCCGACGCCGTTCCACCATGACTACGAGCTGCTCGAATTCCCCGCTCTGGTCGCCGAACTCGGCTACGAATACCTGCAGCTGACACCGCACCGCGACTTCATCCCGTTCCACAACCACCCTAGGGCCGACGACGACCTCGTCGCGAAGTTCCGCAAGGCGTGTGCCGACGCCGGCGTGGGTATTGCCTCGGTGCTGCCGGTGTTGCGGTGGTCGGGCCCCGATGAGGACGCCCGAGAGGCGGCCGTGCGCAACTGGAAGCGCGTCGTCCAGATCACCGTCGACCTCGGGGTCAACGTGATCAACACCGAGTTCTCCGGGCGACCCGAACGCGCCGAAGAATCCGAGCGGGCGTTCTTCCGGTCGATCGAAGAACTCGTGCCGATCTTCGAACGCGAGGGCATCGACGTCCGAATCGATCCGCACCCAGACGATTTCGTCGAGGACGGCATGGAAGCTGTCAGGATCATCCGGGGTGTGAACTCGCCGAACATCGGGATGGTCTACGTCGCATGTCACAGCTATCACATGGGCGGCAACATGACCGAGATCATGCGTGCCGCCGGCGACCGCCTGCGACTGGTGCACGTCGCCGACACCATGGACCACCACCGTAGCCACGGCCTGCGCTACATCACCAACCCGCCGGGCAACCCGGTCCGGGTGCACCAACACCTCAAGATCGGTGACGGCGACATCGACTGGGACGAGTTCTTCGGCGGCCTCGCCGAAATCGGCTTCTACGACCGGCCCGAAACCGTGATGGTGTCGTCGGTGTTCGCAGAGGACGAGACTGCCCATGAAGTCTCGCGGTACCAACTGAAGACCATGACCGAATACGTTGCAAAGCACGGGAAGTAGATATGACCGAGACCATCAGCCACTGGATCAACAACCAGGCCTTCGCAGGCGCAAGCACCACCAGCGCGCCGGTGACCAATCCGGCCACCGGAGCCGTCACCGGTGAGGTCGCACTGGCCACGGTGGAGGATGCCCGTGCAGTGATCGACGCCGCGGCCGCGGCGTTTCCCGCCTGGCGCGACACGTCGCTGGCCAAGCGCACGCAAGTGCTGTTCAAGTTCCGCGAGCTGCTCAACGACCGCAAGGGCGAGTTGGCCGAGATCATCACCAGCGAGCACGGCAAAGTCGTCTCGGATGCGCTCGGCGAGGTCAGCCGAGGCCAGGAAGTCGTCGAGTTCGCCTGCGGTATACCGCATCTACTCAAAGGCGGTTTCACCGAGAACGCCTCGACCAAGGTCGACGTCTTCTCCATCCGCCAACCGCTGGGTGTGGTGGGAGTGATCAGCCCGTTCAACTTCCCCGCGATGGTGCCGATGTGGTTCTTCCCCATCGCGATCGCGACCGGTAACACCGTCGTGCTCAAGCCGTCGGAGAAAGATCCGAGCGCATCACTGTGGATCGCCGAACTGTGGGCCGAAGCAGGACTTCCGTCAGGTGTTTTCAATGTGCTGCAGGGCGACAAGACCGCCGTCGACGAACTACTGACGAACCCGACAGTCAAGGCGATCAGCTTCGTCGGATCGACACCGATCGCGAAGTACGTCTACGCCACCGGCACCGGCCACGACAAACGCGTACAGGCTCTCGGCGGTGCGAAGAATCACGCCGTGATCCTCCCGGACGCCGACCTGGACCTCGCTGCCGACGCGATGGTCAACGCCGGCTTCGGTTCCGCCGGAGAGCGCTGCATGGCCATCTCCGCGTGCGTGGCCGTCGGCCCGATCGCCGACGACCTGGTCGCCAAGATCGCCGAGCGCACCACGCCTTTGAAGATCGGCGACGGCACAAAGGATTCCGATATGGGCCCGTTGGTCACCAAGGCGCACCGCGACAAGGTCGCTTCCTACATCGACGCAGGCGAGGCCGACGGCGCCAAGATCGTGGTCGACGGTCGCAACGTGAAGGCCGACGGTGGACAGGACGGTTTCTGGCTGGGCCCCACACTGATCGACCACGTGACGCCCGAGATGAGCGTCTACACCGACGAGATCTTCGGCCCGGTCTTGTCGATCATCCGCGTCGAAAGCTACGACGACGCAATGGACCTGGTGAACACCAACCCTTATGGCAACGGCACCGCCATCTTTACCAACGACGGCGGCGCGGCCAGGCGATTCCAGAACGAGGTCCAGGTCGGAATGGTCGGCATCAACGTGCCCATCCCGGTTCCGATGGCCTACTACAGCTTCGGCGGATGGAAGGCGTCGCTGTTCGGTGACAGCCACGCCCACGGCATGGACGGTGTGCAGTTCTTCACTCGGCAGAAGGCGATCACCAGCCGCTGGCTCGACCCCAGCCACGGCGGCATCGAGCTGGGGTTCCCGCAGAACCAGTAGCCGGGGTCGGCGGCGGCCACGGCATGGGCGAGGTGTCGTCGCCGCTTCAGTCGGGGCGCACAGTGCTCAGACAGAACGGATGGCCGACGGGGTCGATCAACACCCGCCACCTGTCCGGATCCGGTTGATGCTCCGCTTCCCTGGCGCCGAGTGCGATTGCCGCAGCCACGGCGGCGTCGATGTCGTCGACTCCCACGTCGAGGTGCATCTGCTGGTGCTGCGGGCCGTCTGGCCACTGCGGCGGGACATAGCTGTCGACGCGCATCAGTGTCAGCGCCGGACCGGCGCCCGCAAGCGACACGACGCCGCGGTCCGAAGTCGCGAACGCCTCGGCGAGACCCAACAAGCCGCAATAGAACGGTGCCAACGCGTCGGGATCCGGACAGTCGATGGAGATGGAACCGAGAAACCCGACGGGTGTCGTCATGCGGCCAGAGTACTTCTGCACCAACGTGTGCGAACTCGGGTCTTTCGTCGGCGTGTCGGGATGCAAACCCGCGTGCTCGCGGCAAGGGAAAAGTGATCGCCGAGTGTGGGGATGCGGGAAACCAGAGCCCGTATCGGACGGGCACGTCCCCACACTCGGCGAAGATTCATGTCGCCGCCGGAGCGGCTCCGCGCCTCATGTCGCCGCCGGAGCGGCTCCGTGCCTCAGAGGATGTAGAGCATCTCCTGGTAGGTAGGCAGGGGCCAGAGGTCGTCGGCCACAATGCTTTCCAGCGTGTCGGCGGCGGTACGGACCGCGTCCATCTTCGGTAACAGGCTTTGCGCGTGGGCGGCTTCGGAGGCGGCGGATTCTCCGCCGTGTTCGGCCAGCCCCGCCTTCAATGCTGCCAGTGCCGCCGTCAGCTCCGAGATCGGAGTGCTGACGCCCTCAAGCAGGGTCATATCCGGCTCTATGCCCGCCTTCTTGAGCGCGGTGACGTTCTGCGCCAACTCGGTTTGGTAGCGAACGGCCGCCGGCAGAATCACAGTCGACCCCAGTTCCAGCGCGAGTTTGGCCTCCACACCGATGGTCAGCGCGTACATCTCGAGGCGGACCTCGTAGCGGCTGTGCAGTTCGCGCTCGCTGAAGACGCTGTATTTTTCGAACAGCTCGATGGACTCGGGCTTGATCAGCTCGGGTAGCGCATCCAGCGTCGTCTTCAGGTTCGGCAGGCCACGTTCGGCGGCCTCGATCTGCCAATTGTCCGAGTAGCCGTCGCCATTGAAGACCACCGCACCGTGCTCGGTGATGATGTCGGTCAGCAGCTTCTGGACGGCGTTATCGAAGTCCTCGCCGTCCTCCATGGCCTTCTCCAGAATGGTCGCCATATAGTCGAGCGACTCGGCCATGATCGTGTTCAGCATCATCATCGGCACCGCCACCGTCTGGCCCGATCCCGGTGCACGGAATTCGAACCTGTTTCCGGTGAACGCGAACGGGCTCGTGCGGTTGCGGTCACCCGGGTCGGTCGGCAGCACCGGCAGGGTGTCGCAACCGATGATCATGGTGCCCTTGCCTTTTGACGACGTCGCCGCGCCCTTGGCAATCTGCTCGAACACATCGGCCAACTGATCGCCGAGGAAAATCGAGATGATCGCGGGCGGCGCTTCGTTGGCGCCGAGGCGGTGGTCGTTGGTGGCCGACGCCACCGAAACCCGCAGCAGGCCTGCGTACTTGTGGACGGCGCGGATCACCGCGGCGCAAAACACCAGGAACTGCGCATTCTCGTGCGGCGTGTCGCCGGGTACCAGCAGGGAGCCCAGTTCGGAGTTGCCCAGCGAGAAGTTGACGTGCTTACCCGACCCGTTGACGCCGGCGAACGGCTTCTCGTGGAACAGGCACTCCATCCCGTGCTTCTTGGCGATCGTCTTGAAGACGGTCATCAGCAGCTGCTGATGGTCGGAGGCGATGTTGCCCCGCTCGAACATCGGGGCGATCTCGAACTGCCCGGGTGCGACCTCGTTGTGGCGCGTTTTGGCCGGGATGCCGAGCTTGAACAGCTCACGCTCGGTGTCCATCATGAAGCCCAGCACCCGCTCCGGCACCGCACCGAAATAGTGGTCGTCGAACTCCTGGCCCTTCGGCGGCTTCGCGCCGAACAAGGTACGGCCGGCGTTCACCAGATCGGGACGGGCCAGGAAGAAATGGCGATCGACCAGGAAGTACTCCTGCTCGGGTCCGCAGAACGCAACGATCTTGGCCACGTTGTCGTGGCCGAACAGCTTCAGGATCCGCTCGGCGTGCGCACCCATCGCCTGCTGGCTCCGCAGAAGCGGCGTCTTGTAATCGAGCGCGTCACCGGTCATCGACACGAACACCGTCGGGATACACAAGGTGTTTCCGTTCGGGTTCTCCAGGATGTAGGCGGGGCTGGTCACGTCCCAACCCGTGTAGCCACGGGCTTCGAACGTGCTTCGCAGACCGCCCGACGGGAAACTCGACGCGTCCGGCTCGCCCTGGATCAGCGTTTTGCCCGCGAACTCGGCGAGCGTCTGGCCGTCGGAGACCGGCTCCAGGAAACTGTCGTGCTTCTCGGCGGTCAGCCCGGTCATCGGGTAGAAGACGTGCGCGTAGTGGGTGGCGCCCTTCGACAGCGCCCAGTCCTTCATCGCCGAGGCGACCGAGTCAGCGACCGCCGGATCCAGCTTCGCACCCTGCTCGATGGTGGCAACCACGGATTTGTACACCGCCTTGGGTAGCCGCAGCCGCATCTCGGCCATGGTGAAGACGTTGGAGCCGAAGATCGAACCGGGCTCCTCACCCGGGACAAAGCTGATGGCTGGAGGCACGTACGCCTCGACGTTGTTGATCGCCTGCAGACGCACTGCATTTCCGCTCAATGGACATTCCTAACGCTGCGAGTCCGCACCCTTTGCGGACGATGACCGGCCAACACTAGGAAGGTCGCGTTCCGGGACTGTTACGCGCCCGTCAAGGACAGAATGCGTTTGCTCGGGCCGCGGAACGCGGCGCACGGGCGACGCCGAGCTTGCGTTCACTTAAATCCGTTGTGCCACTTTGGTTTCAGCTGTCACATCGGCGGGCCTGGCTTGTCGGTGGTCGAATGTATGTTCGAAGCATGTTGGCGACTCCGGTTCACACGGCGGTCGCCGCGTTGCGCGCCGCGCACGACGAACTGGCCGCCTGCGACCTCGAGATGCTGACGCGACCCGAACTGCTCAACGTTCTCGACGAGCTGCGAGACCCTGGCATGCCAACTGCCCACCCAGTGGCACCGCGCGCTGGTCCGGTTGCAGGCCGAGACGACGCCCAAGCAGATGGGCGCCAAATCGTGGAAGGACGTCCTGCGGATCCGGTGGCGTATCTCGGTGACCGAAGCCGGCCGACGACTGGCTGAGGCGGCGTTGCTCGGGCCGCGTCGCGCCCTGACCGGAGAATCGTTGGCGCCCGCGCTGGCAGCAACCGCGGCCGCCCAGTCACTCGGGTTGATCAACGGTGAGCACGTCGAAGTGATCCGCAAGGCCACGCGTAGATTGCCGGGCTTCGTCGACGCGGTGACCCGTGAGCAGTTCGAAATCGACCTGGTGCGTGTGGCGGTCGGGGTCGGCCCCAAGGAACTCAAGGACACCGCAGAGCTCAGGTTGTTCCTGCTCGACCAGGACGGCCCCGAACCCGACGACACCGAACGCCAACGCAGACGCGGGGTCACTGTTGGTCCACAGGGACGCGATGCGATGAGTTCACTGACCGGCAATCTCACCCCGGAAGCGAAGGCGGTCTGGGAGGTGCTCTTCGCCAAATACGCCGCCCCCGGCATGTGCAACCCCGACGATCCCGAGCCCTGCACCTCCGGCACGCCGACGCAGGCACAGATCGACAACGACCACCGCACCCTCGAACAGCGCCAACACGACGCGCTCATCGTCATCGGTCGCATCGCACTGATGAGCGGTGACCTCGGTCAGCTCAACGGACTGCCGGTATCGATCATCATCCGCACCACCCTGCAAGATCTGGAGTCCCGCGCCGGAGTCGGCGTCACCGGCGGCGGCACCGTCGTACCCATCAAAGACGTCATCCGCATGGCCGCCCACGCCAACCACTACCTGGCGGTATTCGACAAGGCCACCGGATCGGCGCTGGACCTATTCCGGGCACGACGCACCGCCTCCCCCGCGCAACGGATCATGCTCATCGCCCGCGACGGCGGCTGCACCAAACCGTGCTGCACCGTAGGCGCCTACGGCAGCCAGGTCCATCACGCCGCCGCCGATTGGGCCGATGACGGCAACACCAACGTCAACGAGATGGCCCTGGCCTGCGGACCCGACAACCGCAGCGTCGACAAAGACGGCTGGACCACCACCATCAACACCCGCGGCGACGTCGAATGGCACCCACCACCCCAACTCGACACCGGCCAAACCCGCATCAACTACTACCACCGCCCCGAACTACTCCTCCGCCCACCAGACGACGACCCCGAACCCAAACAGTCCAACGAATCCGAGCCTGTCGTCATCGACGACACGGCAGATCCAGCAGCGGCCGAGTGCAACACGGAAAGCGTCAGCGACCCGGAACCGTCCGCTGCAGGGACACCCATCGACAAAAGTAGACCCACACTCGAAGAACCCGATCGCGAAACCGCCGACGCTCCCGAGCTGTTCGACCCGAGGCAACACACCGGCAACGATCAAACGAACGGCGGTAAGGGAGTGCACGACCCATAGCGGGCGGCCCCGCGAAGCCCGTTCACAGCAACCCGCAATACGCCCCGCTGGTCTCCAAGTTCGGGTCGCTGCGGCGCCGCTCGCCGAGCGCCTAGGCTGGGCATGTGCGGTTAGGCAGACGACGCGACGTCACCCGCGACTTCGACGCGGATTACGACGAGCACGCGGTCGTCACGACCGGCCCGGAGCGGGAGGCGGCCGGGGTCAAGGCCGTGATGGTGTCGCTGCAACGCGGACTGAAATCCATGGGTGCGTGGCGCACTGCGGCATCGCTGGCACGGCTCAATCAACGCCACGGATTCGACTGCCCCGGCTGTGCATGGCCCGAGGAGCATGGCGGTCGCAAGTTCGCCGAGTTCTGCGAGAACGGCGCCAAGGCCGTCGCTGAGGAGGCGACCAAACGCGTTGTCACCCCGGACTTCTTCGGGCGGCACTCGATCGCGGACCTCGATGCCCGACCGGAGTACTGGCTGTCACAGCAGGGCCGACTCACCCATCCGATGGTCCTGCGCCCCGGCGACGACCACTATCGCGCGATCGACTGGGATGAGGCCTACCGCCTGATCGCCGACGAATTGCGGGCTCTCGAGAGCCCCAACGAAGCCGTCTTCTACACCTCAGGACGCACCAGCAACGAGGCAGCATTCCTCTACCAGTTGATGGTTCGCAGCTACGGCACGAATAACCTGCCTGACTGTTCCAATATGTGCCACGAATCGTCGGGACACGCGCTGATCGAGGCAATCGGCATCGGCAAGGGGTCGGTCACTGTCGAGGACGTCGCCAATGCGGACCTGATCGTCATCGCCGGCCAGAATCCCGGCACCAACCATCCGCGCATGCTGTCGGTGCTCGAGAAGGCGAAAGCCAACGGTGCCAAGATCATTGCGGTCAACCCGCTGCCCGAAGCGGGCCTGATCCGATTCAAGGACCCGCAGAAGGCGCACGGCGTGGTCGGCCGCGGCGTCCCGATCGCCGACGAGTTCGTCCAGATCCGCCTCGGAGGGGATATGGCGCTATTCGCCGGGCTGGGCCGGCTGCTTCTGGAGGCCGACGACCGTGCACCCGGCACCGTCGTCGACCGCGACTTCATCGACAAGCATTGCGCGAATTTCGCCTCCTACGAAGCTCAGACGCGGGCCGTCGACATCGAGACCGTGCTGGAGGCGACCGGGATCGAGCGCGCGCAACTCGAGAGGGTCGCGCAGATGATGATCGACTCCGAGCGCACGATCGCCTGCTGGGCCATGGGGCTCACCCAGCACCGGCATGCCGTACCGATGATCTCGGAGATCACCAACGTGCTTTTGATGCGTGGCATGATCGGTAAGCCCGGCGCCGGATTGTGCCCGGTACGTGGACATTCCAATGTGCAGGGCGACCGCACTATGGGCATCTGGGAGAAGATGCCCGAGACGTTCCTCGCCGCCCTCGACAAGCGCTTCGGCATCATCAGCCCGCGTGAGCACGGTGTTGATACGGTGGGTGCGATCCGCGCGATGCGGGACGGCCGGGCCAAGGTGTTCATGGGCATGGGCGGCAACTTCGCGACCGCGACTCCGGACACCGCGGTCACCGAGGATGCGCTGCGCAGCTGCTCCCTCACGGTGCAGGTGTCGACGAAGCTCAACCGCAGCCATGTGGTGCACGGTCGCTCCGCATTGATCCTGCCGTCGCTTGGCCGCACCGACCGCGATATCCAGCGTGGCGTCAAACAGCAGGTGTCCGTGGAAGATTCGATGTCTATGGTGCACCTATCACGCGGCAGCCTGCACCCGCCCAGTGACGAGCTGCGCAGCGAGGTCGCGATCATCTGCCAGCTCGCGCGCACCCTGCTCGGGCCGGACCATCCAGTGCCGTGGGAAACGTTCAACGACGACTACGACACCGTGCGCGACGCGATCGCCGCCGTGGTGCCCGGCTGCGACGACTACAACGCCAAGGTGCGTGCACCCGATGGCTTCCAGTTGCCGCACGGCCCGCGTGATTCACGTGTATTTCCTACCAGCACAGGAAAAGCCAACTTCGCCGTGAACCCGCTGCAGTGGGTGCCCATCCCCGACGGCAGGCTGATCCTGCAGACGCTGCGCAGCCACGACCAGTACAACACCACGATCTACGGCCTCGACGACCGCTACCGCGGCGTGAAGGGTGGTCGCCGGGTCGTGTTCGTCAATACGGCAGACATCGACCGGTTCGGGTTGCACGAGGGCGACCGCGTCGATCTCGTGTCGGAGTTTCCAGGAGGCGACGGCGCCCTGCAGGAGCGGCGGGCCAAGGACTTCATGATCGTCGCCTACTCCACTCCGCAGGGCAACGCCGCCGCCTACTATCCGGAGACCAATGCGCTGGTTGCACTCGATCATGTTGCCGAGAAGTCGAATACACCGGTGTCGAAGGCTGTGGTGATCCGACTGGAGCGCTCCGCGGGTGTGCGGTCCGAAGATCGGGTGGTCACCTAGTGGGACGGGTCACGGCCCGGCGCCGAGTACAGCACGTCACCGCCGACGACGCCGTCGCGCGACCCGACACGCTGGTGGTCGAGGAACCGCTGGAGATTCGCGTCAACGGGAGACCGGTAACCGTCACGATGCGCACCCCGGGTTCGGATATCGAACTCGCCCAAGGCTTCCTGCTTACCGAGGGCGTCGTCGCTCACCGCGACGATGTGCTCACCGTGCGCTACTGCAAGGGTGCGGGCCCCGACCAGCTCAACACCTACAACGTGCTCGACGTGACCCTGGCGCCGCACGTGCCGCCGCCCGACGTCGACGTCACGCGCAACTTCTACACGACATCGTCGTGTGGGGTGTGCGGCAAGGCCTCACTCGATGCAGTGCGAACGATCAGCAAGCACTGCCCCGGCGACGACCCGTCAACCGTCGCCGCCGAAACGCTGTCCGCTCTTCCCGCGCGACTACGGGACGCGCAGAAGGTGTTCGCCAGCACCGGAGGCCTGCACGGCGCTGCGTTGTTCGACATCGACGGCACCACGCTGGCCGTGCGCGAGGATATCGGCCGCCACAACGCCGTCGACAAGGTCGTCGGCTGGGCACTGGAGCAGGACCGGATACCGCTGAGCGCAACGGTCCTCCTCGTCAGCGGCCGCGCGTCGTTCGAGCTCACTCAGAAAGCGGTGATGGCCGGCATCCCCGTGCTCGCCGCGGTGTCCGCACCGTCATCACTCGCTGTCGACCTCGCCAGCCAATCGGGGCTGACCCTGGTGGCATTCCTGCGCGGCGACTCGATGAACATCTACACCCGACCCGACCGCGTGACGCACTGACACCGCTTCTACCTGCGATCTCCACCCGATCTCCACGAAACCTCCAAGCTTGCGACCCCGCCGATCGCCAGCATCGATGCATGCCAGAAATCCTCATCGCATCACTGTCCCCCGCCGGCCACATCGGGCCGTTATTGAATGTCGCGCAGGGTCTCGTCGACCGTGGTGACCGGGTCACGGTCCTGACCGCGGCCGCACACGCCCACAAGATCCGGGCCATCGGCGCCATCCCCGCCGCAATTCCCGCCGCAGCTGACTTCGATATGACCCGCCTCGACCTCGACCTGCCTGGGCGGGCCGAGACCTCGGGCATCAAGAGGGTCAACTTCGACATCGTGCGCATATTTCTGCAGCCGATGCCTCTCCAGACACGTGCGCTGTCGGAGTTGATGGCGCAGACGCGGTTCGACGCGATCCTCACCGACGCCGGCTTCTTCGGGATCCTGCCGTTCCTGCTCGGTGATCCCGCGGCCCGTCCGCCGGTGCTGTCGTACACCACGACACCGCTGATGCTGACCAGCCGCGACACCGCCCCCAGTGGCTTGGGGATGGCGCCGTCCTCGACCACACTGGGGCGGCTTCGCAACCGGGCGCTGACGCTGCTCGCGCAGAAGGTGTTGTTGCGCGAGTGCCAGAACGCTGCCAATCACCTCCTCGATCGCCTGAACAGTCGGCAGCTGCCGACGTTCATCCTCGATGCCGGGGTGTTGGCGGACCGCTACATCGCCCCGACGGTGCCCGAATTCGACTACCCCCGAAGCGATCTGCCCCCGAATGTGCGCTATGTCGGTGCCGTGCACCCCCGTCCTTCGTCAGGATTCCACCGTCCGCCGTGGTGGTCGGAACTCGACGGCGATCGCCCGGTCGTACACGTCACGCAGGGCACCATCGACAATGCCGACCTCGGACGGCTGCTCGAGCCCACCATCGACGCGCTCGGTGGCGAGGACGTCATCGTGGTGGCCACCACCGGCGGTCGCGACGTGTCCCAGCTGAAAACTCCGTTGCCGATGAATACCTATGTCGCCGAATACATCCCGCACGACTTGTTGCTGCCCAAGGTCGATGTCATGATCACCAACGGTGGGTATGGCGCCGTGCAGCGGGCGTTGTCGATGGGAGTTCCGCTGATCGTGGCGGGCAATACCGAGGACAAGCCCGAAGTTGCTGCGCGTGTGGCGTGGAGCGGCGCGGGCGTCAACCTCAAAACGGGTACTCCGAGCGCGGGTGCGGTCCGCGCAGCGGTGCGCAAGGTGCTCGGCGACGGTCGCTATCTGCGTTCGGCACGGGAACTCGAGGTGGCGTTCGCCCGGCGCGACGGTGTGGCCGAGATCGCGGCCCTCGTCGATGAGGTCATCGCTGAGCATGCGGCGGTGAAGCGATGAGCTCGTGTGCCGACCCCTTCGGACGGCCACCGGTGCCTGCACCGAAGGTCCGAGACTTCAGCTGGCGTAGTCGGCTACGCGTGCCTCTGTCGACCATCCGGGCCACGGTGGAGCCATGGTTGACCTACTGCAGTACGTCGCGGTAGCGGCATTTCTGGTCTGGGGCTTGATCAGCTCGCTGGCCGGCATGCCGCGGCCGTAGAGAACTACGCGCTCTTCTCGCGCCGCTCGGTGCGTGAAGGCTTGCGCGGAACGATCGTCGGCAGCACGTTGTCCTCGACGGTCTCCTTGGTGACGACCACCTTGGCGACGTCGTCGCGGCTGGGGATGTCGTACATCACCGGCAGCAGGACCTCTTCCATGATGGCGCGCAGGCCACGGGCGCCGGTGCCGCGGTGGATGGCCTGATCCGCGATCGACTCCAGCGCTGCCTCGTCGAACTCCAGCTCGACGCCGTCCATCTCGAACAGCCGCGTGTACTGCTTGACCAGAGCGTTCTTCGGCTCGGACAGGATCGTGACGAGCGATTCCTTGTCAAGATTCGTCACCGACGCGACGACAGGCAACCGCCCGATGAACTCCGGGATCAGGCCGAACTTGATCAGGTCCTCCGGCATCACCTCGGCGAAGTGGTCCTGGGTGTCGATCTCGGCCTTCGAGTGCACCTCGGCGCCGAAACCCAGACCGCGCTTGCCGACGCGGTCGGAGACGATCTTCTCCAGACCCGCGAATGCGCCCGCCACAATGAACAGCACATTGGTGGTGTCGATCTGGATGAACTCCTGATGCGGATGCTTGCGGCCGCCCTGCGGGGGCACCGACGCCTGTGTGCCCTCCAGGATCTTGAGCAATGCCTGCTGCACGCCCTCACCGGAGACGTCACGGGTGATCGACGGGTTCTCGCTCTTGCGGGCGATCTTGTCGACCTCGTCGATGTAGATGATGCCGGTCTCGGCACGCTTGACGTCATAGTCGGCGGCCTGAATCAGCTTGAGCAGAATGTTCTCGACGTCCTCGCCGACATAGCCTGCCTCCGTCAGCGCGGTGGCGTCGGCGATTGCGAACGGGACGTTCAGCATCTTCGCCAGCGTCTGCGCCAGATAGGTCTTACCGCAGCCGGTGGGCCCCAGCATCAGGATGTTGGACTTGGAGAGCTCGACCGGCTCGGCGCGCGAATCGCGCATCTTCTCGCCGGCCTGGATGCGCTTGTAGTGGTTGTAGACGGCCACGGCCAGCGTCCGCTTGGCGGTGTCCTGGCCGATGACGTATCCCTCGAGGAATTCGCGGATCTCCGCCGGCTTTGGCAGCTCGTCGAGTTTTACGTCATCGGCGTCGGCGAGTTCCTCTTCGATGATCTCGTTGCAGAGGTCGATGCATTCATCGCAGATATAGACGCCCGGGCCCGCAATGAGTTTCTTGACCTGCTTTTGACTCTTTCCGCAGAACGAGCACTTCAGCAGGTCACCGCCATCTCCAATGCGCGCCATATGCTGAGGTCCTACTTTCCTGTTCGCATCAAGTATTGAATCGGTTCACCTCGGGGCTTGAACCCGACGCTACCCGCTTGTTCCGGCATGAGGCGACCGATAAACCCGAATCGCGTTGTTGGTATTCATTTGTGTGGGCAGAACATATCGCCTAACCACCCCGCAACCCCCTGGAACGCGCTGCCGCGGCCCTGGCGTGTCGCCGCCGTTACCGGTTCGGGAGCCGTCCGCAACCAAAGTACCCGTCGCTGAGCACTCACCCGCAACCGTACGTTCCCGATACGGCAACCGAACGAGACTATCGGCGACCCGGTCCGGCTGGCCCGACAGCCGGACCCGGACCCACGGGACCCGGCCAAACCGGCGCCCATAGGGCCGGCTGGGGTCAGGCGGTCTGCGCGGAGAGTTTGCGGTACTCCAGGACGGTGTCGATCACGCCGTACTCCTTGGCCTCTTCGGCCGTCAGGATCTTGTCGCGGTCGGTGTCCTTGCGGATCTGTGCGGCATCCTTGCCGGTGTGATGGGCCAGCGTCGTCTCCATCAGCGTGCGCATCCGCTCGATCTCCTTGGCCTGGATCTCCAGGTCGGAGAACTGGCCCTGGATGACGCCGGACAGCGCGGGCTGGTGGATCAGGATGCGCGCATTCGGCAGCGCCAGCCGCTTACCGGGCGTTCCGGCGGCCAACAGCACCGCCGCGGCCGAGGCGGCCTGCCCCAGGCACACCGTCTGGATGTCCGCGCGCACGTACTGCATGGTGTCGTAGATCGCCATCAGCGAGGTGAACGAGCCACCCGGCGAGTTGATGTACATGGTGATGTCGCGGTCGGGATCCAGCGACTCGAGCACCAGCAGCTGGGCCATGATGTCGTTCGCCGACGCGTCGTCGACCTGCACGCCGAGGAAGATGATGCGCTCCTCGAACAGCTTGTTGTACGGGTTGGACTCCTTGACGCCGAAGCTCGAATGCTCGATGAACGACGGCAGGATGTAGCGCGCCTGCGGCGCCAGACGGGGGTCAACCTGAGGATGCAAGTGGTCGGTCATTTGTCTAGTCCTGCTCCTGGTCCTGAACCGTTTACTGAGGCGCTGGTGATGATGTGGTCGACGAACCCGTATTCGAGCGCTTCCTGCGCGGTGAACCAGCGGTCGCGGTCGGAGTCGGCCTCGATCCGCTCGAGGGTCTGCCCGGTGAACTCGGCGTTGAGCCGGAACATCTCCTTCTTGATCACTGCGAACTGCTCGGCCTGAATCGCAATGTCCGCGGCGCCGCCGGTGATACCGCCCAGCGGTTGGTGCATCAGGATCCGCGCGTGCGGCAGCGCATAGCGCTTGCCCTTGGTTCCCGCGGCGAGCAGGAACTCACCCATCGAAGCGGCCATGCCCATGGCGTACGTCGCGATGTCGCACGGAGCCAGCACCATCGTGTCGTAGACGGCCATGCCGGCGCTGATCGAGCCGCCCGGCGAGTTGATGTAGAGGTGGATGTCCTTGGTGGGATCCTCCGCCGACAGCAGCAGGATCTGGGCGCAGAGCTTGTTCGCGATGTCGTCGTCGACCTGTGACCCCAGGAAGATGATGCGCTCGGCGAGCAAGCGCTCATAGACGGAGTCGACGAGGTTGAACCCTGTCCCGTTCGAACGCATGTCAGTCACGACTGGATACCTGCTTTCTTTCAAGTCCTAACACTCACCGACACTAACCAACCTGCTCCAGCACGCACTCCCGAGACGGGCCGCTTTCGCTCACAGCGTCACTTGGCGTCGGCAGTTTCCCCGTCGGCTGAGGCCTCTTCCTCATCGGCTGAGGCTTCGGCCGCTTCCGGTGCAGCGACCTCTTCGGCCGCTTCGGGTGTTGCGGCCTCTTCGCCCGTACGCCCGAAGAACTCCGCGGTGTCCACCACATCGCCGTTCGAATCGGTGACGGTGGCACCTTCCACGACCTGCGCCACGGCCAGCCCGCGGCGCACGTCGGCGAACAGCGCCGCCAACTGGTTGTTCTCCTGCAAGGCGGCCAGTAGCTGTTGCGGCTCCATGCCGTATTGCTGCGACATCAAGATGAGCCGCTGGGTGATGTCGTTCTGACCGACCTGGACGTCGAGCTTGTCGGCGATCGCATCCACCAGCAGCTGGGTGCTTACCGCCTTCTCCGCGTTGGTCCGGTTGTCGGCGTCGAATTGCTCCCGGCTGCTGCCCTGAGCCTCGAGCGCCTCGGCGAACCGTGCCTCGTCGTGGTCCAGGCTGTGGATGGCATTATGCAGCGCCTCGTCCACCTGTGCCTGTACGACGTTCTCGGGCAGGGGCACGTCGACCTGCTCGAGCAGCGTCTCCAGCACCTTGTCCCGGATCAGCTCGGCCTGCTGTGCGCGCTTGAGTCGGCTCACCTGCTCGGTGAGGCTCTTCTTGAGCTCGTCGATGGTGTCGAATTCGCTTGCCAGTTGGGCGAATTCGTCATCGGGTTCGGGCAGCTCGCGCTCTTTCACCGACTTGACGGTGACGGTCACCTGGGCGTCCTCGCCAGCATGCGTTCCGGCGGCAAGCTTGGTGGTGAAGACGCGGGTTTCCCCTTCCTTCAGCCCGATGATCGCCTCGTCGAGACCCTCGATCAGCTGGCCGGAGCCGATCTCGTGCGAAAGTCCCTCGGTCTTGGCGTCCGGCAGATCCTCGCCGTCGACGGTCGCCGACAGGTCGATGGAGACGAAGTCTCCGTTCTCGGCGGCGCGGTCCACACCGGTCAGCGTGCCGAAGCGCGCGCGCAGCGATTGCAGCTCGGTATCCACCTCCTCGTCGCTCACCTCGATGGCGTCGACCGTGAGCTTCAGCGCGTCGAGGTCGGGAAGTTCGAGCTCGGGGCGGATGTCGACCTCAGCGGTGAACTCGAGGTCCTCGCCGTACTCCTTCTTGGTGACCTCGATGTCGGGTTGACCGATCGGACGCAGGTCCGAGGTCGTCACTGCCTCGCTGTAGCGGCCGGGCACGGCGTCGCTGACGACCTGGTCCAGCATGGCCTCGCGGCCGAATCGGGCCTCGAGCAGCTTGCGCGGCGCCTTGCCGGGCCGAAAGCCGGGCAGCCGCACCTGACTGGCCAACGCTTTGAAGGCCTTGTCGAACTCGGGTTCGAGTTCGGTGAAGGGCACCTCCACGTTGATGCGAACCCTGGTCGGGCTCAACTTCTCGACGGTGCTCTTCACGCTCATGCTCCTTGCGGTCTGGTCTACGGACGAGTGCAGTCGGGGTGACAGGATTTGAACCTGCGGCCTTCCGCTCCCAAAGCGGATGCGCTACCAAGCTGCGCTACACCCCGCGCCGTTATGGCCGCCTCCAAAACACAGAACGACCACGCGAGATACTACGGCCTTGACACGCGATGCCCTTAATTGGATTTGATTCCGTTGGCGCCGGTACAGTCTGCTGGTGCAACGCACGCGGGCGTAGCTCAATGGTAGAGCCCTAGTCTTCCAAACTAGCTACGCGGGTTCGATTCCCGTCGCCCGCTCCAACAGGACCGTCGCCGTCAGCGCACTCAGCGAGTGACGGGTCAGGCCCCGCACTGGTTGGAGGCCTGGGCTGCGACGTCGCACATCGGTGATTGAAGCAATCCGTTGACGGTCAATTCAAGGAGATGCCCTGGCGAGGCCGCGGTGATCGCAGCGCTCACCGGCATGCCATTTTGGTAGTAAGCGTCCGAGCTCGAGACGACGTTTCCGCCAGCTATGCCGTTCGAGACCGACGTCAGGGTGAAGTCCACCCGGTTATCGGTTTGTGTGGCACAGGCGGTGCATCCCTTGTAGTTCAGATGACCGTTGCCTGCACCGTCGATCACGACCCGTTCCGTGTGGGCCTGCCAGATCCCGACGAACGGCTCGATTCCCGACACGCCAGCGCTGGTAGGGGTGGTGGAGGTGGTAGGAGGCGCGGCCACCGCCACCGATGTAGGCGAAGCGGCCTGTGTGGTTTGGGTCGGGGCCGCCGACGGCCCCGGCAGCAGTAGGTAGACGACGATGCCGACCACGGCCAGGACCGCGGCGACCGAGCCGATGACCGTCCATCGCACCGACTGACGCGTGCCCTGTTCCCGCGGCGGTGCGGGCCGGGATGGGGCATTGCCAGCGGGACGCGGCTTGGTGCCGCCGACGGCCAGCAAGCTCGAGCAAGCATCGGCCAGCCTGCCCAGGTGCGCCTCGAGCGGCGGCGTCAGCGCGTCCAACCAATGTGGTGTGCCGAGGTAGTACTCGAGCGCTGCTGCCGGCAGCACGTCATCGATGCGCAGCGGGAGGAGCACCTTCCCCGAACTGGCCGCCCGTTCGACTTCACGCTTCACCTGGGTGGACTCGTTGGCGTGGCGACTGAAGACCAACAGCATGATCTGGGCGCCCCGGATGGCGTCGACGATCGACTCGGCCCAGTCCTTCCCCGGGTCGATGTCCCGAGGTGCGATCCAGCAGCGAATCCCTCTGGCTTCAAGAGCGGCGCACGCGGCATCGGCCGCAGGCTTGTCTTGGTGCGAGTGACTAATGAATACGTCGTGCGCCATGCATGGATCTTGATCCTCCGTGCCGGCATTGGCAACGGTGCGCGTGGTGCTACGCCGCTCAGTGACGATCATGTCGTGCTTGCTGGTCGCCGTCCCCGGGGATCCGTCGGGCGACACCGCCACGTGCTCGACGTGGGGTTCGTGATGTAACGCCCCGGCTAGCGCGGGGCCGCGGCTCACCCACGTTGGGGGCGAATCTCCTCAGGCAGAAAGCTACCGTCATTCTTGCCCACTTCTTTGGCGATGAGTTCGTTCAGCAAGGCGTTCATTCGCAGTATGAGGTCCTTGTTCTCTTCCGGATCCAGTGCGAGATTGCTCGTCTCGAGCGGGTCGTTCCGCAGGTCAAAGAGTTGGACGTCATTGTCACGCAGAATCTGTTCGATCGTTGTCGGAGTATTGAAGTTGGCGGGCGCGTAGTAGCGCGCGAACTTGTACTGTCCGTCGAACGCGAAACTCATGAATCCGCGCTTGTTGAGCTTGGATTGGAGCTCCGTCAACGGTGGCGCCGGTTTGTTCTGGAGCAGTTCCTTCATTCCTGCCACGCAATAAGCCGCATCGATGGTGAGCGGGCCGACGTAGTTGAACAAGGCGCCGGGGCGGACGGCCTGTGGGCTTGCAGTCTCGGCTGTGGCGAGGACCCCGGAAAAGTCGTGGCCGGGCAGCCCCTCCACGGCCTCTCGCCGCTGGTCCTCGGTCACTCCCGCCAGCCCGGGCAGCGAAGGCATCAGATCCAGATGGCTCGTCACGACCTCCGACTGTTGGCCCCCGGGATAGTCGGGGTGGATAACGATCAACGGCACATGCGAGTTGCCCTCATAGGCCATCGGTCCCTTGCCCCGGATGCCGCCGTGATCACCCGCCATCTCGCCGTGATCGGCGGTGAAGATCACGACCGTCTCTTCCCAGAGACCAAGCTCGTCGAGGCCGTCCTCGAGCTGTTGCAGGCTGAGGTCCGTGTCGCGGATCATGTTCAGGTAGTAGTCATTGAAGACTTGCCACATATCCGGGCGGTTCGTGGGAATGGTGCCAAGGACCCCCTCCCAGCCGGTGTTGTATTCCCCCAGCGCAGCAGGCATGCCCGGGGCCGACAGCGACTCCTGCAGGGTCGGTGAGGGAGCGGTGTTCCAGCGCTGGCTGTACAGCGCATTCTGCGGCGGAGTGACGATCGCGTCCTTCGAGACAGCCTTCTGCACTTGAGGTGTTCCCGGGACATTGGCGTCGGCGTACATGATGTCGTGCGGGTTCAGGTAGCTCATGATCAAGAAGAAGGGCTGCCCGGATTCGCGTAGCTTGGGCACATTGCGCCGCAGCCAGCGGACGCCTTCGCTCGCCGTGTACACGTCGGTGTCGTAGCCCTGGTTAGGCGCACCGGGTTTGTCGCCGTCTGGTTGGTAGATGTCGAATCCATAGGGCTGGAGCGCTTCGCTGTAGTTGACGGTCGGCTTGGGTGGGATGAGGTCGGCTTCCATTTCCCATTTGCCGAAAAATGCGGTCTGGTAACCGAGCTCCTTCATCATCGAGCCCATGTTCGGCTGGTCCTGTCGCAAGTTCGGCACCCAGCCGGTCTCCATCTGGTCGAACACTCCGTTGACCTGCGGCGGATGCCCGCTGAAGAACGCAGCGCGCGAGGGCGTACACATCGCCGAGGCGATGTAGTGGTTGCGAAAGCTGATCCCTTGCTGCGCAAGGCGATCCAGCGCCGGCAGGTGGTAACCCGGCGCGACCGGCAAGTCGAAACGCGTTTGATCACGGATGATCAAGATGACGTTCAGCGGCTTGTTCGGCGGCCGGGGCGTGCCGGGGGCTTGGGGCACGGTGCGGCCGCGCGGCCGCTGGGTGGATGGTTCCTGCCGGTCGGCGACGCCGTCGGCGCCCCTGCCCTGTATCGCGGTGGCGGCTACGGCGCCCGCGGCGGCACCGAGACCCAGTAGTCCAGCGCCGCCGAGCACCTGTCGTCGGCTTACCCGGCCCGCCCCGTGCCCAGGAGGGTCCGGTGGTTTCGGAGAGTCGTCGGGTTGTTCGGTCACGTGACGTCCCCCCGTCTCGGCAAACCCGATCCGTGATCTTGAATCGTAGTTCCAAGCGGTGAAGCCGTGACGCGTTTACCAGTGTTGACCCAGCGCCGAACGTATCTTTCAGCACTAGACGGCCGACATACGCGCTGGTTAAGGTGCGGCGGTGCTGGTCTGGATCGCGCCGGTCGTTGTGGCAGCCGTCGTCGCGGTCGCAGTCGCGGGCCGGCTGTTCGTGCGAAGCCGGATGCCCGAGACGGGCTGGTTCGTCGATTCGTCGCGAGCGGACACCTATATGTCGGTACTCGGAACGATGTTCGCGGTGATGCTTGCCTTCGTGATCCTTTTCTCGCTGCAGAGCTATCAGCATGCACGCGACGGTGCGAGCCGCGAAGCCATCGCGGTCGCCGAACTTCACGTCATCGCGGATGTGCTGGGCGACGGATCGGGCGGGACTCTGCACGGAGAGCTGAACTGCTATGCGCGAGCAGTCATCTCGGATGAGTGGCCTGCGATGCGTGCGGGGACCTCGTCGGAGGTGGTGCAGTCCTGGGTGGACGCCATGGGCCGCGACTTCGCGGCCGCGAACCCCGTGGGCGCCAAACAGGAGGTGGCCTATGCGCAGTGGTTTGACGAGCAGGCGCAGCGTCGTGAAGGGCGCCGCGCACGCCTCGCGGAGGCCACCCCGCCGGTACCGACGCCCCTGTGGATCGTGTTGGGCATCGGTGCGGCGGCGATCATCGCCTACATGTGCGCCCAGGCCGACCGGCGCGAGCCTGCCCTCATCCAGGCGATACCGATCGGATTGGTCACGGCGCTCGTCGCAGCGGGCCTGCTGGTCGTCTTCTTCCTCGACCATCCCTATGCCAATTGGGGCGGCAGCATCAAGCCGGTCGAGATGGAGCGCACACTCGTGACTATCGAAGACGGCCACCCCACACCGTGTGATGAACGGGGCCACCCCACCTCCTGACGAGATGGTTGAGAATCATCGGGATCTTGGACTCTCTCGCGACGCAAACAGCACGGAAGGTGACATGGCAGCGGAGGAACAAATCCGTACGGCGGTGGTCATCGTGCATGGAATGGGCGAGAAACGTCCGATGGAAACGTTCGACGGCTTCGTGAGGACGGCACTGCAGCCACACGACGGGAAATGGGACTACCACCCGCGGCCGGCTGAGATCACCGACACCTACGAAGCGCGCCGCTACATCGCCCCGAATCGCCAAGCTGCCCCGAAGCAGGGCCACACTGAATTCTTCGAATACCACTGGCCGTTCCTGATGACCACCGGCAAGTTCGCGGGCGTTGCGCCGGCGGCGCTGCGGCTCTTTCTGCGTCGGCCCGGCAACGTCCCCGACGCCCTCCTCGGGATATGGCGCCAAGTGTGGAGCGCCGTTCTCGCGATCCTGCTGGTGATCCCCATATTGTTCATCGCCGGGTACGCGCTCAATTCTGATGTTCCGGCGTGGATCATCGGGTTGACCATCAGCGCGGTCGTGTTGATCTTCTGGTTCGGCCTCTACCGCATGATGGCGAGAGCGTTGGTGAACAAGAAGACGACTCCCCTGGTCGACTCCGCCCGGTATCTGGACCCGTCGCCGCCCTCGTATGCGGTGCGACGCGCCATTCGTGGTGGCCTGGTCGACCTGCTCGGCGATTTGCACGACGACGGGTACGCACGAATCGTCCTGGTGGCCCACGGCGTCGGCGCGTATATCGCATATGACGCGCTGACCCTGCTCTGGGCGCAGACTCGCGGCAAGCAGGGAAAACCCTGGTGCATAACCGATTTCGTCACCGTCGGTGCGCCATTGGCCCTCGCGGACCTTGTCGTGACGCGACCGCCGTTGCTCAGTGGATTGAAGACGTCGGACGGCACGGTCCGGCGTGAGCTGTTCGAGGGGCTGCTGCGGCGCGGCGTACTCGTCGAATGCCCGGCCGAGCGCGACCAGTTCAGCCCCGACTCTCCCTTCCCCGCCACGCGGTGGACGAACCTATGGTTTCCGGTGTCTCGTGGTAGCCGCCGCGGCGACTGGTTCGGCGGCGAGTTGGGCCCTTTGTTCGGTCCCGGCATCCGCGACATCGCGGTGACCGGAAATCAGCCAGAACGACTCAAGCGCGCGGCGCACACCGAGTACTTCAGCCATTCCGACAAGGGCGCCGACGGCGACATCGCCTGGCATCTCCGCGGAATTCTCGAGCTGTAGTTCTCCGCTCTGGGCGTAACTCCCGAGGATTCGCGCCCCGATCTTGACGCTTTCCTGTCGGTACGCTGGACGCCATGAACGGCGTGCTGCTCGTCCTTGTTGTCCTGGTGGTCGTGGCTCTCGGCGCGGTCGTGTACGGGGCGATGAGGGCCTCCGATCGACGCAACGCCGCCTCACTGGCAGATGCGAAGGCCGACGCGCGGCGCGTGATCGAACGGCTTGGCGGCCAGGTGATCAACCTGACCGGCACCGACGACGCATCCAAGCAGGCCCTTGCCGACGCGTCCGAGCGGTATACGGCCGCGGGTTCGCAGATCGAGCAGGCCGGCACCGCCAAGCAGGCGTTGCTCGCCAAGGAGAGCGCGCTCGAAGGCCTTTACTACGTGCGAGCCGCCCGCACCGCGATGGGCATCGACCCGGGACCGGAACTGGAGACGCTGGCCGGTCAGCGCTCGGCAGGCACGGTGACCGAGGACCGTCGGGTCAACTTCGAGGGCCGCGAGATCGAGGCATCACCCGCCCCCTCGGAGCGCACCCCGAACTACTACCCCGGCGGCCGGGTGGCCGGCCGTCCCGTACCCGCGGGCTGGTATTCGGAGCCGTGGTGGAAGCCGGCACTGGTCGCCGGTGCGTGGGGACTGGGGTCGGTGCTGCTGTTCGACGCGCTGTTCTCGGGCATGCACGGCAGCGGATACGAGCAAGGCTTCGCGCAGGGTTATGACCAGGGCGTCGATCAGGGTCAAGACGGTGGCGGTGACTACGGCGGCGATGGCGGCGGTGGCGGCGGGGGCGACTGCGGCGGGAGCGACTACGGCGGCGGAGACTGGGGCGGCGGCGATTTCGGCGGCGACTTCGGCGGCTTCTAAGTCGCGCGTGTTCTCGTTGACTCTGCGGCCAGGCCGAGATTTCGGCTGAACTTGCGGCGTGTACGCAGAGTCAACGCCTACTTTTGGCAGCTTGGACACCAGAAGACGTTGCGGCCCTCGAGTACGGCGGTGCGGATCTCCGTGCCGCACACCCGGCACGGCTCCCCTGCACGTCGGTACACATAGGTGCGCGGTCGGTTGGGCGCATAGGGCGGCAACCCGTGGTCGTCCTCGGGTCGAACCACGATGATCTTGCCCCGGCGAAAGCCGACCCTCATCAGCTCGACGAGATCGGTCCACATCGCGTCGAACTCGGCCTCATCGATGTGGGTCCCGGGCCGATACGGGTCGATGAGGTGCCGATACAGCAGCTCGTTGCGGTACACGTTGCCCACTCCAGCGATAACCGTCTGGTCCATCAACAGCGCACCGATAGCCCTGCGGGACTTGCGGATTCGGGCCCAGGCCAGCGCGCCATCGGCGTCGCGGCGCAACGGGTCGGGGCCGAGCCGGGCCACGATATCGGCGATCTCGGGTGCCTCGATGACTTCACACACCGTCGGTCCGCGCAGGTCGGTCCCGTACTCGGCGCCGATCATCCGCATGCGTACCTGACCGACGGCCAGGGGCATGGGAATCGGGACTTCGCTGAACGTGCCGTACAACCCGAGGTGCACGTGCACCACGCGGCCACCTTCGTAGTGGTGGAACAGATGCTTACCCCACGCGCTGGCCTTCTTGAGGACGCGGCCGTTGACGGCCGCGGCTCCGTCGGCGAATCGGCCTTGGGGGCTGGAAACCGTGACCGGTGCGCGTCCGAAACGGCGCTGATGCAGCCGGGCCAGCCGGTGCAGGGTGTGCCCTTCGGGCATCCCTAGCTCGGTGCGCCGGGCACGGGCGGAGCAACGTGCGTGCGCTCGTACTCGGACAGGATGTCGATACGGCGTTGGTGGCGTTCGGCTTTCGACCACGGCGTGCTCAGGAACGCGTCGACGATCGCGAGCATCTCGTCTTCGGTGTGCATGCGCCCACCGATGCCGATCACCTGCGCATTGTTGTGTTCGCGCGCGAGTTTCGCCGTCTCGACGCTCCACCCCAGCGCACACCGCACGCCGGGCACCTTGTTGGCGGCGATCTGCTCGCCGTTACCCGATCCGCCGAGAACGATGCCGAGACTGTCGGGGTCGGCGACGGTCTTCTCCGCGGCCGCGATGCAGAACGCCGGGTAGTCGTCGTCGGCGTCGTACGCATACGCCCCGCAGTCGAAGGGCTCGTGCCCGTTCGACTTCAGGTGCTCGATGATCCGCTGCTTGAACTCGAACCCCGCGTGGTCGGCTCCCAGGTAGACGCGCATGGCGGCCATTCTGGCAGACGGTTCTGGCCCACGGTGGTCGCGTATCAGCAAACGAGGCCGCAACTACCGTCGAAGTCGCTGTGCAAACGCCGGCGACGGCATAGCATGGCCGTCTATCGCGGCTATAGCCGTCGGGATTCGAGAGTGGCAAATGTTCGAATTGATGCAGACTGCAAGAGCGATCGCTATCGGTTGTATTTCCGCCGCCACACTCCTCGGTTTCTCGGCAACGGCGGCCGCTGATCCAACAGACACTGACGCGAGCAACGAGAAACTGGCCGGCCTGATCCCCCCGGGCTCGGGCGATTGCCAGGTCAGCAAGCAGTACCCCGAGGACCCCTTCCTCGCCAGGCTTGGCTGCGGCCAGAGCAGTCAACCCGGCGGCCCGCACGGCGCCACCTACTCGCTGTACGGAAGCCCCGCCGACGTGGATACGACCTTCGGCAGGCTGGCAGGCAGTGGTAATCCCGTCCCATGCCCTGGCGCAGCCGGCCCGGAACCGGTCTCCTGGGGCGGCGGCATGGTGGTGTGCACAACCGCCGCAGGCCCGCAGCAGGGCGCGCCGACTGTGTCGTGGACCAAGACCGCGGATCTGTTTGTGGGCTCGGCGATGGGCAATGACCTCGCCGCGTTGTATACCTGGTGGGTCGCCGCCCGCTGAACCCTCGTCAGTCGAAAGTCGGCGGCTCAGTGCGGCTGCGCTTGAGTTCCCAGAAGTGCGGGTAGGACGCGAACGTCACTGAGGCATCCCACAGCTTGCCGGCCTCTTCGCCGCGCGGGATTTTCGACAGCACCGGGCCGAAGAATGCGACGCCGTTGACGTGGATCGTCGGGGTGCCGACGTCGTCGCCGACGGCGTCCATGCCCTCGTGGTGGCTCTTGCGCAGCGCCTCGTCGTACTCGTCGGTGTTGGCCGCCTCGGCCAGCTCGGCCGGCAACCCGACCTCCTCCAGGGACTCCTTGATCACGGCATCGAAGTCTTTGTTGTCTTGGTTGTGGATGCGTGTCCCCATCGCGGTGTACAGCGGCGCCAAGATCTCGCTACCCTTCGCCTGCTCGGCCGCAATCGCCACCCGAACCGGCTTCCACGCCTGCTTGAGGCCTTCGCGGTACTGCTCGGGCAGGTCTTCTTTGTTCTCGTTGAGCACCGCCAGGCTCATCACGTGGAAGTTGACCTCGATGTCGCGCACCTTCTCGACCTCGAGGATCCAGCGCGAGGTGATCCAGCACCATGGGCACAGCGGGTCGAACCAGAAACCGGCGACAGACTTCTCGGGCATGAACACCTCTCGGTAGTAGGTCAGACGTCTCCTGAGCACAACCTTGCACCCGCCGACCGTGTTCCCGCTGCCACGTAGTCGGAAGTAGCGGTGCACAGGACACGCATAGTGTGCAAACGGTTACCCAACCGTGTTGTCGATGAGACTGTTGTCAATCAGTGTTTCACCTGTGATTAAAGCGAAACGCACGATCGCCATGACTGTGGTCGGCGTCGCGACGGCATTCAGCCTCGCGGCACCGGCGTCCGCCCAACCTGTCGACACCAACTTCCTCGACGCGTTGACCAACGCGGGCATCGGCTACGGCGATGCAGCCAGCACCGACAAGCTCGGACAGTCGATCTGCCCGATGCTCGTCGAACCGGGCAAGAACCTGGCATCGGTCTACTCCACCGTGTCCAACAACGGCATCAGCCCCGACATGGCGGCGTTCTTCACCGGCATCGCCATCTCGATGTACTGCCCGTCGATGATGACCTCGGTCGGCAACGGCACGATCCTGGACCAGCTCGGTGGGCTCAACGGGCTGAACGGCCTGGGCGGGCTCAACGGGCTCGGGGTACCCGGGCTGTAGCGGGCTCCACGCGAGGCCGGCCACTAGGTTGGACTCGTGGCACTCCCCAACCTCACCCGCGACCAGGCCGTCGAACGCGCCGCGCTGGTCACCGTCGACAACTACCGCATCGAGCTCGATCTGACCGACGGCGACGGCAAGCCCGGCGAGCAGACGTTCCGTTCGGTGACGACCGTCGAATTCGATGCGCTGGCCGGCGCCGATACCTACATCGACATCGCCGCCGACCGCGTCCGCAGCGCCCTCCTCAACGGCCGTGCCATCGACGTGTCGGACTACGACGAATCCACCGGCATTCCGCTGACTGGTTTGTCCGACCGCAACGTCCTCGTCGTCGACGCCGACTGTCTCTATTCCAACACCGGTGAAGGCCTGCACCGGTTCGTCGACCCGGTCGACGACGAGGTGTACCTGTACTCGCAGTTCGAAACCGCCGACGCGAAGCGGATGTTCGCGTGCTTCGACCAGCCCGACCTCAAGGCGACCTTCGAGGTGAGCGTCACCGCACCGTCGCACTGGGAGGTCATCTCCAACGGTGCCACCACGCTCGCCGAGGACGCGGGCGCAGCCAAGCGGCATGCGTTCGTCGTCACCCCGAAGATGAGCACCTACCTGGTGGCGCTGATCGCCGGCCCGTACGCCCGCTGGGACGACACCTACGGCGATGAGCACGGCGACATTCCGCTAGGCCTGTTCTGCCGCAAGTCGCTGTCCGAGTTCATGGACGCCGACCGCTTGTTCACCGAGACGAAGCAGGGATTCGGCTTCTACCACAGGAACTTCGGCGTGCCTTACGCGTTCGGCAAGTACGACCAGCTGTTCGTCCCGGAGTTCAACGCGGGCGCGATGGAGAATGCCGGCGCCGTGACGTTCCTGGAGGACTACGTCTTTCGCAGCAAGGTGACGCGAGCGTCTTACGAACGGCGCGCCGAGACCGTCCTGCACGAGATGGCGCACATGTGGTTCGGCGACCTCGTCACGATGGCTTGGTGGGACGACCTGTGGCTCAACGAGTCGTTCGCGACCTTCGCATCAGTGCTGTGTCAGGCCGAAGCCACCGAATACACCGAGGCGTGGACGACATTCGCCAACGTCGAGAAGTCGTGGGCCTACCGGCAGGACCAGCTGCCGTCGACGCATCCGGTGGCCGCCGACATCCCGGACCTGGCCGCCGTCGAGGTGAACTTCGACGGCATCACCTACGCCAAGGGCGCCAGTGTGCTCAAGCAGCTTGTCGCCTACGTCGGTTTGGAGGAGTTCCTGTCCGGGCTGCGAGATTACTTCCGCGACCACGCTTTCGGGAACGCGACGTTCGGGGATCTGCTGGGCGCGCTGGAGAAGGCCTCCGGGCGAGACCTGTCGGGGTGGGGCAGGCAGTGGCTCAAGACCACCGGGCTCAACACGCTGCGGCCCGAATTCGACCTCGACGCCGACGGCCGGTTCACCCGCTTCACGATCACCCAGAGCGGCGCGCAGCCAGGAGCCGGGGAGACCCGCGTGCACCGGCTCGCAGTCGGAATCTACGACGACGACGGCAGCGGCAAGCTGGTGCGCACCCACCGCGAGGAGCTCGACGTCGAGGGCTCCATCACCGATGTACCTGCGCTGCAAGGTGTCTCGCGAGGCAAGCTGATACTGGTCAACGACGACGATCTGACGTATTGCTCGCTGCGTCTTGACCCCCAGTCGTTGCAGACCGCGCTGACCCGGATCGCCGACATCGCCGATCCGCTACCCCGCACACTGGCATGGTCGGCGGCCTGGGAGATGACTCGCGACGCCGAACTCAAGGCCCGCGACTTCGTCGCGCTGGTCATCAGTGGTGTGCGCGCCGAATCCGAAGTGGGTGTGGCGCAGCGCCTGCTGTTGCAGGCGCAGACCGCGCTCGGCTCGTACGCCGACCCCGCGTGGGCGAAGGAAAACGGCTGGCCGGCGTTCGGAGATGCGCTGCTGGACCTCGCGCGCGAGTCGACGCCGGGATCTGACCATCAACTGGCCTTCGTCAACGCGCTGTGCGCATCGGTACTATCCCCGAACCACATCGCTGTGTTGTCGACGCTGCTGGACAACGAACCCGCAGCGGTGAACATGCCCGGTCTGGTGATCGACACCGACCTGCGCTGGCGCATCGTCACGGCGCTTGCCACCGCGGGCGTCATCGACGCGAATGGTACGGAGACACCGTTCATCGACGCTGAGGCCGAACGTGATCCGACTGCCGCGGGCGGGCGGCACGCCGCGCAGGCCGCGGCGGCGCGCCCTCAGTTGGCGGTCAAGGAGGCGGACTGGCAGGAGGTCATCGAGGACGACACCCTGGCCAACGTCACCGCACGGTCGATCATCGCCGGATTCGTGCGGCCGGGCCAGGAAGAACTGCTGAAGCCGTTCCGGGACAAGTACTTCGGCGCCATTTCCGGTGTTTGGCAACGCCGGTCGAGCGAGGTTGCACAGACCGTCGTCGTCGGGTTGTACCCGTCATGGGACATCAGCCAAGCGGCCCTGGACGCCGCCGACGCGTTCTTGTCCGACCGGGATGTGCCACCGCCGCTGCGCCGGCTGGTGCTCGAAGGACGCGCCGGTGTGGAGCGTGCCCTGCGCGCAAGGGGTTTCGACGCCGGCTGATCGCCGCCAGCGACCGCGTTTGTACACCGACACGCCGATATCCGTGTGCATTTTTCGGTCGCTCGCGGGCCTACGCTTTTCACGTGGCGGTCAATCGCAGTCGTCGAGCACGGGCGGCTCGCAAGCGGAAGCGGCGGATGGACGCTGTCGACCACGATCTGACAGCCGAGCAGTGGGCAGCACTCAAGGAGGCGTGGGAGGGCTGCGCCTATTGCGGCGCGACGGGCGGCGCGTTACAGAAAGACTGCGTCATGGCGATCTCGCGGGGCGGGCGGTACACCATCGACAACGTCGTGCCGGCATGCGCATCGTGCAACACGAGCAAGTGCAATGACGAGGTCACCGGATGGATGCGGCGCAAGCGCTTGGACGAGCGAAGGTTTCTGGAGCGCTACATCGAGATTCGCGCGGCGCTACTGCAGAGGCAGGCCGCGTCAGCGCGGTGAGACGCCTGCACTCATGATTCGCACAGCCTTGGTCAGGCCGTCGATGAGCTTGCCGTCCTTGAAGGCCTCTGCGGCGGCGGCGATCCCCTGCGGTGCGGACTCCTCGATGCCGCGGCCACTGACGTCGCTGCCGTAAACCACCTCGATCGCACGCTGGTTCGGCGACACCGCCAGCAGGACGGCGTTGTCTGGGGTCGGCACCTTAGCCAGGATCTGGCGGGCGGTCGCGGCGGTGTCGGCTCCGAGGTCCCCGATGAACACCGCGAATCGTGCCTTGGCTGCGCGCGAGCCGAATTTCAGCGCGTCGTCGAGGAAGACCAGATCCGTCACTGGGAACGGGTAGTGCACCGACAGTTCACCGGGCTCGGTGACCCCCGAGACTCGGCCGCTGGTCGTTACGACCCAGCCGCGCGGTAGTTCGGCGAGTTCCGTGGATCCGACGGTCGCGACTTCACCACTTGCCACTTGCGCCGCCTCCTACCGTGACGGGGTGCGAGCCGTGGCCGCTATGACCGTGATCGGCGGGTTCGTCGGCCGCCCACAGGATCGGGTCGTGCGTCCACTGCTCGGACAGCTTGTACGTCGTTGGATGGGGGCCCTTGCGCTTGGGGCCGACGATGTAGATCAAGAACATCAACACCAGCAGCACGGCCAGCGGAACCCCTCCGAGGAGGGAATGAGTAAGTGCTGTGCTCACGCGCAAACCGTATCAGCCGTGCGTCAGGCCGCACCCTCACCCAGATACCGCACCCACGCCGGGTCGAGTTCTTTCACGCTCGACAGCAGCCGCCAATGCTGACCCTTCGGCGGCACCGGCACCGAACGCAGCGCCCAGCCCAGTTCGGCGAGCAGACGGTCGGCCTTGCGGTGGTTGCAGGTCGAGCAGGCCGCCACACAGTTCTCCCACGAATGGTCGCCGCCGCGGCTGCGTGGCACGACATGGTCGACGGTGTCGGCCTTGCCTCCGCAGTAGGCGCAGCGAAACCGGTCGCGGTGCATCAGCGCGGCCCTGGTCATCGGGATGCGCGCACGGTAGGGCACCCGCACGAAGGACCGCAGCCGGATCACCGATGGCACCACGATGGAGCGGGTCGCGGAGTGGATGACGGGGCCGCCGGGGTCGTCGTGGACCACGTCGGCTTTTCCGCACATCAGCATGATGACCGCCCGCCGCATGGGCAGAGCGGTCAACGGTTCGTAGGTGGAGTTCAGCAGGAGCACCCGCCGCCGGCCCCACAGCGACCCTTCGCTCGTACTGGGGGGATGGGTTTCGACGCTGTGCAGGACGCGCGAATGCGCATGCGGTACCGCGGACCCGGATGAGCCTGCCGCGGCACCTTGATGCCGGTGGCCAGCCCGTCTGGACGGGCCTTTCTTGCGATGCGCCATACGTCCTCCGCCCGACAGTCCACCATGGATTTCCGTCGATCGCACGACAATTCTGCACGTGTTCGCTGGTCAGTCCAATGAACAGCGGGTGACGCCACCGGCCGGGCGGCCCGCTGCGGCGACAAGACACAATGGAGCAGTGACACAGCCGCAGCGGTCGTTCTACGACGAAGTCGGTGGCCATGAGACGTTCCACGCCATCGTGTCGCGGTTCTACCAGTTGGTGCGCGAGGACGAGATTCTGCTTCCGCTATATCCCGAGGGTGACCTCGACGCCGCCGAGGTGCGGCTGCGTATGTTCCTCGAGCAATACTGGGGCGGTCCGCGGACCTACTCCGATCAGCGTGGCCATCCGCGGTTGCGCATGCGGCACGCACCGTTTGTGATCGGCTACATCGAGCGCGACGCGTGGCTGCGCTGTATGCATACCGCCGTCGCGGAGATCGACTCGCAGACGCTCGACGACGAGCATCGTGCCGAGCTGTTGGCCTACCTGGAGATGGCCGCGCACTCGATGGTGAACTCGCCCTTCTGATCGGCCGATGAACTGGCACGGATCGAGCAGTTCGGCAGCGTATTGATCACTTCTTCACCGCAAGAGTGTTGAGGTCGATCTCGGCAAACAGCGGGGAAATGCCGACATTGGTCACGTTCGCGCCGACGACCTCCGGGTAGTTCGTACGGATCGTCGGCAGGACCGGCCAAGCCGTCGTCTGGATTTCGTTCGCAATCTCGATGTACCTCTTCGCGATCGCGGCCGGGTCTTCGGACGACGACTTCAGCTCCTGCAGTTGATCGGAGAACCTCGGATCGAAGTACTTGGAGTCGTTGCTCGACCCCCAAGTTGTGCCGTCATCATTGGGTCCGAATACGGGCACGACGACGGACGCCGCCGTCGGCCAGTCGAAACACCATGCGCCGAAGGATAATTCCGGCGCGTCGTCGCTGTCGACGATGGCCGACACGTCGTCGGCAGGGCGAGGCTCGACGACGACCTCGAGGCCAACCGCCTCGAGGTTGGCCTTGATCTGGTCGGCCTCTTGGCGCCCGCCTTCTGAGTCATCGCCGATCACAAAATGTAGCGGCGGTACCGACTTTTCCTCGAGCAGCTTCTTCGCCGCGTCGGGATCGCCGGTGGGTTTCAGTCCGAGATCCGGTGCGATGTAGCCAGGCATGTCCGACGGAATTATCGAATCGGCGAGCGTTCCGCTGATCTCGCCGCCATAGATTGTGACGATGCTCTGTCGATCGATGGCGAGCGCGATCGCATGCCGGACATCGGGGTCCCTGATCTTCTGTGTATTCATCGTGAGGTAGTCGACACATGGCCCCGGCCCGTTGACGGACCGCGGCTGCACCGAAGGATCCTCGAGCTTGGGGAGATCCTTCACCGACAGCACGCCGCTCAGCGGAACGGCGAATGCGTCATTGCCCTTGCCCTCGAGAAGACGCTGACTGGCTACGGACCCGTCCGCGTTCAGTTCGAACTGGAATCGGTCGGGATATGCGGGCCGATTCGAATCGGTTGCGGGATCCCAATTCTCGTTGCGCACCAACGCCAGAGATGTGCCACGGTTGTACTCCTCGATCCTGTACGGCCCAGATGCGATGGGACGATTACCGTAGTCCTGCTTCGTGTCCTTGTCCTTGGGCACTGGCGCGGTATAGAAGAGTGACATGATCCAGTCGGCGTCGGGCTGGGGGCCTGCGAAGTGGAAGATCAGCGTCCTGTCGTCAGGCGTCTCAACCGAGGTGAGGTCTTTTTCGGGTGTCGCGTAGGGACCTTCGAACCCTGTCTCGTTCTCGAGTAGGTCTGGCATCCAGGTCGCACCGAGCGAAAACACCTCGCTATCGAAGGAGCGCATGACGCCGTACTTGATGTCCTGCGCGGTGATCGGCCGGCCGTCTTCATACTTGAGGCCCGGCCGCAGCTTGTAGGTCCAGGTTCGCCCGTCATCGCTGGGAGTTCCCAGTGTCTCGGCCAGGTCGGGTTGAATCGAAAGATCCTCACCCGGCGTGTCCTTGATGAACGTCAGCGTCCGGTAGATGAGCCGGCCCACGTCTGAGGAATCCGTTATGTAGTTATTGGCGGGATCCAACGAATCGAAATCACTGCTGTGCAGAACGTAAACGGTGCCACCCCTCGGCGTAACACCCTTGTCCTTGATGCGCAGCACGGAAGATTCTGCGGACGGTGCTTCGGTCGCAGAGGGTTCGGGTTTGTCACCGGATTCGTTCGATGAACAACCGGTCGCGGTAAGCGCGGCAGCGACAACCAGCGCGGCCCACTTCTTGAACTGCAGTGCCATAACCAACTCCCCCTTCGGGACACACCCCGGGTCCCTGGCGCGGTCGGCATCACCAACAGCGACTACACGGGGAATACCACAGCGGCACGTACAGCAAATAGACTTTGGACAAAGTTTTCCACGTAACCTGCTGAAATCATTTGCAACCACAAAAGAAAGCTAAGGCGACACACTGGAAAAACTCGCCGCCGCGACGGTGAACTCGCCGTTCTGCCGCACGGGCGCGAGGTCTTTCTCACGTAGATTTGGCGGCGATGACTCAGGACCTCAGCGACCGCGAGCCCTGGTGGTCGCACGCCCTCTTCTATCAGGTCTATCCGCGGTCGTTCTACGACAGCAACGGCGACGGTCTCGGCGACCTCGACGGTGTGACCGCCAAAGTCGACTACCTCAAGGCGCTCGGCGTCGACGCGATCTGGCTCAACCCCGTCATGGTGTCCCCGATGGCCGACAACGGGTACGACGTGGCAGACCCCCGCGACGTCGATCCATTGTTCGGTGGCATGGACGCGTTGGACCGGCTGACGGATGCCGCCCACGCCGCGGGCATCAAGGTGACGATGGACCTCGTGCCCAACCACACAAGTTCGGCGCATCCCTGGTTTCAGGCCGCGCTGGCCGCAGGCCCCGGCAGCGAGCAGCGCGAGCGCTACATCTTCGGTGACGGCACCGGCCCCGGTGGTGTGCATCCGCCGAACAACTGGGTGTCGGTCTTCGGTGGGCCGGCGTGGACGCGCATCGTCGAGGCGGACGGCAATCCCGGACAGTGGTACCTGCACATTTTCGATGCCGAACAGCCGGATCTGAACTGGGACAACCCCGAGGTCTTCGAGGATCTCGAGAAGACGCTGCGGTTCTGGCTCGAGCGCGGCATCGACGGGTTCCGTATCGACGTCGCGCACGGCATGGCCAAACCGCCGGGGCTGCCCGATATGGAGGTCATCAAGGCCGACGCGCTGCTGGCCGACCTGGACGACGACCCGCGATTCAACAACGACGGCGTGCACGAGATCCATCGGCAGATCCGCGGGGTGTTCAACGATTACCCCGACGCCGTCGCGATCGGCGAGGTGTGGGTGTACGACAACGAACAGTTCGCCCAGTACGTGCGGCCTGACGAATTGCATCTCGCCTTCAACTTCCGGCTGCTGCGTGCCGATTTCGATGCCGCCGACATCCGCGGCGCGATCGAGAACTCCATGACCGCAGCGCACATCGCGGATGCGACGCCGAGCTGGACGCTGGCCAATCACGACGTCGACCGTGAGCCGACCCGCTACGGCGGCGGCGAAACGGGCCTGGCCCGCGCCAAGGCGATGACGTTGGCGATGCTCGCGCTGCCCGGCGCGGTGTTCATCTACAACGGTGAAGAGCTGGGTCTGCCAAACGTGGATCTACCCGACGAAGCGCTGCGCGATCCGGTGTGGGAGCGCTCAGGTCACACGCGACGTGGCCGCGATGCCAGCCGGGTACCCGTGCCGTGGGAGGGCGAGACGCCGCCGTTCGGGTTCTCTGACAATCCCGACACCTGGCTCCCGCTGCCTGCGGACTGGGCGGCGTTGACCGTGGAAAAGCAGATCGCCGATCCGGCATCCACCCTTGCGTTCTATCGGCATGCGATCGAATTGCGGCGCGACCGCAGCGAATTCGACGGCGCAACCATTGAATGGCTCGACTCCCCCACGGACACGCTGGCGTTCCAGCGCAGCGGTGGGCTGGTGTGCGTGCTCAACGCGGGACGTCGCCCCATGGCGTTGCCCGATGGTGAACTGCTGTTGGCAAGTGCGGAGTTGGCCGACGGCAAGCTACCGCCGAACTCCGCCGCCTGGCTCGTCTAGTTCTCTCGGCGAGCTGACCCGCGGCAGGCCTGCGGAGCCGGGGCTCGCACCATCACTTCACCTCAACACAATCGGGGCCTGGGCGTGGTCGCGCGGCATCGTCGTGCGCCGGGAGGGCACGTGGTCGCCGAGCACAGCAGGCGATACATCATTCACCGAGTCACGGAGGCGTTCGCGCGCCGCGGCTATCGCCCAAGATTGCGCAGAGGGTCGCGGTAACGGCTGAAATCACAGCCCTACACGCAACATTGCGACTTCGCGGCCTAGCGCAGTACGACGGCGGGGTCGCCACGCCGTCGGTATACCGAGCCGAAGCGCGCGTCGACACGCAGCCACGTCGGAAGCGCACGGACGCGGACGATCTCGTCGGCGGCGACAGCATCGCCAGACTGCGGAAGGAAACCCATCGCGGTCAAGGCGAACACACAGCGCATTGGTATCCCGACGCTGGCATCACCCGCACTGACCGCCACCACCTCCTGGTCAAGCAGCGACGCGGGAGGACCGTGCGAGCTGGAATGTTCTTTGGCCAGCGCGACGCCGCGTTGCGCCAGATCGAGCATGACGCCGGCCGGCACATCGTCGAGGTGCTCGAATCCTGACTCGGGCGGCAGGGCGCCTCGCCACGCCGAGTCCATCCCGAAGCCGGTCTCGACGTATCCGCCTGGATCCATCGCGCTCAGCCCGGCGGCCAGAGCGTCGGCGCCCACGGACAGGTCGGCCGGCTTGACCCGCCCGACCACCACTCGGCTGGCCAACACATCGAACCCGGTGGACACCCAGGCCGTGATGTGGCCACCCTGGCGCTCGCGCAACCGGATCACCGCGGCGTCGTCCAGCCGCAACGCCCGCTCAACGAACGTCGCGAGATCTTGACGATTCGTGGAGTCGTTCAGCCAGATGCCGCGTTCCGATTGGTTCATCTCGTCCACTGCTGGAGATACGCGCGTTGGCTGTCCGAAAGCCGTTGCAGTCGTTGCTCCTTGATGTGCACAGCGGCCAGTTGCGTGTCAGCGATCACCGCCGGCTTCGACTCGGGTGGCGCGCCGACGGGCCGTACTTCGTATCCGACGGTGAAATCGACGGCCCGCACCCGCTTGGACCACATCGTCACCTGCAGAGGCGAATCGATCAAACGCAACTGCGCCTTGTAGGAGATGTGCACGTCCGCGATGAGCAACCCGATGGTCTCGATCTCGGGGCCGAACGGCTCACGCAGAAACGGGATTCGGGCTTCTTCGAGGAGGGTGACCATCGTGGCGTGGTTGATGTGCTGATACATGTCGATGTCAGACCAGCGGACTGGAACAGCGGTCACAAACGCTGAATTCGATTCTCGTCGCTGACGCTCATCGCCAGTCACCCAGAGCTCCCCGTTCCACTCGTTCGCGTCATGCTGCGGATCTGGCGAGCGGCCACCGACAGAGTGGCCAGGTCGAGTTCTCCGCCCTCGTAGATCTCGGCGAGTGTCCGGCGCGCACGGGTGACACGGGAGCTGTTCGTCAACTCCCACTCGGCGATCTTCTCCTCGCCGGTCTCGTCGGGCTCACCCCCCGCCAGGACGTCGAAGCAAAGCGCCCGCAGCGATCCGTAGATGTCATCGCGAATCGCCAAACGCGCCAACGAATGCCAACGATCGTCGCGCTCCAGTCGCGACACCGCAGTGAGCAGGCTGTCGGTGTTGAAGTGATCCATCAGCGCGAAATACGTATCGGCGACCTCGGCCGGTTCGCGGTCAACGATGTCGGCGATGTCGATGACGTCGAGCAGGCTGTACTGGTACAGCCCGGTTGCGACCATGTGCGCCAGGTCATCCGGCACACCGTGAGAACTGAACTCGGTGGCCTCCTTGGCGACGATCGCCTTGTCGTCGCCACGCAACCACTCCGACATGCGCGGCGTCAGGGCGGCAACCTTTGCGGCGAATCGGTTGATTTCGGCGCCGACCGCAAGCGGTTGTGGCCGATAGTTGAGCAGCCAGCGCCCGGCGCGATCGATGAGCCGTCGCAGATCCAGCGTCATCCGATCCGACACCGCAACCGACACGTCAGCCGCACGGATCTGGCGCAAGACCTCGCCGATCCGGAAGATGGCGGCGATTGCCGCATAGCTGCGTACTGCATCCACCGGCACCACACCGACGTCTTCCGTGACCCGGTAGGCGTAGCTGATGCCACTGGTGTCGACGAGATCGTTGACCAACATCGTGGTCACGATTTCCCGCCGCAGTTGGTGCGAGCGGATGTCGGTTTTGAATTCGTCGCGAAGCCTGACCGGAAAGTACGCCGGCAGCCGGGACGCGAACGCCTCCTGGTCGGGCAGGTCGCTGGCCAGCACATCGTCCTTGAGAGCCAGCTTCACGTGAGCCATCAGCGTCGCGAGTTCCGGTGAGGTCAAACCGATTCCGATCTCGGCGCGGCGCCCGATCTCCTTCTCGGACGGCAGCGCCTCGAGTTCCCGGTTCAGCCCGCGATCTTGCGCGAAATCCTTGATCATGCGCGCGTGTACGGGCAGCAAGCTGGCCGCGTTCGCGCGGCTGGTGCCCAGCAGGTCGTTCTGGTCCACGTTGTCCTTGAGCACCAGGCGACCGACCTCGTCGGTCATCGACAGCAGCAGTTCGGTGCGATCCTCGGGCCTGACCTTGCCCGCGGTGACGAGCGAATCAATCAGGATCTTGATGTTGACCTCGTGGTCGGAGCAGTCGACGCCCGCCGAGTTGTCCAGTGCGTCGGTGTTGATTCGGCCGCCGGCAAGATCGAATTCGACGCGCCCCAACGAGGTCACACCGAGGTTTCCACCTTCGCCGATCACCCTGGCGCGCACCTGATTACCGTTGACCCGCACCGGATCGTTCGCGCGATCACCGACATCGGCATCGGATTCGCTCTCGGCTTTGATGTAGGTGCCGATGCCGCCGTTGAACAGCAGATCCGCCGGGGCCTTAAGGATCGCCTTCATCAAGGCCGGTGGCGTGAGTTCCTCGACGCCATCCTCGATGCCCAGCGTGTAGCGGGCCTGAGGGCTGATCGGGATGGCCTTCTGCTCCCTGCTGTAGACGCCGCCGCCCTCGCTGATGAGCGAGGTGTTGTAGTCCTCCCAGCTGGACCGCGGCAGTTCGAAGAGCCGCTTGCGCTCGTCCCACGACGTCGCCGCGTCGGGATCGGGGTCGATGAAGATGTGCCGGTGGTCGAAGGCGGCGAGCAGTCGAATGTGCTTGGACAGCAGCATCCCGTTGCCGAACACGTCGCCACTCATGTCTCCGACACCGACGACGGTGAAGTCTTCGGACTGGGTATCGACCCCCATCTCCCTGAAGTGTCGTTTGACGGATTCCCACGCACCCTTGGCGGTGATACCCATCGCCTTGTGGTCGTAGCCCACCGATCCACCCGAAGCGAAGGCGTCGCCGAGCCAGAAGCCGTAGGACTTTGCCACCCCGTTGGCGATGTCGGAGAACGTCGCGGTGCCCTTGTCGGCCGCGACCACCAGATAGGCATCGTCACCGTCGCGCCTGACCACGTCGGGCGGTGTCACCACCGCGCCGGTGGCCTTGTCCACGTTGTCGGTGACGTCGAGCAGTCCCGAGATGAAAAGCCGGTAACAGGCCACGCCCTCGCTGCGCTGGGCGTCGCGGTCCGCCGCGGCATCGCCGGTCGGCGATGGCGCGTGCTTGACCACGAACCCGCCCTTCGCACCGACAGGCACGATCACGGCGTTCTTCACCGCCTGCGCCTTGACGAGCCCCAGGATCTCGGTGCGGAAGTCCTCCTGGCGGTCCGACCAGCGCAGGCCCCCGCGGGCCACATGTCCGAATCGTAGGTGTACGCCCTCGACCCGCGGCGAGTACACAAAGATCTCGAATTTGGGCCGCGGCAACGGAAGTTCGTCGATCAGACCGGGATTGAGCTTGAAGGACAGGACATTCTGCGCGCGAGCGGACTCCTGGGCAGAGATGAAATAGTTGGTGCGGAGGGTGGCCTGGATCATCGATGCGAATGCGCGCAGGACGCGGTCGGTGTCCAAGCTCACCAATGCGTCGATGTCGGCGGCGACGGCCGCGGCGGCGGCCTGGGCGTCGCGTCGTCTCGGCGTGTCCTCCGTCGCAGCGGCCGGCTGGAACAGTGCTTCGAACAGTTCGACCAGTGACCGCGCCGTCGAGGCGTTACCGTTGATCACGGTCTCGATGTGTGACTGGCTGTACGGGAAACCCGCCTGCCTCAGATACTTCGCGTAGCTGCGGAGGACTGCCACCTGCTGCCAGGTGAGCCCGGCCCGCAGAACGAGTTCGTTGAACCGATCGATCTCGGCGCGGCCGTTCCAGATCGCGGTCACCGCATCGGCGAAACGCCCCTCGGTGGCCTCGCGCTCCGGACCCGGCCCCACCTCCGGAATGGACTTGTGCGGCGAGATCTTGAATTGATAGATCCACACCGGCAACCCGTCCGGCCGGGTCACGGTGAACGGCCGCTCTTCAAGCACCACGACGCCCATCGATTGCAGCATCGGCAGCAGGTCGCTCAGCGAGGCAGAATGCCCACCCAGATATAGCGTGAGCTGGGCAACGCCTTCCTCGGCGGTGTCGACCAGGACCGGTTTGACCGAATCGTCCTGCAGCTCTTCGATGATGGCGATGTCGTGGATCGCCTCCAGTGGTGCGATGGCCTGCTTGTAAACCGCGGGAAACGCCGTCGCATAGTGCTCAGCCTTGGACTGCTCGATGGAGCCGGACTTGACGGCGCCGATCAGCCGGTCCCCCCACGTCCTAGCCGCTTCGGTCAGTAGGTTCTGGACGCGGCTTTCGTTCTTCATCGACGTGTCGATGTCTGCCGGACGCGAGTTGTCGGGCATGCGAACGGTGAAATGTACTACTGCCCAAGGCGATTCGCTGACGCGCGCGGTGTATTCGATGCTGACCCCGCTGAGCTCCCGGACCAGGATCTCCTGCATCTCCAGCCGGACGTCTGTCGTATACCGATCACGCGGCAAATAGACGAGACAGGAGACGAAGTGGGCGAGTGAATCAGCTCGCATGAACAGCAATGTCCGACGCCGCGAACCGAGGTCGACGACGGCCTTGACCATATCGAGCAGTTCCTGGGCCGACAACGCGAACAGTTCCGAACGGGGAATGGTTTGGATGATGTCGAGCAGCAACTGGCCGGGATGGCTCGGATCGCGCTGCGACAGCGCCAAAGCCTCTCGGACACGTGCTGAAATCAGTGGTATTTCAAGCACATTGGTGTTGGTCGCCGCGACGGTGAACAGGCCGACGAAGCGGTGTTCGATGGCCATGGCGCCCGATTGCTCGCGCACCACGACGATGTAGGGGTACGCGCCATAGCGAAGGTAACTGGGGATGGTGGCCTGAGCCAGCACGAGCAGCTCGTTGTGGTGGGTCAGCTGCGGCAGCACGTCCTGCCGTAGTCGGAGCACGCCGAGCCGGCTCGACAGATCGACCGACGAGCGCCCGTCGCTGACCGAGCAGCGTTGATACCCGAGTAGCACAAAGTGCCCGTCGGCGAGCCAACGTAGGAGCGCTGCAACGTCTTTGCGATCACGCGCGGGGAAGCGCCCTTCGGGGGCGTTGTCGAGTTCGTGCGCCAGGCCCCGCATCGTCGCTGTCATCGCGCCGGAGTCGAGCGCGACCTGTCGCGCGTCGGCAAGGACGCCGGTCAGCAGCTGCGCGACCTCGGTGAGCGCCTTGCTGTCTGCCGCCTGTGCGAGCTGGACGTGGATCCAGGACTCGTCCACACTTCCTTGAGACGCCCCGGCATCCGCAGGCGGCCGTATGTCCAGCAGTTCACCGGCCGGACTGCGGCGCACCCGAAAGACCGGGTTCATGATCGCCGTGTACGACACGCCGAATCGATGCAACAGCACGGTCACCGAGTCCATCACCATCGGGGTGTAGTCGGTGACGATCTGCAGCGCCGGGCCGAAACCCGCCGGATCGTCGGCTCGGTACACCGCGACGCGGGTGTCGCCGACCGGCCGACTCCGACCCAGCCGGTGATGCGCGGTCACCAGAGCCGGGCCGATCATTTGGCGCGAAGACATGTCAACGGGCAGAGTCACCGACGCGTCTCCGGCGGGTGCGTCGTGCGGACCGCGGTACGTATCGAGGTAGGCGTGTGCAAGCCGTGCGATCTCGTCCGGGCTCAGCGCCTGGGGCGCCCCAGCTCCGGTGTCACCGGGACCAGGGTCAGCTGGTCTCCCGACGGCTCCCGGATTCACCGACATGCCACGCTCCTCGCCTGTACCCTCGGACCGCCCGTCGTCGGATGGTGCCGCCGCCCCGAACGAGGCGCAGGCTCCGCGGTCCGCTGATCGACACTAGTCGCGAGTGAGTCGGCGGTGGGTCACCCTGTGCGGACGTGCCGCGTCGACACCGAGCCGCTCGACCTTGTTCTCCTCATAGCCGGCGAAGTTGCCCTCGAACCAGAACCATCTTGCCTCGTTGTCGTCGTCGCCCTCCCACGCGAGGATGTGCGTGCAGGTGCGGTCGAGGAACCAGCGGTCGTGCGAAATCACCACCGCGCAGCCCGGGAAGTTCTCCAGCGCGTTTTCCAGCGACGACAACGTCTCCACATCCAGGTCGTTGGTCGGCTCGTCGAGCAGGATCAGGTTGCCGCCCTCCTTGAGAGTGAGCGCCAAATTGAGCCGATTGCGTTCACCGCCGGACAGCACGCCCGCCGGTTTCTGCTGATCCGGCCCCTTGAACCCGAATGCCGAGACATAGGCCCGTGATGGGATCTCGTTCTGACCGACCTCGATGTAGTCGAGTTTGTCTGACACGACTTCCCAGACGGTCTTCTTCGGATCGATGCCGCCTCGAGACTGATCGACGTAGCTGAGCTTGACCGTGTCACCGACCTTCACCGTGCCGCTGTCCGGCTGCTCGAGGCCGATGATGGTCTTGAACAGTGTGGTCTTGCCGACACCGTTGGGACCGATGACGCCCACGATGCCGTTGCGCGGCAGCGTGAACGACAGGTCCTTGATGAGCGTGCGCCCCTCGAAGCCCTTGTCGAGATGCTCGACCTCCACGACGACGCTGCCGAGCCTCGGACCCGTCGGGATCTGGATCTCCTCGAAATCGAGCTTGCGAGTCTTCTCGGCTTCTGCGGCCATCTCCTCATAGCGCCCCAGCCGCGCCTTGCTCTTGGCCTGCCGGGCCTTCGCACCCGACCGGACCCAGGCGAGTTCCTCCTGCAGTCGCTTCTGCAGCTTGGCGTCCTTGCGGCCCTGCACGGCGACGCGCTCGGCCTTCTTCTCCAGGTAGGTCGAGTAGTTGCCCTCGTACGGGTAGGCGCGGCCGCGGTCCAGCTCGAGAATCCACTCCGCGACGTTGTCCAGGAAGTAGCGGTCGTGAGTGACGGCCAGGATGGCGCCCTTGTACTCGGCGAGGTGCTGTTCCAGCCACAACACGCTCTCGGCGTCGAGGTGGTTGGTCGGCTCGTCGAGCAGCAGCAGGTCGGGCTTGGACAGCAGCAGCTTGCACAGCGCCACGCGGCGGCGCTCGCCGCCCGAGAGGTGGGTGACGGGCTCGTCGGGCGGCGGGCAGCGCAGCGCGTCCATCGCCTGTTCCAGCTGGGAGTCGATGTCCCATGCGTCGGCGGCGTCCAGTTCCTCCTGGAGCTTGCCCATCTCCTCCATGAGCTCGTCGGTGTAGTCGGTGGCCATCAGTTCGGCGACCTCGTTGTATCGGTTGAGCTTGGCCTTGATCGCCACGCCGTCCTCGACGTTCTCGCGGACCGTCTTGGTCTCGTCGAGTTGGGGCTCCTGCTGCAGGATGCCGACCGTCGCACCTGGCTGTAGCAGCGCATCACCGTTGTTGGCGGTGTCAAGACCGGCCATGATCCGCAAGACGCTCGACTTACCTGCCCCGTTCGGGCCGACGACGCCGATCTTCGCGCCTGGAAGGAAGTTCAGACTGACGTCGTCAAGGATGACCTTGTCGCCGTGCGCCTTGCGGACCTTCCGCATCGAATAGATGAATTCGGCCATGCCGTGGTGTTGCCTTTCCCAAATGGTTCACGTCGTTTATCGCCGCCGACCATCCTAGGCGTGGCCCCCTCGGCTTAGCCGACGGTGTGCCTGCACTACGCCGTCAGTGGCAGCGCCTTGCTGGACTCGTCCGCGTCGTCGTCATCGTCGGCGGCAGCGATTTCGTCGCTGAGGTTGGCGGCCTGATCGTTGGCCGGTTGTTTGACTCGGTCGATACGTGCACCGCAGCGAGCCAGATCAGGCCCGACCGATGTCGCCCTAACCTCAACCGACGAACGCCGGTTGCCGTCACGATCGTCGTACTCGCTGGTGTGGATGTGCCCCACAACGATCACCGGGTCGCCCTTGACGAGGGCGGCGCTGGCTCCCGCCACCACTCGCCCCCAGCAGGTGACCGTGACGAACAACGAGTTACCCGGCTCCCATGTTCCTTCGGCGGTTCGGCGACGTGAATTGCTGGCGACTCGGAACCTGACCATCTCCTGCTCGCCGACCTGGCGATGGATCGGATCGGTGACGATGTTGCCGACGATGGTGAACGGGGTCTCGAACATGTTGGTTCCTTCCATTTCATTACTTGCGACGGCCGGCACACCGGCCCGTCGGTGACACCGCCCATTGACCGTCGGGCCGCCGACATCCGAGCCGCACAAGGCCGGCCGGGGCGCTGCCGGCTGTGGATGAATACGCCGTTGTGGATAACCGCGATCAGCCGCGGATGAAGCCCTTGTTGCGCATCAGGAAGTCGGCCAGGAATCCGTCGTGCGGGATGTGCGGGGCGCTGTGCCAGGTGGGAAACCGGCCGCTGTACACGTTGGAGACTGTCGGTTCGTCGACGAGTTCGTCGATCAGGTGCTCGTCGTCGGTGATGGCGTTGACCACGAGGGATCGACGGAGCGGTTCGAGGCCGTCGCCGCGCGACCACGGAGACACCCAGACACACGGAAACGCCAGTTCCGTATTCAACCTGGCCGGGTCCGGGGCGGCGAGTAGATGAACCGCCGGACGCAGAGCGGCGGTCCCGTCACCGAAATCGGCGACCACCTGATCGGCGCCGAGCAGCGGCGTCGTCCCGGCGGCCCGGGTGCCGAGGAACTCAGCGATGGAGTGCGCGGCGGCGACTGGCACGACGGGCAGTCGAGCCCGCTCGTCGGTGATCGGTAGCGGGACAAGCGCCGAGAGTCGGTCCGCGATCGCCTCGGCCAGCGCAGTGGCATCGCCCTCGTACAGCACCGCGGTCGTGTTGACGCAGGCCGTCCCTCCGAATGCGCAGATCGACTCGACGATCAGATCGAGATGTTCGCGCCAGTCATGTTCGGCGGTGAGGACTATTTTCGCCCGTCCGGGGCCGTTGACCCAGACCGTCGGATCAGATGCATACTTGTCGACGACGCCCTGGCCGCCGTAGATCATGGCGAGATCCGCAGCGCGGATGATCTCATCGGCGCCGGTGTAGTCGGTGGGCAGATACGACACGTCGTCCGCGCGAAAACCACTATCCCGCAACGCCGTAATCAGCCGCTGGCCGGTGAACGGCTCGCGTCGCGATGGGCGCACGGCCACCCGGTAGCCTAACGCGAGTGCCTGTGGCCAAAGACCGTGTACCCCCGGCGCATTTCCCGACGCGTGCACGGCGAACACCTCGCCTCTGCGCGACCACACCGCGCCTCCATTGCGGATCTCGCGCCAAACACGTTCTGCCCCAGTCGGTTGGGCTGACGCCACCGATGCGCACACGGTGGCTACCTGCTCCGCCACGCTTAGCGCGCCTGCGCGCGTCACGGCGATCGGCAGACCCGACACCCGGCTGGTCAGGTCGAGGTAGCGGTCGAAGTCGAGGCCCGCGATCTCCTTCGACAGGAACATCTCCGCGGCGTGAGTCAGTGCGGCCTCGCGTTCCGGCGCAGGCAGCGGCAGCGAGTTGCGTTGCGCGTTGACGGTCCGGGCCACGTAGAGCGGAGGTACGACGGTCATCTCGGCGACCGGGTCACCGGAGACGTCGGTGATCAATTCGCGCTTACGGGTACGGTATTCGCCGTCGGGTCCCAGCGCATCGAGGACGGTCACGGTCAGTACACGCCCTCGATCACAGCTTCGCCTTCGAAGGTGGCCACAGGTGCGACCTCACTCAGCGAATCGCCTATCTGGCCGGGCAGTCCGGGCATGCGAATCGCGCTGTCGCGTTCGAGGTTGTTCGGGATGAACATGCCCTTGCCGATGTGGTTCATCACCACCTGCCCGCGCTCACCGCGCGCGACGCGCTCGGCGGTGTCGGGGTCGACGACCCAGAACACGACGTACGGAGAGCGGGGATGGAACACGAACTCACCCGCTGGCGTCGTGCCCGTTATCGCCTGCGACAGGATCATCGTGCTGCCGAACGCCATCGTGATCGCGGTCTGCGGGAAGATGTCTCGCAACAACTCCAGGGTGTCGATGTCGATGTGCGCTCCGCTGAGCAGGACGTAGCGGATGCGCCGATTGACCAGATCGACGAGGTGGTCGTTGCGCGCGATGGCGTCGAACAGCGGAGGCGAGGTGTGCAGATTGGCGACATGCTGGGTCTGCAGGATGAATTGCGCCTGTTCGAGGATGTGGTCGACGTACATCGACATCTCGGCCGCGGCCCCTCTCGCGGTGAGCTTCTTCACCCAGCGCGGATCCAGGTCGACACCGTGAAACGCCGACCCGAGCCGCCGCGAAACCTCACGTGAGAAATAGCCGACGCCATGCGGGCCGCTCGGCATGAGGCACACCAGCCCGCTGCCGCGGACGAAGCCACCCGTCGCGAAATCCTGGACCTGCCAACGGGTCACCTGTTCGACCCAGTCGGGCAGCTGAGCGGTTCGCTTCGGCGCCCCGGTGGTGCCGCCCGACTCGAAGATCAGCGGAATCGGGGCCGGGCTTCCGTAGCCCCGTGGAATGAGGTCGTCGACGGGTGCCTCTCGCAGTTCGCCGAGCAGGTTCGGGAAGCTGCGGAGGTCATCGAAGGTCTGGATATCGGTCAGCGGGTCGAAGTCCAGGTCTTTCGCCGCCCGCAACCAGAAGGCGCACCCGGTGTCCTCGCCGAAGTGCCAGGCGATCGCCGAGCGCAGAAATGCCACCGGATCGTCGACGGGTTGTCCGCGCGGAACGTCCAGCAGCGAGAAGTCGACACCGGTCACGCCCCAATCCTGTCACCGTCGAGTGTCCAGTTATGGCACGCATCTCGCGAAAATGCGTGCGTTAACTTCCCATTCGGCAAGCGTTGCACCGTAGTTTGAACGCCATGAGCGAGGATCTGGAATTGGTGGTGTTCGGTGCGCACCTACGAGGCGGGCCGCTGTCTCATCAACTCACGGATCTCGATGCCAAGTGGGCCGGCGAAATCACGACGGCGCCGCGATACCGCATGTCGGTGCTGCCGACCGAGCCGCCCAAACCCGCCGTCATACGCGCAGCCGAGGGCACTGCCGGCGCTTCGATCATGGGTCATCGATGGGTGCTCTCCCCGCGGGCGTTGGGGTTGTTCTTGGACGCCTTGCCCGCGCCGATGCAGCTCGGCAAGGTCGAATTCGACGACGGCACATGGCGCACCGGGTTCAGTTGCGATGCCGCGGCGGCCACCGGCCCCGATATCAGCGAGTACGGAAGCTGGCCGGCGGCCGTCGCTGCCGGCGCGGTGGGCTAGACGGCGGAGGTACCTAACGCTCCTCCCGGCGGGCCAGTTCGGCGAGCATTCTGTTGTACGCGGCGAGGTCGGCCTCGTCGTCGCGGTCGGCAGCCCGGTCGAGTCGTTTGGCTGTGCGCTCGTCGCTGCGACGCCACTGGATCAGCAGCGCAACCATCACAATGACGAGAGGTATCTCCCCTGCGGCCCAAGCGATTCCACCGCCCAACCGCTGATCGCCGAGCAAGTCACTATGCCAGTAGAGTTGCAGCGACTTGTAGAACGACTCCCCCAGGACGGTGTTGGTGCTCATCAACACGACACCGAAGAACGCATGGAACGGCAGCGATGCGAACACCATTGCGACCTTGCCCAGCGGCGGGATGGGACGCGGCGTCGGGTCCACACCGATCACGACCCAATAGAACAAGTAGCCGGTCAGCAGGAAGTGCAGATTCATGGCGAGGTGGGCAGGGTGGCTGTCCACCGCCGCGTCGAAGATCCCGCCGAAGTACAGCCCGTAGAACCCGGCGACGAACAGGATGGTCGCGACAAACGGATTGGTGAGCACGCGCGACACCCGGGAGTGCAGTGCCGCGAGCAGCCATTCCCTGGGCCCGGGGGGATCGCCACGGCGTGCGGTGGGCAGTGCCCGCAGTGCGAGCGTGACCGGGGCGCCGAGCACGAGCAGAATCGGTGTGAGCATCGAAAGCAGCATGTGCGCAGCCATATGCATGCTGAACATGGCCGGCATGTACCGGCCGACACCCGACGATGTGGCGAACAGGAGGACCAGACATCCCAGAAGCCACGCCGCCGTCCGGCCGACCGGCCACGCGTCGCCTCGGCGCCGCAACCTGACCACGGCAAGCACATACACGAGTGCGAACACGATTGCGGCCGCGCCGAATACCAGGTCGAACCGCCAGTCGAACAGGATGCGGGCCAGCGTCGGGGGCCCCGCAAGGTCGTAGCCGATCTCGATCGCCGGAATCGAGGGATTGAAGACGGGCGGCGCTGGTGGCGGTGTCCGGCCCAGCGCGACGGCGATGCCGAACGTCAGGCCGAAGACCACCGCTTCGACGAGCGCCAACCTGATCAGTGGGGCGCGCGCCGCCGGATCCGACTTCAGGACGGCGATGCCGCGACGACGTTGCAGCCACCCGAACGCACCGAGCGCGCACAACGCCGTCGTCTTGGCCAGGATCAGCCAGCCGTAGGTGGTGTTCAGCAGCTCTGCCGGCTGCACACGAACCAGGGCGTTGACGACACCGCTGAGCGCCATGGCCACAAAGCACCACAGGGCGACGACCGAGAACCGCCGGGCGGCCAGGTAGGAATGCTCGCCGCCGCGCATTGCGTGGACAAGCAACGCCAGCAGGCCACCGGCCCACAACGCGCCGGCCACCAAATGGATGAGCAGGCTGTTGGTGGCCAGATCGTGCGAACCGCCCGACGACGAATGGCCGGTCAGTGCGAGCGGCAGCAAGGTGGCCAGCGATCCTGCGAACAGCAGCGGAGTGGACGACCAGCGCAGCACCGGGATGCTGGCGATGGTCACGGCAGCGGCTATGAACGCGGTCCATCGCCACGCCCCAGCGATCTCGACCAGGCTCGCCACCGACCAGATCGCCGACGGGTCGAGGCGCGAGGCCACCGGCTGACCGGTCACGTCCGAGACGGTGAGCGGCACCATCAGCGCAGCGCAGACGGTCCACACCCCGGAGGCGACAGCGCCGAGCCGCAGCGCACGGTAGCCACCCGCGTCGAGAACTCCGTTGGTCTGAGGCGGCACCAGGAACGCGGCAAGCAGAAACGACCCGACCGCGACCACGGCCGCGATCTCGCCGGCGGCGCGGAGGAAAGGCAGGCCGTAGGTGGTCACGGGCCCGGGATCGGGCAAGCCGGTCGCGGTCAATGCGTCCGCGAGCGACAGCGCTGCGATACCGGCCGCGGTCGCACCGGCCAGGACAGCGACGCCGACGAGCACGGGCCACACCACGCTGCTGCGCACGCGAGAGGTCACCGTGGTCATGCGCCCCAGCGTATTGCTAGGTCACCGGCACCAGCCGAAAGGCTGTGCCGTCTGGGCGCGCTCCACCAGCTTTGTGACGGTGGCGTCGCCCATGCGCCACCGCTCGGTTGGCATCGCCTACGCCGACTCGCATTGCAGGCCTCGCCGCTCCCGCTCGCGCGCGGCGAACTGCTCGCGTGAGATCTGCTCGACCTTGTCCATGTCGCGCAGGATGCCACGCAGCTCGTCGCGGAACTCGAGCCGTCGCTGCTCGAGGTCGGCCGCGGGCTCGAGCAGCTGCTGGTCGGCGACCACCTGGCGTGCGGTCGCGAACAACAGGGCAGACACCGAATCCTTGCTGCGCACCCGCCCCTGCGCGACGTACTGATTGCCCAACCCGAGCGCCTTCTTCGTCAAGTCCTTCTCGCCGATCTCGGCCGGAGAGTCGCGCAGCACGTCGGCCACGATCTCGTAGGCCTCGAAGAAGGGCCGCAGCATGGCGCCGGCGATCATCGGCCTCTTCGCGCGCAGGAGCACATCGGTGTCTCCGGCCGAGACATGCGACTCCCAATCCTCAAACCACGACATCTCTTCCGCGACATGCTCTTTGAAAGCCGTCGAGTCGGCGAAGTAGAAATCGAACTTGAGTAGATCGCGCAACCGTAGCGCCTGACTCCAGAACGCCTCGAGACGATCACCTTCGGCCCGGCCGGCAAAGGCAAGCGCCAACTCGACGATCGACGTCTCAAGGAATGCGTCGATAAGCGTGTTGCGGTAGAACGCCGCCTCGTGCTCGTCCTCGGGGGCGATCCGCCAAACGGTTTCTCGGCCGCCTTCCACACACGTGACGGGATGGCGGTTCGACAACGCGTCGAGCGCCGCGCGAACCCCGTCGGGGGTCCGTAATCGCAACGCGCTGTTGGTCATCGGTGTCTGTTTGCGTGCCAGATAGTCCAGCGAGTCCTGCACGGTGTGGTGCAGCTGGTCAAGTGTCAGCGCAACCCCGCGGGCGGCCAGTAGCAGCGCTGACACCAAGGCCGTCGCGTTGACCGGCGTGGCCCGCAGGATCCGCCATGCCACTTCGAAGGCCATCTTCTGCATCGCAAGGCGCTTCGCGGCGTCGTCGGTGGTCATCGGGCCGTGCGGCACACCCAGGTATTCGCGCATCGACACCGCTACGGGGAAGCGGACATAGATCTTGCCGTAGTTGCGCTCACCCTGCGCCTTGATGAAGTTGTACAACCAGGACAGACCCTCGGGCGTCTTCTCACCGCCCCGCGCGTACGCGGCATACTCCGCGGTTTCGTGCAACTGGTCGAAGCTGATCGACACCGGCTGCAGCAGGATGTCATCGCTGCGGCCGTCGAGATACGCGTCGGCGACGTAGGCGAGCAGACCCAGCTTGGGCGGCAACATCTTTCCGGTGCGCGAGCGGGTGCCCTCGATCGACCAGCTGAGGTTGAACCGCTTCTCGACGATGTAGCCGACGAACTGCCGCAGCACGTACTTGTACAGCGGATCGTCGAGCTTGCGGCGCAAGAAGATCACGCCCGAGTGGCGCATCAGCGGGCCCATGAATCCGAACGACAGGTTGATTCCCGCGAATGTGTGAACCGGAGGTAATCGGTTCTCCTGCATCGCGACAGGCACGATCACACCGTCGAGATATGACCTGTGTGAGAACAGCAGCACCGCCGGATGGTTCTCCAGGCTGCTACGCATCGCCTCGACCTCGGCGCGGTCGTAGTCGACGTTGGGATCGAAACCGCGGCTGAATATTGCGCGGCCCAACGACGGGATCAGATCGACCGAGAATCGACTCCACCCAGTGGAGAGCTCGTCGAGCATCTCCCCTGCCTTTTCGACGGTCGCACCCGGGATCTGTTCCAGGCCTTCGCGAAATCGCGCCGAGGCCAGGATCTCGGGCTTCATCAGTCGTGGGGACTTGTATTCCGGACCCAGCAGGCGCAGCTCGACCCGTTCGATCGCCAGGGCCGCGCGACGCATGACGAATCGCGCGAATTCCCGCGAGTTCTCGGCGACCGTCGTGTCGGCCCACTGCTGGCGAAGCTCCGAAACCTTGGCGGGCTCACCGGCGACCACCCGCGCGCGAGACGGGTCTCTGCGCAGGATGCGACGCTGCAGAAGTTCTGGCGGCCGGTAGGTGTCGCGACCGGACAGCAGCGACACCACCTTCGACCGTGTCGGCAGTCCGCCCGGCACCCAGAACACCCGCACCGGTACGACGGACCGGTCCTCGTCGGCCTCCAGCTCGGCCACGAGCTGCGCAAGGACGCCCGGCGGGGGATCGTCGCCGGGCAGCCGCAACACTTCGACCTTGGAGTCCGGATACTCGCGACGCTGCTGTTTCAGCCAATCGTTGAGGAGCTCCTGCTCGGCGGGCGACGACACCGATGCCAGCACGAGCGCATCGTCGGTGGTGGTAAATGGCGCGAACTGATCAGCGGTGAACTTCACGGCCGGCCCCTCGGCGCAGCCTTTTTTGTCGCCGTCTTCTTGGCGGGGGTCTTCTTGGCCGCCGCCTTCTTGGCCGTTGACTTCGTGGCCGCTGACTTCGTGGCCGTCGCTTTGTTGGCGGTCGCCTTCTTCGGCGTTGCCTTCTTGGCGGGTTCCTTCCTGGCCTTCTTGGTCGTGTTGCGGGTGTACAACGCCGGAGTGGGTAAGTGGTCCTGCGGCCAGTCTTTCAACGTGTCGAGGTAGAGATCGCGCACCTCGGCGATGCGTTCGGACAGGTTGTCGTGGTTCCAATCGTCCACCGGGATCGGCGGATACACCACGACGTCGACGGTTCCGGGGTTGAAGGTGCTCGAGTCGCGGGCGGCGATGACCTCGGCGTTGCGAATCACTATGGGCACGATCGGGATTCCCGCCGACATCGCGATCCGGAAAGGGCCCTTCTTGAACGGACCGACCTCGGTTGTGTCCAGCCGGGTGCCCTCGGGCGCGATCAGGATGGACAGCCCCTTGCGGGCGAGCTCCTCGACCTTCTTCAGTCCCTCGATGGCCTTCTGAGGATCGTCTCGGTCGATGAACGCGGCGTCCATGATCTTGCCCATCGTGCCGACGATCGGGTCCTTCTCCAGTTCCTTCTTACCGACGGAGGTGAAATTGGTTTCGACCAGCCTGCCCGCGATCATCGGGTCGGCCTGGTTGCGATGATTGAAGATGAAGACCGCTGGCCGCTTGGCCGTGAGGTTCTCCTTCCCCAGCACGTTGAGGTTGACGCCGGTGGCCGTCAGCAGAGTCCGCCCGAACGTGGACGTGAAGAAGTTGACGCCCGTTCGCCTGTTTCGGGTCAGCAGCCCAAGACCGATCGCGCCGGCGGCGATCGGCATCATCGACGCGATGCCGGCGGCCGTCCGCAGCTGTGACACCGGGCTGCTGCCACTGCGACTGCTGAATCGCAACACCGGCCAACCGCGCTTGGCGGCGACCGCCGCAAGCTTGCCCGCCGGGTTGGTGGGCCGGGGATTGCCGACCAGATACATCAATGCGACGTCTTCGTCACCGTCGGCGTAGAAGTAGCTCTTCGACAGGTCGACACCGTTTCTGGACGCAAACGCCTGCACCGCTCGGGCCTTGCCCGGACCCCAGATGATGGGGGTGAGCACCTCACCGGTGAGCCGACCATGTTCGTCGGTTTCGAACTTGTTGCTCAACACGTTGTCGATGCCGAGGAACCGAGCAACGGGCTCAACTTGCACCGTCAACGCCGACGAGCTGAGCACCACCGTGTGGCCCCGGGCCATGTGGGCGCGGACGAGCTCACGCATCTCGGGATAGATGCGGCCGACGATCTTCTGCACGAAGAGCCGTTCCGCCAGTTCGTCGATATCGTCGAGGGAATTGCCGCGCAACATGCGGGCACCCTTTCCGATCAGGTCCTCGAATTCGGAGCGGCCGAGTTGATGGTTGAGCCCGGCCTGCACCATACCGATGAACTCCCCGACCGACATCTGGCGGCGGCGCAACCGATCCTGCGTCATGATCACGCCGGTGAATCCGGCGACCAGCGTGCCGTCGAGGTCGAAGAACGCGCCAACCTCGGGTCCCGGCGGGCTGGCCTCTATCTCGGCGACCGAACCCGGCAGTCGCATCGTCCTACGTGTGCCTTGTGGAACTTGACCGTTGCCCGAAGTCATTGCAGCGCGCTTCCATTCGGTGATGCGGGAGTAAGTTCGGGCGCATCGACAGAGAACGACGCAGGCGCGGCGCGACCGTCACCACCCAGAGCCAGCACTTCGTTGAACCCCGACAGCAAGCAGCGTGCCCATAGATCGGGATCGACGATCGAGGCGCGATCGTACCGCGTGGTGATGGTGCAGAAGCCCGATCGCGAGATGAGGACCACCATCATCGCTACACCCGGCAGTGGGCCAATACCGTACTGCCGCAAGATCTTCGCTCCCGCGATGAAAGTATCGCCCGCGTAGACGGGCACGTTGCTGGCCTGAACGTCAGAGTTGACGATCGATCCGGCAATCGACTCGAGCACCGAGTCGGGCAGCAGGCCCAGTATCGGCGCGATGGCCCCCACCATGTCGATCGCACGTTCATCGCGCTTACTCGTCATCTGCGAGCGGATGTTCTTGATCCGAATCTCGGGATCGCCGATGCTGATCGGCGCGGCGAGATTGACTCCGGCGAACCGGTTTCCACCGGCAGGATCCGCGTCGGATCGCAGGTTCACCGGCACCGCCATCGGCAACGTATCGATCGGAACACCCTTGGCCTCATGGTAGAGCCGCAGCGCACCGCACAGGCCGGCCAGATACGCGTCGTTGATGGAGCCGCCCGCCGCCTTGGCCGCCCGATGCAGGACGCCGAACTCGATGTCGATCGCCTCGCTGCGCGATGCCAGGCTGCGCCGGCGCAGCACCGGCGACGGATCGGCGACCGGTCCCATCACGCGCGCGCCGGACGCCGCGTAGTCGATGACGCTGCCCATCCTCGAGATGGGATCCCGGATCACCTCCCCCACGACGTGGGCGGCGCCGAACAATGCGCCGCGGACCCGGCCGGCGATCGTGCCGGGAAGCCGGTTGAATCCTTGGCGCATCAAGTCGTTGGGCGACAGATCCTGCGGGATCGGCAACGGAGAAGGAGCCTGCGGCGCGGGGTCGCGCTCGAGGTCGTAGATGTTGGCGAACATCTCGACAGCACCCACTCCGTCGGTCACGGCATGGCTCAGATGCATCATCACCGCGGCTCTGCCACCTTCGAGCCCGCCGACGAGGGTCGCTGTCCACAACGGTCGGGATATATCGAGCGGTGACTGCGCCGCGACGTCGGCAAGGTCCATCAGCTGGCGCATGGTGCCCGGTTCGGGAAGGCGGATGCGGCGCACGTGGAAGTCGAGGTTGAAGTCGGGATCGATCACCCATCGCGGAGCCACCGTCGGCAGCGTCGGCGTGACAACTTTCTGTCGCAGCCGGAGCACCTTGCGCGAGGCATTCTCGAATCGGCGCCGGAACTTGCCCCATTCCGGCTCGGTGTCCAGGATCTCCAGCGTCATGATCCCCGAGCGGGTGCGCGGGTTGGCCTCACCGCGATGCAGGATCTGGTCAAGCGGATTGAGTTCCTCTGGAAGTCCTGCCGCGTCGAGATCCGGCACGTCACTCATGGCTCGTCGCTCTCCTCCCGCTCCAGCACTTCGGTGGTCACCACGCTAGTCCGCTGCGCGGTAGCGCGATGTGCCTTTAGTGGCCGTCGCGGAGCGTGGAGTCCACCTGTTGAGCGATAGACTCCCGGTGCGCTGCCCCCGTGGCGCAACGGATAGCGCAGCGGATTTCTACTCCGTAGGTTGCAGGTTCGAATCCTGTCGGGGGCGCCCACTTCGTCCGTCGACCTCCCGTACCATGCCGGTGAGCGATAGGGTTTGCTACGAAACCCTTCGGGAGGGGGCGGGCGAATGGCCAGGTCTGGCAGAAAGCACGCGGTCAAGGTCGCGATCGGCGCCGCAGCGGTCGGGGTCACGACGAGCGTCGTAGGCGTTGCAGTTACCCAGCCTGCTTCCATTTCCGCATCGCTTGTCGATCTGGCCGCCCTCATCGTCGTCGGCAGCTCGACAAATCCCAGCGGAGCGGGTGTCGCGGACTTCTTCGATGGAAAGTTCCGTGACGAGATGTACACCGGCCCCGGTGGCAACGACATCATCTACGTGAACTTCTTCGAGGGCCCGGCCGGCATCCAGGCCGCCATCGACAGCACCGACCCCGACGAGCAAAACGCAGTCCTTGCTTCCGGCTGGGGCGCCGCGAACGCGAGTTTGCTGCTGCACAGAGACGACCCTCGGTTGGGCAATACCGTGTTCATCCTGGACAACGACGTCGCCCGGCCGGACGGGGGCTTCGGCACCCGGTATCCGCTGTTTGCGCTCATCGGGGTGAACCCGTACCCCACGCCGAGTGAGACTGCCGCCCTCAGAGTCGTCAACACTGGCTACGAGTACGACTACAACTCGAACGCGCCGGCGTACGTGCTGAACCCGTTCTCCGCACTCAACTCGCTGGCCGCATACTTGACCACGCGCCTGAATCAGGCCGAGATAGACCTGCCCGTCGACGCCGAAGGCCGACCGATCGCACCTGACGGCTCACCCCTCACCTGCGCCGCGAACACCTGCGCGATCACCGAGAGCCGCAACGTCATTGCTTGCGAAGATGCGCGATGCAGCTCGCCGGGCGACAGGATCACGGCGTACGTCACGACGCGGGGCAACACCACGTACGTCACCTATACGACCAGGGAACTGCCACTGACCACGCTGGTTCGTAGTGTCTTCGGTGATTACATCGCAGACGTCACCGCGCCACTGCTCAAGCTGGCGGTCGACTTCGGCTATTACGGCGGCAACCCGATTCCGACCGATCCCAGCGCCTACCGTCCCGGTGCACTCCTGCCATCACCCGCCGACATTTTGACGACGTTGGCGAAGCTACCCCGCGCCCTTGAGGAGACGTTGGCCGCCGCCACGGCCCCGTTCCAGCAGGAGCAGTTGAGGATCACCGAAACGGAGATGCTGACAGAGGACGTGACGGAAGAGGTGACTGAGGAGGTGACTGAGACGCAGACGTCCACGACCGAGACCCCCATCGGGGCCACCACCACCGGGACCTTCACGACGGAGAAACTCGCAGTCTCCGGCGATGTCACCGAAGACACCTCGAAGCCGCTGATGAACGTCCTACGGGAAGGCCTTAATGCGCTACCGGGAGGATCCACTGTCAAGATCGGCAATGGCAACGGCAGCATCACCGCGCCAACTGATCCGGAGTCGGTTGAGCCACAGCCAATCTCGGACCCGGAAGAAGGCGTCGATCCGACCGGTATCGATCCGACCGGCACCGACTCGAACCTCGGGGACAACGACGACGGTTCGTCCGAAGGCGGCGAGGCTGCGGCTGCATAGCTTTGCTGCCGATATCCGCTTCCCTGGGGCGTACTGCTCGATACACTTCACGTCGTGAAGCCCAAGGTCGCGGCGACCGCGGCCGCCGCACTACTGACGGTCGCGCTGGCCGCTCCGGCGTATGCCGCTCCACCGAGCTACGGCAGCAACGGCGTCTTCAACGTCGCCACCAACCCGCGCGACGGGTGGGCGACGGCGTTCATACAGCCGGGTCATTACCGGGTCGATCAGGCGCCGAGCATGTTCCCCTATCAAAGTGCACAAGGCTTCTGGTACCGGTGCCACAACTTCCCCTGCAGCCCCAGTTTTCCGGGCAACGTCATCGCGTCCGGCCCTGCGGTGCGCGGCGTCCCCACCTTCATGGACATCCTGCCCACCGATGTCGCGGTATCGCTGCACAACGTCACGCTGACCATCGCCTGACCCAGGCCAAGCAGCGGTCACTAGGCTGAGTCGCGTGTCTGATCCCGTAGTGGTCCACGTCGACCACAACGTCGCTCTCATCACCATCAACGACCCCGACCGCCGTAACGCGGTCACGGCCGAGATCTCGGCGGCATTGCGATCCGCGGTGGATGCCGCCGAGGCAAACCAGGACGTGCACGCGTTGATCGTCACCGGCGCCGGGAAGGCGTTCTGTGCAGGGGCGAACTTGACCGCGCTTGGCGAGGCCACCGAGGACGGCCTGCGCGTGATTTACGACGGGTTTCTCGCGGTCGCCAACTGTGCGCTGCCGACGATCGCGGCGGTCAACGGCGCGGCGGTCGGCGCCGGACTGAACCTCGCGCTTGCGGCGGATGTGCGCATCGCCGGCCCGGCGGCGCTCTTCGATCCGCGCTTCCAGAAGCTGGGCATCCATCCCGGCGGCGGTGCGACGTGGATGCTGCAGCGAGCCGTCGGCCCACAGGTGGCCCGCGCGTCGCTGCTGTTCGGCATGAGTTTCGACGCCGAGGCCGCGGTGCGCCACGGACTGGCGCTCAAGGTCGCCGAGGATCCAGTCGCCGCCGCGCGCGAACTCGCCGCGGGACCGGCGGCGGCACCGCGCGACGTGGTTCTTGCGACAAAGGCCTCGATGCGGGCGACCGCGAACCCCGGTTTCCTTGACGTCGATCAGCACCGCATCGCGGTCGACACCGAACTGGGCCCGCAGGCCACCTCGATTGAGTCACCGGAGTTCGCGCGCCGGCTGTCGGCAGCTCAGCGAAGGTGATCTACGCGAATGTGCCGAACGTTCCGTACCGCTCGAAATTCTCCAAAAATTTCGAGCGGTACGGAACGTTCGCGGAGGTCTACAAGTCCAGCAGGGCGAGGTCGGGCGCCTCGATGAGGGCTCGTAGTTCGGTCAAGAATGCCGCGGCCTGCGCGCCGTCGGCGATGCGATGGTCGAACGCGCACGTGAGCGACATCGTCGGCCGCGCCACCACTTCTCCGTCGACGACGACGGGACGTGGCTTCAGCGAGCCCATCCCGAGTATCGCCGCCTCCGGATAGTTGATCACCGGAACGCCGTCGTCGAGCCCCAGCGCGCCGAAGTTGGACACCGTGAAGGTGGAGCCCTGTAATTCGGTCGGCCTCAGCGTGCCGGCCCGGGCATCCTCGATCAGCCGTGCGACCACGTTGGCGAGCTCGCGGGTCGTCTTGTCCTGAGCGTCTTTGACGACGGGCACCAGCAGGCCGCGCGGCGCCGCCACCCCGAACCCCAGATGTACCGCGGAATGCAGGTGGATCTGCGGGCCTGCTGTGGTGTCGACCCAGGTCGCGTTGAGGTTCTGATGGTGCGCGAGCGCAATCGTCAACAGCCGCAATGTGAGAACGAAGGGCGTGATCGGCACATCATCGCCCGCCTGGTCGCGCATCCGGTCACGCAGCCCCAACAAATTCGTTCCGTCCACCTGCACAGTCGCATGGGCGTCGGGTATCTCCCTGCGCGACAGTGACATTCGATGCGCCATTTCCGCCCGCACGCCGCGCACCGCCACCATGTCGGGACTTGGGTCAGACCGGCCCGCCGACGACAGCACGTCCTCACGGGTGATCACGCCGTCCGCGCCCGAGCCGACCAGCCCGCCCAGGTCCACGTTCAACTCCGCCGCGAGCTTTCGAACCGGTGGCTTTGCGCGCGGACGGGTCGACGCCGGTCGTGCGGTCCGCCTGCTGTCGTCCATCTCGTCGTCAGCGCCGTACCCGACAAGCACTGGTCGGCGCTTCGCGCCCTTGGCGACGGTTGGTTCCGCAGCCGTCGCGATACGGACCAGCACCGCACCGACATTCAGTGTCTCCCCCTCGCCGCCGCCGAGCTCGATGATCCGCCCGGCATACGGACTCGGGATCTCGACCTCGGCCTTGTTGGTCTCGACCGTGCACAGCGTCTGGTTCAGTTCGACGATGTCTCCCACCGCGACGCCCCAGCTCGTGATCGTCGCGTCCTCGAGTCCTTCGCCGAGGTCGGGAACGAGGAAGTCCCGCACGTCATTTGCCGGATACTCTTCGCGCGAGCGCTCATCGCCGGTCATGGCTGTTCCATCGTCCGTTCGACGCAATCGAGGAGCCGGTCGACCCCCGGTAACCACAGCTTCTCCAGCCGCGCAGGCGGGAATGGTGTGTCGAATCCGGTGGCACGCAACACCGGTGCCTCGAGGTCGTAGAACAATTCCTCTTGGATGCGCGCCGCGAGTTCCGCGCCGAAGCCCAACGTGCGCGGGCCCTCGTGCATGACCACCGCACGGCCGGTCCTGCGCACCGATTCGGCGACCGTGTCGAAGTCCAGCGGGTTCAGCGACCGCAGGTCGACGACCTCCAAGCTCCAACCGTGGTGCTGCGCGGCCAGTTCGGCGGCACTGACCGCCGTCGCGACCAGCGGGCCGTAGGTGACCACCGTGACGTCATCCCCACTACGGCGGATGGCCGCACGCCCGATCGGCAGACCCGGTGTGTCGGTGTCTACTGGTTCACGGACCCAGTACCGACGTTTGGGTTCCAGGTAGATGATCGGATCCCGGCAGCTGATTGATTGTCGCAGAAGCCAATACGCATCGGCCGGTGTCGACGGTGCCACCACCTTCAGACCCGCGGTGTGCAGCCAGTAGCTTTCGGTCGACTCCGAATGGTGTTCGACGGCGCCGATTCCGCCGAACGACGGAATTCGGATGGTCACCGGCATCTCGATGTCGCCGCGGGTCCGCATCCGATACTTCGCCAGATGGCTGACGATCTGATCGAACGCGGGTGCGGCGAACCCATCGAACTGGATCTCGGGAACGGGTACGAAGCCGCGGATCGCCATCCCGATCGCAATGCCGATGATCGCCGACTCCGCGAGAGGTGTGTCGAAGCACCTTTGTTCGCCGAAAGTTTCGGAAAGGCCCTCGGTGACACGAAAGACACCGCCGAGGGTGGCGACGTCTTCACCGAAGACGAGTACTCGCTCGTCGGCTGCCATCGCGTCGTGCAGTGCACGGTTGATCGCCTGCGCCATCGTCAGCGTCGGGGCCCCCAGTTGGCCCAGCGGGACGGTGGTCAGTAGCGGGCGGCGAGGTTCGTCGTCACCGTGCAGCGGTGGCCGCTCGATGATCTGAGTCATGTCAGGCCTCCTTCGCAATCTCCGCCAGCACCTGTTCGCGCTGCGCCAACAAGTCCGGGGTGATGGCGTGATAGACGTTGTCGAACACGTCGGCGATGTCGAAGTCGTCGGCGTCGACGACCGCCTCCCGCAGTTCGGTGCGTAATCGCTTCGCTTTGGCGGCGACCCGTTCTTCAAGTCGCTCACTCCACACGCCTTCCGCCTTCAGGTAGGTGCGGTAGCGCTGAATCGGATCGCGTGCCGCCCAGTACTCGAGTTCCTCGCCGGATCGATACCGGGTGGGGTCGTCGGAGGTGGTGTGCGGCCCCATCCGGTAGGTGATCGCCTCGATCAGAGTCGGTCCGCCACCGGCCCTGGCTCGCTTGGCGGCCTCGGCCGTCACCGCATAGCAGGCCAGCACGTCGTTGCCGTCAACCCGAATGCCGGGCATGCCGTAGCCGATGGCCCGATGTGCGATCGACGGCGCCGCCAGCTGCCTGCTGACCGGAACCGATATCGCCCAGTGGTTGTTCTGCACGACGAATACGCACGGCGCCTTGAACACGGCCGCGAAGTTCAGCGCCTCGTGTGCATCGCCTTCGCTCGTCGCGCCGTCGCCGAGAAAGGTCAGCGTCACCGATGCCTCACCCAGGCGCTGCGCCGCCATCGCGGCACCGACCGCGTGCAGACCTTGCGTGCCGATCGGGATCGAGATCGGAGCGACACACTTCTCGGTGAACCCCAGCCCGCCGTGCCATTTGCCCCGCCAGACCGCTCCCATCTGCGCCGGTGAGAGTCCGCGCAGCAGGAACGCGCCGATCTCCCGGTACTGGGGGAAGATCCAGTCTGTCTTGGGCAGACATGCCGCCACACCGATCTGCGCGGCCTCCTGACCGCGGCACGATGCGAACAGCGCCAGCTCACCCTGGCGTTGCAGGTTGACGAACTCGGTGTCCAGTTCGCGGGTGACGACCATCGACTCGTAGAGCCAGCACAAAGTCTCTGGCGGAAGGTCTCTTCGGTATCGGGTTTCGGCGGTCGGCGTCCCATCCGGGGCGACCAGCTGTATCGGCTCCAACTCGACGACGCCGATCGACGTCGGGGGTGCCTGAACAGGCCCTGCCATACCGCCTCCTAGGGTCACTGACGGCGGGTCGCGCCGTCAGGCGACTGAGGTGCTCAGCACAGCGGCGATCAGTGCAAAACCCCTGGTGGGGGGCTCGTCCGCTAGCTGCCGGGGTGTGGCGCTAACGCGACGACGCGCTCTGCTCGCCGCAGAACTGGGGCATCCACCATTATGCCCTCGTATTGGACGACACCCCGCCCATCAGGGGCGGCGCGAGGACGTGTCGGCGTCAGTACTGCCGGTATCTCCGCTGAACGTGTTCTTGACGGACCCTGATCTGCTCTTTGCGTTCGGCCGGTGAGATGACGCGTGTGTTGGACGGGAGATGCTCTCGCACGTCGATGAGTGCCAGTTTGCTGACATTCACCTTCGGGAGTTCGTCTGGTGACTCGGGGTATGTCCAACGCACAGTCATGAACCCCTTCTGTTGACCGGTGGTGTCCAGCCAGTTCGATACACCGGGGTCGGTGTGCGCGACGACGTAGCGGGTGATCCCGTCGGCGTCGGGTACCGCCTGAAAACCGTTGAGACTGGTGATGTGGTTGGCGTAGTCCAGCGACTCGCCCCAGAGGTTGCCGAGATGAAAACCCGTGTACGACGGCGTGACTGGGACGTCGACTTCGATCAGGAGGGCCTCGTCGGAGCCGAGGTCGAACACTCCTCCCGAATAGACGTTGGTGCATTGACCGCCGCCGGTCGCAAGGTTGGCCCGCGCGGGCTCGTTGAGTGCGTTGCGAGGCATGAATGTTCGGCCATCACCGTTGCGGTCGCCGTGCGCCTCCAGGATGAGGTCGTAGAACTCATTCCAGAACTTCATCTGGTTCTCGACGATTTCACCGACCCGGCGCATCTTCGCCGCGGCGGCGGCAGGGTCGATCGGCGGCGGATGAGCGCCTTGGGTGCCGATCTGGACAATCTGCAGGTCGGGCGACACCTCGTTCTCCCAGTCATGAAAGAGCACGCGGACGATCAGAAACCGCGCGGCCTTCGTGCCCTCGTCGGTTACCTGCTGGGTGGCGATGAAGTTACCGGTGTAGCCGGAAGGCCGTTGCGGGGCAACGAGGATCTCAAACTGGCCGTTATCGACGATTAGGTCGGCACTGTCCAGCGACCCGGTGATGGCGCGTTCGGTCGGGCTGAGTTCTGCGAGGCTTCCGGAGTCTCCGGCGTATGCACTGTGCGCCTCGAAAATGAGGTACTGCGGCGCCTTGGCTCCCGCGAGGCGACCCCGCACCCGGTAGCTCTTGTCGCCGTCGATCGACGCCGAGAGGTACAGGGCGTCGGCGTTGTCGATGGTCGCTTTGTCGATCGGCTGAATAGCGCGGCGAAAGTACGGGAATGCGGAGTCCTCGCCGAAGGCGCGCTCGATCGCGCCAAACGTAAAGCCGAGAAGATAACGGTAGCCCTCTGCGAGCCCGCGCTCGGTCTCGGGCGGGGCATGGAGGTCGGGCGAGTCGATCGCGTCCCGAGCCCTGTTCAGCCCGTCCATCAGGTCATTCCAGGCCGCGCGGAGCGCGATGGCGCTGGGCTCAGTTGACACGTGCGTCCTCTCCTTCTGGGTCTGATTCGGACCAATTGAACCGCTCGAAGAGACCGGCGAGCTGGGTATGGATCTCGCGTGGGTCAAGGCCGAACTCTTCGAGGCTGTAGCGGTGTGCCGACTCGTGGGCTTGGCCCCGGGCGTCCTCGATCGCATCGGCAGCCGCCGAACCAAACTCGAGTCCCAGCTCGTCGTAGACGCGGCGCATGGTGATCGCGGGCTCGCCGACCAGATCCCGATAGTCGACGATGCACGAACGAATCTCCGGGTGTCTCGCCAATACCTCGAGGGGATGCTCATACGCGTCGAAAGACTGCTCGGCGAGAACGCGCAGGGACTCCCTGATCAGCTTGTCGTCGCGACCACGAAGGCTCCACTCTTTCTGCAGCATCTTGAGCAGGCTCGGGATCGTCTCGTAGGGGTTACGCACTGGCACAACGAATCTCGCATCGGGAAACGTCTCGATGAGCGACTCGACCCGGCCGCAGAACGTCGGGTTCTTGCTCAAATGGACTCCCCCGCCGTTCAGGGCAACCTGGCGTCGCACACACTCGGTGTAAAAGGTCATCACGCGCCGGCGTTTATGCTCGCTCCACCTGTCGACGTGATAGAAGTCCAACTCGCCCATGTACGGGAACAGCACTATCCAGAATCCGGAACCGAGTGAACCAGTCAGCAGGAAGTCGTCCTCCTCGGGAACGAAGAATCCTGTCTTGTGCATGTCGTTGGTTTCGGCGAAGGCGCGCTCTTCGATCGCATCGAGTCTTCGTCGCAGGCGCTTGCCGAGCACGACTTCGTCGACCCGGAAGAGCAGCCGCAGGAGGCGTTTCTCCAGCAGCGACGGGAAGAACATCTCATACATCAGGACGTAGCTGAACTGAGGATCTCTGGCCATCAATCGATGCAGATAGGTTGTCCCGCTTCGGGCATGTCCCACACAGAATGTCGGCTCACGCACCTGCGTCCGACGCAGCGCCGGGAACAGAACCGGATCGAGAGCGAAACATACGGCATGGATCGCCGCCATCATCGGAACCCCGATTAGGAACGCGCCGTACAGCTTTCGGCGCTGTGCTGGATTTGGTTCCTCGCGCAACAACCTGAGCATCGTGCGGTAGTTGGCCCAGTCGAAGTAGAAGCGCATTCCGACCATGAAGGAAGGCTAGCTCCAGAAATTTGACAATGTCAAGCAAATGGCCGGCGTCACTCAGCCGGTGTCGATCGAGGTCGCGGTCGTGTCGGCTAGGAACCGCGTCAACAGTCGGTCGAACTCCTCCAGCTCTGCGGCCGACCAGCCCGAAAGAGCGCGCTGCAGGTGCCGTCGTCGCACGTCTTGGAGCGATCCTGCGACCCGCTGCCCGTCCGTGGTGGCCGCGACAAGTGAGACGCGCCCGTCCGCTGGATCAGGCTGCCTTTCGACCAGCTCCGCATCGACCAGTGCGCTGACCTGTCGAGTGGCCATACCCATGTCCATGTGGGCGAGGCGTGCCAGGCCACCCATGGAAAGCGGGCCCTCGTCTATCAGCGTCCGGAGCAGTACGTACGACGGCTGCGACAGATCCACGTCGGCCACCGCGGCCTGCCTGGCGAACATCGACCGACTTCCACCCAGCCGCATCACCCGCGCGAGAGTGCGGTTGATGGAATCCAGCGACTCTTGCCGATCCGACGAAGTCATTGGCAAATCATGCATGCAACGGCCGCAGGGTTCCTAGCCACCATCGGACGGCGCGAGCGAGACGATCCGTTCCGCCCGACGAAGCACCGGGGCATCGACCATCAGACCGTCGAACTGGAATACGCCGCGTTGTGTGCGCGCCGTGTCGAGCACGCGCCTGGCCCAGTCGACCTGTTCGTCGGTCGGGGCGTAGGCATCGCGAATGACCGCGACCTGCGAGGGATGGATGGCGACCTTGGCGTCGAAGCCGACTGCCACCGCGTCGTCACTTTCGGCGCGGAGGCCATCGAGGTCCTTGATGTCGAGATACACCGAATCCAGCGCCATCTTCCCGTACGCCTTGGCAGCCAGCAGGCTCTGCGACCGCACATGCCTGGCGACGTCTCGGTAGCTGCCGTCGGGCCAGCGATTTGCGGTGCCGCCGGTGACGGCGAACAGGTCCTCTGCACCCCACATGACCGCGAACGCATTCTCCATGCGCGCCAACTCGCCGACCTCGAGGGCGCCCAGCGGCGTTTCGATCAGCACGATCACCTCGCGCGGCGCGAGATCGCGTACCTGCCGCGGCGATTCGGTTTTCGCCAGCATCACCACGCCGTAGTCGGTACGCGACAGCGCATCCAGATCGAGCTGATGATCGGGTGTCGCGCTCGGGTTGATGCGGACCACAGTGCGCTGCGGGTCCAACTGCGAGGCGACGAGCGCCTCGCGCGCTGCCTCCCTGTCCTTGGCGGCCACGCCGTCCTCGAGGTCGAGAATGACGACATCGGCTGCGGCGGCGGCCTTCTCGAATCGTTCGGGCCGATCGGCTGGACAGAACAACCAGCCGGGACCGATGTTCGGTAACGACATCAGGCCGTCCCTTCGGGCCGCTTGCGCACCATGGTCTTGCGGGACGCCGTGGCCACGACGTCGCCGTGCTGATTGCGGCCGACATGCGAGAACGTGACGATGCCCTCCCCTGGCCTGCTCTTCGACTCGCGCTTGTCGGTCACCTCAGTCTCGGCATACAGCGTGTCACCGTGGAAAAGCGGCTTCGGGAAGGCGATCTCACCGAAGCCGAGGTTGCCGACAATCGTCCCCTGCGTCAGCTGCGTCACCGACAGGCCGACCAGTGTCGACAGGGTGAACATCGAGTTCACCAGCCGTTGGTTGAACGGTGGCAGCGCATCGGAGAACGCGGCGTCGAGGTGCAGCGCCTGCGTGTTCATCGTCAGCGTGGTGAACAGCACGTTGTCGGCCTCTGTGATCGTGCGTCCGGGACGGTGCTGGTAGAGGACGCCTGTTTCGAACTCCTCGAACCACAAGCCCCGCTGGACTACGACCCTCTTATCCGTCACAGGCCGGCCTCGCGGGCGATCAGCATCAGCTGCACTTCGGTTGTCCCCTCGCCGATTTCGAGGATCTTGCTGTCGCGGTAGTGACGCGCGACGGCGTACTCGTTCATGAAACCGTAGCCGCCGAAAACCTGCGTCGCATCGCGGGAGTTGTCCATGGCCGCCTCGCTGGCCACCAGTTTGGCGATGGCCGCGGCCTTCTTGAACGGCTTGCCCGCCAACAGCAGGGCGGCCGCGTCGTAGTAGGCGGTGCGGGCGGCGTGCGCGCGGGCTTCCATGCGCGCGATCTTGAATGCGATCGCTTGGTAGGCACCGATCTTCTGACCAAAGGCCTCGCGCTCCTTGGCGTACTTCACACATTCGTCGACGCATCCTTGCGCGGCGCCGACCGACAATGCGGCGATGGCGATCCGACCCTCGTCGAGGATGCGCAGGAAGTTGGCGTAGCCCCGACCACGTTCACCCAGCAGGTTCTCGTGCGGCACCCGGACGTCGTCGAAGCTCAGCGGGTGGGTGTCCGATGCGTTCCATCCGACCTTGTTATAGGCAGGTTCGGCGGTGAACCCCGGTGTGGGAACGGGCACCAGGATCGACGAGATCTCCTTCTTGCCAGCGGCTTCACCGGTGACCGCGGTGACCGTCACCAACTTCGTGATGTCGGTGCCCGAGTTGGTGATGAACTGCTTGGAGCCGTTGATGATCCAGTGACCGTCGTCCAGTTTGGCCGTGGTTTTCGTGGCGCCTGCGTCGGTGCCGCCGCCGGCCTCAGTCAGGCCAAAGGCCCCCAGCGCCTTGCCGCTCGCCAACAGTGGCAGCCATTCCTGCTTCTGCTCTTCGTTGCCGAAGCGGTAGACGGGCATCGCGCCCAGGCCGACACCCGCCTCCAGCGTGATCGCCACGCTCTGGTCGACCTTGCCGAGTTCCTCCAGCGCCAGGCAGAAAGCGAAGTAGTCACCGCCCATGCCGCCGTACTCCTCGGGGAACGGCAGGCCGAACAACCCCATGTCGGCCATACCCGAGACGACCTCGTAGGGGAAGGAGTGCTCCTCGTCGTGTTTGGCGGCGACCGGGGCCACCACGCTCTGCGCGAAGTCGCGGACTGTCTTCGCAAGCTGCTCATAGTGATCGGGCAGCATGCCCGTCGCCAAAAAATCACTCATGATTCTTCCTTCTGCGTTGAGGCGGCCCCGACGACGACTCTCGCCAATGGCTGGCCCACCTTGACCTGGTCGCCAACGGCGACGAGGAGCTCCACCACGCCCTCGACCGGGGCGGACAGGGCGTGTTCCATCTTCATGGCTTCGACGGTCACGACAACCGTTCCGGCATCGACGTGCTGGCCGTCGGAAACGCCAACGGCGACAACCGAACCCGGCATGGGAGAGGCCAGTTCGGCGTCGCCGCTGCGTTCGTCATCGGGGCGCACGGGCGCTTCGCGCAGCTGGTCGACGACCGCGGTGTGCCCGGCGCCCGACAACCAGATCTGTCGGCTCCCCCCGGCGCCGTCGGTTGCGACGAGGTAGGCGGTGCGCAGCCCGTCCAGGGTGACCGTCAGCAGATTGCCGTCGAGAGTCGCTGTCAGCGAATGCGATTCGCCGTCCTCAACTGCGGCGGTGGCCCGCTGCGGTGTTCCGGTGAGGTGGACGTGGTCGGTGCGGTCGCCGGAATGCAGGCGATACGTCGTCGGCGCCTGTTCGCCGATGCGCCATCCCGACGGCACCGCCCACAGGTCGGTGACCGGTTGGGGCCAGCCGCGCAGCCACTTGTACGCGGCCGCCGCGATCAGCTCGCGGTCACCCGGCTCGGCGGGTTTGAAGTCGGGCATCCGGCGGTCGAGCAGGCCGGTGTCCAGACGACCGGCCACCACATCGGGATCGGCCAGCAGGAAGCGAAGGAACTCGATGTTCGTGGTGACCCCGAGGACCGCCGTCTCTGCCAGCGCTGTGTCGAGCGCGCGGAGTGCGCCGTCGCGGTCCTCGGCATGCGCGATGACCTTCGACAGCATCGGGTCGTAGTCGCTGCCGACCACGGTGCCGCGGGTGAGTCCGGAGTCGACGCGAACCCCCGGCCCATCGGGCTCGGCTAGGTCGAGCACGGCCCCGCCGGTCGGCAAGAAGCCGCGGCCGGGGTCCTCCGCGTAGACCCGCGCCTCGATGGCGTGCCCCGTCATGGCGACGTCATCCTGGGTGATCGGCAGCTTCTGGCCCGCCGCGATGAGCACCTGCTGCTCAACGAGGTCGATGCCGGTGACCATTTCGGTCACCGGATGCTCGACCTGCAGCCGGGTGTTCATCTCCATGAAGAAGAACTCGTCCGGACGGTCGGCGGACACGATGAACTCGACCGTGCCTGCGCCGGTGTAGTCGACGCTGCGCGCCGTATCGCAGGCCGCGGCTCCGATACGGGCCCGCGTTGCGGCGTCCAGCAGTGGCGACGGCGCCTCTTCGATCACCTTCTGATGCCTGCGCTGCAGGCTGCACTCCCGCTCGCCCAGGTGCACCACATTGCCGTAGCCGTCGGCGAGGACCTGCACCTCGATGTGTCGCGGGTTCAACACGAAGCGCTCGAGGAACAGAGTGTCGTCGCCGAAGGCTGATCCTGCCTCGCGGCGCGCGCTGGTCAGTGCAGACGCCAACTCCGACGGCGCGTGCACGACTCGCATGCCCTTGCCGCCGCCGCCTGCAGACGGCTTCACGAGAACCGGATACCCGACTTCTTCCGCGCCTGCGATCAGATCGGCATCGGTGAGGCCGGGACGCGATACACCGGGAACGACAGGCACTCCGAACGCCGATACCGCAGCTTTCGCGGCGATCTTGTCGCCCATGGTCTGAATCGCACCAATCGGTGGTCCGATGAACACGATGCCCGCCGCCTGCAGAGCCTCCGCGAATTGCGCGTTCTCGGAGAGGAACCCGTAGCCGGGGTGCACCGCCTGCACCCCGGTGCGCTTCGCCGCCGCGATCACCGCGTCGATGTTGAGATAGCTCTGCCGGGCGGCCGCGGGCCCGATGTTGACGGCGACGTCGGCCTCGTTGACGTGGCGGGCGCCGGCGTCGGCGTCGCTGAACACCGCGACCGATCGGATGCCCATGGCACGCAGCGTGCGAATAACACGCACCGCGATCTCGCCGCGGTTGGCGATGAGAACTGCCGCTAGTTCTTTCTTAGGTTCCATGTATCTACATCCTGAACACGCCATAGGAGATGGGCTCCAGCGGTGATTGGCCGATCACTGAAAGTGCCAGGCCGACAACGGTTCTAGTGTCGGCAGGATCGATCACGCCATCGTCCCACAGCCGCGCCGTCGAGTAGTACGGGTTGCCCTGGTCCTCGTACTGCTGCCGGATGGGCGCCTTGAACTTCTCCTCATCCTCGGGAGTCATCTCGCCACGCACCGTCGCAAGCACCGAGGCGGCCTGTTCTCCACCCATCACCGAGATCCTGGCATTCGGCCACATCCACAGGAAGCGCGGGGAATACGCCCGCCCACACATCGAATAGTTGCCCGCGCCGTACGAACCGCCGATCACCACGGTCAGCTTCGGCACCCTGGAGCAGGCGACCGCGGTGACCATCTTCGCGCCATGCTTGGCGATCCCCCCCGCCTCGTAGTCGCGACCCACCATGAAGCCGGAGATGTTCTGTAGAAACAGCAGCGGTGTGCTGCGTTTGTCGCAGAGCTCGATGAAATGTGCGCCCTTGACGGCGGACTCGCCGAAGAGCACACCGTTGTTGGCGACGATACCGACCGGATGACCGTGGATCCGCGCGAATCCCGTCACGAGCGTGTTGCCGTACTCGGCCTTGAACTCGGAGAACTCGCCGCCGTCGATGAGTCGGGTGATCACCTCGTGAACGTCGTAGGGAACACGAGAATCGATGGGCACGACGTCGTACAGTTCGGTCTGCTCGGCGACCGCGTCGACCGTCGGTTTGACATCCCACGGCAACTTCTCACGCGGGCCCAGCGTAGCCACGATGCGTCGGACGATGCGCAGGGCGTCGCGGTCGTCGTGCGCCAAATGGTCTGTGACACCGGAGGTTCTGGAGTGCAGATCACCGCCGCCGAGTTCTTCAGCGGTGACGACCTCGCCGGTCGCGGCCTTCACCAGGGGCGGACCGCCGAGGAAGATGGTGCCCTGGTTGCGGACGATCACAGCCTCGTCGCTCATCGCGGGCACATATGCACCGCCTGCGGTACACGAGCCCAGCACCGCCGCGATCTGAGGGATGCCCGCGGCGGACAGGTTGGCCTGGTTGTAGAAAATGCGCCCAAAGTGCTCGCGGTCGGGGAACACCTCGTCCTGCCGCGGCAAGAACGCCCCACCCGAGTCGACCAGGTAGATGCACGGGAGCCGGTTCTGCGCGGCGACCTCCTGCGCGCGCAGGTGCTTTTTGACGGTGATCGGGTAATACGTGCCGCCCTTCACCGTCGCGTCGTTGGCGACGATCATGCATTCGCGTCCCGAGATACGCCCGATACCAGAGATCATGCCCGCGCCGGGGCATTCGTCGTCATACATGCCATCTGCGGCAAGGGGTGTCAGTTCGAGAAACGGGCTGCCGGCGTCGATGAGCCCGTCGACGCGGTCGCGCGGAAGCAGCTTGCCCCGGCTGACATGACGTTCGCGGGCACGCTCCGGGCCGCCGAGCGCCGCGGCGGCAAGCTTGGCGCGCAGCTGAGCGACTAGCTCGAGATGCTCGTCGCGATACGAAGTCCGCGGTGTCATCGCAGAGAACCCGTCCGGTTGAGTTAATGATGACTAACTCGTGGTATGTTAGTCACGATTAACCGAAATGTCCACCAGCGCGTTTGGAGCCTGCCCATGGCCGCCACTTCGGAGCCTGTTCTCGCAGCCACTCGCCGCAGCCAGGCCAAATCGGACCGCCGGTCGCAACTGATCGCGGCAGCCGAACGCCTGGTGGCCGAGCGGGGCTACCTCGCGGTGCGACTCGAAGACATCGGGGCCGCCGCCGGCGTCAGCGGACCGGCGATCTACCGCCACTTCCCCAACAAGGAGGCACTCCTCGTCGAGTTGCTGGTGGGTATCAGCACTCGACTCCTTGCCGGCGCCACGGACGTGGTTGCCCGCGCCGACGATCCCAGGGTCGCGTTGGACGGGCTGGTCGACTTCCACCTGGACTTCGCGCTCGGCGAATCGGATCTGATACGCATCCAGGACCGTGACCTTCCCAACCTGCCCCCGGGCGCCAAGCGTCAAGTCCGTAAAGCTCAACGACAGTACGTCGAGATTTGGGTGGACGTGTTGCGGCAGTTGAATACGTCCCTGCGCGAGGACGAGGCTCGGATGATGGCGCACGCGACGTTCGGATTGTTGAATTCGACACCACATTCGGTGAAGCGGGGTGCAACGAAAACGACCGAGGCCGACGAGCGTGCCGTCCTTCGAGCGATGACGGTTGCCGCGTTGACCTCGGCCGCGCCGAGCGTGAACGGTTAGTACCAGGCTCGGCGGCCGCCGACGGGGCGTCCGACGGACCCGAGGATCCAGAAGACGGCACCGATCACGACCAGGATGACGCCGATCGTCGTCAAGACGTGGATGCCGAGGATCCAGCCGAGTACGGCGAGGATGACTCCAAGGATGATCATCGTGACTCCTTTCTATTGAACTACCAACTGCCAGTGGACTATTGACTGGGCTCCGGAATGTTGCAATCCGTTACCTTCGGGTTGACTCCCGCATAGTTGAGAGGGCCGACGACCACGGTGAGGGCGATACTCCCCGTTGTCGCGCAGTTGGTTGCGCCAGTTTCAAAGTAACCGCGCTGATACGCCGCAAAAACGCCGATCAGCAACCAGACGAGCACTAGAACTCCGAGAATTCCACCGCCTCGCATGCTGCGCCTCCATCCGTAATCGCGCCCCAAATCGGCGCGCACGCAGCGTGTTTACCCGCCGGATAATTACTCCAAACGTGGTAAGGGCGACAATTCGGTTACGACGTCCGGCCCTGCGCAAATGCCGCAAGAAGCCATTCGCTCATCGCCTTGACCAGCACGGCGCGGTTCTCTCGCTTGTCGATCTCGTGGCCGTCGTCGTCGAATACCAGGTGTTCGACGGTGCGCCCGAGAGTCCGTAGGGCCAGATACATTTGCAGTGACTCATCCGGGGGGACGTTGGTGTCGTTCGCGCCGTGCACGAGCAGCAGCGGCGCCGTCAACGCATCCACTCGTTGCAGCGGGGACAGCTGCTCGAGCAATTCACGGTCACTGACGGGATGTCCGTACTTCGGATAGGCCGCCGCGGCGATCCACGGTTCGGTGCTGCGATACCACGTATTCAGGTCGCTCATACCGCAGATACTGATGCCGGCGGCGAACAGTTGGGGATGAAAGGTCAGGGCCGCCTGGGTCAGGTAACCGCCGTAGGACCAACCGCAACACGCGATACGGTCGCGATGCGCATGGCCGTTGTCGGCGAGGAAGTTCACGGCATCCGCGACGTCGTCGATGGCCGCGAATCGCTTCTCTCGATCGTCGGCATGCATGAACGAGCGGCCGAAACCTCCCGAGCCGCGCACGTTCGGGAGGAATACCGAAATCCCCGCTTCAAGCAGGGGCGGGAAGAACTCGTTGTAGCCAGGGCGGCCCTGGCCTTCGGGCCCGCCGTGCAGGAACAGCATCGCGCCGATCTGCTCGACGCCTTCAGGAGGCCGGAAGAGCCAACCGGAGAACGTCAGTCCGTCACGCGCGGTGATCGTCTCCAGCGTCGGATCGGCCGACACCGGGCCGAGACTCGGTTCACGGTCGACAGGCTCCCATTCGCGAGTGCGGGGGTCGACCAATTCGACCGTCGGCGGCATCGACGGGCTTTCGACCGTCATCGCCAGCATCGAGCCGCCGGCACTGATGCTCAGCTGGCTGGCCACCATCCCGGGTAGCGGGATCGGAGCACATGCCATGTAGTCGGCAAGTTCGAGAATCTGTAATTCACTGGCGCCGTTTATGTTCCACAGTATGGCCACGGTCGAGAGGTCATCGCTGACGGTGAATTCGTCTAGTTCATACCCCGGCCGTTCGGCGATCACCTGATAGGACACCCCGTCCGGCGTGATGGTGACCTCGAGCAGCCGGGCATACTCGGCGCCGTTCTCACTGCGGATCAGCGCACGCACATACCCCTCGGTGCTGTCGGGCCCGGATGCGCTTGCGGGCTGATACAGCTCGTACAAATCGCCCTCAAGGCCGGCACGAAGGCGCCGAGGACCGTGATCGTCGAGGATGACCCCGTTGTCGGTGGTGGAGCCGGGATCATAGGGCAGCAAGGCGATTTCGGTGAGACCACGCAACATGATGAGGTCGCGGTAGCCACGTGGCCCGACCCGCACCAGTGCCGCCCCCGCCCACGCGTCGACCAGTCTTCCGCCCGACCGCCGGTCCAGCACGACTGTGGCGCCGTCGGCGGGATCGATAAGGCACGAGCTGCCGACACCGTCGTCGCCGGTGAGGATGGCCGCGACTAGTGTGCCGTCCCAGTTGATGAGTTCCGCAGTGCCTTCGGGCGCTCCGGCCGGCCAATTGTCGATGCGGCGTGCATCGCGGTCGTCGGGATCGGTTGTCACCACCCAGATCTGGCTGCGGGTTCCACCTTCGGGCGCCACCTCACAGGCGAGCCAGTGCCCGTCCGCGGAATGCATCACCCGATGCACCGGCCCCTCGACGGGCAGTTCGACGTCTCGGGAGGAACTGGCCCGCCATCCGCGCAGGAATCGCTGCACCGCGCGCGGGTAGCCACCGTCGTCCACGAGGTGCGCGAACGCGGTGGCGTCCGGGGACATCGATGCGCCGTAGACGCGACGAACCTGCTCTGTCATCGGAACCAGGGTAAACCGAGGTCGCAGGTGGTAAACGTGGCGATGGTGACAGTCCGGCCGATCCGATCCGCCGCCACGAGGGTTGCCTGCTGTTGCGGGTCGAGTGGTCGATGGTTGTCGGTGGTGTGCTGTAGGAACAGAAACATGAATCTGGCGGCGTGGGCTGAGCGCAACTGTGTTGCGCGAGTGACCGCGTCTCACTGGTTTCGCGCCGGGGTGTTACCGGTGCCCGCCCGGAAGGTGAGCCGGCTGATTCTCGTGGATGAGCCGGCTAGCGACGCTGGCCCGCAGCCGAGGACGGGCGTGGACACGTGGGTGTCGTCAGCAGATCAGGAGGCCGACCTGGATCGGCACGTAGCGCGGGTGACTGCGTGGACTACGGCTGAGCAGACCCCTGTCGGCAAGATCGTCGTTGAGATCGGTTCCGCGCTCAATGGGCACCGCCGTAAGTTTCTTGCGCTGCTGGGTGACGCGACGGTGAGTCGGGTCATCGTGGAACACCGACACCGTTTCTGCTGGTTCGGCTCTAAGTACGTCGAAGCCGCTCCTGTCCGCCCAGGGCAGTGAACTGGTGGTCGATTCGGCCGAGGTCGATGACGATCTGGTGCGGGATGCGACCGAAATCTCGATATGCGCCCGACTCTATGGCAAGCGCGCTCCGCACAACCGAGCCAGGCGTGCGCTGGCGGCCGCGGCATCCGACGACGTGGAGGCGGCCTGAGATGCCGCGTTTTGAGATCCCCGACGGCTGGATGGTGCAGGCGTTCCGGTTCACCCTCGACCCGACCGCCGAGCAGGCTCGCGCGTTGGCGCGGCATTTCGGTGCGCGGCGTAAGGCATTCAACTGGACCGTCGCGGCGCTGAAAGCCGACATCGAGGCGTGGCACGCGTCCGGTTTGGAGATGGAGAAACCATCCCTTCGGGCGCTGCGGAAACGTTGGAACACAGTCAAAGACGACGTGTGTTTCAACGCCGAGACAGGGGCAGTGTGGTGGCCGGAATGCTCGAAGGAGGCCTACGCCGACGGGATCGCGGGCGCGGTGGACGCGTACTGGAACTGGCAGACCTCTCGCTGCGGCAAACGCGCTGGTAAACGGGTTGGGTTCCCGCGGTTCAAGCGCAAAGGCCGCGACGCTGACCGGGTGTGCTTCACCACCGGGGCGATGCGTGTCGAACCCGACCGGCGTCACCTCACACTGCCGGTGATCGGCACTGTCCGCACGCACGAGAACACCCGCCGCATAGAACGCTTGATCCAGGCCGGGCGAGCACGGGTACTCGCGATTTCGGTGCGGCGCAACGGCACCCGCGTGGATGCGAGCGTGCGGGTGATGGTGCAACGTCCCCAGCAGCCCCGCGTGGCACGGCCGGATTCGCGGGCGGGTGTGGATGTCGGGGTCCGGCGCTTGGCGACCGTGGCCACCGCGGACGGCGTCGTGATCGAACATGTCGCCAACCCGCGCCCGTTGGAAACAGCGCTGCGCGAGTTGCGGCATGTTTCGCGTGCCCGGTCACGCTGTGTGAAGGGTTCCCGACGCTACCGGGAACGCACCACTGAACTGTCCCGGCTGCATCGCCGGGTCAACGATGTCCGCGCCCATCACTTGCACGTCCTGACAACCCGATTGGCCAAAACTCACGGCCGGCTCGTGGTTGAAGGTTTGGACGCGGCCGGGATGCTGCGACAGAAAGGGTTGACCGGAGCACGCGCCCGGCGGCGTGGGCTGTCGGACTCAGCGCTGGGCACTGCCCGACGTCACCTGTCCTACAAGACCGGTTGGTACGGGTCACAACTCGTGGTTGCCGACCGGTGGTTCCCGTCGTCGAAAACCTGCCATGCCTGTGGGCATGTTCAGGACATCGGCTGGGCGCAGCACTGGCAATGCGATGCGTGTTCGGCACCAGTGCATCAGCGCGATGACAACGCCGCTGTGAACCTCGCGCGCTACGAGGAACGATCTAGCGTCGTCGGCCCAGTTGGGGCCGCCGTCAAGCGTGGAGCCGACCGTAAGGCCGGGCCTGGCCCGGCAGGTGGCCGTGAAGCGCGGAAGGGAACCGGCCAGCAAGCCGGAGAACAACCCCGAGATGGGGTGCGAGTCGCGTGACCACAAAAGATCACTCACTCGCAACGGCAGACTGAGCGCTTGCACAGGTACCCTCGCAGCCATGAGGCGGGTATGACCGATTCACCACATCGCGGACGTGAGGAGCAGCCAGGCTTCCGCGACAGGCCGGACCCGACGCAACCGCTGGGTAACGACTACCCGGGGTACACCGATCCGGCGTATGCGAGCCAGGCCCCCTACGGTCCCACCTATCAAACCCCCGCAACTCCGCCCCCGACCGAGCAATTGCCCGCGTCCTCGCCCTACGGCTACGACCCCTACTCGACCGGTCAGTACGACCAATACGGTGGGCAGTATCCGCCTTCAGGGCCGGGGGAACCACCGCCGCCGGACGAACCGAAGTCGCCCCGCTGGCTGTGGGTGCTGGCCGCGACGGCAGTGTTGGCTGTCATCGGCCTGGTGATCGCGTTGGTCGTCGTCTACGACAACAGTTCCCGCCAGGAAACGGTCGTCGCGCCGCCGCCGTCGCTGTCTGAGCCCAGCTCCCCGACACGGGCTCCGACGACGACATCCCGCACACCTTCGATTCCCGTGTTGCCCCTTCCGACAGCACCGACGGTGCCCCCGACAACCAGCTCGACCGCGCCCGGTCCCACGGAGACCGTGGTCTACGACGTCAGCGGTGAAGGCCGGGCCATCAACATCACGTACGTCGACAACGGCGGATTGCTGCAGACGGAGTTCAACGTCCTGCTGCCGTGGAGCAAGGAAGTCCAATTGCCAGAGCCTGCAAACGCTTCCGCGAGCATCAGCATCATCAACGTCGGCCGCGAAGTGAACTGCTCGATCTCTGTCAACGGCGTCACACTCGAGCAACGCACCGGTGCCGGTCTGACGATCTGTGCCACGACGGGTTAGGCCGCAGCCACCCGGCCCGGTGTCTTCACCGCCAGCATCGCCAGTAGCCCCAACGCAAGGACCACGATCAGTCCGCCCATACCGGCGCGGTCGGCACCGAACACGGCAATGAACGTGGAGAACAACACCGGCGCCAGATACGAGACCGCGCGCCCGGTGGTCGTGTACAGACCGAATGCCACGCCTTCCTTGCCGTCCGCCGACATCCGCAGCATCAGTGTCCGCGCGGCCGACAGCGTGGGCCCGATGAACAGGCACAGCAGTAGCCCGCAGACCCAGAAGGCAAGCACGCCCGACAGTGTCATGAGGGTGCTGGCCACCGCGATCATGGCGGTCAGCGACCCGACGATGACGGGTTTGGCACCAAAGCGGTCGTCGAGCCGGCCGCCGATGACCGCACCGATGGCGGCGACGACGCTGGCGCTGACTCCGAACAGCAGCACGTCGGCTTGCGAAACGCCGTAGACCCGCACACCCAGCACCGCACCGAACGCGAAGATGCCGGTGAGCCCGTCGCGGAAAACCGCGCTGGCGATCAGGTAATAGACGACGTTGTGATCACGCCGCCATTCGCTGCCGATCTCGGCCCACAGCTTGCGATATCCGCTGAAGAAGCCACCGGCCACCCGTTCTTCCAGTGGATCCGGGTGAGGGCTGGGCGCCGCTATCAACAACGGCAACGCAAACGATCCAAACCAGATGGCCGTGAACAGCATTGCGGCCCGAACGTTTTGACCATCGGCGACCGGCAGGTCGAGCAGACCGCTGTGGTCCCCGTCGGCGGCGATGAACCCGAAATAGACGACCAGCAGCAGCACCACACTGCCGAAAAAACCCAGCCCCAGACCCATTCCGGAAATCTGCCCGGATGTCTTCGGCGTGGACAGCTGACGCAGCATCGCGTTGTACGGCACCGTCGCCAGATCGCCACACGCCGAGGCGCAGGCCACCAGCACCAGGCCCCCCGCGAGGTAGCGGTAGTCGTCGCGGATGAGGCCCATCGACAGCGTCAGGCCGACCGCCAGCGCGCTCAGCACGGCCAGCGCGCGTCGACGCCGCCACGGCGCGTCCACCCACACGCCGGTCACCGGCGCGAGCAGGGCGACCATCAGGCCCGCAGCGCCCAGCGCCCACCCGAGCCAGCTCGTGGCGCTGATGCCGCCGGGCAGGTCGTCGCCGACGGTGTTGGTCAGGTAAATCGAGAACACGAAGGTCACCACCACCGCGTTCAGCCCGGTCGCGCCGAAATCCCATAGCGCCCACGCGAGGATCTGCGACCGTCGCGCGGGTGGTGCGGACGACCGCAGTTCGCTCATGGAGGCCCACGATATAGTCCGGCCCATGCCAGTACCCGCTCCCAGCTCGGATGCCCGTGCTGTCGTCACCGGCGCGTCGCAGAACATCGGCGAGGCGCTGGCCGTCGAGCTCGCGTCCCGTGGACACCACCTGATCATCACCGCACGCCGCGAAGATGTCCTCCGAGCACTGGCGGACCGGATCACCGGGCAGTACGGCGTGACCGTCGAGGTGCGTCCCGTCGACCTGGCCGATCCGGCCGAACGTGGGAAGTTCTGCGACGAATTGGCGGTCCGCAACATCTCGATCCTGTGCGCCAACGCGGGCACCGCCACCTTCGGTCCTGTCGCGTCGCTTGATCCCGCGGCCGAACAGGCGCAGGTGCAGCTCAATGTCCTTGGCGTGCACGATCTTGCGCTCGCGGTGCTGCCGGGAATGGTCGAGCGCAAGGCCGGCGGCATCCTGATTTCCGGTTCGGCAGCGGGCAATTCGCCAATTCCGAACAACGCCACCTACGCGGCGACCAAGGCGTTCGTCAACACCTTCAGCGAGTCGCTGCGCGGCGAGCTCAAGCGCGCCGGTGTGCACGTCACCCTGCTGGCGCCCGGCCCGGTTCGCGAGACCCTGCCCGACGAGCACGAGCAGTCGCTCGTCGAGAAGCTCATCCCGGACTTCCTGTGGATCTCCACCGAATACACCGCCAAGCTGTCGCTGGATGGCCTGGAGCGCAACAAGATGCGGATCGTCCCCGGCGTCACGAGCAAGGCGATGTCGGTGGCCGCCGGCTACACCCCGCGCGCGATCGTCACTCCGATCGTCGGCGCCGTCTACAAAAAGCTCGGCGGCAACTAGCGCCTGCGGCGGCGGCCGGTGCCGAAGATGCTCCGTGTGATCTCGCGGCCTATCACCGTGCCCGCCGAGCGCATCGCGCTCTTGAACGCCGGGCTGCTCATCATCTTGTCGAGCATCCCGGGTTCGGCGCCGTCGCGGCTCTTCACCTCGCCGGAGGCGGTGGCTCCCCCGACGTCGACCGGCACCGGTGGTGGCAGCCCGGGATCGGCGGGCTGCGGCGACGCGGCAGGTGGCGGAGCCAGTTTCGCGGTCAACCGTTCGTAGGCGGAGTCGCGGTCGATGGTCTGGCCGTATTCGGCCTGCAGCGGACTGGCCTTCGCCGCCGCGGCGATCGCGTCGGGACCGATGGTGTCCATCAGCGAGCGCGGTGCCCGCATCCTGGTCCACGCGACGGGCGTCGGCGCGCCCTTCTCCGACAGCACGGTGACGATCGCTTCGCCGATGCCTAACGACGTCAGAGCTTCCTCGAGGTCGTAGACCTCGGTTTTCGGATACGTCCGCACCGTCTTGCTGAGCGCCTTCTGATCATCGGGGGTGAACGCGCGCAACGCATGCTGCACCCGCGCACCCAACTGCGACAGCACGTTGTTCGGCACGTCCGTGGGCAACTGCGTGCAGAAGAACACGCCGACGCCCTTGGACCGGATCAACTTGACGGTCTGCTCGACCTGTTCGAGGAAGGCCTTGGACGCGTCGGTGAACAGCAGGTGGGCCTCGTCGAAGAAGAACACAAGCTTCGGTTTGTCGAGATCGCCCACCTCGGGCAGCGTCGTGAAGAGATCCGCGAGCACCCACATCAAGAACGTCGAGAACATCACCGGCCGTGCGGCCTGTTCACCGACCTCGAGGAGCGTGATGATGCCGCGGCCCTGGTCGTCGACTCGCATCAGGTCCTCGGGTTCCAACTCGGGCTCGCCGAAGAAGGTGTCACCGCCGTCGGCCTCGAGGTTTACCAGGGCCCGCAGGATGACACCGGCAGTCGTCTTGGACACCGCGCCCAGAGCTTTCAGTTCCGGTTTGCCCTCGTCGCCGGTGAGGTACTGGATCACCGCGCGTAGATCCTTCAGGTCCAGCAGCGGCAGGCCCTTTTGGTCTGCCCAGTGGAAGATCAATCCGAGCGTAGATTCCTGGGTTTGGTTGAGTCCCAACACCTTTGACAGCAGGATTGGCCCGAAGCTGGAGACAGTGGCTCGCACAGGAATGCCGATGCCGCTGGTACCCAGCGACAGAAATTCCACCGGATAGGCGGTGGGTGTCCACTGGTCGCCGGTGTCCTTGACCCGCTGCTCGGTCTTGTCTCCTGCCTCGCCGGGCTCCGACAGCCCCGACAGGTCGCCCTTGACATCGGCCATCAGGCACGGCACCCCGGCAGTGGACAGCTGCTCAGCGATCACCTGCAGGGACTTCGTCTTACCGGTACCGGTGGCGCCTGCGACCAGGCCGTGGCGGTTGACGGTGGCTAGCGGGATCCGGACCTGTGCGGCCGGGTCGCAGACCCCGTCCACGACGACGGTTCCCAGGTCCAGCGCCTGACCCTCGACGGCGTATCCGATGGCGATCTGCTGTGCTCGGTTGGCGCTCGAGTCAGTCGTCATGGTCGCAAACAGTACTGTGAGCGCTGTGCGTGACGAACTCGTGTGGATCGACTGTGAGATGACCGGCCTGAACCTGCGGACGGACCGGCTCATCGAAATCGCGGTGCTCGTCACCGACGCCGACCTCAACATCCTGGGCGAGGGCATCGACGTGGTGATCCACACCGACGACGAGGCGCTGTCGTCGATGGTCGACGTGGTAAAGGACATGCACGCCCGATCGGGCCTGACCGAGGAGGTGCGGACGTCGACCGTGAACGTGGAGGCCGCTGAGGAGCTGGTGCTCGACTACATCCGCACGCACGTCAAGCAGGCGAAGACCGCTCCCCTGGCCGGCAACTCCATCGCCACCGATCGCGGCTTCATCGCGCGTGACATGCCGAAGCTCGACGACTTCCTGCACTACCGGATGATCGACGTCAGCTCCATCAAGGAACTGTGCCGACGCTGGTATCCGCGGATCTACTTCGGCCAGCCCGAGAAGGGGCTGGCCCACCGTGCCCTGGCCGACATCCACGAGTCGATCCGCGAGCTCAAGTACTACCGTCGCACCGCCTTCGTCGACCCGCCTGGACCGTCGACCAGCGACATCGCCGCGATCGCCGAGGAGCTGGGAACGAACGGTGGTGACGCGGACGTTATCGATTCGGCCGCAGAGCGCCCGAGCGGCTAGTATCGACGACGCCGCACGGCGGCGATGGTGGCTGTAGTTCAGCTGGTAGAGCACCAGGTTGTGATCCTGGAAGTCGCGGGTTCGAGCCCCGTCAGCCACCCAAATCGGTCAGGGGCCATTTTTGGTCCCTGACTTTTTCAATTACTTGTCGGGCTCGTGGCGATCCTTCTCCAGAAATTCGTCCATGAGCGGCGTCTCGGCTATGACGGGGTAGTTACCCGTATATCCGATACGCTCGCGCGCCATCTCGAGCACACGGCCGCGCACCGCGTACCACCCCGCGATGAGGGCCGGGACGATGACGAGCAACGCGATCAGGTTCCAGTAGTTCTCGTAGCACATGAGTGCGGTGACGGCGACGAGGAACACCAGCGTGGCGTAGCTCGTGTAGGGCGTACCGAACAGCCGAAACGAGGGTCTGGCGAGGATTCCGCGCTTGGACCAGCGGTACAACTGGATCTGGCAGATCACGATGGTCCCCCACGAGGCAATGATGCCCAGCGCCGACAGGTCCAGCGCGATGTTGAAGGCCTCCGACGGTACGACGAGGTTCAGGAAGACACCGACCACCGTGAAGCATGCCGTCAGGGCAATGCCCGCGAAAGGGACGCCCTTTCTGGTCATCTTGGCGGTGAACTGCGGTGCGCTGCCGTTCATCGCCATCGACCGCAGGATGCGCCCGGTCGAATAGAGGCCCGCGTTGAGGCTCGAAAGGGCCGCGGTGAGCACGACGAAGTTCATGATGTCGCCGGCGGCGGGCACGCCGATCTTTGAGAAGAACGTGACGAACGGGCTGGTGCCCTGTTGGTACGCGGTGTAGGGCAGCAGGAGCGCCAGCAGGATCAGCGAACCGACGTAGAACACGGCGATACGGAACACCACCGAATTGATGGCCTTCGGCATCACCTTGTCAGGATTCTCGGTTTCACCCGCCGCCGTGCCCACCAATTCGACTGCGGCGTAGGCGAAGATGACGCCGGACGTGATGATCACCAGTTGCAGGACGCCCGTCGGCAGAATCCCGCCGTTGTCGGCGATGACCGACAGCCCGGTCGGCTGACCCTCGACGGAGAACCGGCCCGCGAGAAACACGATGCCGACCAACAGAAATGTCACCAACGCGACGACCTTGATCAGGGCCGCCCAGAACTCCATCTCGCCGAACACCTTTACCGAGATCATGTTCACCGTCAGCACGATCACCAGCGCGATGAGTGCGATCGTCCACTGCGGCATCGCTTCGAACGTGCCCCAGTAGTGCATGTACAGCGCGATGGCGGTGACGTCGACGATCGATGTACACGCCCAGTTGAAGAAGTACATCCAGCCGGCGACGTATGCCGCCTTCTCCCCGAGGAATTCGCGCGCGTACGACACGAACGACCCCGAGGAGGGACGGTGCAGCACCAGCTCGCCGAGCGCCCGCAGGATGAAGAACACGAATAGGCCGCAGATCGCGTAAACGATGAAAAGCCCTGGGCCCGCGGTGTTCAGGCGGCCACCGGCACCCATGAACAGGCCGGTGCCGATCGCACCGCCGATGGCGATCATCTGCAGTTGGCGGGGTTTGAGTCCCTTGTGGTAGCCCTCGTCTTCGTGAGCGAGTGCCGAAGTGTCGTATTCCAGAGCCGATCCCATTCGGCCGACGCTAACGCCGAGACGGCCACACCGAAACTCGGAGCGGTTAAAGCTGGGTTACGTGTTCAGACGTGAGCATTAGCTCAGGGCACGGCTGATGAGCGAGATGAACTGAACACACGAGTCATAGCGTTTGCCAGGGGTTTTCGCCATCGCCTTGGCCAGAATCGAGTCGACGGCGTGCGGCACCCAATCCCGATTCCGTGAGATCCGCGGCGGTGGCTTCTTGAGATGCTGGTCGACGAGTGCCATCGTCGTGCTTGCGGTGAACGGCGGCGATCCGGTCAAGAGTTCAACGGTGGTGCATGCCAACGCATATTCATCGCTTGCCGCCGAAGGCGCCTTGCCATACAGCAGTTCCGGTGCGGCGTACGGAAGCGACGCTTCGATGTGCGCGGGAGGAAGCTCCCCCACTCCCTGCGCAACGACATGTGCCACACCGAAGTCGATCAGCACTGCGCGCCGCCGCGCGGCATCGTTTGCCATAAGGATATTGGCCGGCTTGACGTCGCAGTGCAGGATGCCGTGTCGATGCGCGTAGTCCAACGCGTCGGCAATCTGAGCCAACGCAGACAGTCGCTCGGTCAGATCGTGGTGGACGCCGACGCTACCGCCGTCGACGAACTCCATCGTCAACCAGTCGTGGCCGAGCCTGTCCATTCGGACGATGTGCGGGTGATCGAGTTGCCGGGAGAGGGTGAACTCACGCTGTAGCCGAGCGAGATCGGCGGGCCCGCAGCGGCGGCGGTCGAGCACTTTGAGCGCCACGGCGCGATCCGAGCCGCCCGGGTCTGTGTCCCAGTGCGCGCGGTACACGCTCGCATGCCCACCATGACCCAGCACACCGTCGATGACGTACCCGTGGAACTCGTCGCCGGGTCCAAGCACCGCCGCGGCGGGGTTCACGCCGTCAGACGCTCGCGTTACCCGTCTTCCATTGGCTCCACGGGATGTTCCAGTCGCCCAAACCTTCGGTGCCCGGAAGCGTCGAACCGACGGTGTTGACGATCTCCACGACGTCGCCGCGTTTGGAGTTGTCGTAGAACCACTGCCCGTTGCTGGAACTCACGTTGATGCACCCGTGGCTGACGTTGCTTTCGCCCTGACTGCCCACCGACCACGGCGCGGCGTGCACGTAGATGCCGCTGTAGGAGATCTGGGTGGCCCAGTCCACCTCGGTGCGGTAGCCGTTCGGCGAATTCGTCGGCACGCCGTAGGTGGACGAGTCCATCACCATGTGCGACCGACGATCACCGACGATGTAGGTGCCGTTGTTGGTCGGCGTGCTGTCCTTGCCCATCGACACCGGCATGGTCTTGATCACCTCGCCGTTGCGCGTCACCGTGAGCGTCTTGGTGTTGTCGTCGATCCGCGTGATCATCGCGTCGCCGATGGTGAAATGCGTGGTGATGTTCTCCTGGCCGAACAATCCGTCGCCCAGGTCGACGCCGTAGGTATTGACCGCCACCTCGACCGTCGTACCGGGCTTCCAGTAAGCAGCGGGGCGCCAACGCACTTCGCGGTTGTTCAGCCAGTAAAAGGCGCCCTCTACAGGCGGATTGGTCTTGATCTTGATGGCTTGCTGCGCAGCCAACCGGTTCGGAATGTTCTCGTCGAACTGGACGGCGACCGGCTGTCCGACACCGACGACCTCGCCCTCGCTGGGCACTACATACGCCATGGTGAGGTTCTCTGGCGAGTGTGTCTCGAAGGTCATCTGGCGGGTGGTGGCACCGCCAAGGCCCAGTGATTCGGCGGTCACCGTATAGCGCTTGTTGTAACCGAGTTCCTCGGTGGTGGCCCATTGCAGGCCGTCCTTGCTCAGCTTGCCCTCGACGGGGCTGCCGTCCTCGTTCACCATGGTGACCGCGCCCAGCACCCCGTCCTCTGCGCTGATCGTCACCGGTGCATCGACACTCACCCCGACGTCCCCGTCTTTCACCGAAGCTGTCAGCTTGGGGACGAGCAGGTCACCGAATGGCGTGCCCTTATCGGTAATGACCTGAGGCGGCGGCGGCGCAGAGGTGCTGCTGCACGCCGACAGTCCAAGCACGATCGCGGGAATCAGCGCCATGACCGTCAGCCATCGACGATTGCGACGCGGATCGGCCACGGACCTGACCTGCCACATTGTTTGCTCCACCTCACGAAGGGACGATTCTCTGGCAATAGTCTAAGGGTAACGGCGACCGGGGGTACGACCGCAGCGTCGCCCGCCAGCAGCGGCGAGTAGGGATTTCACCCTGTGCCGCGCGGCCTGTTATTGTCGCACACGCAGCGCCGTTAGCTCAGTTGGTAGAGCAGCTGACTCTTAATCAGCGGGTCCGGGGTTCGAAACCCTGACGGCGCACTCATTTCCTCCGCGTTCGCCGGACCGCTCGTCGGTTCCAACCTCGTCTTGTACCGTCCAGATGGTTGCGGTTTACGTTTGCGTAAATACTATGCGACTTCGGCTTTTGAGCTGCTAGATATGTGCTGAAGACCCTATAAGTGGAATTATGCTACGGATTCCGCAGGCGAGAAAATAGTTGCGGAAGCAACTCTCTCCACAGCTACTCTCCGGGTCAAGCTGCCGAAAAGGCGCATTCAATGCTAGAGTCCGCGTTAGCTGGCCTACATGGCCACGGCACGATGTGAGCAGTGGACCCTACGAGATGAGGACTTAGCTGATGCCGCAGATTGGCGCATCGTTCGCAGCCGGTGCCGCGGGCCCGGGTGCCGACGATGGGGTAACTGCACAGGGCCCCGTCGCGGTGTACAACTGCAGTCGCCTCGGCCGGGTGGCCAATCCTCCTGGCTCCTGGTTCACCACGTGGTTCCGCTCCGCCCGCCGACGGTGAACTGACCCGACCTCAGCGCCGCCGGAACCGGCGGATGACGACCACGATCACGATCGTTCCGACGCCTGCCAGCGACACGGCCACGACCGGTTTCTTGACGAAGCGCGCCAATCCGATCTTGAAGTCGTCGGCGAGCCGACGGGGGTTCGCGCGCTCGGCCAGGGAGTCCACAGTCAACGCCAGCTGATCACGAGCCTGGTCGATTTCCTGCTTGATCGTGTCGGGGTCGCGGTCCGCCACGTCCACCTCCAATACGCTGAAAAGCCCTGCGCCAAGTCTGGTGCCTTGCGGAACTACCCTAGAGCAGCTCGCACTAATCGAAGTCAACTGGTCCATGAGAAAGGGATCCGCACGCGTGCCACAGACTCCGCGACTCGAGGTGGGCGCCAAAGCCCCCCAGTTCAGCCTGCTCGACGCCGATGGCAAGACCGTGAAGCTTTCCGACTACAAGGGCCGCAAGGTCATCGTGTACTTCTACCCGGCGGCATCGACGCCGGGCTGCACCAAGGAGGCCTGTGACTTCCGCGACAATCTGCGCGAATTGAGCGACGCAGGGCTCGACGTCGTCGGCATCTCCCCCGACAAGCCGGCCAAGCTGGCGAAGTTCCGCGACGAACAGAAGCTGACGTTCCCCCTGTTGTCCGATCCAGACCGCGAAGTGCTGCGGGCGTGGGGCGCATTCGGCGAGAAGATGATGTACGGCAAGAAAGTCGAGGGCGTCATCCGCTCGACATTCGTCGTCGACGAAAAGGGCCGGATCGAAGTGGCGCAGTACAACATTCGCGCTACCGGCCATGTGGCCAAGCTACGTCGCGACCTCTCCGTCTGAACCGAGGTTCGCCAGCAATAGCGCCTCGGCGGTCGCGGCACGTTCCAGCACTCCCAGGTGCAAGCTTTCGTTGACGCTGTGCGCTTGTGTCGCAGGATCTTCCACACCGGTCACCAGAATCTTGGCCGACGGGAACGCCGCGGCGAACTCGGCGATGAACGGAATGGACCCACCGACACCGGTGTCGACGGGCTCGGCACCCCACGCGCGCCGGAACGCCGAGCGGGCGGCGTCGTATACCGCTCCACTGGCGTCGATGGCGTACGGTTGGCCGACGTCGCCGGGCGTGACGGTCACTTGCGCACCCCACGGTGCGTTCAGCTCGAGGTGACGTGTCAGGGCCATGAGGTGCTGTCCCGCATCACCTCCTGGTGCCACCCGCATGCTGACCTTCGCCCGCGCCCGCGGAATCAACGTGTTCGACGCCTTGTCGATCGGCGTCGTGTCGATTCCTATCACCGTGATCGCCGGTTTGGCCCAAAGTCGTTGCGGTACCGAACCGGAGCCAATCTCACCGACGCCGTCCAACAGGCCTGACTCCTCGCGCACCCGCTCCGGTGCGTAGTCGACATCGGCCGCGGTAGCTTCGTGCAGTCCCTCGACGGCCACGTTGCCCTCGTCGTCGTGCAGGCTGGCCAGCAGTCGCACCAGCACAGTCAACGCATCAGGAACGACACCACCCCACAACCCGGAGTGCAGGCCGTGATCCAGCGTCGCCACCTCGACGACGCAGTCGGCGAGGCCGCGCAGCGACACCGTCAGCGAGGGAACGTCGGCGCTCCAGTTGTCGGAGTCGGCGATCACTATGACGTCGGACGCCAGTGTCTCGCGGTGCGCCGCCAGCAGTCGGGACAGTGACGGCGAACCCGACTCCTCTTCCCCCTCGACGAACACCGTCACCCCGACCGGGGGGTTGCCACCATGGGCACGGAAGGCCGCCAAATGCGTTGCGATGCCAGCCTTGTCATCGGCGGTGCCACGTCCGTAGAGGCGACCGTCGCGCTCGGTGGGTTGAAACGGCGGCGAGTTCCACTGCGCGTGGTCACCCTCCGGTTGCACGTCATGGTGGGCGTAGAGCAAGACGGTGGGCGCACCTGGTGGCGCCGGGTGCCGGGCGATGACGGCAGGGGCGCCACCCTCGCTGACGATCTGCACATCTTCAAAACCCGCGTCCGACAACAGTTTTGCCACTGCATCGGCGCTGCGCTCCACTTCACCGCGGCGCGCCGGGTCGGCCCACACCGATTCGATGCGCACCAGGTCTTCCAGGTCCCGCCGCACCGCGGGCAGTACGTCGCGCACCCGCTGCACCAAATCGCTCATGACGACGAGGTTAGCGGGTCACCTCTTCTGCGCACGGGCCCCCGCGCAAGCTGGGGACAGACGCAAATGCACCCGAAACGCCGAAGAAATGGGGACATTTGCGCGTGTTCGCGCAGCAATCAGCGCTCCTCCAGTATCACTACGGCGGCTGCAGTGTCGGCCTCGTGCGTCATCGACAGGTGAATCGTCACGTCCTTCAGGTGTTCGCCGATGGCGCCGGTGAGTCGCACCTTCGGCCGGCCCCACATGTCGGTGACGACCTCGATGTCGCGGTGGATGCCCTCCGGCAGCATTGGCCGTTTGGCGAACCGCGACCCGGACCACGCCTTGATCACAGCCTCCTTGGCCGCCCAACGCGCCGCCAGATGCCGTGCCGCCGACGAGCTCTTGTCGGCGGCATCGCGACGCTCACCGGGCGTGAACGTCTCGGCGAACACCGTCCCCGGCTGGTCGACCTGTGCGGCGAAGTCGGGTATGGAAACCAGATCGATCCCCACACCGACTACCGCCATGCGCAAGACGCTATATCACTGCCCTGAAGGCATGTACACGTCGTCCTCGCCGAGCCGCGACGCCTCGTCAAGGAGCATTGCCGCCTCCTGCCGCTTCTCCGGTGTGTCCCCGCTGAACCGCCGGTCGGCCGGCTTCTCGTACAGCGGCCGCCCGCCCGCAATCGCCGAAGCGAGCCGCAGCTGTCCGGCGAGTACACGAGCGTCCGCCCTGCGCTTGTAGTCCTCACGCTCGTCGGGGCTCAACGCCGCGATGAACGCCTGCGGGTGCACCAGAGCCACCAGGCCGGACACGTGACCGAACCCGAGGCTGGTGATCAGGCCAGCCTTCAACGGGAACTTGTCGCCAAGCCGCAGGCTGTCGCGCAGCCAGACCAAGTGGGCGGAGCTGGCCATTTCTTCATCGACGCAGTCCAGGCTGCGGTTCGGCGGGATCACGCCGTCGCGCAGGATCTGGCACAGCCCCATCATCTGGAATGCCGCCGCGCCACCCTTCGAGTGACCGGTCAGGCTCTTCTGTGACACGACGAACAGCGGTGCCCCGGCGGAGCGGCCCAACGAGTCCGCGAGCCGTTCGTGCAGCTCGGTCTCGTTCGGGTCGTTGGCCAGCGTGGAGGTGTCGTGCTTGGAGATCACCGCGATGTCATCGGCGCCGACACCCAACTTCGCGAGTGAACGAGCCAGCTGCGAATCCTTGCCTCCGCGACCGGCGGCCAGCGCACCGAGCCCCGGAGCGGGGATCGACGTGTGGACACCGTCACCGAAGGACGACACGTACGCGACCACTGACAGCACCGGCAGGCCCATCTTGAGTGCGAGGTCGCCGCGGGCGAGCAGGATTGTTCCGCCACCCTGTCCCTCGACGAACCCGAGCCGACGACGGTCGTTGGCGCGGGAGAACTTCGAGTCGCTGATGCCCTTGGCCCGCATCATCTCGGTGTCGGCCGTGGCCGACATGTCACCGAATCCGATGATCGCCTCCAGCGTCAGGTCGTCGTAACCGCCCGCCACCACGAACTCGGCCTTGCCGAGGCGGATCTTGTCGACGCCCTCCTCGACCGAGATCGCTGCGGTGGCGCATGCGCCGACCGGGTGGATCATCGACCCGTAACTGCCGATGTAGGACTGAACCACATGTCCGGCAATGACATTCGGCAGTACCTCCTGCAGGATGTCGTTCGGCTTGTTCCGGCCCAGCAGGTTGCCGTGGTACATCGTCTGCATCGACGTCATGCCACCCATGCCGGTGCCCTGCGTGCTGGCCACCAGGCTGGGGTGCACCCAGCGCATCAGCTCGGTCGGGGTGAAGCCCGCGGACAGGAACGCGTCGACGGTGGTGACGAGGTTCCACAGCGCCAATCGGTCGATCGACGACACCATGTCCGCGGGGACGCCGTACACCATCGGGTCGAAGCCCGTCGGGATCTGTGCGCCGACAGTGCGGGACAGCTTCGTCTTGCGAGGCACCCGAATTTCGGTGCCTGCCTTGCGCGTGACCTGCCAGTCGCCGCTGTCCGGCACCGGCGCGATGACCGTGTGCTCCGGATCGAAATCCACGAATGGCCGGGCTTCGGCCTCCGACGACACGACAAACGTGAAGTCCTTGTCGAGGAACACCGAAACCAGCAGCGGTGCAGCGTGGTCCGGATCTATCGCGCCGTCGTCGACGAACTCACGGATGCCAACCCGCTCGATGACCGCGTCGTGGTAGCGCTCCACCAGCTCGCCCTCGTCGACCAACTCGCCGGTCTCGGCGTCGTACCAGCCCGGAGTGGGATCGTCCTCCCACTTGACCAGACCGGTGGTCCACGCCAGCTCCAGGACGCCGGCCGCCGACAGCTCGTTGTCGACCTCCATCTCGAGGCGGGTGCGCGACGAGCCATACGGTCCGAGCTCGGCGCCGCCGACGATCACCACCAGATCGGCGGGGTCGACATCGAGGTCGTTCCATGCGGGCGGCGGCGCGGACCGATAGCCGCGCGGCGGGGACGGCAGCGCACGGATCGTGCCGTGCTCGTCGCCGTCGGCGTCCACACTCTCGGCGCCTCCCGCCGCCTGATCGTCGCGGGCCTTGGCGGCCAACTCGGCCAGGTCGAGGTCGACTTCGGCCAGTCCGCCGGTCAGGTCGGCCTGCAGCGGCTCGCGCGCCGCAGCCACCTTGGACTCGATGTCGCACAGGTCGAGCAACATCCTCGCCATCTCGTCGGTGGTGTAGGTGATCACGCCAGCTTCCTCGACGGCACCGACGATGGCGTCGTTGTGACCCATCAGCCCGGTGCCCTTCGTCCAGCCGATCAGCGCGTGCGCCAACGAAACCCGCTGCGCCCATGACGACTCGGCCTTCCACCGGGTGACCAATGCGTCGAGCGCGGACTTGGACTCACCGTAGGCACCGTCACCGCCGAACATGCCGCGGTTCGGCGACCCTGGCAGCACCACGTGCAACCGTGCGGCGATGTCGCGTTCCGCACCGACGTGTGACAGCCCGCCGATCAGCCGCTGAACGGCCCACAGCAATACCTTCATCTCCATCTCGGCACGCGATCCCGCGTCGGACAGGTCGCCGGCCACTCGCGGCGCCGCAAACGGGAACAGCAGGGTCGGCGTCAGCGCGTCCTTGAGGTGAATAGACTGCGGCCCAAGGCTTTCGGTCTGCTCCGTACCCACCCACGATACGAGGGCGTCGATGTCGCTGTAGGACGCCATGTTGGCGGGCACCACCCACAGCTGAGCTTCGAATCGGGCGTTGTTCCGGTACAGCGTGCGATAGAACGCCAGGCGGTCGTCGTCGAGTTTGGAGGTGGTCGCGACAACAGTCGCTCCGCCGTCGAGGAGTTGGGCCACCACGGATGCCGCGATGGAGCCCTTCGATGCGCCGGTCACCACCGCGACCTCGTCGGCGTAGCGACCCTTGCCCGGGTTCTCCGCTCCCGCCGCCGCGCGGCCGTACAGAGAGGCATGGATGTTGCGGCCTGCAGCCAGCGCCTTGCCCTGCCACCAGGTCGCCTGGGTACCGACGATGTGTCCCGCGCCTTCGAACCGCTCCGAAAGGCGTTGCCAGTCACCGTCGATCTCGCCGTCGTCGAGTACCCAGAGCCTGGCCAAATCCTCGCGTGCGCTGGCCCAGCGGTCGTCGAACAACACCGCCTTGCGGCCGTCGAACGTCGGCGCCACCAAACGCGGCCAGTCCGAACCCAATTCGGTTGTGACCAGATCGATGAGTTCTGCGTCCGTCGCTTCGGGCGTATTGACCGGGGCGTCCAGGCCCAGCTGGCCCAGGATCAGGCGTGCCGCCGAGGCGAGCACACCGTTCGGGCCGGTCACCTGTTCGGCGAACTCACCCAGCGCGGCGGAATCCACCACGCCGCCCCCGCCGCCGGCAGCCGCGGGCAGTGTGACCGCAACACCCTTTCGCGCGCCCACCGCGGACACTGCGGCGTCGATGACCTTGTCGACACTCGCCACGTCCGCAAGGGCGCCGGCGTGCAGGCCGCCCAGATCGCCGCCGCGCACGCTGGACCCCTCGCGGGTGCCCAACGCCACCTCGACGGTGACGTGCTTGACCCAGCCGTCGCCGAGCTCCCAGGTCTTCTTGACCCGTTCGGCGATGTATGCGGGACGCTTGCCCGACGGCCCGAGGACCGTGCGCAGCTGGTCATTGACCGCGTCGGAAAGCACTGGGCCGTATGGCTTATAGGTTCGCGCCAGCTTGGTGACCTGGCCCTTCAGCCCGGCCAAATCGGCCTCTGCGGCACCGTCGATGGCGCCGAGATTCAGCTCCGAGCCGAGGTCAACCAGAAGCTGGTTGCGCCGCGAGGACGCTCCGTCGGTGATGGACTCGATGGAGTCCAGTTCCTCGATCTGATCGACGCGCATCTTCGCCGACAGAGCGATCAACGCCGTTGTGGCGTCGGCGGCGTCATAGGTGAGGTCGTCCGGACGTGGGCCACCCGACGGAGCCGCGGGCGCGGCTGGCGCGGGTGCGGCCTCGGTGGGCGCTGCCGCTTCCACCGGCGCGGGTGCGGCGTCCGCTTCGACGTCCTCATCAAGGTCAGGCTCGGGATCGGTGTCTGTGGCGAACAGCACCGCGGCGTCGCGCTCCGAGTTCAGCACTTCGGTTGTGCTGTGCGAATACTCGGGCAGCTTCAGCGTGTTGGCGGCAAGACCCGCGACTGTCGGCGCGGACTTGACGCCGATCTCGACGAACCGCTCGACACCGAGACCACCCGCGGCCTCCTCGATGAAGAGCAGGTCCTGGGTCTCGATCCAGCGCACCGGGCTGGCGAACTGCCACGCGAGCAGCTCGATGACGATCTTGCGGCACAGCTCGGCCGGCTTCTCGTTCCGCCAGGTGTCGTAGTCGGCGAGGACCTCGTCGAGCGGTTCGGCGGGCACCAGATCCCGGATCTCCTGGATGAATTCGCGGTCCAAGCTGAACGGCTTGGGCACCAGGTTGGGGATGTACTTGCCGACGATCAGGTCGGGATCCTTGTCGCGCGGCATGACACGCTCAAGCGAGCGACGGAAGTCGGCGACGCCGACGCGCAACACGGACGAGTGGAACGGTACGTCGATACCGGGAACCAGGATGAAAGACCGCTTGCCACCGCTGATTTCGCGACGCTTCTCGACCTCTTCCTCCAGCACCTCCAGACCGCGCACGGTACCTGCGATGGCGTACTGCGAACCGCGCAGGTTGAAGTTGACGATCTGCAGGAACTCTCCGGTGCGCTCGGCGACACCGTCGATGAAGCCCGGCACCTCGTCATCGTCGAGATCGATCTGCGACGGCCGGATCGCCGCCAGTCGGTAGTTGGACCGACCCATGTGATCGCGCGGCACGATGTCGTGCATGTTGGAGCCACGACTGAACACCACCTCCAGCAAGGCCTCCATCTCGTACACCCCGCTAACACATGCCAGGGCGGTGTATTCGCCGACGGAGTGGCCGCAAGCCAGCGCGCCTTCGACGAACGCACCCTGCTCGCGCATCTCGGCGACCTGGGCGCCCGCCACCGTGGCCATCGCGACCTGGGTGAACTGCGTCAGGAACAGCACGCCGTCGGGGTGGTGGTAATGCACGCCGCTGGCGATCAGGCTGGTCGGGTTGTCCCGCACCAAATGCAGGACCGAGAAGCCCAAGGTGTCGCGGGTGAACTTGTCGGCGGAGTCCCACACCTTGCGCGCGGCCTTGGACCGGGCGCGAACCTCCATGCCCATGCCCTTGTGCTGGATGCCTTGGCCGGGGAACGCATAGACGGTCTTCGGGGCAGCCAGCTGTGCCGTCGCCGACATCACGAGCTCATTGTTGACCCGCGCGGCGACCTCGACGATCTCGGCGCCGCGGTCGATCCCGACTCGGTCGACCCTGAAGTCGATGTCGTCACCGGGCAGCACCATGCCGAGGAAGCGCGATGTCCAGCCGACCACACGAGCCGGCGGAGCGGCCTTACCGTCGGTTGCGGCAACCACGTGCTGCGCGGCCGCCGAGAGCCACATACCGTGCACAATGGGCGATTTGAGCCCGGCCAGCAGCGCGGCGGCACGGTCGGTGTGGATCGGGTTGTGGTCCCCGGAGACCACCGCGAAGGCTCGCATGTCGGTCGGTGCCGCGACGGTGACGTCGCGACGGCGACGACGCGGAGTCTCGGTCGCGTTGTCGGTGATCGCACCACCGGCGCGCGGCGGGTCGCCCAGCTCGGCGCCACCGGTACGTCCCCGGATTGCGAACCGTTCCTCCAGCTCCGCCAACACGGTGCCGTCGGCGTCGGAGACCTTGACGGCGACCGGCACCACGCGCCCGTACTCGGTGTCGAAGGCCGCCGAACTCGTTGCGGTGACCGTCAATTGGGCGGTCGTCTTCGGCATCGGAGAGAGCAGATGAGCGGCGTGGTCCAGATGCACCAGGCTCAGCAGACCCTCGACCACGGGGATTTCGTCGTCGGTGACAGCCGCACCGATGGCCGCGAAAACCGCGGGCCAGCAGTGGCCGACAAGCGCATCCGGCACCAGGGTGAGACCCGGGGCCAGCGGTGCTCCGAAGGTCGCGGTGACACCGGTGTGATCGGCGACCTGCTCGGGATCCCATGCAACGTTGACCGTCGCGGTGTTGTCGTGCACCAGTGGCAGGGCGTCGGGACCGTCGACACCTGCTGCGATCGCGAGGACCGAGCGCATGGCCTTCGACGCGTCCTCGACGGTCACGACCGGCATACCGCCGTTGACAGTGCAGGACGGCAGCGTGAAGCGGATGTCGATCCAGATATCACTCAGCGGAACGCTCAGTGTGACCACGCCATCGGCATTCAACTCGAGGCGTGCGCCGGTGGATGGGTGTGTGGCACTGCGGTTTTCGTTGGCCTGCCACTCCTGTGGCTCGCCGATGCGGTGCACGGGGTTGATGGCCGTGCGGCCCGCCCACAGCACGTCGGGCGAATCGAGCACGACCGCGAGCGGACCGGTGACATCGGCGCGGGCCTGGCGACGGGAGACCACTGCAACCGGCTGCCCGTCGGTAGCAAGCGTCTGGTCGATGGCGGCCTGCTCGAAGCGGTCCAGCAGTTCGCCGACCGGCTCGTCGACCCGCGTGATCCCCGCGACCGACTGCGTGCCGGGAATGATGCACACCTCATCGGCGGTGTAGCGGGCGTCGTGGGCCTGCCACAGCGAGTCGCTGCGCCACCAGCGCCGCACGTCCTTGTCGATGACGGGCACGAAGTTGACCGGCTTGCCCAGCTTCTTGCACAACGTGATGAACCACGGCACGTCGGCCGGGTGCAGCCGCAGCGTCTCGGCGTCGGGATAGCGGGCCAGCAGCTTCGCGATCGCCTGGTCCGGATTCTCCAGCAGCGCTTGGCCTTCCGGGCTGTCATCGAACGCCGTCAGGATCGGCCCGGAGTCCAGCGGATGCAGCCGCGCCTCGGCGCGCTTGAGCATTTCCTCGAACCGCTCGCGCCAGGTGTCGGCCAGCCATGGGCTGTTCGGCGCCGACGTGTCGGCGGTGCTGTCACCGTCACCGATCGCCAGCTCGACATACCGATTCAGCCACTGCAGATAGGTCATGTCGCCGATGTCGCCGAAATACGGCTTCGCCGTGTCGGCCATCGCGGCGATCAGTTCGTCGCGGCGCGCCGCAACGGCCTCCGCATCGCCTGCGACCTCGTCGAGCAGCCGCCCGCAGCGCGACGCGGCGTTGTCGATCTCGTGGATGTCGGCGCCGAGCTGGCTGCGGCTCGAAGCCATGCCGCCGGTCGCTTTTCCTGCGCTGATCCAGTGGTCGGTGCCGGTTGTCTCAACCAGCATCTGCTTGACCGCAGGCGAGGTGGTGGACTCCAGGGTGGCCATGGCCGCGGTGCCGACCAGGATGCCGTCGACCGGCATCGCCGGGAAGCCGTAGGCCTCGGCCCAACTGCCGGACAGGTACTCGGCGGCCCTCTCGGGCGTGCCGATACCGCCGCCGACACAGACGGTGATGTTCGGTAGCTTCCGCAGATCGGCGTATGTGGCCAGCAGCAGGTCGTCGAGGTCCTCCCACGAGTGGTGACCGCCAGCGCGCCCACCCTCGATGTGCACGATCACGTCCTTGCCGGGCACCTCTGCAGCGATCTTGATGACCGACTTGATCTGGTCGATCGTGCCGGGCTTGAAAACCACGTTGCTGATGCCGACGGTGTTCAGCTCGTCGATCAGCTCGACAGCTTCCTCGAGATCGGGGACCCCCGCACTGACGACGACACCGTCGATCGGCGCACCGGACTGACGTGCCCTCTGCACCAACCGTTTTCCGCCCACCTGGAGCTTCCACAGGTAGGGATCGAGGAACAGCGCGTTGAACTGCACAGCACGGCCCGGTTCGAGCAGCTTGGTGAGCTCGGCGATGCGGTCGGAGAAGATCTCCTCGGTGACCTGACCGCCGCCGGCCAGCTCGGCCCAGTGGCCCGCGTTGGCGGCCGCGGCGACGATTTTGGCGTCGACGGTCGTGGGGGTCATGCCTGCGAGCAGGATCGGCGAACGCCCGGTCAGCCGGGTGAACTTGGTGGACAGCTTCACCGAACCGTCGGGCAGCTTCACGGTGGATGGCGCATAGCTCGACCACGGTGGCAGCACCTCGGGCTCGGCACCAACCGTGAACAGGTTGCGCTGACCGGCACGGGTGGCCGCGGGAACGATGCCGACGCCGAGGCCACGGATCACCGGGGCGGTCAGTCGCGTCACGGTGTCGCTCGGTCCCAGGTCGACGATCCACTTCGCGCCGGACTCGTGCAGCCGTTCGATCTCGGCCACCCAGTCGATCGGGCGGACGAAGATGTGCTCGGTCATCTCGTGCGCGAGTTCGGCGTCGATGCCGCACTTCGCGGCCCAGCGGTCGACGAGATCGACACCGTCGGCAAGGCGGGGGGTATGGAAGCCGACCTCGACCTGCACCCCATGGAACTCCGGTCGGAACACAGCGCCGCCGCGGAGCTTGTTCTTGCGTTCGGCCTCTTCTCGTTCGGTGATCTTGCTGCAGTAGAGCTTGAACCGGCCGAGTTGCTCCGGCGTGCCGGTGATGACGACCGAGCGCCGGCCGTTTCGGATCGACAGCACCGGCGGCAGCACAGTGCGCACGTCCGTGGAGAACTCCTCGAGGAGTTCGGCCATGCGGTCGGGGTCGACGTTGGTGACCGACACCATCGGGGACTTGTCGCCACGGCCGACCATCCCGCGCCGACGCGACACCAGTGAGCCGGCCGCACCGATCAGCTGCAGCAACGCCAGCAGCTCGGCGTCCTTGGCGCCCTTTGCCCGCAGCGATTCGCAGGCCATGATGCCCTGCGAATGGCCCGCCATCGCGACCGGCGGTGTGTCGTACAGATCGAGGCCCTGCCTGGTGAGCGCGCGGATGGCGGCCATCTGGGCGAGCAGGATGCCGGGACCCGAGATCGCCGCGGTGACCAGTTGTTTGGTGGCGGGTAGCGGTTCCTCGGCGGCGAGCGCCCGGACCCACTGCAGCGGTTCGAAGCCGATGGGCCGCACGACGACCAGCTCGCGCGCCACGGGCTGCAGCAGCAGCTCGGCCTCGCCCACCACTTCACTGAGTTCGGACTCGATACCGGCCGAGCTGACCAGTTCTTCGAGGTTCTCCAGCCACGCCGCGCCCTGGCCGCCGAATGCGACGGCGTAGGGCTCACCGGCGTTCAACCGATCGACGAGCGCATGCGCCGCAGGGCGGACTCCCGGACGCTCGGTGGTTGAGTCGGTGGACACCCGGTGCTGTTCGTTGATCGTCACGTCTTGATTTCTCCTCGGTACCGTCTAGTGCGTATCGCTCATCGTCTGTGTCGGCTGGTGTCGTCTCTAGAAGCTGACTGGCCTGCGCTCCCCTGCGAAGGCCATGCGATTCAGCGTCGAATCCCGACTTATCCGTCCAGTCCAGTGGACACTCCAGCCGCACTAAGAGTGTCATAAGGGACGCCACCACTTTCGCGTCCGAAATGGTTACTGGCGAGTTCTACGCACGGGTAACCACTACTTCGATAACGCGCGCCTGCGAATGGGCCGAAGCCATCCGGGACAAACGTCCTGCATGCGGGTGGTTACGGTCGAGTAGATGCAACTGCGCAGATCAAGGCAGTATTGTTATGTAATCGTTATGTAAAAATTTCGGCACTTTTGACCTGCGGCATCGCGGCGCGCAGAGTCGACAACTTGACACTATTTGTCTTGTCAGCGGCGTCGGCCACTACAGAAAGTTTGCTGGATCGACTTACTGGTCGGTAAGGTTTTCAGTCCCACTGGCCGAAACGCGGCTGAAGTATGTGGTTGATGTCCACTCCGACGCCCCCGACGGACCGTTTGTCGATCTCGACCTGGTGCAGATGCGCGGCCCGGTGCGCGATCCTCCCCGGCGACCCCCAGTTGTGCTGCCAGTAGTAAGCGCCCAGCCCGTCCTGCGCGGCCCACTCGATGGTCTTGGAGTTGGCGTAGACGCCGGTACGCTGATGCCCGAGCACCGCCTCCCAGCCGCGCAGATATGGCGCGACCTGCTGCTTGTACTGCTCGTATGTCGGATCGTCGTCGATTGACGTGTAGATCGGCGCGCCATATGAGCCGCCGGCGGCGACGTGCAGCTCCCATCCCCTCTTGGCGTGCGCCACACCGGCGTTCTGCCCGCCGAGCCAGTCCGCGGTGTCCTGCTTGCCGTACTGATAGCAGGACACGATCTTGAGACCGTTCTGATAGAGGTCACGCGCCTCGGCAAGCTGGATCGGCTTTCCCAGCATCCATGCGCCGCCAGGGCGGCGGTCCGAAACGTACCGAATGGCGCCCAGCGCGCCAGCGGCCCGGATGTCGCTGGCGCTGATGACCCCGGCGGCGTAATCGAGCAGAACGCCCAACGGCGCGGCCGACGCCGTCGCCGGAGCAGTGGCCGACATCAGCGCCTGCAGCCCAGCACCGGCGGCGAGCGCGGCCGGCACCGCGGCGGCACCTTTCAGCACGTCGCGCCGGGACATTGCCACGTGCCACAGAGTACGACAGCTGCATCACATTTCACGTCAGCGCCACTGGTCACACCTGTATCAAGTTTCCCGAGCGGGCTGGACCCACGCGGCGGTATGGGCCGAGGGAGCCGAGCGAACACGCGCGGCTGAAATCCGCGATGAACTGCGGTCCGACCGCTCGAATCCATACGATTGACCATGCCCTCGGACACGATCAGTGCCCAATCCGCTGTGAATGTCCCTGGTGCCGTACGAGATCCGCAGGTCGAACTGATCGGGGTCCGGAAGGAGTTCGGCAGCGGGATCGTCGCCGTCGAAAGCGCCGACCTCGCGGTCTCCGATGGCGAACTGTTCGCAATCCTGGGCCCCTCGGGCTCCGGAAAGACCACGGTGCTGCGCATGATCGCGGGCTTCGAGCGGCCCACCGCCGGGGTGATCAAACTCGGCGGCGTCGACGTCACGGGCCTGCCCGCGCGCCGCCGCGACGTCAACACCGTGTTCCAGGAGTACGCGCTGTTCCCGCACATGACCGTGGCGCAGAACGTCGAGTACGGCTTGAAGGTCCGTGGCGTGCCCAAGGTCGAGCGCAGACGTCGGACCGCCGACGCGCTCGACATGGTCCGGCTGACCGAGCACGCGCCACGGCGTCCGGCGCAGCTATCCGGCGGACAGCGTCAACGCGTCGCCCTGGCGCGTGCGCTGATCGGGCGGCCACGTGTGCTGCTGCTCGACGAGCCACTCGGCGCGCTGGACCTCAAGCTTCGCGAGCAGATGCAGATTGAACTCAAGGCCATTCAGCGCGAAGTAGGCATCACGTTCGTCATCGTCACCCACGACCAGGACGAGGCGCTGAGCGTGTGCGACCGGCTGGCGGTTTTCAATCACGGACGTATCGAGCAGGTGGGTGCGGCCCGCGAGGTCTACGAAAATCCGGTCAACAGATTCGTCGCCGATTTCGTCGGAACCTCGAATGTGCTCGACGGAGCCGCTGCCGTTGCGCTCGTCGGGCGCGCCGGAATGTTCGTGGTCCGGCCCGAGCGCATGGGTGTCTTTGCCGCCGGTACCGACTCGGTGCCCGGGGTGCGCACGGTCGCGGCGACGGTGTCCGAGCTCAACTACGCCGGGCCCACCACCCGGATCACCGCGCACACGCACGTCGGCGTCACCCTGACAGCCACCGTTCTCACCGCCAGCACATGGCTGCCGCCAGACCTGCATCGCGGCAGCGCGATCACGTTGGCTTGGCCGGAGAAAGCCGTGCACGCCTTGACGAACGAGGAGTAGCGAATGCCGTCAAAGTCGCGGACCGGTCGTGTGCTCGCCACGTGCGCCGCACTCGTGCTGGTCGGCACCACGGCGTGTGGTTCCGATCAACCCGGCGGAGGCGAGACACCGCCGAAGATGGAGCCGCGCAGCGCCGTCGGTGACGGCGAGGGCGAGCTGAACCTCATCGCGTGGGCGGGCTACGCCGAGGACGGGTCGAACAACAGCACCGCCGACTGGGTTACGCCGTTCGAGCAGCAGACCGGATGTCAGGTCAACGTGAAAATCGGCAACACCTCCGACGAGATGGTGCAACTGATGCGCAGCGGTCAGTACGACGGCCTGTCGGCGTCCGGTGACGCGACGCTTCGGTTGATCTATGCCGGCGATGTGGCGCCGGTCAACACCGATCTCGTTCCAAACTACGCCTCGATTTCGTCCTTCCTCAAGAACAAGGTGTGGAATTCGGTGGACGGGCAGATGTACGGGATCCCACACGGCTGGGGAGCCAATCTTCTGATGTACAACATCGAGGTCGTTCGCGATGCACCTAGCTCGTGGTCGGCGGTATTCGACGATGCAGACAAGTACAAGGGCAGGGTCACCGCCTACGACTCCCCCATCTACATTGCCGACGCGGCGTTGTACCTGTCCAAGTCCCAGCCGGAACTCGGTATCGAAGATCCGTATTCGCTGACGCCCGAACAGCTCGATGCTGCAACCGAATTGCTCAAGAAGCAGCGCGAGAACATCGGCGAGTATTGGTCGGACTACACCAAGGAAGTGCAGGCGTTCGAATCCGGCACCTCGGTCATCGGGACGACCTGGCAGGTCATCGCGAACACGATCGGTGCAGGGAACAGGGTGCAGGTCAACACAGTTCTGCCCAAAGAGGGCTCCACAGGATGGTCGGACACCTGGATGATCTCATCGAAGGCCGCCCATCCCAACTGCATGTACAAGTGGATGGACTGGATCTCCTCACCCGAAGTCAACGCCCAGGTCGCCGAATTCTTCGGTGAGGCACCGGCCAACACCAAGGCGTGCGAGTACACCGTCGAACCCGACTTCTGCGATATCTACCACGCCACGGACGAGGATTTCGCCGCCAAGATCCACTACTGGACCACACCCCAAAAGAATTGCGTCGACGGCAGCGGCGACAACTGCACGGCCTACAGCGAGTGGGTCGACAAGTGGCAGCAGATCAAGGGGTGATGTTGCGCGGGCCCGCCCCGGCCGTATCGATACGGCGGCACGTCAGCCTCGCGTTACTGCTCGTGCCGCCCTTGGCATGGCTGGTGGTGGCGTACCTTGGATCTCTTGCGGTGCTTTTGGTTTCGGCCTTCTGGAGCACGGACGCCTTCACCGGCGCGGTGGTGCACTCGTTCACCGTCGACAACGTCGTGCGGGTGCTTACCGACGAACTCTTCCGGACAGCGGCGTTGCGCACCCTGGCGGTGGCGCTGACCGTCACCGTCATCTGCGCGATGCTCGCCGTACCACTGGCGTTCTACATGGCCAAGATCGCCTCGCCGCGAGTGCGATTGGCACTCGTCGTGGCAGTGACCACCCCATTGTGGGCCAGCTATCTGGTCAAGGCGTACGCCTGGCGCATGCTGCTGTCCCCGGAGGGTCCGCTGTCCTGGGCGACCGACTACACACCCGGGTACGGGCTGACCGCCACCATCGTGACCCTGACGTACCTGTGGCTGCCGTATATGGTCCTCCCGGTGTTCGCGGCGTTCTCTCGCGTTCCGAACTCACTGATCGATGCGAGTTCCGACCTCGGTGCCTCGGACCTGTCTACCATCCGAATGGTGGTGGCGCCCTTGGTTTTCCCTGGTATCGCCGCGGGCTCGGTCTTCACCTTCTCGCTCTCGCTCGGTGACTACATCGCCGTGACGATCGTCGGCGGCAAGACCCAACTGCTCGGCAACATCATCTACGGCCAACTCGTCACCGCCAACAACCAGCCGCTGGCGGCGGCGCTGTCGATCATCCCGCTGCTGGCGATCGTCTTGTACCTGCTCGCGATGCGGCGCACGGGCGCGCTGGAGAACATCTGATGCTGTCGAACGCCGCCCGTCGCCTGTTTCGGGGATGGGCGCTGCTCGTGCTGCTGTTCCTCTACGCACCACTGATCCTCGTGGTGGTCAACGCATTCAACAGCTCCCGCACATTCGCCTTTCCTCCGACAGGCTTCACGCTGCACTGGTGGTCGGACGCCTGGAAGAGCCATGGCATGTGGCAATCGCTCGCAAATTCGGTCGTGGTCGGCCTCGGCGCAACGGCTATTGCGCTGGTGCTGGGAACTATGGCCGCCGTCGCCGTACAGCGGTACGACTTCTTCGGTAAACATGTGGTGAGTTTTCTTGTGGTACTGCCGATCACGCTGCCCGGCATCGTCACCGGCATCGCATTGAATGCGACGTTCACATCTGCGCTTGGCGTGGCGCTCGGCCTGGCCACTGTCATCATCGGGCACGCGACGTTCTGCGTCGTCATCGTCTTCAACAACACCCAGGCCCGGCTGCGCCGAATGGGAAGCAACCTTGAAGAGGCCTCGGCCGACCTCGGCGCGTCACCCTGGCAGAGCTTCCGCTATGTGACCTTCCCGATGATGCGGGGTTCCGTGGTGGCCGGCGCAGTGCTGGCGTTCGCACTGTCCTTCGACGAGATCGTCGTCACGACGTTCACGACCGGTCCGACGGTGCAGACACTGCCGATCTGGATCTTCGGAAACCTGTTCCGGCCCAACCAGGCACCCGTAATCAACGTGGTCGCCGCCGCGCTGACGATCGTGGCGATCATTCCGGTATGGCTGGCTCAACGCTTCGGCGGTGATCCTGCCGTCTCCAGGGTGTAGACGCCGGCGCAGACTGCGAGCCTTCGTGCCGCATCTACGATTGCCCACGTTCGCTCAGCAGAACCCCGGCGGCGTAGCCCGATACCGCAGTCGACAGCTCGCGCTGCAGTGACTCGTCGAGGCGATCCGACAGAACGCGGTTGCACAGATCGCGGTAGTCCCGAGCGATCTGGCCCAGTTCGTCGATCTCGTCCGCCTCCGGCACATGGTTCCTCCCGAATCTGGCCTCGAAGGACTCTTCAAGCGCCTCGATGAAACCGCCGGCCACGCCGTCAACGGCGTCCCGAGTCGAGTCGTAGATTCGTAGGAGAGCGCGGACGTACAGGAGCTGATCCGCCGCGCGCCCCAGAATCTCAGCGATGGTCGGATCGAGAATGACGACGCGGCCCTCGCGCATCTGGGCCAACTTGCAATCGATCAGCTTGCCCGCCGCGCCACTGCTGGGATCGATGTCGACGGCGCGTGGGCCAGTCGCCGGCTCGCGATCCGACGGACCCCCCGAATCGGATACATCGGACTCTTCGCCCGCGCGTGGCCCTAACAGGGCGCGTTGGATGCCGAGGATGTCGGCCAGATCGGCGCCCTGGCGCATGCTCGCGAAGAACTCGGCGATATGGGCCGAGTTGAACCCCCGGCGAAGCAGCTGGTTGATCGTACGTAGCTGTGACAACTGGTAGTCGTCGTAGAACGCCGAACGGCCGACCCGGCGCGGCGGATCCAGGAGCCCACGTTCGCGGTAGGCGCGGATGTTGCGTGCACTGACACCAGAAATTCGCGCGAGTTCTTCAAGGCGGTACTCAGCCAATACAGCGCACCCCGATCGCGATCGGGGCGCGGAGTAGCTGTGGACCGCGTCGGTTCATGCGACCACTGTAGCGCGAATCACAGGCCGCGAGCGAAGACATCTTGGCCGAGCATCTGTTTCACCAGCTAATCAACGCATGCGTCATTATCTGCATATTTGACTACCTGGTAATCTTTAGCCCGACCGCTTAGTGACGTCCCAGCCAACTTTTCCTGCCACCAACCGGCCCACCTGGTGAGTGAACTCACCGCTAAACGGTTGGCATCTGAGTCCGCCCTTGCGGGAGGATCAATGTGGCAGACATTAAGACAAAACGGCAGTTATGAGGTTCGGCGTGCGTCCCTGGATCGTGTGGACCACCGGACTCTTCGCCTACATCGTCGCCGTCCTCGATCGCACCACCCTGGGGGTGTCGGGCCTCGACGCGGCAGACCGCTTCAACGCCGGACCCACCGTGTTGTCGGCGTTCGTAGTGCTGCAGGTCATCGTCTATGCGTGCGCTCAAGTCCCGGCCGGCTTGCTGCTGGACCGCTTCGGCTCCAGAACACTGATCGTCCTGGGTGCCACGCTGATGGCCTCGGGCCAGCTGGTGTTGGCGTTCACCGAGTCCCTGCCCGCGGCCATCGGTGCGCGCGCGGTCGTCGGCCTGGGTGATGCGTTCACCTTCATCTCGGTGCTGCGCCTGGTCCCACACTGGTTCAAACCTCGGCAGGTGCCGCTTGTCACGCAGTTGACGGGGATCTGCGGCCAGCTCGGCCAGGTGCTGTCGGCCATCCCGTTCTTCGCCTTGCTCACCGGTTTGGGCTGGACCACCGCGTACGTCTCGGTGGCCGCGCTGGGAGTGCTGTCCCTCACCCTGACGCTGCTCCTGGTCCACGACACTCCCGAGGGCCGCATCGTCGAATCCGATGCCACCTCTGTCCGCGAAATCCTGATCAGTGTCAAAACGGTGTGGTTGCGGCCAGGGACACGTTTGGGCTTCTTCACACATATGGGCACTCAATTCTCGGTGACGGCGTTCGCACTGATGTGGGGCGTCCCGTATCTCACGGTGGCCCAAGGCCTTTCGGCCACCATCGCGGGGACCCTACTGACCCTCTCGGTCGTAGCCGCCATCTCCGCGGGCGTACTGATCGGCATCTTCACCGGCCGCCATCCTCACCGCAGATCGCGGCTGGTGCTCTGCATCATCGCCAGCAATGCCGCCATCTGGTCCGTGGTGCTGGCCCTTCCCGGCCGCGCGCCGCTGTGGCTGCTGGTAGTCCTGGTAGTCGTCATCTCAGTCGGCGGTCCCGGATCGATGGTCGGTTTCGACTTCGCCCGAACCTTCAATCCGCGGGCGACGCTCGGGACGGCGTCGGGCATGGTCAACATGGGCGGCTTCATCGCGTCGTTGTTGGTCATGCAGTGCATGGGCGTCATCCTCGACGCAGTGGGCGAGATCTCCTTCGAGGCGTTCCGGCTGGCGTGGACGGTTCAGTACGCCATCTGGGCGCTTGCCGTGGTCGGCATCCTCATCACCCGCCGTAAGGCGCGCGCCGTGATGAAAGCGGACCAAGAAAGCATGCTGATGGAGAGTTTCGAGGCGAGTCCGGTGCAACCGCGTTAGCGGCCACCCTCGAGTGCCCTGATGATGTCCGCGGCGGCGTGCCGATGGCCCGCCACTTCGTAGCCGACCACCGTCACCAAGGGCGCCAGTGTGACGACCAGCAGGCAGTTCGCCATCGAGTGGCCTGCCGCGGCCAACCACACGGCGATCGACAATACCGCCGCGCTGAGCACCAGCAGCACCACGTGGAACAGCGTGACCTTCCGCACGATCACGAAATACAGCACGTAAATGGAAACGATGTACAACCCGACCGGCAGAGCGACGGCCAACACGGTTTCCACGGAGCTCAGCTTGGAGTGATGCTCGATGTAGTAGGCGGCGACGTGCAGACCAGCACCCGTCGCCACGATCGCGCCGTACATCACGATCGGCAGGTAGCCGAACCAGAACGACCGCTCACGGTGGGCATGCAACAACTCCGCTTGTGGCACCACGAAATACGACCACCACATTCCGAACGTCAGCCCGATGCCTGCCACCACGACGAACGCGGCGTCGAACGACCAGCCTTGCGCACTGACCACCGCCGACAACGACGCGACGGTGCCGACGACACCCTCGCCGAGCGCGATGATCGCCAGCAGGCCATAGCGTTCGGCAATGTGGTGCGCGTGCCACGGTGTACCCCCGCTGCGGTATTCAGCGATGACCGGCCCCAGCGTCTCCACCCCGATCAGCAGCGCGACCATGGCGAATGTCACCGGAATCGACTTGTGCACCACGGCGCCTGCAATCCAGCCGACCTGGGCGACGGTGACCCACAGCGCATAGGTGAGGCAGGCCGAGCGGCGTGCAGGGTCCTGTTTGGCTGCCCGTAACCACTGTCCTACCAACGCAATTCGCATGACGACGTATCCGGCCACCAGAACCCGGCTGTCAACATGCTCCCCGTGCTCGATCGACGCGAACATCGGCGGGAAGCCGAGCGCCATGACGATGACGCCGACCATCTGCAGCATCGTCATGAGCCGATAGACCCAGTCGTCGGTGTCGTAGGCCGACGCGAACCAGCTGAAGTTGATCCACGCCCAGCACACCGAGAACGTGGCGAGCGAAAAGCCGAGCAGACCGGCGCCGATATGGTTTTCGGCCAGTAGGTGGGCGAACTCGTCGGCGGCAATGCCGAAAGCGACGACGAACGTCAGGTCGAACAGCAGCTCGAGCGGCGTCGCTACCCGATGCTGTTCGTCGGGGTCACGGCCCGTCATCCGGCGAACCCGGTGCTGGATGGTGGCCGGTCGCTGCCGCGCGTCGTTCATATGGTGGGTCCTTTCCGCCTACATTTCACCGCATCCATCGGCGAGAGTTGGGACCATGTCGACGGCGAGGTGCCCGCGCCCCTACCTTGGAAGCGTGGACCAACTTTCCGACGAAGTCATCGCTTTCCTTTCCGAAGGGACCCGCACCGGGATGCTGGGTTACCTGGCGTCCGACGGCCGACCCCTGGTGGCGCCGGTCTGGTTTGTCGTCGACAACGGCCAGCTGGCATTCAACACCGGAAAGGACACCGCCAAAGGCCGCGCGGTCGTTCGTGATCCGCGTGTGGTGATGTGTGTCGACGACCCTCGGCCGCCGTATTCCTTTGTCCAGATCCAAGGCATCGCGACGGTCAGCGAAGATCCCCAGGACCTGCTCGACATCGCCACCCGCACCGGCGGCCGGTACATGGGTGCGGACCGGGCCGAGGAATTCGGTCGCCGTAACGGCGTGCCCGGCGAACTCGTGGTGCGTATCAAGCCGACCAAGGTGCGCAACGCCTTCGATTTGGCGAACTGACCCGGCGCGGGAGCTCATCACGAGACGGCCTTCCGCAGTGACAAGATGTGGGGATGAGCGCCACGCCGGGGTCCAGCGCCGTGGCCGTGGTGCTCGCGGCCGGCCTGGGAACCCGAGTCGGTGCCGACGGCAACAAGGCCTATCTGCGGATCGCCGGCCGCTCCATGGTGGCCTGGTCAATCGACACGCTGACACAGGTGCCCGAGATCGCTCGCACCGTACTGGTGTTCCGGCGCGGTGAGGCTGAACTGGCGCGGGACACGCTGGGGCGGGAACTGCCCTCGGCGACAGTGGAGTTCGTCGAGGGCGGCGACAGCCGGCACGCATCGGAGTTCAACGTGTTGCGGTATCTGGCCACCGACATAGAGTCCGGGTCCATCGACGTCGTCGTCATCCACGACGCGGCCCGACCGGCAGCCGGTCCTCACATGTTCGTCACCGCGCTGTCGGTCGCCCGCGCGTTCGGCGGCGCGATACCCGCGATACCCGTCGCCGATGTGATACGCACCATAGGTGGGGATGACGTCGAATCGTTGACCGACTCTGCGGCCCTGGTGCGCGTCCAGACGCCGCAGGCCTTTCGCGCCGCGGCACTACTCGAGGCGTACCGCGCCGCGGCACGGGAAGGATTCGAGGGCACCGACACGTCGTCGTGTGTCGAGGCATTCTCCGACATCGAGGTACGCACATTCCGGGGCGAACAGCGCAACCTCAAGGTGACCTATGCCTCGGACATCGCGGTCGCCGAACGCATCCTCGAGCGCCCGAAGGGGCCGGCTAACCGCTCGCGATGATCGCCTCGATGAACTCTGCATCTCGTGGCAGTTCGGCACGGAACGCGTCGGGGTCGCCGTCGACGAAAGTGATTGGCGAGGCGGCACCGATGGCCACCGCGATCTCGTCGAAATCGCCTGGCGTGCCCTGCGTGAGCAACTCGGCCAAGACGCCGATGGCAAAACCGCGGGGATACTGGACGATGCGCAACACCGACCGATCGACCGTGGCGGTAATCGATCCGTGCGCATCGACGGCCTTGATGCTGTCCGTCACCGCGACTACCGGCAGGACAACTGTGCCACCGGTACGCATGCCTGCGATTACCCGATCGACTAGATCGGCCGACGCCAATGGGCTGGAGACATCGTGGACGAGGACGTGGCTCGTCGAGAACGATGCTCGCCGAAGGCATTCCAATGCTGCACCGAGGCAGTCCGCTCTGGTGCCGACCCCGCTGACTGCCACAACACACGCAGATGCCAGATCCGCGGACGCCAGCGCGGCGCGGACGTCGGCGACGAGAGGTTCTGCCGCGGCGACGACGACGCGGCCCGGTTCTGCCACCGCGTCGAGCATCAAGTGCATGATGCGGACCAAGGGTGGCACAGAGAGCAGCGGCATGAAGGCTGACGCCCTGTTGTCCGCGACCGAAATCGGCAGCGGAACAACGACTGAATGCTCCACCGACTCGTGCGCCGCTATACCGGATCGAATGCGGAGATCAACCACCTGTCGTCGATCTTCTTCAAACCGACCTTGACGCTACTCGCCGCGAACGCGCCGTCCGGGTTCTCCTTGCTCGTCGTGACCTGGTTGACGAACAACAACACCACGGCGGAGTCAGGATGTATTTCGGACACCCCGGCCCGCACCACCGATGCGGCGGTTTTGACTTGCTTCTCCTTGGCCGCAGGAGTGACGATCTGCTCGGTGAATTGCGTGTAATAGGAAAGGAAGTCACCGGTCAGATTCGACTTGGCATTCGCGAAGTCCTTGTCGAGGGAGTCCGGTGAGTACGACAGCAGCGCGACGGTGCCGTTCTTGGCGGCTTCCAGCGCGATGTTCGCAGCGGCTGCGTCGGTCTGCTGGTCTATGCGGTACCTGTAGTTGTATAGCCAGCCGGCGACCCCGGCGGAGGCGATCAGTACGACTGCCACCAGAACGACGCCGACATATCGGCGGACGCCGCGCAGTGCGCTCCGGCGGGGCGCGGGTTCATCCGCGTCCACGGCTTCATCGACGTCCACAGCTTCGTCAATGTCCGCGGGCTCGGCTTCGTCAATGTCCGCGGGCTCGGTGAGTTCCACGGCCTTACTGCTCTCGTCGGGGGTGGGCGCGTCCCCGTTCATGTTCTTGTTCTCGTCGGTCACGGCACGAACTCGACTTTCGACATCTTGACCTGACCGCCCTCTACTCGTTCCAGGTTGACCGACAACCGCCATGCTCGCGGCTCCTGTTGGGCGCCTGCGGAATTGGTGACGCGGGAGGTGGCCGCAACCAGCACGACGGCGGAATTCGGTGTCATCGACTCGACGGCGGTGGCGGTGACGGTGACGTCGGTGATCACTTTGGAATCCTGGGCGACCTTGATGAAATCGGCCGCCTGGTTTTCGAAGTCCGTCTTGAACTGGCCGGTCGTGTTTTCAATGATGCGCTCCACGTCGGCTTGGGCATTGTTGAAGTCCAACGACATCAGCGTCACGACACTCTGCCGGCCAGCGGCTGAATACTCCGCGTTGAGTTGTTGAGCTTCGACGGCCTTCCGGTGATGGTTGACCATGAGCACGCTGACTGTGATCAACGCGGCCGCGCAGAGGATGGCGAGTGTCATCGCGACGACTTTGAGGATGAGCCCCCACCGCCGTCCGCTCGGCGCAGCTTCGGTTTGGTCATCGCGGTCGGTGTCCGGCTGCTCGGCGATGACGGCCTCGACATCGGCCGCCTCATCCGCCGTGCCTTCGGCTTCGGTTTCAGCTTCTGCTGCCGCTTTGGCTTTGGCTTCGGTTTCCTGCGCCTCCCGACGCAGCCGGATCGCCCGGGCCTTCGCTCGCGCCGCGGCGGCAGTGGCCTCTGCCTCGGCCGCCTCCGCTTCGGCCTCCTCGGCCAGCGTCAGCGCGTCGTCCGACGTGCCGTCCGGCGTCGTCGGCGATTCCTCGACGCGATCAGTGTCGGTCACCGACGCGCGGCGTCTGAATGACGGCACGGCGACCTCCTTCTCCGTTTTGCCCCACTACTCATGAGAATGCCATTTTCCTTTTTTGCGTATCGCCGCGACGATACCCTGCCTCCGCGGGCCCGGACAGAGGCGACCTGCCTGCGGAAATGCTATTTACGCGCTGTGCGCGCGCTCAACTTTGTCGTTTGAGCAAGTCGTCCTTCACCACCTTGCCGGTGGCGTTCAACGGCAGCTTGTCGAGGAACTCTACATACCGGGGCACCTTGAAACCCGCCATTCGCTGGCGGCTCCATTCGATCAGGTCGTCGCCGGTGATCGCCGGCCCGCCCTCCTTCGCCACGATGAACGCCTTGCCGACCTGACCCATCCGCTCGTCCGGCACGCCAATGACGGCCGCCTGCGCGACGGCAGGATGCTCCAGCAGAAAGCCCTCGATCTCGGCGGGATAGGCGTTGAAGCCGCCGACGATGAACATGTCCTTCTTGCGGCCGACGATCCGCAGCCGTCCCGCGGCGTCGAGCGTGCCGAGGTCGCCGGTGTGCAGCCACCCGTCGTCGTCGATCGTCTCGGCGGTGGCGATGGGATCGTCGAGGTATCCCTGCATGACGTTGTAGCCACGCACCAAAACCTCGCCATCGTCGGCGATCCGAACCTCGACGTCCTTGCACGGCAGGCCCGCCGTGGTTGCGACGTCTTCGGGTGAGTCGCCCGGCCTCGACAGCGTGACGTTGCCAGCCTCGGTGAGCCCGTAGCCCGTCATCAGCGACTTGAAAGGCAGGTCGTCGCGAATCCGTCGAATCAGTTCAACGGGAATGTCCGCCGCACCTGTTACCGCGGCCCGCAGCGTGACCAGCTTGGCCTTGTCGGCGACGGTGAGCAGCGAGTGGTACAGCGTCGGCGGGCCCGGCAGCATCGTGATGCGTTCGGCCTCAACGAGTTCCACCACGCGGTCGACGTCGAACACCGCCAACGGCACCATCGTGGCACCGCGCAGAAACGACGCGACCAGGCCCGCCTTCAAACCGAAGGTGTGGAAGTACGGGTTGATCATCAGATAGCGATCACCCTCGCGCAGATCGGCAAGCGAGGCCCATTCCTCGTATGCCCGAAGCGTCTGGAGGTGATTCATCCTGGCGCCCTTGGGTCTGCCGGTCGTACCCGAGGTGAAGATGATGTCGGAGATGTCGGATCCGCTCGCCTCGCGATGCAGCGGTAAACCGCTCGCAAGGAAGTCGGACTTCAGATCGATTGCCGGCACGCCGGTGGGCACGGCGTAGTCCTGGTCCAGGAAGCCCTGCTGGATCATGACGGCCTTGGCCCCACTGCGGACGATGATGTCGCCGGCCTCGTCGGCCTTGAACCGTGTGTTCACGGGGACCAGTACCGCGCCTGCGGTCATGATCCCGAACGCGGCGATAATCCATTCCGCGCTGTTGGGTGCCCAGATCGCGACCCGGTCGCCCTTGTCGATGCCGAAATCCGCGAAGGCGCCTGCGGCGCAACGAATCCGATCGACGACCTCGGTGAAGGTGAGGCGCAGCGGACCGTCGACAACCGCTTCTGCGTCGCCGAACCGGTCCGCCGCGCTCAAGACCATCTCGGGGATGGTCTCCCAGGTTTGAGTACCGGTCACACGGTGACGAGGCGACCGAGGTTGCCGCCCATGATCTTCGCCTGGTCCTCCATGGAGAGGTGCTCGAGCGCGGTCACGTAGTGCGTCGGTTCCCCCAGGCCCTCGGGGTGCGGCCAATCGGATCCGTAGAGCACCTGGTCCACGCCGATCAGGTTGATCAGATCGTCGATGCCCTCCTCGTAGAACGGGCTGACGTAGATGCGGTTCTTGATCTCCTCCATCGGGTTGCCCGGGAAGGCCTCGGGCGCCTTCTTGTAGACCTCGGTCATGGATTCCAGAAGCGGGAACATCCACTTCGACCCCGCCTCGACGATCCCGACCTTCAACTTCGGGAACCGGAACAGTGCGCCGTGAATCACCCAGGAGGCCACCGCATCCTGGATGGGGCGCCACTCGTTGAGGATGGACATGGCGTTGGTCTGGAATGGCAGCATCTCCTGCGCGGCGCCATCCCACTCGGAGGTGTAGCGGGAGTAGCCGCTGTCGCTGGAGTGCATGCCGACGAACACGTCGTACTCGACGCACTTCTGCCAGAACGGGTCGAACTCGGGCAGCGCGAACGACCGCGGGCCGCGGAACCCTGGCACCGGCGCCGGGCGAATCAGGATCGCGCGGGCGCCGCGCTTGACTGCCCAGTCCAGCTCCTCGATGGCCTTCTCGACGATGGGCAGCGTGATCACCGGGGTGGTGAAGATTCGGTTCTGGTAGTTGAAGCCCCACACCTCGTCGAGCCACTCGTTGAGCGCATGGATGAGGACGTGGATGGCGACCGGGTCGTCGGACAGGCGCTCCTCGATCAGGCTGGCCAGCGTCGGGAACATCAGCGTGCGGTCGAGACCCAACTCGTCCATCTTCTCGAGACGCGGCCCTGGCTCGAAGAAGGCCGGAATGGCGCGCATCGGCTCGCCGAAGAGCTCGCGCTTGCTCTTACCGTCGGGGTTTCCGAACTTGAAGTACTCCTCCCAGGCGCCCGGCTTGGCGACCACCGAGAAGGTGGGGTTCGGAATGTAGTTGCTGATCTGGCCTTTCAGGGCGATCTTGGTGCGGCCGTTGATCTCGACGTACTGGACGACGTCCTTGTACTCCTTCGGCAGGTACTTGGTCATCGCCTCTGGCGGCTCGTAAAGATGGTTGTCGGCGTCGAACAGCGGAAATGGGATGTCGACCCGGTGTGAAAGTTGACCCATGAAAGACTCCTTATCCTCTTACGAGAATCCTATTCTCCTAGTGCCCACGGTAACAAGGTTTACGGCATAGTGGTAATGGCGTTCTCACGCACCTGCTCGCGGACCCGAAACTTCTGTACCTTGCCGCTCGCGGTGCGCGGAAAGTCTTGGCCGTCGGGGATACGGTGCAGTTCCTCGGGCCACTTCTGGACCGCGACGCCCGCGGCCTTGAAGTGGTCGCGCACCTGGTCGAGCGTCGGCATCTCGTGCCCGTCGCGCACCCGCAGCACCGCGGCGGCACGTTCGCCCAATCGGTTGTCGGGGACGGCCACCACCACGGCCTCCACGACAGCGGGCAAGCCGAGCAGTACCTCCTCGACCTCGAGCGCGCTGATGTTCTCGCCACCCCGGATGATCACGTCGGCCTTGCGGTCGGTGATCGTGAGGTAACCGTCTTCATCGAGCACGCCGACGTCACCCGTGCGGTACCAACCGTCGGCGTCGAACGCACGCTCGGTCAGCGCATCGTCGGTATAGCCGAGGCACAGGTCGGGCCCGCGGCTGAAGATCTCGCCATCGGGCCCCAGCCTGATCTCCACTCCCGGCCGGACGTCGCCGTCGGTGAACAGCCGCTTGTCCTCCGGCGCGCTGCGGCGTGACCCGGTGATCGACGGGTGCTCGGTGCTGCCATAGGAGCGGAAGACGAACATTCCGAGGTCGGCCAGCCGGCGGGTCACCGCGGCCGGAACCGTCGAACCGCCCAACCCGACCGTGGTGAAGTGGCGAATGTGGTCCGGCGTGCAGTCCGGATGGTCCAGCACGCTGGTGACGAAGTAGGGCGGCCCGCCGCCGATCGACAGCCCGTCCCGTTCGATCAGCTCGAGCACCCGCCCCGGGTCCCACACATCGCACAGATCGATCGGCGCACCTTCGAGCACCGGGATGAGAAAGGCGCTAAGCATCCCGATGAAGTGCCCAACCGGAGTGGCGGTCAGCTGCCTGCCGCGGTCGGGCGGGTAGTTCTCGAGGAGCTGACGCGTCTCGAAGCCGAGCGTCTGGTGGCTGTGGATGACGCCCTTGGGATTGCTCGTGGTACCCGAGGTGAACGCGATCAGCGCCGGGCTCGCGGGGTCGGCGGCGATGGTGCCCGTCATCGGGTCATCGGCCAGGAGGTCGTCGAACGTGCTGCCCACCAGGGCGACTATCGGGACGTCCGCACAGAGATCGGCATGGAACGTCATCCGGCCGAATTCGGCGGTGGTGATGAAGACCTTCGGCCGGGCGGTCGACATGATGTGGCCGAGTTCCTTGCGGCCGTAGAAGTGCACGATCGGCACGACCACCGCACCCAGGAACGTCGAGGCCCAGAACGCCGCGGCGGCCTCCATCCAGTTGGGCAGCTGGATGGCCACGACATCACCCGCACCGACCCCGCGCGTCCGCAGGCCGGCGGCCAGCCTGCGGGCCTGGATCTCGACGTCACCGAAGGTGCCGGAGAACGGCCGCACCGCGGAATGCACATGGAAGGGCGTCGCGGGGTTGGCCGCCAGCCCGCCGGCCACCAGATCCCCGAGAGTCTCCTGTGTCCACCACCCTTCGGCTACATAGCGTTTGGTCAGGTCCTCAGGGATGTCTCGCATGGATTCGGCTGCACCTCCGCGTCGCGCCCGATGCTATTCTCCGCTAGAGAGAATGCCAATACCGGAGATGGAGAACGCTTGATGGTCGACCTCGAGGTGGACGATGGGCTGGCGGTCATCACCATCGACCGACCGCATGCACGCAACGCCATTTCCCTGGAGACGATGGAGCAACTGGAGAAGGCACTCGATGGTGCGGACGGCGCGCGTGCGCTCGTCATCACAGGTGCGGGCGACCGCGCCTTCGTCTCCGGAGGCGACCTCAAGGAACTCAGCGCGCTGCGCACCGAACTCGACGCCTCCGCGATGGCGTTTCGGATGCGGACAATCTGCGATCGGATCGCGGGCTTTGCCGGCCCGACGATCGCCGCGCTCAATGGGCACGCGCTGGGCGGAGGCGCCGAGTTCGCGGTGTCGACCGACATCCGGGTGGCCGCCGACGACATCAAGATCGGGTTCAACCAGGTGGCCCTGGAGATCATGCCGGCCTGGGGCGGAGCCGAAAGGTTGGTTGCGCTGGTCGGCTACAGCAACGCCCTGCTGCTGGCTGGTACCGGCACCATCATCGGCGCCGCGGAAGCCGAACGGATCGGACTCGTCGAGCGGGTCATCCCGCGAGCATCCTTCGACAGCGGGTGGCGGGATCTCGCCCGCGCACTGGCCAGCCGTCCGGCAGGTGAGATCAAACGCGTCATGAAGGGTGCGACGACGACGGAGGCCGTCGCGGCGTTTGCCCGCCTGTGGGTTTCGGACGAACACTGGGCCGCTGCCGACAAGGTCATGAAACGCGACAAGTAGCGAGCCTTTTCCGCGAAATTGCATTCCAGCAGGAAAAGTTCGAGTAGCGGCCTGCTGGAATTCAGTTTCGCGCGAATAACTTACGCCGCCGAGAACGCGGATCGGGTCGCTGCCATCCCAGTCGCGCGGCGGCATCACGGACGAATTTGCCCATGCCGGCGGTGATTTCGTTGTTCTCCATGATCTCGATGACCTGCGAAATGTAAGCGGGACCGTTCGGCGGCTCGACATAGGCGAACCGCGTTCCGACGTCCTCGTCGCCGAGCCACACCACCGGCCAGCCGGCATCCCGTACAGATGCCATGGTGGCGTCGAAATCGTCAGTCCAGTAAGCCAATTGGTGGTATCCGGGACCGTCGCCCTGCAGGAACTCGGTGTAGATGCTGGGGGTATCGCCCTCCTGCTGGATCAGCTCGATCTGCATCTCCCCGCTGTTGGCCAATGCCATCGAGATCGTGACCTCGCATGGTTGGCCGCGGTAGGACGCGCGGATCGGAATGCCGCGCATGACGAACCACGGACCCACCCCCAGGTCGACCCATGGGGCGAGCGCTGCATCGAGATCGTCGACGATGTATCCGATCTGGCGGATCGGGCCGGGCAGGATGCTCATGTCACCGCCCCCTTTTCGACGCGAAATCGGTTGAAGCCATCGTCATCATCTCCACGAGTGAACGTCGGTCGATGGTCCACACCGCCGATGCAGCGGCCCGGTTGTTCTCGCCCACGACGTGCACCGGGCCGTTGCCGATGTTCTCGATGATCTCGCCGGCGACATCCTCCGACAACATATGTGCCGCGGGGTCGTACTCAATACCCATGCGCGCAAACGCGGGCGTATAGGTCATGCCGAGTGGAGTGCAACAGACGTCTACGCCGTGCGGACGAAGCTCGGCCCACAGCCCTTCGGCGAAGTTGTGTTGGAACGCCTTGACAGCCGAGTACATCGCCAAGGTCGCCGAGCCGGCCAGGCAGGCCAGAGAAGCGACCAGCACGATCCCGCCGCGGCCACGTTCGACCATCGCCGGCCCGAACAGCCGTACCAGCGCCGCCGGGCCGATGCAGTCCAGCTGGATCTGCTCGAGCGAGTAGTCGAATTCGTTCTCCAGGAAATTGTTCGTGCGGTCGGATGCGCCGGCGTTGTAGATCACCAAACCGACTTCCAGCCCGTCGGTGGCCTCGGCGATCTTGTCGCCGATGTCGGAGGCGGTCAGGTCCTGCGGCAGCGCGCGTACGTCGACGCCGTGGGCACGTCGCGCCTTGTCGGCAACCTCGTTGAGCAACTTCTCGTTTCGCGCTATCAGGACGAGATTCAGCTTTCGGGCGGCCAACTGGTCGGCCAGGCTCGCGCCGATGCCCTCCGACGCGCCGGCGATTACCGCCCACGGCCCGTACTTGCGCGCGAAGTCCTCCGTCATGACGGCTGGACCGGCGTGACACCGGACTGCACCCGCGCGATGTGGGTGGTGCGCCGGGCGATGCGCCACCCGTCGAGCGTGCGGACGAGTTCGTCGTCGTAATGGCCAAGGGCCTCAACCCAAGTGGCCGGATCATCGGGGACTGCCTGCAGATGGGCGAAGACGTAGGACCTGGCCGTGGCGCGATCGCCGTCGACCGTGATCGTGAAGTTGGACAGCCGGTGATAGGTCGGCCCCATCGAGCTGTGGAGTTGCTCCATCAGCGCGGAGATGGCGTCGACGCCGGAGTACCGTCCGACCTCGCCGTAGTCGCAGTCGACATCCTCGGTCCAGCAGGTGCGTAGCAGCGCCCAGTCCTTGAAGTCGATTCCGGTGGCGTAGCGGATCAGAACGTCTGCGATCTGCGCTTTGTCGGCGTCCACACCGGCAGGCTAACGTACGCCGAGGTCGTCGGCCGCGACATCACCGCACTCTGGACGGCTACCGCACCTTAGGGTGATGACGTGCGGCGTTTGCGCGGCGACCCAGTAGATCGCGTGCTCGATGCGGTGTCGGAACTCGAACTTCCGGCCGCCGTGTTCAAGACGTGTCCGTGGCAGCCTCGCGAACTCATCGACACCGGTCTACGACAGTGGCTGAGGTGCTGTGCGCCGGCCCTGCGCGACAACCAGGTGATCGGGATGCCGTCACACGCCGTCGACGAGGCGTGGCACGGCCTGATCCTGTGCACCGCCCGGTACGCCGCCTTCTGCGATCGGGCGTACGGCCGGTTCCTGCATCACCATCCCGAGGGCGGCGCACCCGCGGGCGCGGTCACGGATTCAGCGGACGAACAGCTGCGCAGGACGGTGATCGCATGGTCGATCGTGGCGCAACCGGGCGAGCAGTGTGTGCTGTGGGACCTGGACAGACGTGTCGGTGTGGACCAGCCGTGGGGTCTGGACCGCGCCCGTGTGACGGCGATCGAGGCCGACATCGCGCGGGTCACCGACCGCTGACTGGCGCTGTTCTCTCTAGACGAGAACGTCATTTCCGATTATGGTCAACGCGTGTCGACACAGAAGGCGCTTGCCCCCGAGATCTCCACGTGGCCCGACGAGAATCCGCAACTGATCGGCAGTCGCTGCGGCGCATGCGGTGCGACGGCATTCCCCGTCCAGCAGCGCTGCCCGCGGTGCAGCGCCGGAGAGATGTCGGACGTGCACCTCCCCCGCCGCGGCACCCTGGTGGCCTGGACGACACAGGGCTTTCCGCCCGGTGCGCCCTACAAGGGTCCTGCGGGCAAGGACTTCGTGCCCTTCGGCGTCGGACTGGTGCAACTCGACGATGTGATCCGGGTCGAGGGCCGGCTCACCGAGAACGACCCGCAGAAGCTGGAATTCGGCATGGAGGTCGAGCTGACCATGGTGCCGTTCACCACCGACGAGGAGGGCAACGAGTTGGTGACGTTCGCCTTCCAGCCGGTCTAGAGAGGAAAGCCCATGACGGCTAAAACCGACTCAGTCGCCATCATCGGAGTGGGACTCCATCCGTTCGGCCGGTTCGACAAGACGGCCATGGAGATGGGTGCCGAAGCGATCCAGCTGGCCCTGACGGACGCCGGTGTCGAGTGGAAGGACATCCAGTTCGGCTTCGGCGGCAGCTACGAGGTGTCCAACCCCGACGCCGTCACCCGCCTGGTCGGACTGACCGGCATCACCTTCACCAACGTGTTCAACGCCTGTGCCACCGCGGCGTCGGCGATTCAGCAGACAGCCGACACCATCCGCCTTGGCAAGTACGACATCGGGATCGCCATCGGGCTCGACAAGCACCCGCGCGGAGCATTCACCGATGACCCCGCCAAGCTCGCATTGCCACAGTGGTACGCCGAGAACGGCCAGTTCGTCACCACCAAGTTCTTCGGCATGAAGGCCAACCACTACATCCACAAGCACGGCATCTCCCAGGAGACGTTGGCGCGGGTGGCCAACAAGAACTTCCGCAACGGCGCGCTCAACCCGAACGCCTTCCGCCGCAAGGAGATCTCGATCGATGAGATCCTCAACTCGGCGGTGCTGAATTACCCGCTGACCCAATACATGTTCTGCGCCCCCGACGAGGGCGCGGCCGCGGTGATCATGTGCCGGGGCGACCTCGCACACAAGTACACCGACAAGCCGGTGTTCGTGCGCGCGAGCGAGATCCGGACGCGCACCTTCGGGGCCTACGAGGTGCACGCCACCTCCGCGCCACTCGACGAGGATCCCTCGCCGACGGTGTATGCCGCCAAGGCCGCTTATGAAGCGGCGGGCATCGGCCCCGACGATGTCGACATCGCCCAGCTGCAGGACACCGACGCGGGCGCGGAAGTGATCCACATGGCCGAGACCGGCCTGTGTGCCGACGGAGAACAGGAGAAGTTGCTGGCCGACGGCGCCACCGAGATCGGTGGCACCATCCCGGTCAACACGGACGGCGGGCTGATCGCCAACGGCGAACCGATCGGCGCATCCGGGCTCCGTCAGGTCCACGAGCTGGTGCGCCAGCTTCGTGGCGAGGCGGGTGACCGCCAAGTCGCCGGCGAGCCGAAGGTCGGTTTGGCGCAGGTGTACGGCGCGCCCGGCACCGCCTCGGCGACCATTCTTTCGGTCTGAGCAAGATCGAGCATTCGGCCCACGATGCGGAAACATGCTTCTAAAATCCCGGTAATGAAGTTTCCGGCGGCAACCCGTATGTCGAGGCCCAGCGCATTGCTCCGGCTGGTTTCGGCAATCGTGCTGGCCGCTTCGGGCGTCGCCGCCGCGAGTGTGCCCGCGGCCGCGCAGGCCCCGCTGCACAACGTCAAATACACCGTGTTCGCCGAGGGGCCTGCATTCCTGAAGATCTACTACCGCGACGTCGACCCCCCGAACTGGGCCGACTACAGCCACAACCCGTACGTTTACACGCCGAAGGTCGAGGCCGACGTCGGGCCGGATCAGCAGTGGAACCTCGACGTGCAGCTGGCGAATCCCAACGAATGGGCGATGGTTGTGGCGCAGGGCGAACCAGGCCTGACTCCCAACGTCCACTGCGTTCTCGCGGTGGACGGCGTCGTCGTCGCCACCGATCAAAGACCCAAGGGCGCGCTCTGCTCAATCCGCAATTGGTGACCGCTGATTCACGACGCGTCGTCGCCAGGAAGCGGCTCTCCCTCGAGTCGGCGAATCCATTGCTCGCAGTATGCGAACGTCTCGGCGTGACCGATCGTGGTCCCCAACGCGCGTTCCATCACCAGCAGTTGGGACACGGCCGTCGCGAAGACCGTCCATACGACGGGCGGCACATCGCTGCTGTCGATCTCGTAACGCGACAGCGCGGCTGCGATCGCCTTGTTCTGCTCCTCCCGAAAGCGGTCGGCGTAATACACGATCTCGGCTCGCAGTGCCTTGCGGTGATTGGCCAGGCCCATGAATTCCATCGTCAACCGGGTGGCCTCGGGCTGCGTGCTGAACCTCCACAGCGACCACAACGGTTGAGGCGACGTCAGCGCCGTCGAGAGAGCGCTTAGCCCCGCCTCGGCCATGCGGCGGAACACCGCGAGGAAGAGATCCTCCATGGTGCGGAAGTAGTAATGGACGAGCTGCGGTTTGAGCCCGGCCGTCTCGGCGACCCGGCGCGACGTCACCGCGGCGTAGCCCTCCTCGAGAAGCAACTTCTCGGCGGCATCGAGCAGCACACCGCGATTCTTCGCCTCCGGCGCCCCGATCCTTCGCGCCGATGTCATGCCATCAATCCTCTTTCCCGGCTTCAGCCGTTGCGACGACACGCCGATCGTAGTGGCGTCCGGCCGCGCGATCTTGACCATGACCTTAGCGCCATGCTAAGCAGGTGCTCAGCATATTCGGCTATCGGGCTCTCCCGTGCGGCCGATCCAGTCACAGCCAGCACGCCGGTAAGCGCCGAACTTGAAGGGCTAAAAAGACGATGACCACGGAATTCGACTCGGTCGACTACTTCACCGATCCCATCGCTGGTGCCCGACCCTCATCCGTATTACGACCACGTGCGCGCCAAGGATCCGGTGTGCTGTCCGATCAACCACGGCGTACTGGCGGTGACGGGCTGGGAAGCGGCCAACACCGTCTACAAAGACAGCGAGAACTACTCATCGTGCGTCGCGGTCATGGGACCGTTCACGCCGATCCCGTTCACGCCGGAGGGCGACGACATCTGTGCACAGCTCGAGGAGCACCGCACCGAGATCGTCATGCACGAGCACATGGTCACGATGGATCCGCCGCACCACACGGATGCGCGGTCCGTTCTTTCGCGGCTGCTGACTCCCAAGCGGCTCAAGGAAAACGAGGACTTCATGTGGCGGCTCGCCGATCGCCACATCGACGAGTTCATCGCTGCGGGTCACTGCGAGTTCCTCAATGCGTACGCCAAGCCGTTCTCGCTTCTGGTCGTCGCCGACCTGCTCGGAGTACCCGAGGAGGACCACGAGGATTTCCGCCAGGCATTCGGTGCCCTGGGCGAGGGAACCAACATCGGCAGCCTCGACCACGAGGTGATCGCCGTCAATCCGCTTGCGTGGGCAGACGAGAAGTTCTCCCAATACATCGAAGAACGCCGCGAGTCACCCCGCGACGACGTGCTCACCTCGATCGCGACGGCGAAATACCCGGACGGCTCGACGCCAGAGGTGGTCGATGTCGTCCGAACCGCGACGTTCCTGTTCGCCGCCGGGCAGGAGACGACGGCGAAGCTGCTCGGCGCGGCGATGCGGGTGCTGAGCGACCGGCCCGACATCCAGCAGCAGTTGCGCGACGACCGCACCCTCATCCCGGTCTTCGTCGAGGAGTGCCTGCGCATGGACAGCCCAGTGAAGAGCGTGTTCCGGATGGCACGCAAGACAACAACACTCGGCGACACCCCGGTACCGGCGGGCACCACCGTGATGGTCAGCCCCGGTGCGGCCAACCGTGACCCCAAGCGCTTCGAGAACCCGCATGAGTTCTCACTCGATCGCAAGAACGTCCGTGAGCACATCGCCTTCAGCCGTGGCATTCACTCGTGCCCGGGCGCTCCCCTTGCACGCGTGGAAGGCAGGGTCTCGGTCGAGCGGATCCTCGACCGGATGGCCGACATCACCGTCAGCGAGGAGAAGCACGGGCCACTGGATGCCCGGCGCTACGAGTACGAGCCGACGTTCATCCTGCGGGGGCTGACGGAGATCAACATCGAGTTCACGCCCGTCGGCCAGTGAATCAGGGGGCGGGCCTGAGCTGTTCGCCGCTTTCCCACCTGGGGAAGCCGTCTTCCCGCGTCACGCAGGACAGGAACATGCCGTCGGGCGCCTGGGCAACCTCGCCGTCGTAGCCGGCGCAGTCGCTCATGAAATCCTTGATTCCGCGCATCTCCGGTGACCTGAACCAGCGCGGTTCGTAACGTCTCGGCGTTCCGCAGAACACCAGCCGACCCCACGACGTCACGCCGAACGAGTAGTACTTGGTTTGATTGCAGTATGAGCCCAACACGACACCGGGCATGATGCCCGGTACACAGCTGGGTTCGTTGCATTGGGTCGGTCCGGCCGAGGCCGGAGGCGACGCAATGATCGAACCTGCGGTCAGGACAGCAGCAAGCACTGCGACAGTGGATCGCACCGATCATTCTCACACGCGGCGGAATCAAATTCTCGCTTTCGAAGAGGATCGCTACCGCTCAAGATAGGCTTTGGAGTCATGCGTGGACACACGATCGCCGCCGGGCGCAGTAGCAGCAATGACCGTCGCCGCGACGTCTGAGTGCGACCCCGGACGCGCGCATGCATCGGACTTCGGAGTCGAGCTCAACGGCACCTACCACTACCACGCGAACGGCGATTTCGCCTTGGTCAACGACGTCCGCAAGGACATGCCGACAATCGACGAAACGTGGACGCTGTCTTCGAGCTGTGTCAGTCCGATCGAATGCGAAGGCACAGCAACGAGTTCGGCGGGTTGGACCGCCCGGTTATGGTACGGCTATCCAAATGTCTACTGGGTCGTCGATCGCAACATCCCCGAATGGCAGTTCTGCCCTGGCGGAGGTGATCGCTCCCGGCGAACAGCGATTTCAGTTCCGCGGAATGGACCCGGTGGCCGTGGAAACAAAGAACACGATCACCAACTTTTTGGTGGGCCGGCAGCGGACGAACAGCCCCAGCGGCTCATGCGGCACCAACAAGCCCCTCGTCATCGAGACACCGATGAAGCTCGAGCAGATTGGCCTAGGGTCTAGCGCCGAATCAGATCGGCAGCAGGTCCTTCCACGTCTTCGGTGCATCCCCGGCGGCGACGTTCGTCAGCGTCTGCACCTGTCCGTCGGGAGTCACGAACTGTCCGGTGTTCGGGTCGTAGGGCACCGCGGCAACTGACGGTCCGTCGGATTCGTTGCCGCTGAACGCACTTGGCGCCGCAGGCACGCCACCGCCGTGTGGCACCTCCGTCACCGGCGGGGTGCCGGGGGCGGGCGCCGGTGCCACTGCCGCCGCCGGTGCGGCCGGGATGGGCACACCGTTCACCGAATTGCCCGGAGGCGGTGGCGGTGGCAGTGGCAGCGGGCCGGAGGTGGCGGCGGTAGTGGCGGCGCCGCCGGGGGCCGGTGTGATCGGGGTGTACAGCGGATTGGGAATACCGGGAGGTGTTCCGGACGGCACGGCGCCCGGCGGCAGGGCTGTGCCCTCGAGCGGTGCGTATATCCGTTCCTGGAAGTCGACCCGGTCATCGACGGCGAAGCCCTGCGCGATGATGTTCGGGTCGAAGGGGTACGGGCCGGTCGAATGAGGACGCAGAGCGATCGGCTTGAATCCCTCGGGGTCGTTGCACAGTTCCACGGTCGGTGCGCGTTTGCCCGGGTGTCCCATGCACGGATAGTTGCGGGCGCCGCGCACGCCGATCGGAGAGTCCTGAGGCAGCTTGCAGTACAGGTCGTCTGGTGTGTCGATGATGGTGGTGTCCGCGGGCGAACGCCACTGCGACGGCGGCAGGAAGCCGACCGTACACGGCACTGGATCCGAGATCGTCAGCGAGAAATCGCTGATGGGCACTCCGGTGGGGTTGTTCTTGCCGAGGCCGAAGCTCTGCTGTGCGGATAGCGCATTGGGGAAGACGACCAGCAACTTGCTCGAGCGACGGGTTGTACGTGACGAGGATCTGCCCCAAGCGTGGTGAGGTTCGCCAGCAGCACCGGCAGCGTCGGCTTGATCTGGTTCAGCAGCTGCCGAAACCTCTTGCGCGAAGCCAGGTCCGCGTTCCAGAGAGCGCGTATCTGAGGATCGTTCTGCACGAGCTGAGCGGTGACCCCCTCCAGACTTCGCGCCCACGTCCGGATCGAGTCGGCGGTCTCGGCCTGCGAATCCAGCAGCGGCCCGCTGTCGTCGATCAGGCTGCGCGACTCGTCGGAGACGCTGTTGAGTTGCTCGGACAGTGTCGCACCGGAGTCGAGCAGCGAGCCGAAGTCGGGCCCTGCACCGTTGAACGCCTTGAACGTCTCGTCGAGCAGATCGGAGATCCTGTCGCCGGGGATGCTGTCCACCAGCGTGCTGAGCTGATCCAGCATCGGGCCGACCTGCTGCGGGATCGTGGTGTCGGACACCGAAATTCGCGAACCGTCCTGCCAGGTACGGTCCGGAGTCGGTGCGCGGACGCAGGTCCACGTACTGCTCGCCGACCGCCGACACACTGAGGACGTTGGCCTCGAGATCCGCGGGGATCTTCGGCGACGTGTTGAGCGACAGCACCGCTTCGGCGCCGTTCTCGGTGAGCGTCACCGACTTGACCTTGCCGATCTGCACACCCCGGTACGTCACGTTGGCGAAGCGGTAGAGACCGCCTGCGGCAGGCAACTCCAGCGTGACGGTCAGCCGGCCGACGTTGAGCAGCGTCGGCACCTGCATGTAGGCGAACAGCATCACCGTCACACCGACGATCGACGCGATGGTGAAGATGATCAGCTGGTTGCGGACGAAGCGGGTCAGCATCAGCCACCACCTCCCGCCGGCGGTGCCGGCAATTCAGCTCCGCCGGCGGTGCCGGCAATTCGGCGGGTCGGTGCAGCGGGTCCAGGCGGGACGCGGGCGCCGGCGCGGCGGCACCTCGGCGCCGTACGGACCGGCGAAGATCTGCGAGCTCTCCAGCTTCGGTTCGGGTCCGAACTGCGGCCTGGCCGGCGGCGGCGGAACCATCGGCAGCACCGGCCCGAACATGGTGTTTATCGGCGCGTCCGGGGGCGCCTCGGGTGCGGGAGGCGCGTCGCTCGGTGGCGGCGCGACGCCCACCATGATCGGGTCGTAGGCGTAGTTCAGGAAATAGGGATCACCCGGCGCCGGGAATCAGCTTGGCGTTCTCGTCGCCCCAGCGGGTCCCGAGCAGGAATCCGCGCTTGAACCGCGGATAGGTGATGTCGAACGTGGCGATCAGGTTGATGTAGTCGCCCTTGGTGATCTTGTCGGCGAAGGCCGGACCGTAGGGGAACGCCGTCGCGAAGATGAGCGCCTGGCTGATATCGGGACCGATGTCGGCGAGCGATTTCAGCGCCGGCTCCAGGTCCTGCAGGTTCTTCACCAGATCGTCGCCGCTGTCGTTGACCAGCCGGGTGGCGGTGTCGCTCAAGGTTCCGAGCTTCTCCAGCGCGGTGGTCAGGTTGGGCCGTTCCTTGATGAGCACGTCGATCGCGGGCGGAATCTCCTTGAGCGCCCGGTCGATCACCTCGCGTTGATTCGCGAAGGTTCCGGCCACTCGGTTGAGTTGCTTGATGGACTCGATGATGTTGTCGCGCTGGGCATCCAGCGTTCCCACGAAATCGTTGAGCTGGGTGAGCAGCTCACGGATCTCGTGGCTCACGCCCCGACAGCGCAGCGCTGAAGTTGTGGATGACGTCGCCGATCTGTCCCAGCCCGCCCGCGTTGGCGATGGTCGACAGCGACGACAGCGTCTGCTCGGTCGTCGGATAGGTCGACGACTGGTTCAGGGGCAGTGTGGCACCGGGTTGCAGACGACCGCTCGGCTGTTCGCCCAGCGGCGGATTCAGCGCCAGATGCATCGATCCCAGCAGGCTGGTCTGCCCCACGGACGCCACGGCGTTCGCTGGTATGACGACGTCGGGCTTGACCGACACCTCGACATTCGCATGCCAGGCGTCAACGGTCATCTTGCCGACGCTGCCGACGACGACGTCGTTGATCATGACCGGCGAATTCGACTCCAGCGTGGCGACATTCGGGACCTCGACGGTGTAGTTCACCGCGTCGGGCCCGCGGCCGACCGCACCGGGTAGCGGCAGCGAGTTCACTCCCTGGTAGGCACAGCCCGTCATCGTCAGGGCCAGGCAGCACCCCGAGACGACCAGTGCCTTCACTGGATTCGGGCGGATCATGATGGCGGCATTCCTTCCGCGGGCAACAGCGGTCCTGGCGGCGGCGCGGGCAGGCGCGGGGGTCGGCGGAAGCAGCATGTCCTGAACGGACGGCGCCGGGCCCGGTTGGATGTTGGGCGGTCCCGGGATCGGCGCGCCCGGGAAGAGCGCGGGCGACGGCGTGGCAGCGACTTCGTCGTGCCCGTACAGGCCCGGCGGCATGGCAGGCAGTCCAACGCCCCCGTAACCGGGCGGCGGCGGCACATCCCCGGCGCCGGTGTAGGCCGAGACCGCAGGCGGCGGCTCGGGCGGGTCGCCCGGTCCGGCACCTCCGGGCGCGAGCTTCGGATCCGTGTAGATGAGGCTCTCCGGTTTGGGGCTGGGCCGCAGGTAAGCGTTGATCGGCAGCGGCAGGTTGTTGAAGTTGAGCAGCCTCAACGCCGGACCGAGGTACTGCTCGCAGAGCTTGGCGGTCTCGGGCGCGGTGGTGTTGGCGACGCCGCCGATCATGCCGCAGACGAAATACACCGGATTGGAGAAGTTGACGAACGAGATCGCCCCGGTCACGCCGCCGGCCGGCGGGTAGTAGATGTTCTGATAGTTGGCGATCGCGTTGGGCGCCACGTGCAGGACGTTCTCGAGCGGCATCCGGCTGTCGACGAGGTTCTGGGTGACGGCGGCCAGGCTTCTGATCTGCTCGGAAGTCTGTTCGCGGCTGCCTGCGACGAAGCGTTGCACCTCGCCGATCGCGACCGAAAGGTCTGACAGCGCCGCATCCAGATCGGACCTGCTGTCGTTCACCACGCTGGTCAGACTGGCCAGCCGGTTCTGGAACATGACGATCTGCTGCTTGCTGTCGCGCAGGGCGCTGACGAAGATCTGCAGGTTCTTGATGATGTCGACGATGTTGCCGCTGCCTTCGGCGAAGATCCGTGCGACACCGGACAATTCAGCCAGCGTTGATCGAAGTTTCTCGCCGTTGCCGTCCATCGCGTTGGCCGCGCTGTCGATGAACCTGCCGACGGACGTGTCGGTGACCGCGCCTTCCGAGCCGGGCTTGGGCCCCAATTCGGTTGCCAGCCGCATCAACTGGGTCTTGACCTCATCCCATTCCACCGGTACCGCGGTTCGGTCGCTGGGAATCACCGCGCCGTCGCCCATCTTCGGCCCGTCGCCCTGCCGGTATGCCGGCGTGAGCTGCACATAGCGCGCGGCGATCAGATTCTGCGCGACGATCACGGCCTTGGCGCCTGCGGGCACCGGTACGTCGCGGTCGACCTTGAGGACCAGTTTGGTCTGCGTGCCCTCGGGTTCGATGCTTTCGATGGTGCCGACCTTGACGCCGGACACGCGCACCTCGTCGCCGGGGTAGATGGCGGTCGCCGTCGGGAAATAGGCGGTGATCTTGTTCGGGTCCGAAGAAGACCTGACGCACCAAGAACGCCGCCCCGGCCACCAGTACGACGGCCAGCAGCACGGCGACCCAGGTCGCCAGGCGCTTACGGGTTGCCATCATCGGGGAGGTCTCCTGGTTGTGGAATCCCGTTGACGGGGAAGGGAAGTTGGGCGCGCGGTCCGGCCGTGTCCGGGGGTTGCCCGATGTTGGTGCCGTTCCTGAACCCGAACATGTAGTCCAGGAACGGCTGCAGCAGCTGCGCCGGTTGGATGTTGGGGACCAGCGCGTTGTAGTAGGCGCCGTTGGCCACGATCTCGCCCTGGGTCACCTCGTACTTGCGCAGCCCGGCCAGCGCCTTGGTGATGTTGTCGCGGTTTTTCTCCAGCATCTGGTTGACCGCGTTCATCTTCTCCAGCGCCGGTGCGAGTTCCTGTTCGTTCTCGGCGACGAGTCCGGTCAGGTTCCGCGAGAGGGCCGACGTATTGGCCAGCAGGTCGACAATCGCCTGGCGCCGGTCATTGAGCACGCCGAGGAGGTCGTTGGCGTTGAGAATCAACGCGTTGACCTGCTGGCTGCGTTCGGACAGTATCCCGGTCACATCGCCTGCGGTTTTCAGCAACTCGGCCAGGCTGTCATTGCGGCCGTTGAGCGCTTTCGACACCCGCGACAGGCCGTCGAACGTCGGCCCCAACTGCGGAGCGACTTGGTCGAGCGTCTGGGCCAACGTGTCCAACGACTGGTTGAGCGTGTCGGTTTCGGTGCCCGCAGTGTTCGCGGTCAGCTCACTGACCGCGTCGGTCAACGAATACGGTGACGACGTCCTGGTGGCCGGGATGACCTGGTTCGGCGCCAACGTGCCGCTGCCTTCCGAGTCCAGCGCCAGCACCCGCTCGCCGAGCAGGGTGCCGGTGCGGATGTGCGCCGTGGTGTCCGAGCCGAGCGCGTACTTGCCGTCGATCGTGAAACCGACCAGCGCATCGCCGTTCTCGAGTTCGATCGACGAGACCGAGCCGACCTTGATTCCGGAGACCGTCACATCGTTGCCGACGGTCAGCCCGCCGGCTTCGGTGAACAGCGCTTGATAGCGCAGGGCGGTGGCCCAGGACATCAGCCGCTCCGGCTGCAGCCCGATCGCGATCACGAGGACGATCAGCACGACGCCGATGAAACCGGCCCTGATGAGGGATGCTCCGCGGTACTTGTTCATTCGTCCCGGCACCTCCCCGTCTCCTGCCGGATCCAGGGGAACTGAACGGTGCGACCCTCGAGATCGCTTGCACGGAACGCGATTCCGCAGATGTAGTAGGGGAAGAACGCGCCGTAGGAGCCCACCCGCGCCAGCTTGCGATAGATGTCGGGCAGCCGCTGAAGTGTGGCGTCGAAGGTGGCCTTGTCCGCATCCAGATACGTCGCGAGGTCCTTCACCTGGTCGATGGTGCCGTCCAGCGGTGGCCGCGCCCGATCGAGCAGGTCGGAGAGTGAGGCGGTGCCGTTGTCGAGCGCCGTGATGGCCTCGCCGATCGGGTCACGGTCCTCTGCGAGGCCGCGCACGAGTTGTTCGAGCTTGTCGATGGCCTCGGTGAACTGGTCGCCGTCGTCGGAGAGCGTCTTCAACGTCGTCTTGAGCTCGTCGATGAGTTGCTCGATCACCTGGTTGTTGTCCGCAAGCGCATTCGAGAACGACGACGTCCTGGAGAACAGCGATTCGATGGTGCCGCCCTGGCCCTGCAGTATCTGCAGCAGCGACGCCGAGAGTGCGTTGACGTCCTGCGGATTGAGGCCACGGATAACCGGCTTCAGCCCGCCGAGCAACAGGTCGAGGTCCAGCGCGGGCGCTGTGCGGTCGATGGGGATCTGAGCCCCGCCGGCAGGATCTTCGTCGAACCGGGTGCATCGACGAGTTCGAGGTAGCGATCACCCACCAGGTTCAGATACTTGATCTGAGCCTTGGTGCCGTCGGTCAGCCTGATGTCCCGTCCGGCGTCGAACTTCACCAGCACGTTGCGCTCGGCATCCAAGGACACATCCTGCACGGTGCCCACCCGAATGCCGGCGACACGCACGGTGTCTCCGGTTTCCAGCCGCGATGCGTCCTTGAAGACCGCGGAGTAGTCGTTGGTCGAACCCGTCCTCACTTCGGCGAAGGTGGCGAAGAGGAACGCCGTCAACAGGACCATGACGACCGCGAAGATCCCGAACTTGATGAATGTTCCCCGCATCCGCGTCACCCCGGCATTCCGATCATCGCGCTGTTCCGGGGCGGGCCCGGAATCGGCCCGAACAGCCACTGCTTGAGGCCGTCGGAATTGAGCAAGATGCCCTTGATTTCCGTACTTGAACGGGTTCGACCCCGTGTCAGCAACGAGGAACGGCGGCCGGAACTCGGCTGGCACGTCGGGCAGGCCCAGCTCCTGCGCAGAAGGAGCGGCCTCCGGTCGAGGCAGCGACCTTGGGCAGATCCTCGGGCCAGCGATAACGCTCGGTCCCCAGCGTGAGGCCGGCGTTGAACAGGATGTGCGAATACTGAGTGTTCGCGGCTTTCGTGAACGGGACGAGACCGCCGACGGCGCAGCCCACCGTCTCGTGGTACAGCCCGAGCAGGCTCGTCGTCGGCACGAGCACGCGCAGCAGTGTCGGACAGCGCCTGGCGGTTGCCGCCGATCACCTCATTGCCGATGTCGGCCAAACCGATTGAGCTGATGAGGAATTCGTCGAGATTCTGTTGCTCCTCGACGATGGAATTGCTCAGCCGGATCGAATTGTCGAAGGTGGCGATGAGGTCGGGCGCCGCGTCGCCGTAGGCGGACAACGTCGGTACGGCCGCTTCGATGTCGTGGGCCAGGTTCGGCAGGCTCGGATTGATCTTGGCCAGAAACGCGTTGAAGTCCTCGAAGAGTACGGCCGAACTTCTCGCCGCGGCCGTCGAACGCCGTCGCCACCGCGCCGAGGGTCTCGTTGAGTTTCGCCGGATCGATCTTGTCCAGCACGGTGACGAGTTGTTGGAAGACGGTGTTGATCTCGGTGGTGACGTGTTGGCCCTGGATCACCTGCCCCTCGTGCAGTTTCTGCGGAGACGGGTCCTGCGGCGGGACGAGTTCGACGTACTTGGCGCCGAACACCGTCGTCGACGTGATGTCCACATCGACATTGGACGGAATCAGGTGCAGCTGCGACGGATTCATGTCCAGCTTCAGAACGGCGGTGCCGTCGGGCTTGGTCGCGATCGAGCCGACCCTGCCGACTTCCACGCCCCGCATCTTCACCTTGGCGTCGGGGTTCATCACCAGGCCGGCGCGATCCGAGACCACCGTCACCGGAACGGTTTCGGTGAAGGAGCCGCGGAAGAGACCGATCGCCACCGCGATCACGACGACCATCGCGACGATGGCGGCCAAGCCGGCCAGTGCGCGCGCAGTGGTTGAGTTCATGGCTGTCTGTCGCTTATCCGGAGAGGTTGAAGTTGCCGTTGGAACCGTAGATCGACAGTGACACCAGCAGGGTGACCGAGACGACGACGATCAGGCTGGTGCGCACCGCGTTGCCCACCGCGACACCGACACCCGAGGGTCCACCGCTGGCGAAGTAGCCGAAGTAGGTGTGGATCAACAGGATCGTGATCGCCATCAACACCGCCTGCAGGAACGACCACAACAAGTCGATCGGGTTGAGGAACGTGTCGAAGTAGTGGTCATACAGCCCGCCGGACTGACCGAACAACACCACCGTCGTGAACTGGGAGGCAACGAAACTCAAGATGACCGCGATCGAGTACAGCGGGGTGATCGCGATCATTCCCGCGATGATGCGCGTGCTCACCAGATACTCCACCGGCCGGATCGCCATCGACTCCAGCGCGTCGATCTCCTCGTTGATCCGCATCGCCCCCAACTGAGCGGTCACCCCGGCGCCGAAGGTGGCCGCCAGACCGATGCCTGCCACCACGGGCGCGGCGATGCGCACGTTGATGAACGCCGCCAGGAACCCGGTCAACGCCTCGATGCCGATGTTGCCCAGCGACGAATAGCCCTGCACCGCCAATGTGCCACCGGCGGCCAGCGTCAAGAACCCGACGATCACCACGGTGCCGCCGATCATCGCCAACGTCCCTGCACCCATGGAGATCTCGGCGATCAACCGGATGACCTCCTTGCGGAAGTGCACGAACGCGTGCGGTATACCACCCAAGGCCTTCAGGTAGAAGATCATGTGGTCGCCGATGCCGCCCAACCACGCCACCGGACGCTTGGCGCCCCGCGAGAACCGCGGATACGTCGACTTCAGGATCGTCGTTGTGCCCATCCGCTTATCCCGTCGTCATCCGGATGCCGATGGCCGTCACGAGCACGTTGATCACGAACAACGCCATGAACGCATAGACCACCGTCTCGTTGACCGCGTTACCCACCGCCTTGGCGCCGCCCCCGGTGATGATCAACCCGCGGTAACAGGCCACCAGCCCGGCGATCAAACCGAACAGGGCGGCCTTCACACACGAGATGATGACCTCGGGCACCCCGGTCAACAGCGTGATACCGGCGGCGAACGCACCCGGGTTCACGTCCTGGATGAACACCGAGAACGCGTAGCCGCCGACGATTCCGATGATCACCACAAAGCTGTTGAGCAGCAACGCGACCAACCCCGAGGCCAGCATCCGCGGAGTCACCAACCGCTGCACCGGGTTGATGCCCAGCACCTCCATCGCGTCGATCTCCTCTCGGATGGTTCGCGACCCCAGATCCGCGCAGATCGCCGTCGAACCCGCACCCGCCACGATCAACACCGTCACGAGCGGGCCGATCTGCGTCACCGCGCCGAACGCCGCACCCGCACCCGAGAGGTCAGCCGCACCCAACTCGCGAAGAAGAATGTTGAGCGTGAAGCTGACCAACACCGTGAACGGAATCGCCACCAACAACGTCGGCGCCAACGCCACTCGGGCGATGAACCAGCACTGCTCCAAGAACTCACGCCACTGAAACGGCCGACGAAACACAAACCGCACCGCATCGGCGGACATCGCAAAGAAACCACCAACAGCCTGCATCGGGCCCGCGAAGCTGCTCAACTGCGGCAACCCCGGCGACCACCGCTCCGGCCCGCTACCTCGCGCCACAGGTAGCTCCTCCCCGGTTTTTCACAGCAGATACCGCCGTCGCAATAGTATTGTGCGCCAAGCCGATCCGTGCACCGCCCAGGCCCCCCTGCCGATAATCGTGACCTCCGCTTCGACGAGTTCGTAGCCCCCGCAACCGCTCGGCGAAACCGAGATCTTCATAGCTGATCAATTCGTTGCCCGTGCGGAAATCGTGAACTTCGGCCATGGGGCGCGCGCCGACACGGCACGGCACGTAGGTGCCGATCGAAGCGACGTAGGGCATGGGCTGTGTCCCTCTTGATCTCAAGTGACGGCGCCGGCCGTCTTCAGCTCGATAATGCGGTCCCAATCCAATCCGAGTTCCAGCAAGATTTCGTCAGTTTGCTCCGCAAATCCCGGAGCGGGGCCGGTTTGGGGAGGACTCACATCGAACTGCACCGGATTCGCAACCAGTTCGAGTTCGCCCGCAGTCACCAGATAGTCGTTGGCCCGGATCTGCGCGTCCTCCACGGCCTGCAGGGTGTCCTGCACCGGCGCCCACGGACCGAGCAGTGTCGCGAACCGTTCGCTCCACTCCGCGATCGGACGCTTGCTCATCGCTTCCTTGAGGATTTCCGCCGCGGCCTCGGTGTTCTCGGCGATCGACTCGACGGTGGCGAACCGCGGATCGTCGGCCAGTTCGTCTAAGTCCATGTGCTTGCAGACATCCGCCCAGAACTTGGTTGGCTGCATCATCACAAAGGAGATGTAGCGATCGTCGGCCGTCGGATACAGGCCGACCAGCGGGTTGATCGGCGAACCGTGCACACCGGGAGGGAAGGCCTCCATCCGCTGACCGAGGTGCTTCGTCAACGCCACCGTGTGCCCGAGCGACCACAGGCCGCTGCCCAGCAGCGATACGTCCACCACCGATGGCTCACCGGTGCGCTCCCGCTTCAGCAGCGCCGCGGCGATCCCGCCCGCGAGGTTGGTGCCGGAGATGGTGTCGCCGTAGGCCGGCCCGGGTGGGCCGACCATGCCCGGTGTGCCCGGCGGCGTGATGGTGGCCGCGGTGCCTGCACGGCACCAGAACGCGGTCATGTCGTAGCCGCCCTTGACCGACTCTTCGCCGCGGGGTCCCAGCGCGCTGCCCCTGGCGTAGATGATGTTCGGGTTGACGGCGCGGATGTCGTCGACGTCGATACCGAATTTCTGTCGATGCCCCGGCAGGAAGCTGGTCAGGAACACGTCGGCGCGCTTGGCCAGTTCCAGCAGCACCTCTTTACCTTCGGGAACCGACATGTCGAGACCGAGGCTGCGCTTGCCGCGGTTGGCGTGCTCGATGTTGGGGTTGGGGTCGCCCTCGACCCGTAGCAGCCCGGTCTGGCGCAGCCCGCGCTGCGGATCGCCCGTCACCGCGTGCTCGACCTTGATGACGTCGGCGCCCCACTCGCGCAGCACGGCGCCCGCCGAGGGCACGAAGCCGTACATCGCGACCTCGAGGACGCGGATTCCGTCGAGTGGCGCTGGCTCATCCGCACCACCACCGTCGCGATCGTCTTGGACTCCAGGAACTCCTCGAGTCCGGCTCTGCCCATCTCGCGTCCGATGCCCGACTGCTTGTATCCGCCGAACGGGCTGTCGGGGCTGAAGTACATGCCGCCGTTGATGGAGAAGGTTCCGGTCCGGATGCGGCGGGCCACGGCCAGCGCTCGGTCCTCGCTGCCGAACACCGCGCCGGACAGCCCGTAGATCGAGTTGTTGGCGATGCGCACCGCGTCGTCGTCGTCGTCGTAGGCGATGACGACGAGGACCGGGCCGAACACCTCTTCTTGCGCGATCTCGCTGTCGGGATCGACGTTCGGTCAGCAGAGTCGGGGTATAGAAGTAGCCCGGATCGACCTTCTCGCCTCCGGTGACCAGCGTGGCGCCGGCCTCGACGGCGCGCTTCACCATGCCGTCGACCTTGTCGCGCTGCTTCTCGCTGATCAGTGGTCCCATGTAGGTGCCTTCGGCGGCCGGGTCGCCGTAGCGCACCAGACCGAAATTGTTCTTGACCGCCTCGATGATCTCGTCGTGGTGCTTGCGGGGCACCAGTAGCCGCGACGTCAGGGCGCAACCCTGGCCGGCATGGGTGACCATGCTGAAGGCCGAGAACAACGCGGCGGTGCTGAAGTCGGCGTCGTCCAGCACGATCGCCGCTGACTTGCCGCCGAGTTCCAGGAACACCTTCTTGAGGGTGTCGCTGGCGGCCGACATGATCCGGCGGCCGGTCGGCGTCGAGCCGGTGAAGGTGACGATATCGACGTCGGGGCTGGTGGTCAGTGCGGCACCGACCTCGGGGTCGGCCCCACTGAGCACATTCACGACGCCGGCCGGGATGTCGGTGTGGTTGGCGATCAACTCGCCCAGCGCCAGCGTGATCAGCGGGGTGTCGGGCGCGGACTTCAGAATCACCGTGCAACCGGCGGCAAGTGCGGGCGCCAGCTTGGCCAGCGCCAGCTGGTTGGGATAGTTGTAGGCGATGATCGCGGCGACGACGCCGCCCGCCTCCTTTTCCACCCAGCGGTGGTGCTGCATGCCGCGGCTCTCGATGTTTCCGAGGTCCTCGGTCATCGGATAGGTCTTCAGCAGGTCGGCGTAGTAGCGCACGATCGCGATCGGTGCGTCGAGCTGAGCGCCCTGGCACAGCGCCTCGGTCGCGCCCACCTCGGCGATGGTCAGCGCGGCAAGCTCGTCACGGTGGTCGACCAGCGCCTGGTGCAGCTGCTCGAGGCAGCGGATACGCAATTCGGTGTTCGTCGACCAGTCGGTCTCATCGAAGGCGCGCCGTGCGGCGGCGACGGCCGCTTCGGCATCGTCAACGGTGGCGTCCGGCGCGTGGCCGAGTACCTCACCGGTGGCTGGATTGAGGGTGGGAAACGTCCGCGACGTGTCGAGCAGCTTGCCGTCGATCAGCAGCCGCCGGTCGACACCGATTCTGGCGGTGTCGGTCGGTGCTGAGTCGATCCCCCGGTCGCTGCGCTCCTGCCCGCCGGTACCACTCGAGACGGTCGTTTCCTGCATCATCCTCCTCAGCACACAGCCCCATGTGATGGAAACTTCATTCTCATCACCGGCGAATCATACATTCGTGACAAGAGAACTCAAGGAAAAGACCAGAACTCCCGCTGCCTGCACTTGCCGGTGCGACAATCATCGATGAAACGTCTCACCAGTGCGAATCCGACCTCTACCCTGTCTTGCGGGATCGCAGCGCACGAGAGTACGGTTCTCATAATCGGAAGGACGATTCTTAATGCATGACCGGCAGGTGTGAAGTTGAAGACCGCTGTCGTGACCGGAGGCGGCTCCGGCATCGGGCAGGCTGTGGCGCACCGGTTGCGCGCCGATGGCATGAATGTCGCGATTCTGGACCTCAATCCAACAGACGCTGACCACTCGTACGTCGCCGATGTCACCGACCGCGCCCAGGTCGACACCGCCCTCGATGCCGTGCGCGCCAAGCTCGGCCCGGTGACGGTTCTGGTGAACGCCGCGGGACTGGAGAAGTTCAAGCGCTTCACCGACATCTCGTTCGAGGAGTGGCAGCGGGTCGTCGACGTCAACCTCAACGGCGTCTTCCACTGCGTCCAAGCGGTGCTGCCCGACATGATCGAGGCCGGCTGGGGCCGCATCGTCAACATCTCGTCATCCAGCACGCATTCCGGCCAGCCGTACATGTCCCCGTACGTGGCGGCCAAGTCGGCGGTCAACGGACTCACCAAGTCGCTGGCGCTGGAGTACGGCCCCAGCGGCGTCACCGTGAACGCGGTCCCGCCCGGCTTCATCGATACCCCGATGCTGCGCAAGTCCGAAGAGCGCGGCTACCTGACGGTGCAGCAGAGCATCGACTCGACACCGGTGCGCCGCATCGGCAGACCCGAGGACATCGCCGCCGCCTGCGCGTTCCTGATCTCCGAGGAGGCCGGCTACATCACCGGACAAATATTGGGCGTCAACGGCGGCCGGAACACGTAACCAAACCAGCAGAATCGAAAGGACATCTCAGTGGGACGAGTACAGGGAAAGGTCGCATTCGTCACCGGTGCTGCGCGCGGGCAGGGCCGCAGTCACGCGGTTCGGCTCGCCGAGGAAGGCGCCGACATCATCGCCGTCGACCTGTGTGCAGGACTTCGCGACCGTCGGCTACCCGATGGCCACGTCGGAGGACCTCGAGGAGACCGCTCAGTTCATCGAAAAGACCGGCCAGCGTGTCGTCACCGCGCAGGTCGACGTGCGCTGACGCCGGCGCAGCTGCAGGTCGGCGCCTCGAAGACGGGCATCGCCGAGCTGGGCCAGCTCGACATCGTCGTGGCGCCAGGCCGGCATCGCGGGCATGAAGGGCGATCCGCGGACTGCCGGCCTGGGTCGACGTGATCGAACACCAATCTGATCGGCACTCTCAACGCCATCCACGTTGCGCTTCCGCATCTGAGCGAGGGTGCGTCGATCGTCGCGACCGGCTCGACCGCCGCGCTGATGGACGTCGGCGCGAATGCACAATCCCGGCGCCGACCCGGGCGGCATGGCCTACCTGCATTCGCAAGCGGCCGCTGTCGCAGTACGTCCACGACCTGGCTGCCGAACTCGCGCCTCGCGGCATCCGCGCCAACGTCGTTCACCCGACGAACTGCAACACCGCCGATGCTGCAGAGCGAGCCGATGTACAAGTCGTTCCGGCCCGACCTGGAGCACCCGACGAAGGCGGACGCCGAACCGGTGTTCTACGTCCAGCAGGCCATGAAGATGCCGTGGGTCGAACCCGTGGACATCAGCAACGCCGTGCTGTTCCTGGCATCGGACGAGGCGCGCTACGTCACCGGCATGCAGCATGCGCGTCGACGCCGGCGGCTACCTGAAGTGGTACGACTACCACATCTGACGAAGAGGACACCGTGAAGGTTTTCGTTGACTCGGAACGCTGCCAGGGTCACACGCTGTGCTCGATGATCGCGCCGGATTCCTTCGAGCTCAGCGACATCGACGGCACGTCGTCGCCGGTGAACGAAGTGGTGCCGCCCGATCAGGAGGACGCGGTGCGCGAAGCGGTGCAGTCGTGCCCCGAGCAGGCCATCTCGATCGAAGAGTGAGACAGGCCGACGTCGGCTGAGCCGGCAATTCAGCGACCGAAAGCACAGGGAGATAAGCGTTGAGTGTCGACGACATAAGCGCCGCCGACAGCGAGCGCAAGAAGAATCGGTACCACTTCGACCGGCACACGCCCGAGTACCGGGTGCAGTTCGAGAAGATCACCGAGGAGATGCAGTCCAAGTGCCCGATGGCCTGGACCGACGTCTACGACGGACATTGGGTCGCCGCCGACAGTAAGCACGTGTTCGAGCTGGCGCGTTGTCCGGTCGTGTCCAACGATCACGACATCAACGGAGAGCGCCGCGGCTACCAGGGCATCACGATCCCGAAGGCGCAGCGGGCCACGGTGGTGCGGGGCGGCATCCTCGAGATGGACGAACCCGAGCACAGCACCTACCGCGGCGCATTGAACCCCTACCTGTCCCCCGCCGCGATCAAGCGCTGGCAGCCGTTCGTCGACGAGATCACCCGGGCGGCGCTCGACGAGAAGATCGAGTCGGGCCGCATCGACTTCGTCGACGACCTCGCCAACATCGTGCCCGCGGTCCTCACCCTGGCGATGATGGGCATCGAGCTGAAGAAGTGGCCGGTCTACAGCGAGCCCGCGCACCTGTCGGTGTCCACTCCGGAACACTCGCCCGACGCCGCGCGCGTCGCCGAGATGAACAGGCAGATGGGCATCGACATGATCACCACGATGATGGAGGTTCGGGAGAACCCGCGGCCCGGCCTGATCAATGCCCTGCTGCAACTGCGCATCGACGGTGAACCCGCCCCCGACCTCGAGATCCTCGGCAATCTCGGGTTGATCATCGGCGGCGGCTTCGACACCACGACCGCGCTCACCGCGCACTCGCTGGAGTGGCTGTCGGAGCACCCGGACCAGCGCGAGCTTCTCAGCCGCGAACGCGACACCCTGCTGAACCCGGCCACCGAGGAGTTCCTGCGCTTCTACACGCCTGCCCCCGGCGACGGTCGCACCTTCGCCGACGATGTCGAGGTCGAGGGCACGAAGTTCAAGGAAGGCGAGCGGCTGTGGATTTCGTGGGCCATGGCGAACCGCGACCCGTCGGTGTTCGAAAACCCCAACGAGCTCGATCATGGACCGGAAGGGCAACCGGCACTTCAGCTTCGGCATCGGTGTGCACCGTTGTGTGGGTTCCAACGTCGCCCGCACGGTGTTCAAGTCGATGCTCACCGCTGTGCTCGACCGCATGCCCGACTACGTGTGCGACCCCGAGGGCACCGAGCACTACGAGACCATCGGCGTCATCCAGGGCATGAAGCACCTGCCCGCGACGTTCACGCCGAGCAAGCCACTGGGCCCCGGACTGGACGAGACGCTGGAGAAACTGCAGCGGATCTGCGACGAGCAGCAACCCGCCAGACCCATCACCGAGCACAAGGATGCCGTCGTCATCGACTGATCTGCGACCGAGATCTCGCAGCGAAGTGGTTTGATGAGCACCGGCAACGAATTGGGAGGACACGAGAGATGAAACCCATCAAGGTCCTGACCGCGGCGGCTGCCGCCGTCCTCATGGCGCTCGCGACGGTGGTCGCACCTCCGGCCCAGCGCGTTTCTGCATCCGGGCAACTTCGACCTCCTCACCAACAGGTACGACCGGGCATCGTGGTTCTGGTTCATCGCGCGTGCACCCCGGAACCGACACCGGATTGCCGGTATATCAGCGCGGCGCCCCGGTTGAAGTACTACGCCTACTACCAGGGAGATGCCTACCTGGCCAACGGCCAGTGGACGCTGAAGGTCGACGTACCCGACGGTCTGCGCTGCCCCGGCTACAACCTGCCGACCCACGAGACCTACGTGTGGGACGACAACACCCTGGTGGGAACGATCGACTCGGTGTATGACGTCGGCTGCTTCAACGGCCCGCCCGGTAAGCAGTTCTGGACGTTCAAGCTGCAGCGGCTCTGACTTCTTCTGCGCGAGCAGACGCAAAAGTGCCTCAAATGTGCCAATTTTAGGCACTTTTGCGTCTGCTCGCGCTAGGAAAATCGCTGCCGGATTCCGTTGAACCGGGCCCACATCTGCGCGACGCGCTCCGCGGCAGTAACAGTTGCAGTATCCGGCGGCAACACGTCGGCCAGGTCGGCGCGGTTGACCAGTCGAGTCTGCAGCTGCGCCGGCTCGCCGTCGAGCAAGTGTCGGTAGGTGACATTGCCGCGCTCGAATCCCTGCGTGTCGATCCAGTTGTGAAATCCCGGATCGTCGTGTGCCAGAACCAGTCGCACCTTGCCGTCGCCGTCCACCGCGGTACGGCTCGGCGTATAACTCACCGGCCGGTAGAGGTAGTCCATGCTGTTGAAGAAGACACCCATGTTCGTGAACATCCACAGACCGTCGTGCGCGTCGAACTCGATGATGAGAGCGTCATGGGCAGACAGCACCCAGTGCATATTCGTCGCAGCGCGGCCGCGTTTCGCATCGGAATCGGTTGCGAGGGTCTCTGGAAACCGGTTCGGGTTCTCGCCGTCGACGCCGCCGTAGCGGAACGGGAACTCCGGCCAGTCGTCCATCAGACCGGTGACGAATCCGCCCGCCCAATCCATCGCCGCGGCCATCGACGCCGGGGTGGGCGGCGGTTTGGGCACATCCATACCGACACGCTCGATCCGCATTCGGGCCGGCTGCTCGTCCCAGGAATCAAAACCCTGGCGGATGAACAGCTTTCGTGAGCCGGTGGTGGTGGGCAGCCAGTTCGGGCCGACTTGCTCCCCGCCGACGTAGATCTCGAAAGTACCGTCGGGCTCGGTGACGAGCTGGTGGCCGAACAGGTTCGCCTGCGGCACATCGCCGAACGGCTCGTGCAGGACGCCCGGGCCGTCGGACCGCGGGCCCTGCACGGTGATGTTGAGAAAGCGTGCGGTCCCTCGCTCGCCCGCGATGCGATACGTCGACTCACCGTCGATCCATGCCTGCTGATAGACGAAGTCGGCGCAGTCGCCACCCAACTTGCGCGTCGGATTGCAAAAGGTGTGGATCGCCGGATAGCGAGTGTCCTTGGTTTCCAATGCCAGGTCGAACGCCTGGCCGAGGTTCTGGGTGAGGAACCGGAAGCCGTCGGCGCGCTGCAGGCCCGTGGCGGCGTTTTCGTCCTTGAACACCCGTTCGCCCGCCGCCTTCAACCGGTCGCAGAATTGCGCCCACGCAGCGTTCAGCGCCGCATCATCAACGCCATCTCCGAGAGCCATCGGTTACTTCCTTTCCGCTCCTCACGTCCGCGGCTCCTGCGCGCCAAGTCTTTCCAGCATTGTCGACATCGTTTCGCAGCCGCGACGCGCCGCCTCGAACCTGCCCTCGGCTTCGATTCGCGGACCGATCAACTCCAGGTCGAAGCCGTTGGTGTAACCGCCGGCGAGTACCTGCCGGATGAACGGCTCGATCGGGATCGCCCCATCGCCGGGCACAGCACGGGCGGGCAGTGCCCGATCACCGAGCACGTAGTCGCTCAGTTGGATCGCCAGGGTCCGCGGCAACGCGCGTTCGACGAGGCCGGCGAGGTCGGCCTCTGCCCAGCAGTGAAACAGGTCGATGCAGACGCCCACTCCCGCCTTCTCCGCCAACGTGATCGCGTCGCGCAGGGTGTGGGCGAAATGGATGTCGGCATAAAGAGCGGACGCGTTTTCGATCGCCAATGCCACCGAAGCCTGCTGCGCCTCACGCACGCACGGGGCGATCGCCGCGCAGAAACGTTCGGCAGCCTGTTCCCAGCCGAATTCACCTCGGCCGCCGGTGAGCATGTAGACGACGCGGGTGCCGACCGCGGCGGCCTCCTCGATGACACGGGACAGACCGTCGCTCGATTCGAACAGGTGGTACACGGTGTCGACCGAGTACCCGTTCTGCTCGATGAGTTGCGCCAGTCCGGGTTCGGCGAGTTGGGAGTCGATCAGGCTGAGCCGCGTGAGCCCGAGCGCGCGCCACACGGAATGTTGCTCGGCCAGCGGCATGCCGAGGAACGTCACACTGTGGACCGACAGCCGCGTGTGCACGATGTTCAGTCCCTCTTCTCGATCGCAACACCGAATCGCTCACGGAACGGCCGGAATTCCTCGTGCAGGGCGTCGAGGTCCTCGCCGATGTCGGTGAGCAGTTTGGTCGAGTAGTGAAACTTCCCGTGCCGATCACCGGAATTGTTCTTCAGGTAGGCACGCATCTCCGTTTGCGCCTCGGCACCAAGCGTCCGCCCGCAGAATTCGTAGTAGCGGCCAACGGTTCCCACCGGGTCGGCGAGAAAGTCGGTGTAGCGCACATGCAGGATTCGAGGATCATCGGTGAGCGGATTCGTCATCGTGTTGAGGATGCTCGTGCGCGTCAACTCGAGATGCATTTTCGCCGCGGCGTGCAGGTCGACCGGTCCGACGATGCCCTCAAGAATGTCGGCCATCATCATCGTGCGCGACGCCGCGACCTGCACGGGATCACGGTGCAGCCACAGCAGAGTTGCGTCGGGGTAGGCCTCGAAGAACTCCTTGAGGCGAAACCCGTGGAACCCCTTCAGTACCCATTGCTTTCGCGGACGCCGATACTGACACTGCTGGAGCATCGCCTTATGGATGCGGTACTGCGCGGCGCCGTCGGTCGGAAGACCCCCGACCACCGTCTGCATGGGAACCCGCCACCACGCGGTCGGCGTCATCACGCGGAAATCGAAGGCCCAGGTGCGTTCGTCCTCCGGCAGCCCGTCGCCCAACATGTCGTTGTAGGGATGGCTGTGCAGCCATTTCGGCATCTTGGCGTTGATCTCGCGCCAGTCGGCATCGGCGCGGGCGCGGCGGGGGTCGTCGTCACTGCTGACCCCTGGCGGCGGGGACGGATACATCACCTCCCAGAATCGAAGTGCCCGCGCACCCGGATCCACCGACATGAGCGCGTGCATCAGAGTCGTTCCCGAGCGCGGTTCACCGGTGACGAACATGGGCCGCTCGATCACTTCATCGGCAATCGGGTATCGATTTCGGTCGGCGAAGAATTGCAGGCGCGAGGTGAGCAGCCAATGACAGACGTCTTCGGCCTGCCGCCTCCCGTGGGTGTCCAAGCCGATGCCGTTGAGAAGGTCGACGGCCGCTGCGAACCTCTCCGGCAATGTGCTGTCGCCGTAGTCCGTCAGTCCGGTGCCGGCCTGCGCCCGGTGCAGCATGTCCGCCGCGTTCAGCATCTCGTTCACTGGACGTCTCCGCACAAACTCATCAGCTCGTCCTCGACCTCACGCACGTTGTCGGCCGACGCGGCGGAGTACGAGAGCCCCGCCATACCGCCATAATCCAGGATCTTCGGCACCCGCAGGCCCGCGTCCACGTACTCCCTGATGGCCTGCGCGACCTGCTTCGGCGTGCCGTGCGGCACGATTGCGAGGATTGATTCGGGGTCGACGCGGGCGAGGAACTCGACAATGCGCTCGCGGGTCAATGTCGCCGGGTCGATGTCCTGATAGCCACGCCAGTTCTCGCCCATCGGGTGCTCATATCCGAGGCTTTGCAGCAACTCGGCCGACACCTGCAGCAGGAACGCCTTGACCAACGGCGCATCCAGGATGTCGGCGAGTGCGGCTTCGTCTCGTCCGATCAGGCACACCTGGATGTAGCACGGCGTGATGGCCATCGGATCCCGGCCGGCCCGTTCCGCCGAAGCCCGTACGGCGGCGAGTTTTTGGGCGTAGTCGTCGGGACTCCATGCACCGGTGGGCCACCACCCGTCGGCGTAGCGTCCGACGAGCTCCAGTGTTCGCGGCCCGCTCGCTCCTATCCAGATCCGCGGATACCTGCCGTCATACGGCTCGGAGTCCAGCCGAGCATGGTGCAGGTGATAAAACTGCCCGTCGAAATCGACCGGACCGTCGCTGTCCCAGAGCAGCCGAATGACCTTCAGCGCCTCCTCGAATCGGCTCACCGGTTTGGTGAAGTCGAATCCATAGGGCACGGTGTTCTCTGTCTCACCGCTGCCCAGACCGAGAACGAAGCGGCCCTTGGCGAGATGGTCGATGGTCAGCGCGCTCTGCGCAAGTAGCGCCGGATGACGTCGCACGGTGTCGACGACGCTGGTGACCAAGGGCACGTTCTCGGTCAGCACGGCAGCCGCGGCGGCGACCGCCATGGCGTCCAGGTGGCGATGTGGTGAAGCCGAAACCGTTGCCAAATCGGTGAATTCAGGAGTCCAGATCGAGTCGGGCCAGAAGCTGACCATGTGGTCCGGCAGCCAGATCGAGTGGTAGCGGCCGACGTCCAGTTGCTCCAGCACCGAGAGATCCAGCGGAAGCGTCGTCCGCAAGTACGCGGCGGGCTGAACCTTCACAGCCACCCGATCTCACGCAGGAACGGCTGGGTTTGCGCGACGCGACCGGTCAGCGTCCTGGGATCACCCGTGCACAACACGAAAGCCGTCTGGGTGATCAGTGCAATGTCCTCGGTGTCGGTCTTGGCCAGATCGAGGGCGCCCGCACCTTCGGTGGCCACCGGGTTGGTCGGCGCCGCGGCGTTGACGGCGATTCCGTCGTCGTAGAGTTCTGCCGCAAGGCTTTTCGTCATTCGGTTCAGCGCGGCTTTGACAGTGCCGTAGATGCCGAAGCCTGCCTCACGATCGAATTCGGAGAAGGGCGGTCCGCCGGGCAGATCGCCAGCGACTGATGTCACGTTCAGCACCCATCCCCGCCGTCGTTCGCGCATGGCGGGGATGGCCAATTGGGCGAGGTGCAGCGGCGCCATGACGTGCATCTCCATCATCAGACGCACGCGACGGTCGGGGAACTCGTCGAGCGGGCGAAGGAATGTTACGGCCGCATTGTTGACGAGAATGTCAGGCGCCCCAACCTTCTCGACCACCTCGGCGAAGAGTCGGTCACGGTCCTCGGGTTTGGAGAGGTCGGCCACGACGCAGATCGCGGACCCGCCCAATTGCTCGATCTCCTCAAGGGTCTGACTCAGGGAGCCTTGATATTTCGGGTCTGGTTCGGCGGTGCGTGCGGTGAGCGCGACGGTTGCGCCCTCCGCGGCCAACCGCTTCGCGATCGCCTTGCCCAGCCCACGACTCGTACCCGTCACCAGGGCGACTTTGCCGTCACACGTCATTGCGGACCTCCTAGGCGCGCGGAATGCCAGCGAGCTTGTCGGCGAACTTGGCTTCAGCGGCTGCCCGCAGCCGCAGCAGATGCTCGGAGGGGAACGCGTCGGGTGCGGGCTTGACGTCCTTGAGCAGCAGCCGCGCCAACGTGACCTTATGCACCTCGGTCGGTCCGTCGGCCAGGCCGAGCACGAATGACTCCGTCATGTACTGCACGAACGGCATCTCGTGCGAGGTGCCCAGCGATCCGTGCAATTGCAGAGCGCGCGCGCAGACGTCGTGCAGCACCTTCTGCATCATCGCCTTCACCGCCGAGATGTCGCCGCGCACCGCTTTGTAATCGTTGTATTTGTCTATCTTCCAGGCGGTTTGGAGAGTCAGCAGGCGATAGGCTTCGATCTCCATCCAGGAGTCGGCGATCATCTCCTGCACCATCTGCTTGCTGGCGAGCGGCTCCCCCTGCGTGTAGCGCGAGACGGCGCGTTCGGTCAGCATGTCGAAGATCCGCCGTACCAGACCCACCGTGCGCATGGCGTGGTGAATACGGCCGCCACCCAGCCGGGTCTGCGCGACCACGAACGCACCGCCGCGCGGGCCGAGCATGTGGTCGGCGGGCACTCGGACATTTTCGTACCGGACGTAGCCCTCGCGCCCGCCGCCGAGCGGCTGGTAGCCGAGTCCGACATCGCGTAGCACGTTGATGCCCGGCGTGTCCCCTGGCACGACGAACATCGAATAGCGCTCATACGGTGGCGCTTCCGGATCGGTCATCGCCATCACGATGATGAACGACGCCATCGACGCGAAGGAGGAGTACCACTTCTCGCCGTTGATGACCCAATGGTCGCCGTCCTGCAGCGCCGTGGTGGTGAACACCTTCGGGTCGGCGCCACCCTGCGGTTCGGTCATCGAGAAACACGACACGATGCGGTTGTCGAGCAGTGGTTCGAGATAGCGCTCCTTGAGTTCGGGCGTGCCGTAGTGCGCCAGGATCTCGCTGTTGCCGGAATCGGGGGCGTGCGAACCGAAGACGATCGGCGCGCATTCGGACCGACCGAGGATTTCGTTGAGCAGAGCGAGCTTGACCTGTCCGAACCCGGGTCCACCGAGATGGGGGCCGAGATGGGTTGCCCACAGCCCGCGCTCCTTGACGATCGCCTGCAGCGGCGGGATCAGCGCCTGTCGCACGGGATCACTGAGGTCGTGCGACTCCTTGACCACGTAGTCGATGGGCTCGCATTCGTCGCGCACGAACCGCTCGACCCACGCCAGCTGCTCTGCCCATTCGGGGTCGGTCGAGAAGTCCCACGCCATTATGGATTACAGCCCTTCTTTCGCCTTATTACCGCGGTCGCCGCCGTGCCTGCGCTTCGTCGGTCGCATGGCTGAGCACCTGGTTGCGGTTCTCCAGTTCCAGCGCAGCGCCCAGCCCCGTCGCGTCGGTGTTCACCTGCAGCGCCCGTTTCGTCAGCTGCGTACTAAAGGGCGGCAGTTCGGCAATGGCACAGGCGAGTTCGAGCGCGCGCGGGATCAGCTGCTGCGGCTCGACCAATTCGCTGACCAGGGCGCGACGATCGGCCTCGGCTGCCGAGACCGTCCGGCCCGTGATCATCCAGTCGGCGGCCACACTCGTTCCGACGATCCGCGGCAGGTGGTAACTCATGCCCATCTCGGCGCCGGACAACCCCAACAGGATCGCACCGTTGCCGAACGTCGCCGCCGTCGAGCAGATCCGGATGTCGGACGCCAGGCACAGCGCGAAGCCGGCCCCGACACACGGTCCGTTCACCGCGGCGATCACGGGCTGTCGCAGATTCCAGATCGCCTGCGGCAGTGCGGCCATCGCTTCCTGGAACCGCAAGCGGTCGATGGCAGGATCCGAGCGCCTCGAGTGTCCGCGACGCGAAATTGCGCACGTCGATACCCGAGCAGAAGCCGCGGCCCGCTCCGGTGATCACGACCGCGTTGACCGACGCGTCCGTGCCGAGCGCAGCGATTGTCTCGATCAACTCGTCGCGCATCGCCTCGTTGATCGCGTTGAGCTGTTTGGGCCGGTTCAGGTGCAGCACAACGACACCGGCATGGGGCCGGTCGACGATCAGCGCGTCGGTCACTTCAGCGCCGCGGCAGACCGAGCACCTGCTGCGCGATGATGTTGCGCTGGATCTCCGAGGTGCCGCCTGCGATGGTGCCGCCGAAGCTGCGTGCATACCGCTCGAACCAACTGACGAAGTAGTGATCAAGGTTCATGTGCTCGTAAGGGCCGGTCGTCGACGGGTGGGTGAGCCCGTCCGCGCCCGCCGCGGTCAGCGCGTTCTCGAACGCCTGACGCTCCGCCTCGGATCCGAACAGCTTCAGCACCGACACCGACGCGGTGTCCATTTCGCCGCGCGCCGCGCGCGCTAATGCGGCCGACCCCATCGCCCGAAGCGCCTGGTAGTCCATGATCGTCGTCGCGTACTGGTCGCGCTCCAACTCGGTTCGCGGCCGGAAGTCGGCGATCATGTTGTCGATCCGGTCGGCGAAGCCGAGCCACATCATCGTGCGCTCGTGGCCGAGCGACCCGTTGGCCACGCCCCAACCGCCGTTGAACGGTCCGACGAGGTTCTCGGCGGGGACCCGCGCATCGGTGAAGAAGACCTCGTTGAAGTCCTTGTTGTCCTCACCGCACATGTCGGCGAAGGGCCGGCACACCACACCGGGTGTATCGGTAGGGATGATCAGCACGCTGATGCCCTTGTGCTTGGGCGCATCGGGATCCGTGCGCACAAACGTCAACAGGAAGTCGGCGTCGTGCGCGCCCGACGTCCACACCTTCTGGCCGTTGACCACGAAATGGTCGCCGTCGAGCACTGCACGTGTGCGCAGCGACGCGAGATCCGATCCCGCGCTCGGCTCACTCATCCCCAGCGACGCCGTCATCTCACCCCGCAGCACCGGCACCGCCCAACGATGTTTCTGCTCGTCGGATCCGAACGAAATCAGGGACGCCGCAATAATGTTCACGCCCTGTGGGTTGAAACTGTGGTAAATCCTGCGCCGGCACAACTCGTCGAGATGCACGAACGACTGCAGCACGTTCGCATTGCGGCCACCGAACTCCGGCGGCTGCGCAGGCAGCAGCCAGCCGTTGTCGAACAGCAGCCGCTGCCAGTCTCGTGCCCACTGCGGCATATGTGATACCGAACGCGGCCGCTCCTGGGTCACCGTCTCCGACGGCAGATGCTCGTCGAGGAACGCGGCGAACTCGGCGCGGAACTCCTCGACGTCGGAATCGAATGTCAGTTGCATCCTAAAAACCTCGGTACTCCGCAGCGATCACGGCGCGATGTTCAGCCGCACCGCCCAGCAGCAGTTCACCGGCCTTCGCCCGCTTCAGCGCGAATTGCAGGTCGTTCTCCCACGTGAATCCCATGGCGCCGAACAGTTGCAGACCGTGCCGGAAAACCAGCGCCTGCGCCTCCCCTGCCGATGCCTTCGCCATCGCCGCCGCAAGCCGCCGACGAGGATCGTCGGCCGCGATCGTCAGCGCGGCGAAGTACGACAGCGCGCGGGCCCGCTCGGTCGCGACGTGCATGTCGACGGCCTTGTGCTGGACGGCCTGAAATGTTCCGATCGCCACGCCGAACTGCTGACGCTGCTTCACGTGTTCGAGTACCAGATCGAGGATGCGTTGGCACGCGCCGACGGTGGTGATGGCCATACCGGTGAGCGCCACGTGCCGGGCTCGTTCGGTGTCTACGTGGGCGCGATCGCTATCGGGGACATGTGTACCGGCGAAGGTGACCTCGCCGATGTGCAGCACCGGGTCGAAGACGGCGCTTCGCCGCGAAACGGCCTTGCCGGCGTCGACGAGGAAGACCCCCGCCTCGGTGACCACCGCGAGCTTTTCGGCGCGGTCGCCGTCGAGGACGTGTTGCGCCGTCCCGTTCAGCACCCAGCCGTCGGCGTCGCGATGCGCGGTCACCCCGCTGTACACGGCCGTGCCGGAGATCTGCGGGTCGAACCGGTCGCCGGCGAGCGGGGCGAACTGGGTCAGTGTCGCCAGGAAGGGGGTCGGATCCGTGGCCCGACCCAACTCTTCGGCCACGATCGCCAGTTCGACCGCATTCTCCGGGTCGGCCAGTTCCGTCCAGCCCGCGTCGACATAGGTCTTCCAGAGCGGGGTCGGGTCGACACCGTTCTCGGCAACGCCGCGCACCAGCGACGCCGGGCACGCCTTGGTGACCGCGTCCCGCACGGTCTCCTGCCACAGCCGCTGGTCGGCGTCGAACTCCAGTAACACGGGGCCTCCCGGGCGCGTCGTCGGTTGGCACGAGAATAACATTCTCCTTAGATGCTGTAACGGTTCTCTGGATTCGACTACCTCGTTTCGCGGCCGGAGCGCCAAGCGACTGACCAGCGCACACCCTGACCTGCAAAGAGGTAAGCGATCCGCTGGAGAACACAATTCTTGCCTTTGAAGAACAAGGCTTTACTATGGCTTTATGTCCGGTGCCGGCGTATGCCTTCAGTCCTACGTGCGCTTCGGCCGTCCGGACGGACATCGGAGGCGTTGCGTGAACACACTTCCCGGGGGAAGCCAGCCGGGTAAGACGCCCGTCATCGACGCGAGCGTGCACATCTTCAGCAAGTCGAACAAGGATCTGCGCAGCTTCATGCGCGAGCCGTTCAAGAGCCGCGGGTTCCCGGACTACGAGATGGACTGGTACGGCGCCCCCGGTGGCGAGTACGCACCGAACACCGAGGACGAACGCTGCTACCCCGGCTCTGACCCCGAGTTCGCCGGGCAGCAATTGTTCGGCGACCGTGGGGTCGACATCGCGATCCTGCACCCCATGACGAGGGGCACCATGCCCGACCGCCATCTGGGTACCGCGATCGCGGCAGCACACAACGAGCTGATGGTGTCGCGCTGGCTCGAGGACAACACCTATGCCGACCGGTTCCGCGGCACCATCCGGGTCAATCCCGACGACATCACCGGAGCCCTGCGCGAAATCGCCAGGTACGCCGACCACCCGCGCGTTGTGCAGATCGGAATCCCCCTTCAGTCGCGGGAGCTGTATGGCAAGCCGCAGTACTGGCCGTTATGGGAGGCCGCCGCGGAAGCAAATCTTCCTGTTGCGGTGCATATCGAGGTCGGCGCGGGCATCTCTTACGCGCCGACGCCGAACGGCGTCCCGCGGACATACGAGCACTACGTCAGCTTCATGGCGCTGAATTTCCTGTACCACCTGATGAATCTGATCGTCGAAGGGGTATTCGAGAAGATGCCCGCCCTGAAGTTCGTTTGGGCCGACGGAGCCGCCGACCTGCTGACGCCGTTCATGTGGCGGATGGACTGCTTCGGCCGTCCCCACCTCGAGCAGACGCCGTGGGCGCCGAAGATGCCCAGCGATTACCTGCCCGGCCACACGTACTTCATTCAGGGCGTGATGGACGGGCCCGGTGATGTCGAATTCGCCGGCGAATGGCTCGACTTCACGGGCAAGGACGACATGGTGATGTACGGGTCGAGCTATCCGCACTGGCAGCTCAACGAGCTGAAGGTGCCGTCCGCGTACTCGGCAGAGCAGCGCGACAAGCTCTGCTGGCGAAACGCCGCGCAGCTGTACGGCATAGACGTCGGGGCCGGCGTCAGCGCACAGTAAGAGAAGACTTCGCACTATTAGGAGGCCACCATGACGGTCACAGTGTCAGAGCGAAAGCCCGCGGCCGAGCGCATCGCGGTGCGCTGTGTCGACTCCGATATGCACCCGACACCCAAGGCCGGCGAGCTGACGCCGTACATCCCCGAGCCGTGGCGCAGCAAGTACTTCCTGACGCGCCGGGTCGGCGACCAGATTTACTACGATGCGCCGGACTACGCACACGCGTACGCGATGCGGCTGGACACGTTCCCGTCGGACGGCAACTTCGCGGGCAGCGACCCCGACCTGGCGTTCAAGCAGCTGATCATGGAGGCCGGCGCCGACATCGCCATCCTCGAGCCGGCCGCCTATCCGGCGCGGTTCCCCGAGGTCAACCACGCGATGAACTGTGCGCTGAACGACTGGCAGGCCAACCACTGGCTCGACAGCCACAACAACTGGCACGAGCGCTGGAGGGGTTCCGTCTGCGTCGCGATCGAGACGCCACAGGAGGCCGCCCGCGAGATCGACAAATGGGCCGGGCACCCCTACATGGGGCAAGTCCTGATCAAGGCCGAGCCGCGCCCGCCATGGGGCGATCCCAAGTACGACCCGATCTGGGAAGCCGCCACCCGCAACGACATCACCGTGAGCTGCCACCTGTCACGCAGTCATCACGAGGAACTGCCGATCCCGCCGGTCGGGTTCCCCAGCTACAACCACGATTTCATGGTCACGTACTCGCTGCTGGCCGCGAATCAGGTCATGAGCATGATCTTCGACGGCCTCTTCGACCGGTTCCCAACGCTGCGAATTGTGTTGGTGGAGCACGCATTCACGTGGATCCTGCCGCTGATGTGGCGGATGGACGCCATCTACGAGGCCCGAAAGTCGTGGATGGACATCAAGCGCAAGCCCTCGGAATACGTCAAGGACCACATCAAGTTCACCACCCAACCGCTGGACTACCCCGAGGACAAGACCGAGTTGACGCGCGCGCTCGAGTGGATGGAGTGCGAGAAGATCCTGCTGTTCAGCAGCGACTACCCGCACTGGACGTTCGACGACCCGCGCTGGCTGGTCAAGCACCTGCCCGAACACGCCCGCGAGGCGGTGATGTTCCGCAACGGCATCGCGACCTATCATCTGCCCGAGACGGTTCCGGCCCTCGAGGGCCAGGTGCGGGTGTTCTGAATTGGACGAGAAGAAGACGCCCCGGCTGGCGCAGGGGCGTGAGCACATCGTCGCCACCGTCGACGAGATCCCGCCAGGCACACACAAACTGGTCCCCATCGGACGGCATGGTGTCGGCGTCTACAACGTCAACGGATCGTTCTACGCGATTGCGAATTACTGCCCGCACGAGGGCGGTCCGCTGTGTTCGGGTCGCCCGCGCGGTCGCACGATCGTCGACGACGACGTTCCGGGCGACGCGGTGATGGTGCGCGACCTCGAGTACATCTATTGCCCCTGGCACCAATGGGGTTTCGAGCTGGCGACGGGCACGACCGCGGTCAAGCCCGAGTGGAGTATCCGGACCTACCCCGTCCGGATCGTCGGCAACGATGTGATGGTGCAGGCATGACCTCAACAGCATCCTCGGCGCTCAAACTCAAGCGAGGCGAGAAGACCTTCGACTACAACGGCGGTCGCGTCGTCTACGAAATACTCGGCAAAGAGGGCGAATTCATCGCACTGACGCCCGGTGGGCGCTTCAGCAAGGACATCCCTGGCCTGCGGCCGCTGGCGCAGGCGTTGGCCAAGGGTGGCTACCGCGTCCTGCTGTGGGACCGACCGAACTGCGGCAAGTCGGACGTGCAGTTCTACGGCAAGAGCGAATCCCACATGCGCGCGGAGACTCTGCACGCGTTGATCACCGGGCTCGACATTGGGCCGTGCTTCATCGCGGGCGGTTCGGGCGGGGCGCGCGACTCCATGCTGACCACGATGCTCTACCCGGAGATCGTGCGAAAACTGGTGGTGTGGAACATCGTCGGCGGTGTCTACGGCTCGTTCGTGCTGGGCGGACACTACGTGGTGCCGAGCATCCTCGCGGCCAGGGGCGCGGGGATCGACGGCCTACTGCACGTGGCCGAGTGGAAGGAACGCATCGCCGAGAACCCGGACAACGAGGCGCGCTTCCGCGCACTCGACGTCGACGAGTTCCTAAAGGTGATGTTGCGGTGGCTCAACGCGTTCGTGCCCAAGCCGGGCCAGACCATTCCCGGTGTCGAGGACGAGATGTTCGACAACATCACGGTTCCGACGTTGATCATCCGCGGCGGCGAGAACGACTGGGACCACCCGAAACGCACATCGCTAGAAGTGAGCTGCCTGATCAAGGGCTCCAAGCTGATCGACCCGCCGTGGCCGGAGGACGCCTGGGAACGCGCGGGTGAGAAGTTCGCCGCCAGCGGAGGAAAGAAGTTCTGCATGTTCGATACGTGGGTGCAGGCCGCGCCCGCGATCCTGAAGTTCCTGGACGCCTAGGTCGTGCGGATGTGCACTTCGCAGTTGAGCGACGCTTCGAGCGCGGTGTGGACACGGCTCTCGGGGACGCGCTCGAGATCGGAGCGGCTCAGCGTCACGTGGACCACGTCCCAGCCGTCGTCACCGGGGGCGCGTTCGATGTCGCCAGTCAGCCCGAATCCGGCCAGCACACCGTGCGCGTCGTCGTCGGTGCCCCGGCTGATGAAGGTCAACACACCGGCTACCGGTGCGGTACCGAACGCCTTGGCGCACAGTCCGACCGCGGTCCGCTCGAGTTCAGCGGCGTCGTCACCGACGATCAACAACTCCACCTCCCGGCGTTGCGGCGGTAGGCCGACGAGGTTGTTCTCCACGACCTCGACGCCCGCCGCGTCGGCCAACTCATTCAGGCGTGCCATGCCGTCGGTTAGCTGTGCGGGCGCGAGTTCGCCGGCCGGGTCTACGCCGACGCGCATCACAGCAGTCCTCATGCCCGTCACCCTATCCAGCGGGCACCGAGGAACGACAGACCCGGTGGAGGCCCCATGACCTCCACCGCAACCGATCTCACGGTCGCCGCGTGGCCCGAGTGTGCGCCGCGACTACTGCGCCCGACGCAAGCGGGGCCCGAGGACCTCGCCGACTATGTGCAGGGCGGTGGCTACCGACCGCTCGCCGACCCCGACGCGCTGCTCGAGCAGGTCGACCTGTCCGGACTTCTCGGACGCGGCGGCGCGGCCTTTCCGCTGGCGACCAAGCTGCGCACCGTGCGCGACGCCGGACGCCGCGGCATCGAGACGGTCATCGTCGCGAACGGCGAGGAGGGTGAACCAGCGTCGGTCAAAGACCGCTGGCTGCTGCGCAACCGGCCGCATCTGGTGCTGGACGGCCTGCGCCTGGCCGCCGCGATGGTCAACGCGAGCCGCGCGTATGTGTACGTCTCCGACGAACAGTCGGCGATTGCAGTGAACAATGCGCTGTCCCAACTGGACTCGCAGGCGTTCGGGTCAACGGACGTCACCGTGCTGGACGTCGAACCGACCTACGTCGCAGGCGAGGAAACCGCAGCGGTGCGACGCATCAACGGCGGTCCCGCCAAACCGACCGACAAACCACCCCGGCCGTTCGAAGAGGGGGTGTCGGGACTGCCGACGACGGTCAGCAATGTCGAGACGCTGGCCAACCTGCCCTACATCCACCAGCACGGCTCGCAGAGTTTCCGCGCGGTCGGCACACCGATGTCGCCCGGAACGTTCCTGGCGACCATCACCGGCGGGGGCAGGCCCGCGGCCCTCTACGAGATTCCGCACGGCGCTGCGTTTCGCGATCTGCTCACGTTGCACGGAGTCACGGTGGACTCGGTACGAGGTGCCTTGATGGGCGGTTACTTCGCCGGACTGGTCAACACCGATATCCTCGACGCCACGCTCGACCACGAGACGATCCGCCGACTGGGCAGCGGCCTCGGGTGCGGTGCGATCTCGATCCTCACCGACGACTGCCCGGTCGCTGTTGCCGCGGCGGTGATGTCCTACTTCGACCGTGAGAACGCCGGCCAGTGCGGCTCATGTTTCAACGGCACGGCGGCCATGGCCGCCGTCACCTCGGCGCTGCGCGACGGGCTGGCTACCCAAGAGGATGTGACGCGTCTGGAACGCTGGTCGGTGGTCCTGCGCGGGCGCGGCGCCTGCGGCACTCTCGACGGCGCCACCAATGTCGCAGCGAGCCTGCTGCTCCAGTTCCCGCAGTTGGTCACCAGCCACCTCGCCAAGGACTGTCCGTCCTGCCGAACCGATGCATTCAGCGCGGTGCGGCCATATGAAGTGGAGGCGGTGGCTCGACCATGAGTGACGGCTTGAGGATCCGTCTGGATCGAACGCTCTGCGACGGCTTCGGTATCTGCGCCAAGCACGCACCGGAGTACTTCTCGCTCGACGACTGGGGCTATGCCTCGCTGATCGGCGATGGGACAGTCCCAGAGGATGACCGCGACGCGGTGATGCGGGCACTGCTCGACTGCCCGGTGCACGCCATCATCTACATGGGTGAGCATCGACCGTCAGGTGACGGAGCCACCCGCCCCGAAGCCCAGGAGTCACCCGAGCCGGACCCGAACATCAATGGCAGCGAGGCAATTTCGGAGTTCGTCCGGTGACCAGACCACTGCCCGAACTCAATGCCCAGAACGAGTTCTTCTGGACCGCAGGCAGTGACGGTGTGCTGCGGATTCAGGAATGTCGCGACTGCGAGGCGCTGATCCACCCGCCGCAGCCGGTATGCCGGTACTGCCGCGGCCGCAACATGGGGGTGCGCGACGTCTCCGGCAAGGCGACGCTCTCGGCGTTCACTGTGAACCACAGGTTCGGCTTCGGCGACCTACCGCCGCCGTACGTGGTGGCACAGGTCGCCATCGTCGAAGATCCGCGAGTTCGCCTGACCACCAACATCGTCGAGTGTGACCCCGCCGAGCTGGTGTTGGGGCAGACGGTGGAGGTCACCTTCGAGAAGCTCACCGACGACGCCGGGGCCGTTTGGCTGCCACTGTTCAGTCCGACCGCCGACAAGCAGACCGGCCCGGAGCCCACCGACGAGATCGCGCCCACGGACTTCGGACGCTTCGTGAGCGCGCCGCTGACCACTGAGAAGTTCGAGGAACAGTCCGCGATCACCGGAATCGGCGCATCGCGGCTCGGCCGCCGTCTGATGGTCCCGCCGCTGTCGCTCACCATCGATGCGTGCGAAGCCGCAATCGCCGACGCCGGTTTGACACTCGATGACATCGACGGTCTGTCGACCTACCCGGGACTCGACATCGCAGGCATGGGCGAAGGCGGCGTGACTGCTCTCGAGGGAGCGCTCGGTATCCGTCCGACATGGATCAACGGCGGCATGGACACCTTCGGTCCCGGCGGATCCGTGATCGCCGCGATGATGGCCATCGCCACCGGCATGGCGCGCCACGTGCTGTGCTTCCGTACGTTGTGGGAGGCGACGTTCCAGCAGCTGATGAAGGAGGGCAAGGCCAGCCCTCCCGGTGGACCGCGCACGTCGAGCTGGCAGATGCCGTTCGGCGCCACGTCGGCGGCGCATGTGCTTGCGCTCAACGCGCAGAGACACTTTCAGCGGTACGGGACGACACGGGAGACGCTCGGCTGGATCGCGCTGAACCAACGCGCCAATGCCGCGCTGAATCCCACAGCGATCTACCGCGAGCCGATGACCATGGACGACTATCTGAACGCCCGACCGATCACGACGCCGTTCGGGCTGTACGACTGCGACGTCCCGTGTGACGGCGCCGTCGCGGTCATCGTGTCGGCGGTCGACGCCGCCAAGGACATGCCGCGCAAGCCGGTACTATTCGAGGCCGTCGGCACCCAGATCATCGAACGCACCGACTGGGACCAGACCACGATGACCCACGAACCTCAGGTGCTGGGCCAGGCCGCACACCTGTGGACGCGAACGTCGCTGCGGCCCAAGGATGTCGACGTCGCCGAGCTCTACGACGGTTTCTCGTTCAACTGCCTGTCGTGGCTGGAGGCGCTCGGGTTCTGCGGCATCGGCGAGGCGAAGGACTTCCTCGACGGCGGAAAGGCCATCGCCCGCGACGGGGTGATCCCGCTGAACACCCACGGCGGCCAGCTCTCCCACGGCCGCACGCACGGCATGGGCCTCGTCCACGAAGCGGTCACCCAGTTGCGGGGCGACGCCGGCGAACGCCAGGTGAAAGACGCCCGCGTCGCGGTGGTCAGCAGCGGCGGACTCACGCCGAGCGGTGCAATCCTGATGCGGACCGACGGGTGAGCACACCTCGCGTCGTTTTCGTCGACGGGGTGCCGATGTCGGGCCTCATCGCGGCGGTGGAAGAGCCCAAGGCCGTCATCGTCGCATTCCACGGAGGGTCAAGTACCGCAGCATATTTCGATTGCCCCGGGCATCCGTCATTGTCACTGCTGCGGCTGGGCGCAGAGAACGGCTACACCATGGTGGCGCTGGATAGGCCCGGGTACGGGAGTTCGGCGCCCTACCCGGACGCCATGGAGGGCCCGGCGCAACGCATCGCGCTGGCCTACGGCGCGATCGACAAGATCCTCGGAGCGAGTTCCCGCGGCGCCGGCCTGTTCCTCGTCGGCCATTCCGCCGGTTGCGAGCTGGCGGTGCGCATGGCCACAGATGATCGAGCCGAGCGCACGAACCTGATCGGCCTCGAGTTGGCGGGCACCGGGGTGCAGTACCACGCGGCGATGGCAGAGATCATGAAGTCCGCGTCAGCAACGAACCGTCCGAGCGGGTTGCGCGAAGTGCTATGGCAGCCCGCGGAGTTGTATCCGCCCGACGTACTGTCCGGCATGACGAACTCCTCGACCGGCGCGCTCTACGAGGTGGGCATGACGAAGAGCTGGCCGCGGCAGGACTTCCCTGCGCTGGCACCCCATGTGCGGGTACCGGTGCAGTTCAGCGTCGCCGAACACGAACGGGTGTGGCGATCGGACACCGACACGATGGCGCAGATCGCCGCGATGTTCGGATCGTCGCCGCGATTCGTGACCAATGAGCAACCAGATACCGGACACAACATGTCACTCTCGCTCAACGCAGCGGCTTACCACGGCTCCGTGCTGTCGTTCGTCGAGGAATGCGTTGTCGCGCAGAGGAACACATCAAAAACAATGGAGGCGAGTTGATGCGCGTCGGATTCATCGGGTTGGGCAGTCAGGGCGGGCCGATGGCCCGCCGGATCGTCGAGGGCGGATTCGAGATGACGCTGTGGGCGCGCAGGGCGGCCAGCATTGAGCCGTATGCCGACACCGCGGCGAAGACCGCGGGTTCGCCCGCCGAATTGGCGGCCGCCAGCGACCTGGTCTGCCTGTGCGTGGTCGGCGACGACGACGTCCGCGAGGTGCTCTACGGCGAGTCCGGTGTGCTTGCCGGTCTGGCCTCCGGCGGCATCGTCGCGATTCACAGCACTGTCCACCCCGACACATGCAAGGAGATCGCCGAGAAGGCTGCAGCACAGGGCGTTTCGGTGATCGACGCTCCGGTGAGCGGTGGAGGGCCCGCTGTGGAGGAGGGCAAGCTGCTGGTCATGACCGGCGGTGACGAGGACGTCGTCGACCGGTGCCGTCCGGTGTTCGCGACCTATGCCGACCCGGTCGTGTACCTGGGCCCCCTCGGTAGCGGTCAGGTCACCAAGATCCTGAACAACCTGCTCTTCACCGCCAATCTCGGCAGCGCGTTGAGCACCCTCGATCTTGGTGAGTCCCTCGGGATCCCCAGGGTCCGCCTCGCCGAGGTGCTCAACAGCGGATCCGCCACCAGCAAGGCGCTGGGCAGCATCGCCATGTTCGGCGGCACCGCTGAGGGTCTCGCGCCGATCGCGGGCGCGCTGCTGCAGAAGGACGTTCGTCACGCGGCGAGCATCGCGGCTACCGCGTCGGCCCCGGAAGGATCTGTGTTCACGGCGGCCGACACCGCGCTGCAGTCCATGGAACACCCGCGGTGACGCGCGTCGGATTCGTCGGGGCGGGCCGCATGGGCGGCCCGATGGTCTCCCGTCTCGTCGAATCCGGTACTGACGTCCGCGCGCTCGGCAGGACCGCCGGAAAAACGTGGGGCGATCCGCGAACTGGGCGCCGAGGCCGTCACCGAACTTTCCGATGTGGGCCGAGGCGTCGACGTAATCATCGTCTGTGTCTTCACCGATGAACAAGTGCAGCAGGTGTGTTTGGACAGTGACCTGCTCACCGCCGTAAACCCCGGTGCGACGGTCGTCATCCACACCACCGGAAATCCTCGGACGGCTCAGACGGTCGCCGCGGGGTCACCCGCCGTCGATGTCGTCGACGCTCCTCTCAGCGGCGGACCGCACAACATCGCCGCGGGCGAAGTGACGCTTTTCGTAGGTGGATCCAGTGATGCCGTTGCGCGCGTCCGGCCGGTCCTCGCCGCATATGGCGACCCCATCCTGCACGTCGGCCCGCTTGGGTCGGGACAGTCCGTGAAGCTGACCAACAACGCGCTGTTCGCCGCTCAGATCGGGTTGCTGCGGGAAGCCGTCGCGCTGGGCGATCGCCTTGGCGTGGAAGAGGCGAAGCTGCTGGAGGCGATCACGCACGGCAGCGGGGCGAGCAGGGTTGCGGGCTTCGTGGCAGCCGGCGGCTCGGTGGACACATTCGTCGCACGGACCGGTGAGTTTATCGGCAAGGACGTCGAGGTCGTGCGCAAGATCGCCGCCGAACTGGGCGACGAACTCGGGCTTCTCGACGACGTCATCAATGCCGGAATTCAGCGATGAAAACGGCGTCGATTTTGCCTACTCAGAGGTATACGGTGAGGCATACTAGACGTTACACAATCGCAGCCTTGCGTAACGGATGCCGTCATCAGCCCCGCGGCGAAATGAGGAGACCATGACCAAGCCAAAACTGGTGTTCAACCCGTATTCGCAAGAGTTCTTCGACAGCCCCTACGAGATCTACGCGCGAATGCGGGACGAAGCACCGATCTACTACGACGAGGACGGGGACTTCTACGCGATCACCCGGCACGCGGACGTGGCGGCCGCCCTCAAGGACCACGAGTCCTTTTCGTCGTCGCGCGGGTGCAACCTCAGCATGGTGAAGTCCAGCGAGCCGCCGCAGAAGTCGATCATCTTCATGGATCCACCCGATCATCGCCACATGCGCAGCCTGCTCAACAAGGCCTTCACCCCTCGGGCGATCCAGTCGCAGCACGAGACCGTCACCGAACTCGTCGAGCACTATCTGTCCAAGGTGGATCCGGACAACTTCGATGTGGTGCAGGACTTCTCCGGGCCATTCCCCGTCGAGGTGATCACGCGGATGGCCGGGGTGCCCGAGGACTATCGCCAACAGGTCCGGCACTGGATCGACAAGGGTCTGGAAGTCAAGCCGGGCCAGATCGAACTGTCCGAAGAAAACATGCAGGCAAACATCGATTCGGGTATCTACTACTACAGCCTGGTGCAGGAACGACGGCAGAACCCGCAAGACGACATGATCAGCCGGCTGATCGCCGCGGAGATCCCCGGCGAGAACGGCGAGATGCGCAGGCTGGACGACATTGAGATCACGGCATTCACGTCCCTGCTGGGCGGTGCGGGTGCCGAAACGGTCACGAAGCTCGTCGGCAGCGCGGTGGTCGAATTCGCGCGGCATCCCGAGCAGTGGCAGATGCTGCTCGACGACCGCAGCCTGGTGCCCGCCGCGGTCGAGGAACTGCTGCGCTACGTCGGTCCGGTGCAGTACAACGTGCGGTTCACCTTGAAGGAAGCCGAACTGCCCAACGGCACCATCCCGGCGCACAAACCGGTGTTCATATTGCAGGCGGCCGCCAACCGTGACCCCCGTGCCTTCGACGACGCCGAGACGTTCGACATCACCCGCGACCGCAGCCAGGCGCAGAACCTGGGTCTGGGCTACGGCATCCACAGTTGCCTCGGCGCGGCGCTGGCCCGCTTGGAGAGCGTGATCGCGCTTGAGCACCTGCTGGACTTCATGCCGCGCTACGAGGTCGACTTCGACGGCCTGCAGCGCGTGCACATGCAGAATGTCGGCGGCTATCACCACGTCCCCGTGAGGGTGCTGAAGTGACCCAGCGAGAAGCGGAGCGGGATCGCGCATGAACGAGCGAGAAGCGGATCGGAATCGCGCATGACCCAGAAGATCGTGGTCGACTTCGGCCTGTGCGAAAGCAACGGGGTGTGCATGGGCATCATCCCTGAGGTGTTCGATCTCGACGATCAGGACTACCTGCACGTGTTACAGGAAGAGGTGACGCCGGACAACGAGCAGCAGGTCAAAGAAGCCGTGCGCCAGTGCCCGCGGCAGGCGATCTCGATCGAACGCGCATGACCACCTCAAAGCTCGTCTTCGATCCGTTCTCCGAAGAGTTCTTCAACGGGCCATGGGAGGTCTACCGGCGCCTGCGCGAGGAAGCGCCGGTGTACTACAACTCCGAACACGACTTCTACGCGCTGTCCCGTCATGAAGATGTCGCGGCCGCCTACAAGGACTTCCAGACGTACTCGTCGGCGTACGGTCTCGACCTGGCGCAGGTGAGATCCGACGAACCCCTGGACGCGAAGATGATCATCCTCATGGATCCGCCTGAGCACCGCCAGATGCGCAGCCTGGTCAACAAGGTGTTCACCCCGCGGGCCATCGAGGCCATGAAGCCGATGGTCACCGAGACCATCGACCGCTACCTCGCCACCGTCGACCGCGAGCGCTTCGACGTCGTGCAGGACTTCTCGGCGTTCTTCCCCGTCGAAGTGATCACCCAGATGCTGGGTGTGCCAGAGGAATACCGTCAGAAGGTCAGGGAGTGGGTCGACACCTCGCTGCACCGGGAACCCGGGCAGATCGAGACGTCGGAGAAGGGCATGCAGGCCATCACTGAGTCGATGGCGTTCTACTACAACTTGATTCAGGAGCGGCGGGCCGAGCCGCAGGACGACATGTTCAGCCGCCTGATCGCCGCAGAGATCGAGCGCGATGACGGCGAGACGACGCGCCTGGACGACTTCGAGATTGCGGGCTTCGCGGCCCTTTTAGGCGGCGCGGGCGCCGAGACCGTCACCAAGCTGGTCGGCAATGCGGCGGTGACGTTCGCGCGCTACCCCGACCAGTGGCAGAAGCTGCTCGACGACCGCAGCAAGATCCCAGCCGCGGTGGAGGAACTGCTTCGCTTCGAGCCGCCGGTGCATTACAACGTGCGACGGTCGATGCGCGAGGTGAACATGCACGGGGTGACCATTCCAGAGGGCAAACCGGTGTTCCTGCTCGGCGGTTCGGCACACCGGGACCCCGAAGCGTTCACTGCCGCCGACACATTCGACATCGACCGCGACCGCACCGAGGCGCAGAACCTCGGCTTCGGCTACGGCGTGCACAGCTGTCTCGGCGCGGCGCTCGCCCGCATGGAGAGTGCCATCGCGCTGGACCGGCTGCTCGACTTCATGCCGCGCTATGAGGTCCTGTGGGACGACTGCAAGCGGGTGGCCATGCAGAACGTCGCGGGCTGGTCGCACGTCCCGGTGCGCGTACTCCGGTAATGCGGTTCGTCTTCGTACACGGCGGTTTTCACGCCGCATGGTGTTGGGAACGAACGATCGCAGAACTGAAATCGCTCGGACACATTGGGCTCGCGGTCGACCTGCCGGGCCACGGCGTCCGCGTCGACGAGGAGTCGACGCTGGCCAACCGTCGCGATGCGATCGTCTCGGCGCTGAGCCGGGAGAAGAGCGTCCTCGTCGGCCATTCGGGCGGCGGATTCGACGCCACCCTGGCCGCCGATGCGGCGCCGGATCGGGTCAGCCACATCGTCTATCTGGCCGCGGCGTTGCCGCGGGAGGGCCGCACCTATCCCGAGGCGATGGCGATGCGGGACTCAGAAGAAGGTGAGTTCGACGCCGATGTCGGAGAGATGTTGGGCTACTTGAAGTTCGACGACGACGGCGCGATGTGGTTCGCCGACTTCGACGGTGCGTGGAAGTACTTCTACCACGACTGCGACGAAGCGACCGCCCGCTGGGCGTTCGAGCGTCTGGGCCCCGAACGCTTCGGCGACACCACGGTGACCCCGGTGTCGGTGCCGAAGTTCTGGGCGGCCGACCTCCCGCGCAGCTTCATCCGCTGCCTACAGGATCAGTCGATGCCACAGTGGCTCGCCGACACAGTCACGCGTCGCCTCGGAGTGGAGCAGTTGACGATCGATACGTCGCACTCCCCGTTCGTGAGCAGGCCAAAGGAGTTGGCGGAGTTACTCGTCCACGCCACCACGACTAAGGCAATCGGCCCGCTCGTCCCCCATTGATTTCTGCCGAGCAGACGCTAAAACCCCCAATTCGCGCGCTTTTTGGGGGTCTACGCGTCTGCTCGCGGTGGAACGTTACATCCCGTGCAGGATGACGCCGTTGCAGTCGGCGGCGGCCTGGCGCAGCTTGACCGCCTCTTGATAGGCGTCGGAGTTGTACCATTCGCGCGCGGCCTCGACCGATTCGAACTCCAGGAGCACGGTCTGCGTGCCGTGCCATTCACCCTCGATCACCTCGGGCTTCTGGTCGAACGACAGCAGCGTCGAGCCGGCCATCGCCTTTCCGGCAAGCTTGGCGTACTCGGCCATCCCCGCCTGATCCTTGACGTCCTCGGTGAGGAGGATGTATCCCTTGGCCACTGGTTCTCCTTGACTCTCAGTCGATCTCACGGATTGCTTGTTCGGGACAGTTCGCAATGGCGTCGCGGGCGGCATCTTCGAGACCGGCAGGGACGTCTTCAGGATCCGCGACGGCCCAACCGTCGTCGGTCATCTCGAAGACTTCCGGGCACAACGTCAGGCACATCCCGTGCCCGGCGCAGCGGTCCTCGTCGACGGTGACCTTCATCCGGCATCGCCCTCGATGACATCGAATTCCAGGTGCAGTTCGGTGAGCCCGCGCAGGATGTACGTCGGGATGTACTGGTATTTGCGATCGCCCACCGGTCCGTGGTGGGCCTCGCTGATGCGAATGTCGGTGGTGCGGTCGAGCAGACGCTCAAGCCCGACCCTGGTCTCCGCACGGGCCAACGGAGCGCCGGGGCAGCTGTGGATGCCACGGCCGAACGCCAGGTGCTGGCGGGCATTCTTGCGCTCGGGATCGAACGTGTCCGGATCCTCGAAACGACGCGGATCGCGATTGGCGGCACCGTTGATCACCATCAGTGTGCAGCCTGCGCCGAGCTCTTGCTCACCGACGGTCGTCGGCACCCGCGACAGGCGGAAGTCGCCCTTGACGGGGCTCTCGATGCGCAGGCACTCCTCGATGAAGTTCGGCAGCAGACTGCGGTCCTCACGCAACCTCCGCTGAATGTCGGGCTGGTCACCGAGCACCTTGAGCGCGGTCGACAGCAGCCGCACGGTCGTTTCCTGGCCCGCCGAGAACACGTTGGTGGCCACCCGCACGACGTCGCCCACCTCCGGCATCGTCCCGTCCGGGAACGTCGCCGTTGCCAGTCCAGTCAGCACGTCTTCACGGGGCTCGCGACGACGATCCTCGACGTAGGTCGCGAACACCTCGTACAGATACTCCAGCGGGGTCTTGGTCAGCGTCTTCTCGGCATTGCCCAGACCGCCCCCGTGGGTGCCACGCGCGAGACGCTCGAGAAGCTCGGGCCGGTCCTCCTCCGGCACCCCCAGCAGGTCGGCAATGACGCGCAGCGTGAACGGGCCCGCGAAGCCCTTGATGAACTCGCCCTCACCCGGTGCAAGGAAGTCGTCGAGGATGTCGTCGGCGAGTTGCCACATCGCGTCCTCGTTCTCCTTGAGGCGCTTGGGCGTGATCAACCGCATCAGCAGCGCGCGGTGGTTGGTGTGCGTCGGCGGGTCGAGGGTCGGCAACTGGTCGCTGAACGGGATCTCGTCGCGATGCTTGACGATCAGGTCGGTGACGTCATCACCCTCGAGCGGTACGGGGAAGCCCGGGAACGGCCCGGTCACCGAGATGCACGACGAAAACGTCTCGGCGTCGTTGTAGACGTCGACGGCCTCCTGCCAGCCGGTCACCATCGTCACGCCGTAGTGGTCCTCGCTGGCGACCGGACATTTGTTGCGGAGTGCCTCGTAGAACCGGTACGGGTCGTCCGTCAGACGACTGTCCCGAAAGAAGTCGACCGAGGTCAGGTCCTCCGTCATGCGGTCTCCGTTCCGACGATCTCAGGCTACGAGAACGTGATTCTCATATGCGGGTATTAGGTTTCCATAGTGCCACGCCGCCGTCAACGACGTGTGCTGAGCAGTCGCTTAGCGGCTACTGGATCGGCTCGTCGCCCAGCACCGTCGTGCGGAGCATCTCGCGCGGTGAATCGGGGTCGTACGGCGCCGCCCGGTGTAGGACACCGTTGTTGTCCCAGATGACCGTGTCCCCGACGGACCAGCGGTGGCTGTACACCAGCTCCGGCTGGGTGGCGCGGTCGAGCAGTTCGGCGAGCAGCGCCCTGCCCTCGTCGAGATCCATGCCGACGACGTAGTCCGCCGAGGCGCCGAGCACCAGCGATTTGCGGCCGCTGCGGTGCGTCCACACCAGCGGATGCTCGTGGGTGGGGCGCGACCGCCACTTGGCCACCAGCTCCGGCGACGGATCCGGGTCGACGCGCCGCTGGGACGCCTCCAGCGAGTGGACCACGCGTAGCTCCCCGAGCCGTTGCTTCTCCTCGTCGTTGAACGCCTCGTACGCGGCGTACGAGTTCGCGAACTCGGTCTCGCCGCCGCGCTCGGCGACCTGTTTGGCCGACAGCACTGTCGCCTTCTGCGGGCACTCGTCGTTGGTCGGCGTGCAGCCGTCGATGTGCCAGTCGAACGTGGCCCGTAAGTAGGCCGCCGACGAGTTCTTCGATTTGTCCAGTGTCACCGGGTAGATACCGGCAACGGCGTGATGGCCGTCGGACGTGTGATCGATCTGGCCGAGTCGCCGACAGAACGCCACCTGCGCCTCAGGTGTCAGGCCGAGCCCCGGAAACACGAGCACGCCATTGTCTTCCAGCGCTTCGAGGACGGCCGTAGCGAGCGCATCGTCTCCTGCGAGCATGTCCGAATCCAGGCCCGTCACCTCCGCACCTACCGATGCGGTGAGCTTGTTGATCGTCAGCAGACTCATATATCTCGTCCCGTCCTCATGGCACCGGCGCGCTGACGCGGTCGATGACCGCGTCAGCAGAATCGGCGGGTTTCTGGGTACCGAAGACCTCGACAGCCATCGAGACCATGATCATCGAGTAGATGAGATGCAGGAGATTGAGCGCATCCTCCGGGACATCGTCGAGCGGGAACTTGTCGCAGTAGTCGATCGCTTCCTCGAACCGCGGCGAGAACGCGTCGTAGAACTGGCGGATCTCCGGCATCGGAGTGGCCAGCCGAGTGGCCCACCGCTCCGGTTCGGTTGCCAGACACCATTTCTCGGCGAACGGCTCGAACTCGGCGAATGCGCTGGGCAGTTTCGGTTGCGTCATGTCACACCCCCACCGGGCGGCGCTCGTCGCGGTACTCGGTGACCCAGTCGACCGCGACCTTGTGCAGGTGACGCACGAGAATCTCCTGATCGCTGAGTGGGTAGTCGTCGACGACGTCGTACTCCAACGCCGCCTGAGTGCCGCCGAGCATGCCGGCGTCCTGCAGCGCGAACTCCTTGAGCACCACGGAAGCGACCTCGTGTTCGATGCGTTCGCGTACGGTGCGCGCAGGGTGGAATGCGTTGTAGGCCTCGAACTTATGGGTGTTGTGCGACGTCGGCCAGTAGCGGTACAGCAGATACCACCCGTGGTAGATCAGGATCTCCAGGTTCGGGAAAATCTGGAAATTGGTGATGCCCCATGGCTCGATGTTGCCTGGATTCAATCCGGCGGAGAAGTGCGTCTCCGGTGTACGCCACGGACCCACAAGTCCACTGCGCGTGGCCCTTTCAACCGGATACATGTACTCGGGGGCGAGCAACCAACGGCGGGTGCCCGCCGTGGACACCAGGCGGTGCGGCCCGTCGATCTGGAAGTGCCCGCACTCGAATGTCGCGTTGGGCTGGCGCACTTCGCTGGGCACCTGCTGGGAGTGCAGCGACGGCACGTGGTAGTACTCCTGGAATGCGTCGGCGAAGATCTTCCAATTGCTGTTGTTGTGGGCGGTGAAATCGTAGCGCTCCGTCATCATCTCGAACGGATAGTCGTCGAGCGCGGTGATCATCGGGCCCAGAAACTCGCGCAAGGTCCACCGCGGTTCGGGGTCGAAGTTGATGAAGATGAACCCGTTCCACACGTCGCACTGGACCGGCTTCAACCCGTACTGTGCGCTGTCGAGGTCGAAGAACTCACCCTCCTGCTGCACAAAAGTCAGGTCGCCCTTCAGGTCGTAACGCCATCCGTGGTACTTGCAGGTGAACTGACGACATGCGCCCTTGACCTCCTCGTTCGGATAGTCGTTCCACACCAACTTGTTTCCGCGGTGGCGACAGATGTTGTAGAAGGCGCGGATCTGCTGGTCCTTGCCTCTGACGACGATCACCGACGTTCTGGCCGCGTCGATCTCCTTGGTCAGGTAGCTGCCGACGCGCGGCAGCTCCTCGACGCGGGCGACGTTGAGCCAGGCCCGCTTGAACACGGCCTCGCGTTCGAGCTCATAGAACTCCGGTGAGGTCGAGTCGCGGAACGAGATCGGTGTGGTCCCGAGTTCCGGGTAATGTTCCGTCCAGCTGCCCTCCGGTGGTTTAGGCCACTTTCCCATGCGAACCTCCCTGTCCTGGTTGCGAACTCGTACGCGTAAACAGCATCACATCACCGATCCGCCGTTGACGCCCAGCGTCTGACCGGTGATGAAACCGGCTTCCTCGGAGCACAGGAAGCCAACCGCCGCGGCGATGTCGTCGCCGGTGCCGAGATGCCCGAGCGGAACGCTGGCGGCCATCTGTTCATTGGACGGCAGGTGTCCCGCGGCCTGTCCCGCGTGCTGCATCGGCGTCTCAATGGCCGACGGCGGAATGTTATTGACCGTGATGCCGCTCGGACCGTATTCGCGGGCAAGGGATCTGGTCAGCGAAAGCAGCGCACCCTTGGATGCGGCATAGTGCGCCATCCCCGGCGAGCCCCGCTGGGCACTGGACGACGAGATCATCACGATGCGGCCCCAGCCGGCTTCGAGCATGTCGGGCACGGCCACCTGACAGCAGTGGAAGGTGCCGGTGAGATTGACGTCGATCAGCCGCTGCCAGTCCCGCGGGGTGATGTCGGTGAATGGGGCCCAGCCCACGGCGCCGGCGCTGGTGACCAGAATGTGCACCGGCCCCAGCTCGGTCCGCACTTTGGCGAACGCTTCCTCGACGGCCGCCCGGTCGCTGACGTCGGCGGCCACCCCGAGGGCGGTCACACCATCGGTGCGCAGTTCCTCCGCGACCCGTTGCGCCGCCTCGCCGTTGAGGTCGAGCACGGCCACCTTGTGGCCACGCCTGCCGAGTTCGCGGCAGGTCGCCTCGCCCATGCCGGACGCGCCCCCTGTCACCATCGCGACGCGGCTCATCGAATACATCCCATTGACCCTCTGCCCCTACTCGTAGACCACGTGGACTGTTCGGCTCGTCGGTAGAGACTGGCACGTCAGCACCCAACCTTCGGCCACTTCATCATCGTCGAGGGCGTCGTTGTTGAGCATTCTTGCGCTGCCGGAGACAATGCGCGCCATACACGTTCCACACGAACCGGTCTCGCATGACGACGGCGCCCGCAGGCCCGCGATGCGTGCCGTCTGCAGCAAGGTGTTACCCGCTCGGTAGCCGGCGGTGGTCTTCTTGCGATCGAGTTCGATCACGACCTCCTCGGTCTGGCCAGAACTGTCGGCGACATCGGCAGGAACCGGCTCGACCGAGAAGCGTTCGAGGTGAACACGTTCGCGCCGCACACCGGACCCGAGAACCGCGGCTTCGACGGTGTCCATGAACGGCCCGGGCCCGCAGATGTAGAAGTCGGCCGCACCGGCGTTCGCGATGAAGGACTCGACCGCCGACGGCGTCACCACGCCGCTGTCATCGTCGATGTGGTGCGCCACCATCAGGCGGTCGGCATGGTCGTTCGCCAGCCGGGCGAGCGCATCGGCGAAAATCACCGAATCGCGGCTGCGGTTGGCGTAGAACAGCCGGATGCGCCGGGTCGAGTTCACCAACGCCGTACGGAGAAGCGACATGATCGGCGTGATGCCGCTGCCGCCCGCGAACGCCACGATCTCGTCGGCGGTGTCACGCAGACAGAACCGTCCCTCTGGCGGTGCGGCGTGGATCTCGACGCCTTCGCAGGCGGTGTCGTTGAGCCAGTTCGACACCAGGCCGCCGGGGTCGCGCTTGACGGTTATCTGCAGATCGTCCTCGACGGGCGCCGACGACATCGAGTAGCAGCGCCGGAGGTCCTGACCGTCCACGGTGACGCGCAGCGTCATGTATTGACCGGCCTGGTAGCGGTACCGCGACGAGCAGTGCTCGGGCACGTCCAGCACCAGGGAGATGGCGTCGGACGTCTCACGCACGACGCGCTTGATGCGCAACGGCGCGAACCCGTCGGCTCCGTTGTTGTTCACCATCGGATCCACTATATCAAGTACTTGTCATTGATCTCAAGTACTTAATACACCTCCCCTCGACGGCGCTAGAGATCTAGGTGTCGATGTGGTCGGCGTACAACTCGTGGCCGGTGCCCTGCTCGACCACGCGCGAGAGCAGTTCACGCAGCGTCTTCTGTTCGGCCTTGGTCAGCACCCCGAAAACCTTGTCGTGCGCGGCAATTGCGTCGCTGACGACAGCTTCGGCCACCTTGCGGCCCTGGTCGGTGAGGAAGGCCTGCAGGATTCGGCCGTGTTGGGGGTCCTGCTTACGCTCAATGAGGCCGCGGCGTTCCAATGCCGTCAGCGCGAGCTGCACCCCCTGAGGACTGATCAGCATTCGCCGCGCCAGGTCGGCTCCGGACAAGCCCGGTTCGGACGACAACTGACGCAGCACGCCGATCTGTGCGGTGCTCACCCCGTGCTCGCTCACCGCTTCGTTGACCGTCGTCAGGGAGAAGTACCAGGCCTGCTTGAGCAGCCACAGGATGTTGTCGGTTTGTTCCACGCTCGCTCCTCTCGATGTGGGCGCTAGCGCTTGTAGACGACGCCGTTTTTCATCACGAACCGCACATCCAGTGTGACGGCGATGTCGCGCGACGGGTCATCCGGCACGGCGACGATATCGGCGAGGTAGCCGGGGGCGATGCATCCCAGTTCGTCGTCGGCTTCAATGAGCTCGGCGCTGGTGATGGTCGCCGCCTGCAGCGCCTGCATGGGCGTCATGCCGCGGGAGACCAAAGCGCACAACTCTTTCGCGTTCTGTCCGTGTGGAATCGCCGGCGCATCGGTACCGCAGGCAATCCGGACTCCGGCGGCGATCGCCTTCGGCAGCATCGACTGTGCGCGCGGGAACACCTCTTCGGCCTTCTTGCGCAACTCGGGAGCGATGCGGTCGATCGCCATCGCCTCGGTCAAGTAGGTGGTCGACACCAGGAACGTGCCGTGGTCGACCATCATCTGGATCGTTTCGTCGGTGGCAAGGAACCCGTGTTCGATGCAGTCGATCCCGGCCCGGATACATGCGCGAACCGCGCTGTCCCCCACCGCATGCGCGGCCACCCGCACCCCGGCGCGATGGGCCTCGTCGGCGATCGCGGCGAACTCTTCGTCGGAGTACTGCTGCGCGCCGGGTGCGGTGCTGTGCGACATCACTCCGCCCGACGCGGACACCTTGATCAGCTTCGCACCGTGCCGGATTTGATACCGGACGCACGCTCGTACTTCGTCGACGCCGTTGGCGATGCCCTCCGCTACCGACAGCGGCATGATTCCCGGCGCGAGGCGCTGGAACACCGTCGGGTCGAGATGGCCGCCGTAGGGCGTCACTGCATGTCCCGCAGGATAGATTCGCGGACCGGTGTGCCAACCCTGCTCAATCGCGCGCTGCAGCGCTACGTCGAGCAGGTAACCACCCGTCTTGACCATCAACCCGAGATTGCGCACGGTCGTGAAGCCGGCCTCGAGGGTGGTGCGGGCATTGACCGCCCCGCGCAGCGTGCGATACGCGGGATCGTCCTGCACCCCGTGCATCGGGCTCGGCAGACCTTCCGGCCCACCCGGCCCGCCGATGAGCAGGTTGAGCTCCATGTCCATCAGGCCCGGCAGCAGCGTGACGTCGCCCAGATCGATGTCTTCGGTCGGATTATCGGGTACGTCAACGGGATTGACCGCCGATATCCGATCTCCGTCGATCACCACGACCGCCGGTGAACGCACCTCGCCAGCCTTCACGTCGGCCCAGCGTGCCGCGCGCAGGACGGTGACCGGACCGGTCACGGTACCGGTTCGGACACGCAGTCCAGGGTCGTCGCACCCGTGTCCGGCACCTTCGGCTGCTTCCAGCACTCGACCGGGAACGACGCCTGAATCATCGAGTAGAGGAGATGCATCAGGTTGAGCACGTCCTCGGGCATGTCGTCGAGGGAGAACTTGTCGCAGTAGGCGATCGCCTCCTCCGCGCGCGCGGTGATCGCGTCATAGAACGCCTGCAGCTCCTGCATCGAGGAGGCCAGTCGCTTGGCGTACCGTTCGGCCTCGGTGGGCAGACACCAGTCCGAATACACCTCGAGATCAGCGAACTCGGGGGGCAGTTTCGGCGGGTGGGCGGGAGAAGGGTTCGTCGTGGGCGCCGCAGCAGTCATCTCACACCCCCGCAGTCTTGCGCCGGTAGTCGTCCACCCACGCAGCGGTCTCGGTGTGGAGATGCCGGATGAGCACCTCCTGATCACAGAGCACGAAGTTGTCGAGTACTCGTGACTCGACCATCGTCTGTGTGGCCTCCAGCGTGTTGGCGTCTTGCAGTCCGTACTCCTTGAAGGAAACCGCGGCGAGTTCCTGCGCGATGCGCTCACGGGGAGTTCTCGGCTCCGGGAAGTACACCGTGCCCTCGAAGATGTGGGTGTTATGTGAGGTCGGCCAGTAATGGTAGGTGAGATACCAGCCCTGGCCCCAGAACAGGATCACGAAATTGGGGAACAACTGGAACGAATCCAGGCCCCACGGATCACATTTGGCGGGATTCAGGCCCTCAGGCATCTCACCCAGATCCGGTTTGTCCCATGGACCGAAGAGCCCACTCTGACAGATGTCCTCGATCGGCTTGCGCATCTCGTCGGCCATCTCCCAGGCTCGGATACCAGACGTGCTCACCAGCCGGTGCGGACCCTCGATGCGGTAGTGCGGGGCCTCGAAACCCGCCTCGGCGGCCGCCTTGGAATATGCCGTCGGCGATTGGTTCGCGTGCAGGACAGGTGCGTGATAGAACTCCTGGAACGCGTCCATATAGAGCTTCCAGTTGGCCTTCACCTCGGAGCGGTAGTAGAACCGCGAGGTCATCTTGTCGAACGGATAGCCCTCGAGACCAGTGATCATCGGCCCCAGGAAGTCGCGCAGGCACTGCTCGGGCTCAGGCGCAAAGTTGACGAAGATGAAGCCCTCCCACACGTCGCAGTGCACGGTCACCAGACCGTAGCGGCTCTTGTCGAGGTCGAAGAACTCCCCCTCCTGCTGGACGAAGGTGAGGTTTCCGTCGAGGTCGTAGCGCCAGGCGTGGTACTTGCACGTGAACTGCCGACACACGCCGCTGGTCTCCTCCAGCGGCATGTCGTTCCAGACCAGCTTGTTGCCGCGGTGCCGGCAGATGTTGTGGTACGCCTTCACCTCTCCGCTTGTGGTACGCACCACGATGATTGAGGTGTTGACGACCTTGAGTTCCTTGGTGAAGTAGCTGCCTTTGCGTGGAATCTGTTCGACGCGACCAACATTCAGCCAGGCGCGACGGAAAACCGCCTTGCGTTCGACTTCGTAGAACTCAGGGTCCACCGAGTCCTCGTAGGACACGGGACCGGTGCCCAACTGCGGGTAATGCTGAGTCCAGCTGCCCTCCGGCGGCTTGGGGAATCGGGCCATCGGCTTCTCCTGTCCACGCGGTGGTCTAGTCATACCGCACGCGCCGTTCGGCTTTGGCGCAATCTGCGGGAGCCTGCTGTGCCGACGGTATATGCTCCAGCTCACAATCGCAAGTAGTTGATATTGCCCAGATGCCCGGGTGACTGCCCACACGGCGAGTCGACAAGCTCAGGGCAGCTTGATCGCCGACATGTACATCTCGATGACCGGCCGATAGAGGTCGATCGTCATCGAGCTCGCTGGCTCAGCACGACGGAGTCGCTGGTGGCGACCAGCACCTGAGCGAAGGTCAACGGCGGGATCAGCAACGTCCCGCCGAGCCGGTCGATGCCTTCGACGATGAACTTCGCGAGCGCCTCGACGACCTCTGACCTCTTCTCGGCCACCCGGTCGCGCGACGTCGGGGTTGCGCAGCAGGTAGAGGGTGAACTCGTGCCCCAGCGCGGCGTGCTCGGCACCGCGGTCGCGGCTGAGTTGGCGCCACCGCGTCGGCGATCTCGTCGAGTTCGCGCGCTCCGATCTCGCTCCGCCGACGACATCACCTCGGCGAAATTGTCGAAATAGCGGCGCCAGTACCGGTCGCTGACGGCCAGGAAGAGGTCCTCCTTCGTGGCGAAGTGCTTGTAGATGGCACCCTTCGTATAGCCCGCCGCGTGCGCGATGTCATCGAGAGTCGCTGGCGCGAAACCTTTTTCGGCGAACACGTCCTCGGCGGCGTCGAGCAGCAGCGAGCGGGTGTGCTCGAGCCGCCGTTCGCGTGTCCACCGCTCGACCATGAAAAAAGTCTGCCACAGAATCTGAGAAACTTCTTGGCTACCGAGATACTGACTGGTATCTTTTCCGACGAACGCAGACCCAAGGAGGCGTCGTGAGCGATCTGTCGGACAAGAAACCCGCGGTCACCGAGTCGGCAACAAAGGTCGCCGACCTCGGCACCTCGACCCGAGCGCCGAGCAATGCAGTCCGGATCTGGGCCGTCATCGGCGGCGCCATCTTGATTCTGCAGTTGTACGTGTGGATCCGGTGGATCACCGGGCCCTACTTCGAACGGGTGCCCGGCGGACCCTCCGATCCGCCGATGTACATGAAGATTCCGCTCATCTTGAACATGGTCGTCGTCTGCGTCGGTCTGCCGATCGCGCTGTGGTGGTTCCTCATCCGGCCATGGGTGCGCGAGCGCACGGATCACGCTCGACGGCATTCTCCTTGTCTCCATGGGACTGATGTTCTTCCAGGACCCGCTTTCTCAACTAGTTCAACACGTGGTGCACCTACAACAGCTGGCTGCCGAACATGGGCGCGTGGACGCCACACGTCCCCGGCTGGGTGTCGCCCGACGAACCGGGCCGGATGGTGCCAGAACCCCTGTTGACGAATTCACCGGGTTACGCCGCCGGTGTTCTCATGCTGACCATCCTCGGCTGCTGGCTCATGCGCAAGATCAAGTCGCGCTGGCCGAACATCAGCAATCTGCGGCTGATCCTCCTCACCTACGGGGCGGCATTCGTTCTCGACTTCGTCATGGAGGGCCTCATCCTGCTGCCCACCGGGCTGTACTCGTATCCCGGTGCGATCCAGTCGCTGTCGTTCAACGCCGGCACCTACTACCAGTGGCCCGTCTACGAGGGCCTGATGTGGGCCGGCGTCCAGACGGCCATGTGCTGCCTGCGCTTCTTCACCGATGATCGTGGCCGCACCATTGTCGAGCGCGGATTGGACCATGTGCGAGGCGGATTCGTCACACAACAACTGACCCGCTTCCTCGCGATCTTCGCCGCGGTCAGCGCATGCTTCTTCCTGTTCTTCAACATTCCGATCCAGTTCTTCGCCATGAACGGCGACCCGTGGCCGGAGGACACCCAGAAGCGCTCCTACTTCACGAACGGCCTCTGCGGCGAGGGCACCGATATGCCATGCCCCAATCCGGTGTTGCCGTTACCGACACGGGAGTCCGGCTATCATCAACACCGACGGTGAACTCGTTCTTCCGGAGGGCGCCGAGGTGCCCAAGACCGTGCCCTTCGAGCGGGGCGAGTGAGAGGTCAGGGCATCTTGACGGCCGACACGTACATCTCGACGATCGGCTGGTAAAGATCGATGTCGTCGAGGTGGCTGCCCAGCTCGACGGCGTCGGTCGTGGCGATGATGATGTGGGCGAACGTCGTTGCAGGGATCAACAGGGTCGCGCCGAGACTCTCGATGCCCTCGACGATGTAGTTGGCGAGCTGGTCGACAACCTGTGATCGCTTGGCGGCCACGCGTTCCCGGGCCTCCGGGTTGCGCAGCAGGTAGAGGTTGAATTCGAGGCCCAGTGCCGCATGCTCGGCGCCACGGTCACGGCTCAGCTGGCGCCAGCGGTCGCCGATGTCTTCGAGTTCCCGTGCCCCGATGTGGTCCGACGACGACATCACCTCGGCGAATTTGTCGAAATAGCGACGCCAGTATCGGTCGCTCGCGGCCAGGAACAGTTCTTCCTTGGTGGCGAAGTACTTGTAGATCGCGCCTTTCGAGTATCCGGCCGCCTTGGCGATGTCATCGAGAGTCGCTGGGATGAAACCTTTTTCGGCGAACACCTGCTCGGCGGCATCCAGCAACAACGAACGCGTGCGCTCGAGGCGTCGCTCCCGCGTCCAAGGCTCAACCATGACGCAATCTTGCCACAGTTTTTTACCCATTGGTCATTCAGATACTCACTGGTATATTTTCGTCGCACCGGCTACTTTCGAAGGGAGCTCTGAGGTACATGCGTTCTTTGAGTGCGGAGGAGACGGTGTCGTGAGCGACCTATCGAGCAGGAACAAGCCCGTTGTGACCGAGTCACTGAGCGAGGCGTCCCTCGGTACGCAGCCTCAATCCAAGATCCCGGCTGTGAAAATCTGGGCCGCCGTCGGCGGTGTGATTCTCGCCTTCCAGCTGTTCGTATGGGGCAAATGGGTCACCGGGCCCAACTTCGAACGGGTTCCGGCCGGACCGACCGATCCACCGACGTTCATGAAGGCGATCCTGTTCACGTGGACTGCCGTGATCGTGGTCGGGTTGCCAATTGCCGTCTGGTGGTTCCTTATTCGGCCATGGCGGCGGGAGCGGCGGATCACCCTCGACGGCATGCTCTTCGTGTCCTGTGGCCTGCTGTGGTTTCAGGATCCCCTGCTGAACTACTTCAGCACGTGGAGCACCTACAACACCTGGATGTGGAACATGGGCTCGTGGGTCCAGGACGTTCCGGGTTGGGTGTCGTTCGGGGAACCGGGGGCGATGATGGCCGAGCCCGTCCTGATGAACGCCCCGGGTTACTTCTTCGTCCTGCTGTGCACCATGCTGGGTTGCTGGGTTATGCGCCTGGCCAAGAAGCGGTTTCCCAATATCAACACCTTGGGCCTAATCGGCGTGGTGATCGCCTGGACCTTCATTTTCGATTTCGTCATCGAGGGCCTGTTCCTGATGCCGATGGGGCTGTTCACCTACCCGGGCGCCATCCAGGCGCTGTCGGTCAATGCCGGCACCTACTACCAGTGGCCGCTCTATGAAGGGCTGATGTGGGGCGGCGTCCAGGCTGGTCTCTGCTGCATGCGCTACTTCACCGACGACCGTGGCCGGACCTTCGTCGAGCGGGGGCTCGACCAGGTCCGAGGCGGGTTCGTGAGGCAGCAGCTCACCCGCTTCCTGGCGATCTTCGCCGCGTGCAGCGCATTCTTCTTCGTGTTCTACAACATTCCGGCACAGTTCTTTGCCATGCACCAAGATCCTTGGCCGGAGGACATCCTGAAGCGCTCTTACTTCCTGATGGGCATCTGCGGTGAAGACACCGATCGGCCCTGCCCAGATCCTGCTCTACCGATGCCCCTGACGAATTCCGGCTATATCAACCACGACGGTGAGCTTGTCCTGCCCGAGGGCGTGGAGCTTCCCAAAAACGTTCCGATCGAGCGAGGAGAGTAAATGCTGAACAGTACTTCTGCGGTGGTCACCCCCGTTGCGAACGCGCCGTTCTACCGGGCGGTCGGCGACGAGGTGGAGGTCTTCCGCGCGGCGGCCCGGCGGGGTCTGCCGGTGCTGTTGAAGGGCCCTACGGGATGCGGGAAAACACGCTTCGTGGAGGCCATGGCTCATCAGCTGGGCCGGGAGTTGATCACCGTCGCCGGCCACGAGGACATGACGTCGGCGGATCTGGTCGGCCGGTTCCTACTGAAGGGCGGTGAGACGGTCTGGGTGGACGGGCCGTTGACCCGCGCGGTGCGCGAGGGCGCCATCTTCTATCTGGACGAGGTGGTGGAGGCGCGCCAGGACACCACCGTGGTCATCCATCCGCTCGCCGATCACCGCCGTGAGCTGCCCATCGACCGGCTCGGCACGACGCTGGCGGCGGCGCAAGGATTTCAGCTGGTGATCTCCTACAACCCCGGCTACCAGAGCGTGCTGAAGAACCTCAAGGAGTCGACCCGTCAGCGCTTCATCGCCATCGAACTGGGCTACCCCTCTCCCGAGGTCGAGACCGAGGTGGTGGCCTACGAAGCCGGGATTGACACCGAGACGGCACGGTCGTTGGTCAAGCTCGCCTATGCCATCCGAAACCTGGATGGCTCGCCGTTGCGCGAAGTGTCCTCCACGCGCATGTTGATCCTCGCCGGCGGCCTCGCAGCCGAAGGGCTGAACCTGCGCAGCGCAGTCCACGCGGCCGTCGTCGAGGTGCTCTCCGACGATCACGATGTCATCCGCGCACTCGATGAACTCGTCAATACGGTCCTGCCTCGGACATGACCGACACTTCGCATCCCAACAATCCTGACCGGTTCCGGTTCCTCGCCACCTACATCGCCGGAAGGTCCATCGGAGTCACTGCGGCGCCGGACGGCCAGCCTGCGCACACGAACGGCCAGTTCATCTTCGTATCGGCCGATAGCTCCATTGAGGAGCAACGGCGCGAGATGCTGGTTCAAGCAGCACTTCTCGGTGCGGGCAGCCTTGATGCGCGGATCGTAAAGGGATTGCGGGCGCGGGCCACGACGGCGCGTCGCTACCTGGCACTCGAAGGTCATCGAGTTCTGGCCGAACTTGCCCGACAAATTCCGCTCGACGCCACGGTCCTCCCCGATGGACAGCCCGGCACCGCGACCGCCGATGAGTCGCTCGAGGTGGCCAGGGGCCGAGCAGCGGTCAGCGACCCACCCGAGTGGTTCGGCGTCATCAAACCCTCCCGGTTGTTGGGGGCGCTCGCCGGACCGGGCGGGCAAGCCACCAACAAAGACCTCAAATTGCAGTTCGACCCCATCGACATGCCCGAGTCCGAGGACGACGAAGAGGACGAAGACGATGACGGCGGGAAATCCGAAGAGAGCAAGATTCTGAAGCTTTTTCAGAGTCCGCTCTTCAACAACCAGTCCATGTCGGACTACTTCCGCAAGATGTTCGGAGGCAAGCGATCTTCCGGAGAGGGTGCCGCGGGCGCCGAGATGACGGTTCGCTCCATCCGGCGGGTGCAGGAAATCGGCCTGAATGCCCGCCCCCTGCCCACCCAGATCCAATTCACCGATGACGGCAAGCCGGGTGCTGCGCTTGGCGTGGGCGGTGCGCTATATCCGGAATGGGACGTCTTCAACGAGAGGTACAAGCCCGACTGGTGCCGGGTCATCGACTTTCCACTGACCGTCGCCGCCGACGTCACTGATGCGGGTGTCACGCACGACGACGTGCTGCGTCGCCGCCTGGCTCGCGTCGGGCTCGGCCCGAAGGTCCTGCGCGGCCGTGCCGACGGGGACGACCTCGACATCGAGGCGCTCATCGATCTTTTCGTCGATCTGCAATCCGGCTTCTCCGCACCCGAGCACGTCTATCTGGAGCGCCGCAAACTTGCCCGCAACCTCGGCGTGCTGGTCCTGATCGACGCCTCGGGGTCCGCCGTCGATGCCGATTCCGACGGCCTGGCCGTGCACGACCACCAGCGAAGGGCGGCCGCCACTCTGGCCGTCACACTCGAGGAGCTGGGCGACCGCGTCGCCGTCTATGCGTTTCGATCGCAGGGCCGCCACGCTGTGCATCTGCCGGCCATCAAGACGTTCGACCAGAATTTCGGCGCAGTCGGGCGAGCGCGGCTCAACCAGCTCGAAGCAGCGAGCTACACCCGCCTCGGCGCCGGAATCCGGGGCGCGGGTGAGGTTCTCAAGAACGAGGCCGGCACACCGAATCGGCTGCTGCTCGTCCTTTCAGATGGCTTCCCCTACGACGACGGCTACGAAGGTCGTTACGCGGAAGCCGACTCCAGTAAGGCCCTCGAAGAGCTCCGCATGGAGGGCGTTGCCTGCCTGTGCCTGTCCATCGGCGCTTCCACGGAAACCGATGTGCTCGAACGCGTCTTCGGCTCCGCCAGCTTCGCCAGCGCCCCGACCCTGGCCGATTTGAGCCCGCAGATGGACGAGTTGTTCATGTCCGCGCTCGCAGAACTCGCCGCACCGAAACCAGCGCGGGTGTGACAGCCGATGGCAGCGCCGTTACCCGTCAAGCGATTCCCAGAACCGCTTAAGGGCCGCTGCGGCGAGGACTGGGTCCTGCACCATCCACCAATGCCCCAGCCCGTCCAGCAGTTCAGTCTGGGCGCCGGCCCGGTCGGCGGCCCGATGTCGCATCTCGTCGGTGCCGACGAAGGGATCCTCGGTGGCCCAGAGTGACAATCCCGGTCGGGCGGCGGCGTTCTCGAGTGCCCGTCCGGCATCGGCCATCGCCGGTTGACGGGCCGAGCGGTATAACGCCAGGATCGCCCGACCCATCTCCGGACCTTGCGCTGCGGCAAACGAAGTCGCGACGTCTGGGGGAATGCCGAAGGTGACCAGCTGTTGCGCCCGGTCCTGTACCGAACCTGCCTGCATCATCCCGACCAGCCGCTCGCCGGCCTCCGGGGTCTGGAACCCCTGGGCCATGTCGTGCCAGACGTAGTCGCGGTCGAACAAGCCGACGATGTCACTGGCCCAGCTGCGCACGAGCTCTGGCCGATCCATCACCGCATTCACCACATGACATCCGCCCCAGTCGTGTCCGACGAGATCGACGGCTTCATCGATACGGTCGAGCTCATCGATGAGCCAATCACGATAGGCGAGGAAGGTTGCCGAGAAGCCGCTGGGCAGCGGGGCGCCGAATCCCGGCGGGGACAACCGCACAACATCATCGCGTCCGAGAACCTCGACGAGAGGACCCCAGACTGCGTCGGTCTCCGGATTGCCATGCACCAGAACCACAGTCACGCTATCCATCCTCGCACGAGGGGATGGCGAAACGCTGCCGTTTAATCCCGTCCCCACCCCTCCCCGGGGCCCGACGCGCGACGGTGGATCGCCTCGGGCGATGCCTAGGGCAGCACGGTCAAGCGCAAATGGTCGGTGACGACTGCAATCTTCCGGCGGAGTACGTGCATGTGTTGGCTCAGCTGTCGTAGTCGACTGCGACCGTTGGGGTGGTGGGATGGGACTGACACGTCAGTATGAAGCCGGCCTCGACCTCGGCCGTGTTGAGTGCAAAATTTTGCTCCATCGATACTGCTCCTGTCGTGATCCTGGCTTTACAAGTGCCACACGCACCACCGAGACAGGCATACGGCGCGTCGATGCTGTTCTTCAGCGCGGATTCGAGGACGGTTTCACCCGCGGCGATTTCCACGGTGTGATCCGCGCCGGACAGCGTGATGGTCACTTCGGACTTGGGAAAGTCATCGACGTGTGCGGGTCGGTTCGTGCCGCGGAACAGCTCGAGGTGGATCCGTTCGGTCGGCACCTCAACAGACGCGAGGTCATCGCGCATTGACGTAACGAGATCGCTTGGGCCGCAGAGGTACCACCGGTCGATCGAAGTGAGATCGCCCGCGAGCAGGGGACGAATCATCGCCAGGTCGATGCGACCGCGAAGAGAGGCGGGGTGGTGCGCCTCGGCGGAACGGATGTGGAAGATACGTAACCGGTCTGCATATCGAGCTTCGAGCTCATCGAGTTCGGTGGCGAACATGGTCGACTCTGCGGTTCGGTTGCCGTAGAAGAGGGTGAAGCGGCTCTCGGTCTCAATCTCCATGGTGGTGCGCATGATTGACAGGATGGGTGTGATGCCGCTCCCGGCCGCCACCGCCACATAGTCGCGCCGAGCGACTGGGTCAAGCGGTGCGCCAAAGCTACCCGTGGGCGTCATCAGTTCCAGCACGTCACCGGCTCGCAGTGTTTCGACCGCGAAGGTCGAGAACATCCCGCCCTCGATGTGTCGTACTCCGATCGCCAGTTCTCCCGATGTGGCCGAGGTGCAGATCGAGTAATTTCGTCGCACCTCCTTCGAACCGATGCGGTGTTTAACCGTCAGGTGTTGGCCCGCCTGGAATTGGAATTGGGCGCTGAGGTTTTCGGGAACGTCGAAAGTGACTTTGACGCTTCCTGGTGTCAGGGGCTCGACGCTCTTGACAGCGATCGCGTGGGTGCTGGCATGGCGCGCCGCGGAGGAACGCGGCATTCGGACTGGCAGCAGCGCAGCTAGTTTGCCGTTGAGGCGTTTCCACTCGCGGTACTGCGTGGCGTCGAGCTGCTGCCCAAAGACGGTGCTTATCGCCGAGTCGCGTTCGAGGTAGGCGGCCTCATTGCGTCGCCATGCCGCGACGTAGCGGTAGAAGGGAATCGAGGGGTGTAAGTGGTGGACCAAGTGATAGTTCTGCGACAAGAGCAGGGGAGTCAGGATCCACTCTGAGCCGACGCGGTTGCGGGTCGCGCGATAGCGGTTCTCGCGTTGGGTGTCTTCCAGGTCGTGGTGGGGTAGCCAATCGAACCACCAAGCCAGCACGAACATCGCCACCCGCTCGGGAATCAGGTAGATCAGCGCGAGCGTCCACAGGTGTCCGGTTAAGGCGGCCGTCACGATCACCGCCACCGAAAGGGTCATCAAGGCCGCCGTTTCGAGAATCTCGCCACGTGGGCGCCGGCGCACGTTTCGCAACAAAAGACCGATATAGGGCAGGTCCATCGCCGGGAAGCGGATGGGCAGCTGCCACCACGGCGCGGCGCTGACGAAGTGATCGGGATCAGCGTCACCGTCATTGGTGTTGCGGTGGTGCTCGATATGGATGAACGCGAACGACTTGAATGAGATCAGCGGCGAGACGAAGAACATTGCCACGCGACCGAAGGCGACATTGACCCAGCGATGTGAGCTGATCGAGTAATGCGAGGCGTCGTGCAACACGGTGAACAGGACGAAGATTGCAGCCGCGCTCGCGGCGATGGTGGCGATTGCAGGCAAAGTGTCGGTAAGGGCAGCCCACGTTGATGCGCCGAAGAGCCCAAGCGCGAATGTGAAGATGCCGACTATCGGCCAGGACAGCGTAGGAACCTGCTCGCCCGGATCAGGCAAAGCGTGCTGCGGGGCCGCCGCTGGGGGTTGGGACGGTTGAGTCGTAGTCAGCATCGGAGTCCTTCGCGCTTCGGGGTCAGATGCCAACCTACGAACGGCCGGTGTCGGTCAACAAGACCCTCTCAGCCCTCTGCGATGTGCTGCGAGCACATTCGGCGCGCTCGGGCTCCACCAATTGAGGCTATGATTCGGGCAAAACCGAGGCTCCCAGCACGTCGCACACGAGTAGGGCGGCGTGCAGCGCGGCGACCTCGGTGGTTACAGGCCGGCCCATGCGCTCTTCGGCACGACGCACCCGTTGCAGGACGGTGTTCTTGTGGATTCCCAAGGTGCGTGCTGCCGTCGTCAGACTCCCTTGCGCGTCGAGAACAGCAAGGAGTGTGGCGCGTTCGCCGCGCTCTTTCGCGTCGTCTCGCGCGAGATCGCCGAGCTGTGCGGCAACGAATGCCTTCGCCGCATCCAGGTCGCGCGAGATGGCATCCACCAGCGCAACATCGCTGAACTCGGTGACCGAGGGCGCTGCGCGCCCAGACAGTTCGATGACCCGGCGAGCGCGTAGAGCCTCGAGGTGGGACGTGCGAAAGCCCGCAGCCCCCGGATGCGGCGAGCCCACCGCGATGTGAGCGTCTTCGCGTTCGCTGGGTAACTCGGTCACCATTCCTGTCAGCGAAGTCCTCCCCGCCCCCGTGATCGATACCCATCCCCATACCGCGACTGGGCCGTCCGCCACGACGAGTGAATGACCCGCCCCGAGGAACCGACCAACCCGCCTAGCGAACCCCTCAAGATCGACGCCGCGGTCGTCCACCCAGCACACGAAACCGATCTGCTGACCGGTGAGCCGGTGACTGAGCACACGTTCGGCCCGAGCGAGATCGACACCTTCCCCAGCGAGCAGTGCCCGCACGACATCGTCGCGCTCGGCTCTTGCCTGGTTCTGGCGTCGGTCGAGCTCAGCGACGTACTCGGCAGCCACCAGACTGGAGATGCGGTCGATGTATCGAAACCCGAACCGCTCGAGATCGATAAACGTTCTCAGCGCGACAGCGGGGTCGTCGATCCAGTCCGTGAGCGAGGCGGAAAGCTTCTCGGTGAAATACTCATGACCCAACCGATAGAACCGCAGCATCACATCGACGCTGTGCCCACGGGATGCCATCGCTCGCGCATGTTCGAGCGCAGTTACCGGCGCCTCCGCAGCCGCAACGTCAATCCCATGACGGAACATCGAAAGTGCCGCTTCAAGATTCGACGAGCACGACCCCAGGGTCAGGCCGCGAAGCTCGGCATCCTCGCCGACCTCCGGTATCCGCTCGACCAAATACGTGAGCATGTCGTCGGCCAGGCTGGACACATTCGCCAGTAGAGACGCAGCGATACCACTTCGCACGTCCCCGCCGTGGGCCGGCTCTTGGGCGTCCATATCTGCACACTAACGTCGTCAGAACTGCGACAGCCGACCGTTCACTATCGACGCGGCACCGCACTTGTTGAGTGACTGGGGGACGAAGACCGTCCGCCGGTCCGGCCGAAACGGTCATCATCGAGAACCTGCGCCCCCACGGATGAACACTTTCCGCGACACCCGTTTCTGCAGCTGCGTGACCGATCCCCATTGCATACGACTGGACGATCGACACCGGGCTACGAGAAGGCCAGCGGTCGAACCAAGATCCGTCGGCGGCGCCCGGGATAGAACACTCGAGTTCGAGATGACCATGGACAGTTTGTGCTCGACCTCTCGTGCCGTCGAGGCCGAGAACCAAGTTCGAGCGCGTTCAGTTTGGCCGGCGATGGCAGCTCCGCTGAAACTGGCCACGCCGGGCCAGCTCGGGCACAGGCGTGGCCGCGGAAAATTCAG
>CAVRIH010000001.1:0-27117 GCA_963721195.1 uncultured Actinomycetota bacterium | reverse complement strand
ACCAACGATGCGATCTCTTCCCGCATCCGCCGGCCTGGCGCATACAGCACGTCAGCGCCTACGTCGGCGTAAGCCTGCGACCGCGTGATCGGCCTCCGCGCGAGGGTCGGGGTAGCTCGTAAAAAGGCCTCGGCCGGCGCGGTCGACGGCACGTACCGCACCGGACCGTCGATCGCGGACCGCGCCGCCCCGACCCGCCCCACCACCTCGGCATCGATACAGGATCGTCGGACCGGCCGGTGGCGTCCTCGATCGATACCCCACGACGCCGTCGCGACACCAGCACGTGACGTCGAGCGCAAGCGCTCCAAATCGTCGGCGCAGCCGGCTTGGAAGCGGCGTTGACCAGCAGATCAACCGCGTCGACGACCCTTCCGCAATGTTGCCCAGGACCGGTCGAACGCCAGTGCCGTCGGCGTGTTCGCCGGCAGGCCTCGGGCGAACGCGAGCCGGCGCTGGTCGTCGCCAGTGCCAGAAGGCCATCGCCGCCAACGCGATAGCCGTACCGGCGTCCCATGGATTCGGCGTCACGAAGCAGCCTTGCTCGTCCAGTCGGCGGAACCTCATCAACCGAGGCAGCCGGGACCGAGCAGCGCCTTCAGGTCGCCCATCAGCGCCGACGACGGCGTCACCCGCAGGTCCTCGAGTCCAGTTCCAGCGTGGTGATCCGCTCACCGCTGATCAGCCGCAGATGCACCTGCGAGGTCCCGGGATGGCGCGCCAGCACCTGCTTGAGCGCGCTGACCTTGTCGACGGTGCACTGCCGGGTGGGCAGGCTCACCGCGAGCGGCCGGTCCACCTGCGCGCTCGAGAAGTCCGGCACCACCAGCTCGTGGGCGATGAGCGAGATCCGGTCGTCGCGGATGGCCACCTTGGCCTTCGACCAGCACCACCGCATCGTCGGCGATCTCCGCCGCCGAACGTCGAGTACGTCTGCGGGAAGAACAACACCTCGATGCCGCCGGTGAGATCCTCCAGTTGCGCTGACGCCCAGGGCAAGCCGTTCTTGTTCACCCGCCGGTTCACCGAAGCGAGGATGCCGCCGACCACGCACCTGTGAGTCGTTGGCGACGTCGCCGTCGAGGATGGCGGGGATCTGGGTGTCGACCTGAGCGGCCAGCAGGTGCGCGACGCCGTTCAGCGGATGGCCCGACACGTACAGGCCCAGCATCTCGCGCTCGAGTGCGAGCTTGTGCTTGTCGTCCCACTCCTCGTCGGGCACCTTGATGGTGAACACCGCATCGGCGGCGGTGTCGGCGCCGCCGAACAGGTCGAACTGCCCCATCGCCTCTGCCTTCTTGGTGCCCAGCACCGAGTCGACGGCATCGGTGTGGACCAGGAACAGCCCCTTGCGGGGGTGCCCGAGCGAGTCGAAGGCGCCCGCCTTGATCAGCGACTCCGTCACCTTCTTGTTGCAGGCGGCGATGTCGATCTTGTTCAGGTAGTCCGAGAAGTCGGTGTACTTGCCCTTCTCGGTGCGCGTATTGATCAGCGAGGCAACGACATTGGCACCGACGTTGCGCACCGCGCCCAGCCCGAACCGGATGTCGATCGCCGACCGACGCGAAGTTCAGCACGGACTCGTTGACGTCGGGCGGCAGCACCGTGATGCCCAGCTGGCGGCAGTCGGCCAGGTAGACCGCGGCCTTGTCCTTGTCGTCGCCGACCGAGGTGAGCAGGCCGGCCATGTACTCGGCCGGGTAGTTGGCCTTGAGGTACGCCGTCCAGTACGACACCAGCCCGTAGCCGGCGGCGTGCGACTTGTTGAACGCGTAGTCGGCGAACGGCAGGACGGTGTCCCACAGCGCCTTGATCGCGCGGCGCGGAGAAGCCGTTGGCCTTCATGCCGTCCGAGAAGCCCTCGTACTCCTTGTCGAGCACCTCGCGCTTCTTCTTGCCCATGGCCTTGCGCAGAATGTCGGCTCGGGCCAGGGAGTAGCCGGCCACCTTCTGCGCGATGCGCATGATCTGCTCTTGGTAGACGATCAGGCCGTACGTCTCGGCCAGGATCTCCTGCAGCGGTTCCGCGAGTTCGGGATGGATGGGCTTGACGGCTTGCCTGCCGTTCTTGCGGTCGGCGTAGTCGTTGTGGGCGTTCATCCCCATCGGCCCGGGCCGGTACAGCGCGATGACGGCGACGACGTCCTCGAACTCGGTGGGCTGCATGCGGCGCAGCAGGTCGCGCATCGGGCCGCCGTCGAGCTGGAACACGCCCAGAGTGTCGCCGCGGCCCAGCAGTTCGTAGGTTGCCGGATCGTCGAGCGGCACGGCCTCGAGGTCGAGGTCGATGCCGCGGTTGGCCTTGATGTTCTCGATGGCGTCGCCGATGATCGTCAGGTTTCGCAGGCCGAGGAAGTCCATCTTCAGCAGGCCGATGGCCTCGCACGACGGATAGTCCCAGCCGGTGATGATCGCACCGTCCTGCGGCCGCTTCCACAGCGGGATCGCCTCGATCAGCGGCTCGGAGCTCATGATCACCGCGCAGGCGTGCACGCCGGCGTTGCGGATCAGGCCCTCCAGACCGCGTGCGGTCTCGTAGATGGTGCGCACGTCCGGATCGGTGTCGATGCAGGTCGCGGACCTCGGCGGCCTCCTTGTACCGCTCGTGGCTGGGGTCGGTGATGCCCGACAGCGGGATGTCCTTCGCCATGATCGGCGGCGGCAGCGCCTTGGTGATCCGGTCGGCGATGGCGAACCCGGGCTGCCCGTAGTGCACCCGGGCCGAATCCTTCAGCGCCGCCTTCGTCTTGATGGTGCCGAAGGTGATGACCTGCGCGACCCGGTCGCTGCCCCACTTGTTCGGCCGCGTAGCGCAGCATCTCGCCGCGGCGGCGGTCGTCGAAGTCGATGTCGATGTCGGGCATCGACGCACGCTCGGGGTTCAGGAAGCGCTCGAAGAGCAGACCGTGCTTGATCGGGTCGATGTTCGGTGATGCCGAGCGCGTAGGCGACCAGCGAACCCGCGGCCGAGCCGCGGCCGGGCCCGACCCGAATGTCGACCGAGCGGGCGTAGTTCGACCAGGTCGGCGACGATCAGGAAGTAGGACGGGATAGCCCTTGTCGCAGATGACGTCGATCTCGTAGCCGGCCGGTCGACGTACTGCGCCGGGGACGCCCGCCCGGGAAGCGCCGCGCGAGCCCGGCGTCGACCTCGTGCCGCAACCACGACGCCTGATCATGGCCGTCGGGCACCGGGAAGACCGGCATCCGGTCGCTTCGGCGCCCACACGTCGGCGTAGGACTGCACCCGCTCGGCGATCAGCAGCGTCGAGTCGCACGCAGCCGGGCACCTCGTCGTCCCACAGCTGCGCGCATCTCGGCCGCGGACTTGAGGTAGTAGCCGTCGCCGTCGAACTTGAAGCGGTTGGGGTCCGACAGCGTCTTGCCGGTCTGGACGCACAGCAGCGCCTCGTGGTTGTGCGGCGGCCTCGCGGGTGACGTAGTGGCAGTCGTTGGTGGCCAGCGGCGGGATGTCGAGCTTGCGGCCGACCTCGAGCAGGCCCTCCCGCACCCGGCGCTCGATGTCGAGTCCGTGGTCCATCAGCTCGAGGAAGAAGTTCTCCGGCGCCGAAGATCTCGCGCCACTTCGCCGCAGACTCCAGCGCCTCGCGGTCGTGGCCGAGCCGCAGCCGGGTCTGCACCTCGCCGGACGGGCAGCCGGTGGTCGCGATGATGCCCTCGGCGTGCTCGGCGATGATCTCGGCGTCCATCCGCGACCACTTGCCGAGCTGCCCCTCGAACGAGGCCAGCGACGACAGCTTGAACAGGTTGCGCAGCCCGGTCGCGTTCTCGGCGACCATCGTCATGTGCGTGTAGGACCCGCTGCCGGAGACGTCGTCGGACTTCTGGCTCGGATCACCCCACAGAGATGCGCTTGGTGTCGAACCGCGACGCGGGCGCGATGTACGCCTCGACGCCGATGATCGGCTTGATGCCCACATCGGTGGCCTCGTTGTAGAACTCGCTGGCGCCGAACATGTTTCCGTGGTCGGTCATGCCGACGGCGGGCATTTCCAGGCGCTGCGCCTCGGCGAGCATCGGCGTGACCTTCGCGGCACCGTCCAGCATCGAGTACTCGGTGTGGTTGTGCAGATGCACGAAGGAGTCGCTACGAGCGCTCGCGCGAAGAGCCGACGGACTGGTCATAGGCCGCCAAGTCTAGGACGGCCGACCGACACCCTCGGCGTGTCGCGCGCGTGTCTTTGGCGTGCCGCAGCACGCGTTTACCCCGGCATTGGCAGCTCCCAACCCAGTTGGGCGAGAACCCCGGCCGCGATGAATGCGGCGACGAGGACAGCGAACCAGATGCCAACCATGGTGAGCACGCTATTACTGCTCGCCCCAAGGCGAATCGGGTGTTTCCCTCTAAAGATGGGTTCCACTTGAAAACCATCAGCCCGCTGCTATGGCCAGCTGACCTGCACGAACATGATCAGCCCGTCAGTCCCGGCAAGGTGGCGGCGAATTTGTCGACAGGGATTGCGACAGGCACGGGCGGCGCGATGGTCATCGGCGGGCCGGTCTGCTGGTGGTCCAGCAATCCGTGAGTCATGAGCTGGCGGAGTTGCTTGGCAATCATCGCCACGTCGTTTCTCGTCGACGATAAATCCGGCGAAGAAGCCCATCCCGAGGAACATCGCCTGCAGCATGTGCACCACTCGCGTCGGCGTCCGTGTCGGCAGGAATCTCGCCTCGCGCCATTGCCTCGTCGACCATCGAGGCGTAGAACGCCTGCACTGCCGGGACCACGGGACCGGGATTGTTCCGAAGGCTCGGACAGCGATGGGATTCCAGCCGGGCGGTGATGATGAACCGCATCATGCGATCGGTCCGCGAAACCCGATCGGTATGCGGCAGCCACGAACGCGGAGAGCTGATCCAGGAGGGTGTCCTCGCGCTTTGCCTGCGCAATGCAGTCGGAGACAATCGAATACGCCTCCGCGACGAGGCAGTCGTAGATTTCCTCGCGGGTGTGAAAGTAGTAGTGCATCGTGGGCCGGCTCAGGCCGGCGCGCGAGGCGATGGCCTGAAAATTCGCCGCCTCATAGCCGCGTTCGTTGATTACTTCGCGTGCCGCTCGAAGATGCGCGCCCGCGTCTCGGCCGAGTCGGCACCTACTGGGCGGACCCGCGGCCCCTGCCGTTTGGCACATGCTCGGCGTCGCTCCCCACGAGCAAACGCTATGGCATTGCTGATCGGCTTTTCAACGCAAACGTCGGAAAAGGTACTCGGCCACCCCGGGATCGGCGGTCAATTCGATCGCCCGGCGGTAGGCGTCGGCGGCTTCGGCAGTCCTTCCTGCCTGGGCCAGCAGATGTGCCCGGGTCGTCCAGGCCGGCTGGAATCGTTCGACGGCGGGGTCACTGATCGCTTCCAGCGCACGCAAGCCCGCCTCGGGCCCGTCGATCTCGCCATCGACGGCTGCCGAGCGCCACCGCGGCCCCGAGCGACGGAGCCACCCGCAACAGGGCGCGATGCAGCTTCCTCAGCGCGTTCAGGTTCGACCTCGCCCCCGGAAGCCCTGGTGCAATGGGCCGACTGGATCGCCGCTTCGTACTGGAAACGGCCGGGCCGGCGGTAGACATGGGCGCGGCGAAGCAGCGCCTCACCGCGGGTGATCAGCGCCCGGTCCCACCGCTTGGTGTCCTGCTCGTCGAGCGGGATGAAGCCGCCGTCGACGGTGCGCCGTGCCGGCCGACGGGCCTCCGACAGGCACACCAGCGCGGCCAGGCCGAGCACTTCCGGCTCGTCGGGCAGCAGGTCGGCCAGCACCAGCGCCAGGTGCAGCGCCTCGGCGACAGCGATTCGATCGGCGCGCCCGTGCGGGGCGAGCTGCCAGTCGATCGCGTAGGCGCCGTAGACCGCCTCCAGCACGGCGGGCAGCCGCTCGGCGAGGTCCTCACGATGGGGCAACACGAACGGGATGCCGCGCGTCGCGGATGCGTTTCTTGGCCCGCACCAGTCGTTGCGCCATGGCTGCCGGGTCGACCGCGAACGCGGTCGGCGATCGCCGCCGCACTCCACGCCGAGCACCGACTGCAGCATCAACGGTGTGCGAACGTTCGGCGCGATGGCGGGATGAGCGCACACCAGCATCAGCTCGAGCCGGCGATCGGGAATGGCGGGCATGTCGTCGTCCAAAGATGTTGAAGTGCCACTCGATTTCGTCGAGCGGCTCGGTCATCCGGTAAGCCGCCGACTTCCACACATCGCGTAATCGGTTGCGGGCCACGGTGAGCAGCCAGCCTTCGGGATTGGCGGGTATGCCGTCGTCGGGCCAGCGGGTCAGCGCGCGCTCGAATGCGTCGGCCAACGCGTCCTCGGCGGCGGCGATATCGCGGCGTCGGCGCGGCGAGGACGGCCAGCAGCCGGCCGTAGGAGTCGCGGGCGACCTGGGCCACCGCGGTCCTGGGTTGTCGGTCTTCGCGCAAGCGGCTCGTCCGGCCCGCTTACGGGTTGTACCACCCGCGGTCGGCGGCGTATGTCCGCGCCACCGGGCGGATTTCGACCGAACCCCAGCCATTGGCGGGGTTGCGTTGCGCCCACTTCAGCGCCTCGTCGAGGTTGGCCACCTCGATGACGAAGATGCCGCCCAGCTTTTCCTTGGTGTCGGCGAACGGCCCGTCCTGGATCTCGGGGGCGCCGTTGCGGGCGGTGACGGTGGTGGTGGCGACGACGGATTCGAGCACCTCGGTGGTCGATCAGCACCCCGGCGGCCGTCAGGTCGTCGGCATAGGCTGCGAAGGCCGCCATCGCGGGCGCCATGTCCTCCTCGGTCAGCCCGACGTCGGAGCCCTCCTGGTAGTGCATGAGCAGGCAGTACCGCATGACTTCATCCTCTCTGACTCGATGTTGTCACCGGTATGACGATTCGGGGGCCGCCGATCGACACGCGCCCGCCTGAACGCGTCGGCGCTGAACACCGCCAGCGCCACCCAGATCAGCGCGAAGCCCAGCCACCGCGCCGCCGGCATCGGCTCGTGCCCGACGACCACGCCCCAGGTCAGCTGCATCGCCGGGGTCAGATAGAACAGCAGACCCATCGTCACCATCGGCAGCCGCTGCGCGGCCGCGGCGAACAACAGCAGCGGCAACGCCGTCACCACGCCCGACAGAACCATCAGTGCGACGTGGCCGGAGCCGTGGTTGGCGAACGTGGCGTGGCCGGTGACCTGCAGCAGGACGACGTAGGCCAGCGCGAAGGGCGCAGCGATCCCGGCCTCGACGCCCACGCTGACCCGCGGATCGGTCGGCACCACCTTCTTGACCGCGCCGTACAGGCCGAACGACAACGCCAGCCCGAGCCCGATGACCGGCGGCGAGCCCACCTCCACGGTCAGCACCACCACGGCGACCACCGCGATGACCAGGGCGACGAACTGCGCGCGATTGAGCCGCTCGCGGAACACCAGCAGCCCCAGCGCCACCGTGACCAGCGGGTTGATGAAGTAGCCGAGCGCGGCGTCCACCACGTGGCCGTTGTTGACCGCGTAGATGTAGATCACCCAGTTGACCGAGATCAGGGCCGACGCGAACGTCAGCAACAGCCAAGTGCGCGGCGTGATTGCACGGATGTCGCCGAGCCGGCGCACCGCAGCGATGACTACGACCATCAGCACGAAGCACCACACGATGCGGTGGGCCAGGATTTCGAATGCGCCGGCGGGCTTCAGCAGCGGGAAGAACGCCGGGAACAAGCCCCACATGGCGTATGCGCCGACGCCGAACAGCAAGCCAGACCTGCGCGCGTCGCTCACAGTTCGTGGTTGCGCAACACGTCCAGCGCGTGCTGCAGGTCGGCCGGGTAGGGACTGGTGATCTCGACGCGCCGTCCGTCGGCGGGATGCGCGAACGCCAGCGACCTCGCGTGCAGCCATTGGCGTTCCAGGCCAAGCTTTTTCGCCAGAGTCGGGTCGGCACCGTAGGTCAGGTCGCCGCAGCACGGGTGGTGCAGCGCGGCGAAGTGCACCCGAATCTGGTGGGTGCGACCGGTTTCCAGTTCGATGTCGAGCAGGCTCGCCGCCTGGTGCGCCTCCAGCGTGTCGTAGTGAGTGACGCTGTGGCGACCGTGCTCGGTGACCGCGAACTTCCAGTCGTGCCCGCGGTGCCGCCCGATCGGTGCGTCGATGGTCCCGCTGGACGGATCGGGATGGCCCTGCACCAGTGCGTGGTAACGCTTTTCGACGGTGCGCTGCTTGAACGCCCGCTTGAGCACCGTGTACGCGCGTTCGGAGAGCGCCACCACCATCACGCCCGACGTGCCGACGTCGAGGCGGTGCACGATGCCCTGCCGCTCGTGGATGCCCGACGTGCTGATCCGGAAGCCCGCCGCGGCCAGGCCGCCGAGCACCGTCGGCCCGTGCCATCCGACGGTCGCGTGTGCGGCGACGCCCGGCGGCTTGTCGACCGCGACGATGTCGTCGTCGGAGTACAGGATCGCCATGCCTTCGATCTCGACGGGCGTATTCTCCACCGGCGCAGGCGCTTCCGGCAGCCGCACCTCGAGCCACGCGCCGGCCGTCAAGCGGTCCGACTTGCCCGCACGGGCGCCGTCGACCTCGACGCCGCCGTCCTCGGCCAGCGCCGCGGCGGCCGTACGCGATAGCCCCAGCAGCCGTGCCAGCCCGGCGTCGACACGCATCCCGGCCAGCCCCTCGGGGACTGGCATCGAGCGGGTCGACACTATGAGTCGTCGGCCTTGCGGCGGCCGACCGTATCGAAGTCAAAACCGAACAGCGACAACGCAACCAGCAGGATCGCCCCGCCCACGACGGACGGGTCGGCGACGTTGAACACCGGCCACCATCCGATGGAAAGGAAGTCCACGACATGGCCCTGCAGCGGCCCCGGTGAGCGGAAGAACCGGTCCACCAGATTGCCCATCGCGCCGCCGAGGATCATGCCGAGGCCGAGGGCCCACCACGGCGAAACCAGCCGCCTGCCCATCCAGATGATGCCGATCACCACACCGGTGGCGATCAACGTGAGGACCCAGGTGTAGCCGGTGGCCATCGAGAACGCGGCGCCGGAGTTGCGCACCAGTGTCCAGGTGATGGTGTCGCCGACGATCGACACCGGCTGGCCCGGCGTCAGCAGTCTCACGGCGAGCACCTTGGTGACGATGTCGGCCACCAGCACCACCGCCGCGACGGTCAGCAGCAGGCGCACCCGCTTGGGTGCGGGCTGCGGCGCCTCGCCGTCGGTCATCGGCTCGGCCGTTCCCGGCGTTTCATCAGTCACTCCACCATCATCCCAAAGAGTGGTTTTGGGATGATCTCCCCCATGGGTCGCCTCGTCGTCGTCACCACCGGCGGCACCATCGCGACCAGCAGCGGCGACGACGGGGTGAAGAGACCTACCCGGAGCGGGGCCGACCTGACCGCCGGGCTCGACGTCGATGTCGTCGACGTAATGGCGATGGACAGCTCGCAGTTGACCCCTGCGGACTGGGACCGGATCCGCGCCACGGTGCTGTCGGTCTGCAGGGACGATGGAGCCGACGGCGTGGTCATCACCCATGGCACCGACACCTGGAGGAAACGGCGCTGTGGCTCGACCTGACCTATGACGGCGCGACGCCGGTGGTGATCACCGGGGCGCTGCACAGTGCCGACGCGCCGGACGCCGACGGGCCCAGGAACCTGCGCGACGCGCTGGCGCTCGCGGGCAGCGCGCAGGCCTGCGGCCTCGGCGTGCTCGTCACGCTCGCGGGCACGGTGTGGCAGCCGTTGGGCCTGCAGAAGGCCGCGACGGTGACCTGCGCGGCTTCACCGGCAGGTGCTCGGCACGATCGCCGACGGGCGCTTCACGGCGCGCGATCGAAGCATCGGCCGTTTCTCGGCCCGCTCTCGGCCGCTGATGCGCCGCGGGTCGACACCATCGCGGTGTACCCGGGCGCGGACGCGGTCGCGATGGACGCCTGCGTGGCGGCCGGCGCACGCGGCATCGTGCTGGAGGCGCTGGGCGCGGGCAACGCCGGGGCGGCGGTGATCGACGCGGTGCGGCGGCACTGCCGCGACGGCGTTGTCGGTCGCGGTGTCGACGCGGGTTCCCGGCGGGCAGGTCAGTCCCGGCTACGGCCGGGCCGCGAGTTGGCGGACGCGGGGGCGGTGGTGGTGCCGCGGCTGCGGCCTCGCGCAGGCCCGCGTGCTGCTGATGGCCGCCCGGCCGCCGGGCTCACCCGTCGAGGACGTCGTCGCCCGCTGGGGCTGAGCGGGCCGCCAGATCGCTGAGGTAGTCGGGCCAGTCCAGGCTGTCGACGGGATTGGCGCGGTCGATCCCGGCGTGTCGTCGGGGAAGGTGCGGACCGGGCCGGGCCCGGTGCTGCGGGTCTCGAACCGCACCGTCATCACGCCGTGGCCGGCGCCCTGGACCCAGCCGTGGCCGTAATCGGTGTGCACGACGTCGTCACCGATGCGCCACGTCGTCGGGCGGTGTCCGCGGCGGCGGCCACGACGGTCTGCGGGGCGCAGTGTTCGACACCTCGGCCACCAGCTCGAGGTCCGGGAACAGCGACTCCTGGCGGACGTCGGACAAGCCCCGAAAAGCCCACGCCGACAAGGCGAATCGGGCCGATCTCGACCGGGATCGAGCAGCAGTCGGCGCGCCGTGCGCGATCAGCGTCGCGGCGTCGGCGGTGGCGTACGGCAGCGTCGCGGAGCGGGTCAGCGATGCTCATGTCGGATTTCTTCAGCTTGACGGTGACGGTGCGGGCGCCGCGGCCGTCCTTCTCCAGGCGCGCGTGGGCGTGCTCGCCGATCGGTCCGGTGGCTTCGCGCAGCTGGTCGAGCGTGGTCAAGTCGGTCGGGGAAGGTGGACTCGGCGCTGATCTGCTTGGCCTGCGCGTTCTCGGCGACCGGCCGGTCGTCGATGCCGCGGGCCAGCCGGTGCAGCGCGGGCCCGACCGTCGCGCCCAGGATGTTGGCGGCCTCGGCGTCGGTCAGCGCCGCGAGTTGGCCGACGGTCTCGATGCCGAGCCGGTGCAGCTTCTCCTCGGCGACCGGTCCGATGCCCCACAGCCGCCGCACCTGCAAGCCCGTCGAGCAGCGCGCGTTCCTCGTCGCGGCGGACCACCCGGATGCCGTCGGGCTTGGCCAGGCCGGAGGCGATCTTGGCGATCTGCTTGCCCGAGCCGGCGCCGACGGACGCGACGAGACCGGTCTCGTCGCGAACCGTGGCCCGCAGGCGCTGGCAGAACAGCTCCGACGTCGTCGGCGGTTGCGCTCGGCGAGTTCGGCGGGTTCGCCGAACGCCTCGTCGAACGAGAGCTGCTCGAGCACGGGCACCATCGCCCGGACGGTCTCGAAGACGCGCCGGCTGGCCACGCCGTAGACGACCCCGCGCGGCGGCAGCACCACCGCCGCAGCGCCGACCAGGCGGCGCGCCTGGTGCATGGGCATCGCCGACCGGGCGCCGTACACACGTGACTCGTAGCTGGCGCCGGCGACGACGCCGCGGCCACCGAGTCCGCCGACAAGGACGGGCCGTCCGCGCAGGGTGGGCCGGGTCAGCTGCTCGACGGACGCGAAGAACGCATCCATATCGAGATGCAGCACCCAGCGGGAATCCACAGCTACCGATGCTAGGGCGGCTAGCCTGACCTGCATGACGCAGCAGGCCCGTGCCATAACCGAGTTCGGCATGTGGGTGGACCATTTCGAAAACAACGTCGGCGTGCACGCACGCGTCGACGCGGCCATCGACTTCGACGGGGCCTGCGCGGTTCCCGAAGGGGTGCGGGCGCCTTTGATCGCATCGGTGCGACGGTTCCAGCTCGGCGAGAGCGGTGACGGACAACAACTATTGCGCAAGGCGGCCAAGGCCGGCGATCCCGAATACCTGCGCGCTGCACAGCTTTTCGTCGGTGAGGAACAACAGCATGCGGCCCTGCTGCTGCGCCTGCTCGGCTACCTGGGCGGCACGCCGATGCGTCAGCACTGGTCGGACGCGGTGTTCGTTCGGCTGCGCCGGCTGATGGGCCTGCGGACCGAGTTGATGGTGCTGACGGTCGCCGAGGTGGTGGCGCTGTCGTATTACGGCGTTCTGGCCTCCGACGGCCCCGATCCGGTGGTGCGGGCGGTGGCCGCGCGGATCGTCGCCGACGAACACCCGCACGTGCAGTTTCAGAAGCAACGGCTGAGCGCTGGATTCGCCCGATCGGGGATCGCCCTCAGGCTGCTCGCATTCGCACTGTGGTGGAAGACGGCGATCGGTGCCACGGTGGTCGTCGCGATGGATCACGGTCCCCTGTTGGACGCGATCGGCTATCGGCGCACTCGGTTCATCCGCGACGTATTCGCCGATTTCGCGAAAGTGGCCGAGGCGGTTCTCCGCCGCTAGGCCTTCGCGATCGCCGCTGCCCGCGCTATTGACGCTGCGCGGTCGCGCTCGCATTCGACGAAGTCTGCGAACTCAGGCTGCGTCAGATTCATTGGCTCCGCGTCGTGTTCGGCGAACCAGATCAGCAACTCCGGCACGTTCATGGCCGCCGCGATTCCCGCGGAGAGCTCGTTGACGATTGGCGGTGGAGTGGCGCGCGGCGCCCAGATGCCGTACCAGATCGGGAAGTCGAAACCGGAAACCGCAGCCTCTGCGATGGTCGGCACATCCGGGAGGAGCCGCGACCGACGTGCGCCGCTGACGCCGAGGGCTAGCAGCGTGCCCGCGGCGAGATGGGGCTGGGCGATCGGGATCGGAGTCATTGAGTAGTCGAACTCGCCCGCCGCGACGCGTGCGGTTGTGGCGGCGATTGCGTCGGTCGGCCGAGCTGGTTCGTGGATCGCCGATATGCCCAAGTCGAAGTTGAGTTGTTCGACGCTCAGATGTGTGCCGGTCCCGACGCCGGCCGAGATGAACCGGAGCTGTCCGGGCCTCCTTCGCCCTTCGGTAACAAGATCCGTCAGTGTGCGGATGCGGGACTTCTTGGGCACGACGAGGACGTAGGGCTGGCGTGTCACTGCTGCAACTGCGACGAAGTCCGTGATCGGGTCGTATGGAAGACCCGCGGTGAGTGCCGCGCTATAGGCGTGGGCACTGGTATTCATCAGGAGTGTTCGGCCGTCCGGCGATGCCTCAGCGACGAACGCCGGCCCCGCCGTCGCGCCCTTACCGGGGCGGTTGTCCACCTCCACCGGAACACCCCAGATGCGGCTGAGCTGCCCGGCCAGCGCACCGGCAATCACATCAACACCGCCACCGGCACCAAACGGCTCCACAAGGACCACCGGTGGTCCGTGCTTGTCCACCCTCATCCTTTCGCCGCTTGTGCGAATTAGCCTACAAACGCGTAGGCAGGCGTGCGGAAGAATTCGACGTCAACCCGGTCGGTCCTTGAACGACGCAGGCAGCAGTGGACCGCCCACTCCCACAGTAATTTTGGGCACCGGCAGCTGACGACGACGGGATCGTGGAGGACGAAGGCAGGTCTTGGACGAGGTTTGTGCAGCCGGCCACCGACGCGCAGTGCGATGGATCCGGTGTCAACGCCGACCCATCTGGCCGATAATCGGTCAAAGTACAAACAACCGCGCGAACAGCCAACTTGATTAGATCCCGCCCAATGAATTCGAGGCTTCAGGCGAACGGTTCAACCTAAGGGAGGGTAGCGAAAGAAATGGCGGAGAGGGGTCTCAGGTTTGGCCTCCTGGGACCGTTGCAGGTCATCGTTGACGGCCGCCCTGTGGCGTTGGGAACTCCCAAGCAACGCGCGGTCCTGGCGGCGCTGCTCATCGAGCGCAATAGGCCAGTCGGAATCGACTCGCTAGCCAACGCCGCGTGGCAGGATGCGCCTCCTGAACGGGCGCATGCCAGTATCCACACCTACGTCTCGAACCTGCGGAGATTACTGAGCAACGCAGGCGTCGATCCGAGAACAGTGCTGGTCAATTCACCACCGGGTTATCGGCTCGACGTCAGCGACGACGGCGTCGATCTGGGGCGATTTATCACCGCGAAAACTACGGGAGTGCACGCCGCATCCGTAGGCCGGTTCGAGGAAGCCACCCGCCAACTGTCAGCAGCGCTAAGCGAATGGCGCGGACCCGTCCTGCAAGACCTGAACGATCTTCAGTTCTTTGCAGCGTTCGCCGTCGGACTCGCCGAGGAGAAGGTTGTTGTCCAAACCGCCCGCGCGGAAGCTGAAATAGCCTGCGGTCGATGGGACGGCGTCATCGCCGAAATGGAAGTGCTCGCCGGCGAGCACCCCTACCGTGAACCGTTGTGGGCGCAGTTGATCACTGCCTACTATCTCGCCGGACGTCAATCCGACGCACTCGACACTTATCGCCGATTGAAATCCACCCTTGCCGACGATCTCGGCATTGACCCCGCCGCCCCACTACAAACTCTGCACCAGCGCATCCTGCGCCAAGAGTCACTGGATGTGAAGCAGGCAGCGCAGACAACCGCGGCCAAGACAGTCATCGCTACCGGCCGACATACATCGACCCGCGCTAGGTCGGCTGTCGCCCGGCTGCGCGACACCTCGGGACAATGCTACGAATTGCTGGCGGCGGCCACCCGAATCGGTCGCCGCGCCGACAACGACATTGTTCTCGCCGACCCCGAAGTCAGCCGTCACCACGCAGTCATCATCGACACCGGCAACAGCTACCTCATCACTGACCTGCAGTCGGCCAACGGGCTCGAGGTTCAACAACAGCGCATCCGGACCTGCGCCACACTCGCAGATGGCGACCGTATACGAATTGGCTTGAGCAACTTCATATTTGAAATCTACTCCGAGGCCGCACCGTCGGCCCCATCGTGATGTTGGTCGCTAGCAACGGATCGCCGCGCACGAATCGTGCGCTCGGCTCCTAGCTCGCGCCACCTCGCGCCTGTCCACACGAGCACGTTCGAGAGCTTCTTCGGCCTTTGAGAATCTTTTGAGCCCGCCAACTCATTCTCACTCCTATCAAAGGACGGCGCAGTGCCATCCACCAACAGATAGGAACCAGAATGAAGTTCACAAAAGCGATCGCAGGATCTGTGCTCGGGCTGGCACTCGGTGTCGGTCTAGCAACCGCTGGCGCGGCCACCGCGCAAGCTGACCCCGGCAGCTACATCAACGACCTGTCCGACGCTGGGTTCTATGGCGGCGACGGCGAAGCCCTCGCGATCGGCTACGCGGTCTGCGACCTCGTTGCCGAAGGGTACAGCCAGGGCGACCTGGTTGACGCGGTCTGGGCAAATACGGATGAAACGATCAGCGTGTCGGACGCCCAGTACATCGTGGAGTCGGCAGAGATCTTCCTCTGCTGACCAGACACAGCAGGCGGTGCGCCCTCGGCTACGGACGGGGCGTTGCCGCGTGATCACCTCGGGGTCGACGCGCCGGACTCCATGTCGGCTGCCAATTCGCTCTTGAGGCGCGGCCGGTGCACCCATACTGGCGATGAGTGGAGCGAATCCATGTGCCGGCGTTGCTGGGCCCCTAGCGTAGGGGCACAACACGTTCGCGGTCGACGCAGCGAGGCTGAGGAGGTGGCGATGAGCGACCCCGAGGCGGATTCGCGGGCCGACACTCAGTTCGGGCCGTGTCCTCTCGGGCGGCTGCTGGACCGCGACGGCATGGACGAGGTCTACGAAGGCGAGGACGCCGCCAAGGCGCCGATTGCAGGCTGATGTCCCTCAGCATGCCTAGGGAGCACGCATGAATGGAGACCTGACACCGGCGTTGATCGACACAGATGTCTGGACCGACGACATGGTGGCGGCTGCCCGGATTCCGGTCGTAGACGTGCCTTTTGTCACCATCGGCGGCGGCATTGGGTCATTCGTAACGATCGACACATTGCGCATATACGGGGTGCCGGCGGCAGCAATGGCGGCGCTGGGTCCCCAGGCCATCCCGTGGTCGAGCTACGAACACCTCGTCCGTGTGTCTCAGATTCCGCGTGGCGAACGCATCCGCTCCGATTCGGCCTCGACACCCGACAACATCTGGGGATTCCCGTCGTACGCCGTTCGAGAGGCGTTCTCTGCCCGATCGTTGTCGGGATTCGTCAAACCCCTCTGGAACGTAGCGGTGGAACCGATCTTCGCGAACTACTACACGCCGCGCGCCGGGCAGGTATTCGAATCGCTGGAACGCGAACACCAGCGTGTGCGCTACGCGGAGTCGGTGCGCATCGGCGACGTGCGCATGGTCCGGAGACGAAATGGCGGCGGCTACTTCACTATCCTCACGCCGCCGCCCGGGTCGTCACCGACGAAGAGGGTCGCGTTCCGCAGCATGTACGCACACGTTGCGGTGGGCTACCCCGGCTTGAACATGCTGCCCGAACTGCAGGAGTTCCGCGAGAGGTACCGCGATCCGTCGAAGGTCGTCAACGCCTACGAGTCCCACGAACACATCTACCAGTCGTTGCGGCGTCGCCCGGGGACGGTGATGATTCGCGGCAGCGGCATCGTCGCTTCGCGGGTCCTACAACGACTGATCGACGACCGCGACAAGTATCGACTGCAGACCACGATCCTGCACCTGTTCCGCACGTACATCGCCGAGCCGCACGGGCCCAACATCTTCAAACGCCGAAAAGGCAAGGACGGCTGGGCATACCAGGGATTCAATTATCCGAAGTCGGTGTGGGGCGGTCAGCTCAAGGCGAAGATCCGCAAGCTCGAGGGCGAGGACCGCAAGCGGGCATACAAGGAAATGGGCGGGACCAACACGCCGGTCCGCAAAACCTGGCAGGAACAGCTACGGCGGGGCCGCACCGAGGGCTGGTATCACGTGATGGCGGGCACGGCGCGGGACCTGCGTCCGACCCGCGATGGTCTGACGACCACGGTCGTTCCCGACCCCAGCCAACCCCTGCCGTACCCGCCTCCGACGCACCCGTTCGACGTCACAGTGAACTATGTCATCGACTGCACCGGCCTGGAGGCCGACATCCGGGAGCATCGACTGCTCGCCGACATGCTCGACCACACCGGTGCCGGCCGTAATCCGCTCGGCAGGCTCGACGTCGACCGCACATTTGAGTTGATTGGTACCCGCAGCGGCACCGGGCGGATCTACGCGTCGGGAACCGCCACACTCGGCGGCTACTTCCCGGGAGTCGATACCTTCCTCGGCCTGCAGATCGCGGCCCGAGAGATCGCCGATGATCTTGCCGCGCACGGTTTCTGCCGCAGGATGGGACCGATTCGGTCGGTTCACCAATGGTGGTTGTGGGCCAGAAACCAGAGGATCTGAGGTCGCATGCTTCCGACGCTGAACGGGCGGATACAAACCCGTGTGCTTGGGCTGGGAGTCATCGGATTCTTTGTCGCGTTTGTGATTACCCCGCTGTTGCCAACCGGCGACCTCTCACTGGCGCAAAGCTATCGGGTGACACTAAGCGTCCTGCTCGCGGTCGTCTTGGTAGGAGTGCTGTGGGAGGTGGTTTATCACGGTTTGCAGCAGTTTCGGTGGGAGAAGGACTGGCCAACCCTGTTCGGGCTTCTCACATCGGTCAACGAGGGCATCGTGGTTTGGTTGCTTGTCCGCTACACCACGATCGTGGTTCCCGAAGATCTACGACCGTCATTGACGGCGTACTTGATCCAATTCATCATTACCTGGTTAGCGTTCTGGCTGTTCGTCAACGGACCGATGCGGGTGGTGTTTCACCGTTGGCGTTTTGCGGGAGGGCGGTTCATATGAACGGTCCCCAAGTCGGGGTGATCCCCGGTAATCACCTTGTTGCGGTCGCGAACGGTGCCGTGGTCGTCGTGCCGCACCGCGAACCGTCCACGCTGAATAGCGAGTCGAAGGCCGCGCAGACGTGGTCAGCGCTCTTCGCGCTCATCGCGGAAGCGAAGGCAGCAGGAGGCGACCGGTTCGGCCACTCGTTCGCCAGAAATGCCGCCAAGTGGGCGGCCGATCGAGACGGTGACGCGGAGTTCGGTGCGTTGTCACCCGTCCAGGGTGGGTATGCGCTGATTCTGCACGGCGGCGTTGCGGCCATTGTCGAGCACGAAGGTGGGCGTGACCAGTATCGCGGCAGCCGCCACTGCCCGACCGAAGACGAGATCCGTTCGGTTGCGTACCGAGCCGCGCTGTACGTCACCGACGACAGCTTGCCAACGATCGACCTGCCTGCCGAACGCGGTGTCGAGCTCGCTCATCGAGGGTGTCGTCGAGGGCACCGGTGCCGTCTTGTGGCTAACGGGAACAAGACCCACTGCCCGGACCCCGAAGCCAGCAGCCCACCATGTCGAGCTCAAGCCGCCAAAGGTCTTCGAAACGCTCAAGCCCGACGACAAGCCACCACCACGTCGAGCTCCTTTGCCCGTCAAAGGCAAATCACGCTCCGGGGCGGCGGGCCCAGGCCGCCCACGCATCGGGGCCGGCGGCCGTCACGTTCGGGGAATCAAATGCGCGCGTGGACATTTCAATGATCCGCGGGTCGCGTTCTGCCGCCTGTGCGGACTGCGCATGAACCAGACCAAGGAAATCTCCGAAGGGGAACGGCCCCCACTGGGATTCTTGGTTCTCGACGACGGCACGACGCTCGTCCTGGCTGCCGATCTTGTCATCGGGCGTGACCCGCGAAAGTCCGCGTCGGTCCGAACGGGTGCTACGCCAGTGTGTTTATCCGATACAGCAGGTCGACTGTCACGAGCGCATGCCGAGATTCGGCTCATCGAATGGGACGTCGCCGTCGTCGACCTCGCTTCGACCAACGGCACGTTCGTGAAGCAGCCGGGAAACGAACAATGGCTTCGGCTCACCCCCCGGCGGCCACATCTGCTCGCCGCGGGGGCCGAGGTGCAAATCGGCGGTCGGACAATTACTTTCGAATCGGCACACGCCCATCTGTAACGCCGCATCGACCCTGACGCGGGATCGTCGCTGACGTAGCGCGAGATACTCGAGACGACCGGTCGTCGAGATCAACGAAGCTTCACCCGCCGTACTACGTTGTTCGGTCCATCGGTAAGCCACAGTGTGTCGTCGAGCAGCTCCATGTCGTTGATTCCCTTGCCGATCCCGGTGACCGCGCTCCCCTTCGACTCCTCGCCCTTCAGGTCGAGCCATCGCAGCTCGTTGGACAGCGGAAACAGCACCCACATGCCGTCGGTACCCGCGATCGCGATGCTCCACCCTGTCAACGGGATCGGTTCGCCCACCGCGAACGTCCGTTCGTCGATGGGCGTCACGAGGTCGGGCGAACCGACGTAGATCGTGCCGTCTGTGACCTCCATACCGCGCGGCTCTGCGTTCAGCTTCAACGGCTCGCCGAGGACGGTGCCGGTGGTATCGATTGTGGTGATGGACTTATCGCCTGTATTGGCGACGTAAAGAAATTCGTCGCCGAACCCCATCCCCCCTGGGGCGGCCCCAACTTTGATCGGCTCGCCGGTGAGCGCCTGGGTCCGCGTGTCGATCCGAGTCACGGTGTTCTCGGAAGTGTGTGACAACCACACGTACCCGCCTCCAACGACGATCCCCGAGATGTCTCCCGGCCCTGCCGCGATCGGATCGCTGACCCGTTGGGTCGCAATGTCCACGCGCGTGACTGCATCGCTGTAGTTCGATACCCACACCGCGTCCTCGGTAGCGGCTAGTTCGAAGGGTGCACCGCCGACCTCGATCTGCTCGGCGGTTCCTGTCGAAGGATCAATCTTCGAGATCGTGGTGTCAGCACTGTTCGCCGTCCAGAGAAACCCCCCGCCGGCCTCGATGTCGTAGGGATCCGTGCCCACCGGGATCGGATCCCCCTCCAGCGCCCCGATGGGCTGGGGACCCTGGGGGCCACGGTCGCGGAGCAAGAACCAGCCCCCCAGACTGCCGGCCGCGAGCACGAGCACGACGACGAGCGCAACGACCAGCCCGGTGCGGCGGGGCCGGGGTGCAGTGACAACCGGCAGCGGTTGCGAGGGCGGCTGCTGCCAGCCTGAGGGTGCGTGCGGTGCACCAGGCGTCCAAACGCCCGGTGGTGGCGTGGGTCCGGCGGCAGCCGGGGGGTTGGCATAGAGGGTCGGGACAGACGGGACCGGCTGCGGGGTCGGTGCGGGGCGCGGCGTGACTGGACGGGGCGGCGTGTGCGCGAAACGAGTGGGCGGCTGGGCGGTCAACGCAGAGGGCGGAAGGGTCGCCACCTGGCTCCGGTGCAGAATGTCTGCGGCCCGATCCTGCTCGGGTGTGGCAAGGGCTTCATGGGCTGCCAGCGCCAGATCCCCTGCGGTGGCATGGCGGTCCTCTGGATCCTTGGCCATGCCGCGCTCAATCACTTCGTCCAATGCCACGGGGAGCCCCGGCCTGAGCGCGCTGGCCCGCGGGATGGACTGGGTCAGGTGCGCGGTCATCAACGTGACGTCATTGCCGCGATACGGCGGAGTTCCGGTCAAGCACTCGTAGAGCACACACGCAAGGGCATAAATGTCCGCGCGGTACGTCACTTGCGAGTTGGTGAACCGCTCCGGAGCCATATACCTGAAGGTTCCGATGGCACTGCCCATCTGCGTCAGCTTTTCGTCGGTCGTGGCACTGGCGATACCGAAATCGACCAGATAAGCAAAGTCGTCGTGGGTGATCAGGATGTTCTCCGGTTTCACATCACGATGCATCACGCCGGCAGCGTGCGCAGCGTCGAGCGCCGAGGCGATCTGACGGATAATCGCCACCGCGCGCGGCGGCGCCAGCGGCCCATATCGGCTCAATACGGCAGCCACATCAATGCCCTCGATCAGGCGCATGTCCACGTACAGCTGCCCGTCGATCTCGCCGAAGTCGTGGATGGGCACTACGTGCGGTTCCTGCAACCGGCCAGCGGTACGGGCCTCGCGCTGCATCCGCTTGCGGAACACCGGATCCCCCGAGAAGGCCGCCGACATCAGCTTCAACGCCACGACGCGTTCCTTGACGGTGTCCTCGGCCTCATACACATCGCCCATGCCGCCGCGGCCCAACAGCCGGCGGAGGTGATAATGCCCGAACTGCGAGCCCGCTCGCGAATCCTCGGTGTCGCTCATCGCCGACTCCTCACCCCGCCCACGACTTACAAACGGCGGCCGGCTACCACCCTCCGCCATGCCACCTCCCGCGGCACGGGCACCAGGTGGTTTGTCAGCTATTACGCTAAGTCCTCCCCTGGCTGGCCGCAGGAAAACCGCTCTAGCACCCTGCCATCGCATTGCCGGCTCAGGTCGCAACTGGAGGTGCCGGCCCCCCTGCCTTTGAGGATCTTTTGAGGCCTTCCGTTCATTCTCGTTTCTGTTGGAGGACGGCGCAGTGCCATCAACCAACAGAACCAAGACCAACATGGGCCTCAAGAAGCGGCCCACGGGGTCACCATCACACGGAAGGGAAATCACATGAACACCACCCACAACGGCTTCGGCGCCAAGAAGCGGATAGCGCGCGTACTGGCCGGATCGGCTATCAGTGCAGCTGTGGCAGTGACCGGGCTGGGGCTGGCATCGCCGGCTAATGCCGACATCTGCCGCGTGAAGAACGGCTGGAAAACATGCACCATCATCAAGGACGGTTCTTTGCTAATTACAAGTCATACCCGGGTGCAATAAGCACGACCAAGAGCACACCTCAGCCGGTGAGTTTCACACCGGGACGGCCGGCCTAGCTATCACGCTGGACCGGCCGTCACGGTGTGCACGCGCACCGCGGTCGGCCGCCGGATCAGGCGGTTACACAACGTTTGCTACTGCATCGCGCAGATTGATCTGCGAACCACCTACCCGGTCCAGGACTAGGGCCACAGCCGAGATTTCGACGTCCGCTTCGTTGACGGAAACAAGTCTGACCCGCGTCGGGGTGGAGCGCAGCGGCTCGAGCGCCAGCTGGAGGCGCCGACGCGCTCTACCGTCCGTGTCGGACACCATGGCGATCAGCGACCTGCCCGAAGCCGTCGCCGCCTGAACCGCCACGAGCACTGCACGGGCACCGTCGGCCGCGCCGTCGTCACGCACATATACCGCGTCGTCCGACACACCCAACGCCGCCTCATTGGTGGCCACCAGCCATACGGTCGGCAGCTCGGCTGGAACAACCAGCACGGTTACCGCGTCGAGGGCGTCGTATGCCTGCGGATGCTTGTGCGCCCAAGCCTCGCTCACCACAATGACTTCCGCCCCCGATGTTTCCGCCTGACGTATCACATCCTGACCAGACGCGGAACCGAACCGACACAACACCCGCAGCGTCGCGGCGGTCGCCGTGGTCTGCGTCGCGAACTGTCTCCAATGATTCCACCGCCTCAGCCATACCCGCGAGATCTGGCAGCGGGCCGGATCCGAGCTCGAGAGGCGGGGCGTCATCGGGCGTTTCCAGAAAGCGTGACAGCATGATCTCACCAGGTCTGCGGTCTGCGAGTGCCGCATCCGCCACCCGGAGCATGCGCTCCGTCGCCGCGTTGGGGACCGCATCGACAACGACCAGCACGCGGTAGGTTTGCTCGGATCCAAGTGCGGCCTTCGTCGCGGCGTCGATGTCGCGCTGCACCGCTTTGTCGGGGTAGACGATCCGCAGCAGTGGTTCAGTGATCACCGTTGTGACCAGCGCCATCACCACCATCATCGTGAACATCGCGGTGTCAAGAACGCCTACCTGTTTGCCAATCAGCAGGATCACCAGTTCGGTCAGACCGCGGGTGTTCATCAGCACCGCGATGGCGGCGCTTTGCTGGAAAGTCATGCGCTGGATGCGCGCACCGACGAAGGCGCCGCCGAACTTGCCGCCGATGGCCACCGCCAGAATCAGCAGCAGCTGCCACAACAGCCCCGGATCCGTGAACGCGCGCAGGTTTACCCCGAAGCCAGCGATCACAAAGAAGATCGGCAACAGTAAAAGCACACTGATCTGTTCAAGTCGTTCCAAGATCTCGCGCCTGAATTCCAGAGCACCCTGGCGGGGCATGATCGCACCGAAAAGGAACGCGCCGAAAATCTCGTGGATACCGATCCTTTCGGTGACCAACGCAGACAGCAGTACGCCCACGAGCACAACGGCCAGCATGTCAGGAGTAACCCGCCCTGCCCGCTCGTGCCAGGCAAGCATTCGGGCCAGCAAGGGCCGCACGACCGCGAACATCACTGTGACAAACACCGCGGACAACGCGACGATGCGCACCACCGACAAAGGGCTGTCGCCCTTCACGACCGCGTAGACGAAGGCCAACAAGGTCCATGCCAAGATGTCGTCCACTGCCGCAGCCGAAAGCGCCAGCACCCCAACGGTTGTGCGGTTCATTCTGCGTTCGGCGAGGATCCGTGCGAGCACGGGAAATGCGGTGATCGACATCGCTACACCCAGAAAAAGCACAAACCCCAGCAACGGCACTGTCTTGCCGTCGACTACGTCGTGGAGCGGATGCAAGCTCAACGCCAACAACGCACCAAGCGCGAAGGGCACGACGATGGACAACAACGAGATCGTCCCGGCGCGACGCTGGCGGCCGCGAATCAGTGCGACGTCGAGTTCGAGGCCCACGATGAACATGAACAACACCAGTCCGAGCTGCGCCAGGATCTTCAGGTACGGCACCACGTCGGGAGGAAAAAGGAGCGTGTCAAGGTGCCCGGGCATAAGGCCGAGCAGGCTTGGGCCGAGCGCGATCCCCGCGACGATTTCGCCTATCACGGCCGGTTGTCTGAACATCCGCGCGATTCGGCCGAACAGTCTCGCGACCACGATGATCACCGCGACATCGAGCATGACATAGGCGAATGTGCCCATGGCAAACAGTGCACCATAATCAGCCTGCCACCTCCATACTCCGGTACCGTTTGCTAGAGAGCAAAGGACCGTGACATGCACGTCGACGCAGAATCGATACCCGCCGCGATCGCCGACTACCGGATCCTCGGCCTGCTCGGTGAAGGCAACAACGGCCGGTTTTACCTGGCTGAAGCCCCGGAGCGACTTGGTTTGTCGACCGATCGAGTGGCGCTGAAGGTGTTCACCGCTCCTGCCGACAAAGATGCATACCGACGTGGCGTTCGTGAGCTGCGGGCGTTCGCCGCTGTGGCATCGCCCAGGCTCGTGCGTATCTATGACGTCGTTCTGGAGAACAACTTCTTGTACGCAACCGAGTACTTTCCGCTCGGCTCTCTCGCCTCACCCGCGCGCACCTTGACGCGCACCGACATTCTGCGCGCGCTCGAGGACGCGGCACGCGCCGTTCATGAGTTGCACGAGCATGGTCTGGTTCACGGCGACATCAAACCCGCGAACGTGATGGTCGCAGACGACGGCGGTCGGCTGTCCGACCTGGGGCTTGCCCGTGTGCTGACTTCAGAGGGCAGCGTGACAAGTTTCGCCCCGGCAACCTCGGCGGAGTTCATCGACCCCGACCTCTTGCAAGGCGAAACACCCTCACGCGCAACTGATATCTGGTCGCTCGGCGCGACGATCAACCGGGCACTCTCGGGCGAGGGACTGTACGGCGAACTTCCCATGGATCAGCCGATGCTGGCCATTCGTGCCGCGGTATCCGGGAAGGCGCGGGTGTCGGCGAAGCTCGACCGCGCTGGCTCCGACTTGGTTCACCATTGCATTGCTCCGGTGGCAAGCCGTCTCGCGACGGCGGCCGAGGTGGCCGACGGTATAGCTGCGCTGGGTTAAATCACCATCTCGTCTTGGGATTAGGCCTAGCTAGGCCTTCGCGATCGCCACCCGCACACCGTCGCCGATCTCGGTGCCCTCGACCGGCTCGCCGAACTCGAAACTGGTGGCCAGGATCTCGCGCGCGATCAGATCGCTGTGCGTGTGCGCCCACTGCGCCTTGTCGTCGGGCACCGCGATGGTCACCCGGATCCGGTCGGACACGTCGAGGCCGGTGGACTTGCGCAGGTCCTGCAGTTCGCGGATACGGTCCTTCGCCCAGCCCTCGGCCTCCAACTCCGGGGTGACGTTGCCGTCGAGCACCACCAGCCCTGCGCCGTCTGGCAGCGCGGCGGTGTACTCCGGGTCCGCGGCCACCAGCCGCGAGCTGTACTCCTCGGGCTGCAGCACGGCCGGGCCCGCGGTCAGTGTGCCGTCGGCGTTGACGACCCCTTCGCCGGACTTGACGGCCTTGATCGCGGCCTGGACGTCCTTGCCCAGTCGTGGTCCGGCAACCTTGGCGTTGACGGTCAACTCGAACCGGCCGTAGGTGTCGATGTCGTCGGTGAGCTCGACCTGTTTCACGTTGAGCTCGTCAGCGATCAGATCCTTGAACGGCTCCAACCGCTGCGGATTATCCACTGCCACAGTCAATTTAGGCAGCGGCAGCCGTACCCGTAGCTTCTTCGCCTTGCGCAGCGACGACGCGGCCGAGGCCACTTCCCTGACCTGATCCATCGCCGCGACCAGTTCCGGATCCGCCGGTACGACCCCGGCATCTGGCCAGTCGGTCAGATGCACCGACCGCTCGCCGGTCAGCCCACGCCAGATCACCTCAGTGATCAACGGCAGCAGTGGCGCCGCCAGCCGGCCGGTCACCTCGAGCACGGTGTGCAGCGTGTCGATGGCCTCGGGGTCCTCCTCCCAGAACCTCGAACGTGACCGTCGCACATACCAGTTCGTCAGCGCCTCGGTGAATTGGCGCAGCTGATCGCAGGCACCGTAGATGTCGCAGACATCGAGAGACTCGGTGAGGTCATCGCGCAACTCCGCCAGCTTGGCCAGGATGTAGCGGTCGAGCACGTGCGACGAGTCCGTGCGCCAGGTGCCCTTCTTCGGGGCGTACAGCGCGAGGAACGTGTAGGCATTCCACAGCGGCAACAACACCTGCCGCACACCTTCGCGGATGCCCTGCTCGGTGACAACCAGGTTGCCACCGCGCAGGATTGGCGAGGCCATCAGGAACCAGCGCATGGCGTCGGAACCGTCGCGGTCGAATACCTCGGTCACGTCGGGATAGTTGCGCAGCGACTTACTCATCTTCTGCCCGTCGTTGCCCAGCACAATGCCGTGCGCCACACAGGTTTTGAACGCAGGCTTGTCGAAAAGGGCGGTGGCAAGGATGTGTAGCGTGTAAAACCAACCGCGGGTCTGCCCGATGTACTCGACGATGAAGTCGCCGGGAAAGTGCGCGTCGACGCCGGATTGCCCCTCCTCGCCACTCACCCCGTCGAACCATTTCTGGTTCTCGAACGGGTAGTGCACCTGCGCATACGGCATTGAACCCGAGTCGAACCACACGTCGAACACATCCTCGATGCGCCGCATCGTCGAGCGCCCGGTCGGGTCGTCCGGGTTGGGCCGCGTCAGTTCGTCGATGTAGGGGCGGTGCAAATTGTCAGGGCGCACACCGAAGTCGCGCTCGAGCTCGTCGAGGCTGCCGTACACGTCGATGCGCGGATACGCCGGATCGTCGGATCTCCACACCGGAATCGGCGTGCCCCAGTAACGGTTTCGCGAGATCGACCAGTCCCGCGCGTTGGACAGCCACTTCCCGAACTGACCATCCTTGACGTGCTCCGGGTACCAGGTGATGTCCTTGTTCAGCTCGACCATGCGGTCGCGGAAGTCAGTGACCTTGATAAACCACGACGACACCGCCCGGTAGATCAACGGGTTGCGGCACCGCCAGCAGTGCGGGTAGGAGTGCTCGTAGGTCTCGTGGCGCAGCAGCACCGCACCGTTGACCGCAGCCGAGCGGCCCTGGTTCTTCAGGTCGCGGATGATCTGCGGGTTGGCGTCGAACACATGCTGGCCGGCGTAGTCCGGCACGGTCCCATCGAAGCGACCCTTGGGATCTACCGGAGTCACGCCTGAGATGCCCGCTGCCTGCGTGACGACCATGTCGTCCTCGCCATAGGAGGGAGCCATGTGCACGATGCCCGTGCCGTCCTCGGTGCTGACGTAATCGGCTGGCAGTACCCGGAATGAGTGCGGCGCGTCCATGAAATACGGGAACGGCGGCAGGTAGCGCGTCTCGAGCAGATCCCGGCCGGTGTACGTGGCCAGGACCTCGGGTTCCTCGCTGAGTTCCCGCGCGTAGGCCGACAGCCGCGCCTGCGCCAGCACATAGCGCTTCTCGTCGGGCCCCTGAACCAGCACGTAGGTGACGTCGGGGTTGACCGCGACCGCCTGGTTCGACGGCAACGTCCACGGCGTCGTCGTCCAAACCAAAAGGTAGGCCCCCACGAGCCTTTCGTCAGCACCCTCGTTGACCCGGAAGCCCA